>CAZKEM010000096.1:0-9080 GCA_964551835.1 uncultured Acidimicrobiaceae bacterium | reverse complement strand
TTGCCAAGGCCTACAATGTCGTTGCTGGATTCGAAGGTGACCCTGGCCCTGCTGGTCGGCGGGTCGGCGGGTGGAAAGACTCCTTGCCATGGCGGAGTCAATAGATGGCTTCGAGCTACGACGACAAGACGGTCGATGGCTGGAATGAAGCTACCAAACTCGTCCGCAGTGGGGTCAACCGGTCAGGGTTCGACGAGACCGCCGAAGCCCTCTACCTGACATCGGGTTACGTCTATTCGTCGGCGGCTGAAGCCGAAGCTGCTTTCGCTGGCGAAAATGATCATTACATTTACTCTCGCTACGCCAACCCAACAGTCGCTATGTTCGAAAAACGTCTCGCAGCGATTGAAGGAGCCGAAGCTTGCCGCGGTATATCTTCAGGAATGGGGGCCGTGTTCGCAGCTCTCGGATCTTGCGTTGGGGCCGGTGACCGCTTGGTCTCGTCTCGGGCATTGTTCGGGTCGTGTCATGTAATCGTTACCGAAATTCTTCCTCGGTTCGGGGCTGAAACCGAATTGGTTGACGGTTGCTCGCTCGAAGCTTGGGAAAAGGCGTTAACGAAAGATACGAAGGCCGTCTTTTTGGAGTCGCCGTCGAACCCGGCCCTGGAGATCATCGACATCGAGGCGGTATCGCGGCTTGCTCACAACGCTGGCGCTCTGGTGTTTATCGACAATGTGTTCGCAAGCCCAGTCCTCCAAAGTCCGCTTGATCTAGGCGCCGACGTCGTGATCTACTCGGCCACCAAACACATCGATGGTCAAGGACGTGCCCTGGGTGGAGCAGTTCTCGGTACCCAAGAATTCGTGGATGAATCGGTCATGCCGATGCTTCGTCATACCGGTCCAAGCCTCAGCCCATTTAATGCTTGGCTATTTCTCAAAGGTATGGAAACGATGCGGCTGCGCGTCGACGCGTCTAGTCGCTCCGCTCACCAACTATCAAACCAACTCGAAGACACGCTCGGAATCGGTAAGGTCAGCTACCCGTTTCTCGAATCTCATCCTCAGTTTGACTTGGCCCAGAAACAGATGTCAGCGGGGGGAACCATTCTGACTATGGACCTTGGTTCTAAGGCACGGGCATTCGAGGTGCTCGATAAATTCAAGATCATCGATATCTCGAACAACATCGGCGATTCGAAGTCGTTGGCAACCCATCCTGCTACGACTACCCATCGAAGGCTTGGGCCGGAAGCTCGCGAAGAGGCAGGTATCGGGCCGGGAATGGTACGGCTATCTGTCGGCCTTGAGGACGTTGAAGATTTGTACGACGATATTTCGCAGGCGCTCGGACAGTCCGGCTAGAACAAGCTAGAAGTTATACTGTCGGTTATGAAAGCTGCAGATGACCCAATCACAGGGGAAAATGATATTGCCACCGGCCAAGGCTCGAGGTTGGCCTACCGGTTGTTGAGTGGTCCAGATGATCATGTGTTTTGCGAACGGGTCAGCAAGGCGCTCGATGATGGCTACGTCTTATATGGGTCGCCGGCTATCACCTTTGACGGGACGACTGCAATCGCAGCGCAAGCCGTCATATTGCCTTAGCGTCTTACTCTCGTCCGTCAATCGGGTCATGGTCTCGGAGTTTTTCGATGTCGAACTCAGACGGGCTGTCCAGACTGCGGTCGAGGAAAGGAACAAGACGTTCCCAGGCTAATTCGGCTTGCTGTTCGTTGTAGTTCTCGCCCGTCTCAAAGAACCATTGTTTCGCTCCGGGGTAGACATGAAATTCAGTTTCTTGGCCTCCAAGTCGTAGGAATGATTCGGTTACGACCCGGTCTTCTTCGGACACGAGATGGTCATCGTCGCCAAAATGGCCCTGAAATTTGGCGTTAGCGCCGTCGAAATCGATAGATTGCGTGCCGTAGAAGCAGACAGCTCTGTCGACAACATCCGGAAGCCGGGCAGATACCCAAAAAGCTAGCGATGCGCCCATCGAAAACCCGATCACGGCTATCGGGTTCGCCCCATTGCCCGTCATTACTCGAAGGGTGTGAGCCGACGACATCACAAGCCCTGATAGGTCGTCCGGCTTTGACGCTTCGAGGACGGCTTTTCCCTCGGCTTCGGTGGCTGGTTGGACGCCATCAAACAGATCAGGCGCTACGACCGTGTGACCCAACCCTGCGACCCGCCGACAAAAATCTTGGGTCCATTCGTTTAAACCCCACCAAGAGTGTAGAACCAGGACGCCTGGTCCGCTCGACCCGCCTGGAGGGTCTACAAGGAATGCCTCTCCGGCCGGTCGTTGAGTGAATGGCGAACCCTCTTCAGTCATAAGAAAAGACCATATCGTGTTGGGTTGACGAAGACGTCGAAGTCGTCAATATGGGTGGAACAGAAATTCGTAACGATATGACACTATCAAACGCGACCGTCACAGGGCCTGCAAATTCTCTATTCTAGAGACGTGATTAGGTCAGGTCTACATCGGGTGGCGCAGCTGTGGCGCCTAGCCGTCGCCGTCGCTGTTCGCTGGTACCGAACCGGTATTGGCGACTTAGCCGCCGGCGTCACATTCTGGATGTTAGTGTCGCTGCCAGCATCAGTATTGGCGTTGCTCGCCGCGTTGGGTCCGTTGGACGGACTCGTCGACGGGTTCGGTTTTCAGTCCCGAATCAAGACCGAAGTGATCGGCTTTACTGCCAGAGTCTTCACGGACGAAAGTGGAAGCATCGAACGCGCTATCGAAGAACTTTTCCTCCAACCGGACCCTGGACTATTCACTATTTCGCTTGCGCTTACCCTTTGGTCGATCAGTCGAGGCTTCTCTGGTTTGATGCGTGCGCTCGATGACATTTATGAAGTTGGAGATCGCCGTAGCTGGTACCACACCCGGATCGTCGCGGTTATTCTAGGGCTTGGAAGTTTGGCCCTTTCGGTTCCACTCATTGTGACGGACCAGTTGGTTTGGGATGTGATCCCAGAAGGTATCTTCCGCCTGTTATCCCGGAACCTTTTTGCGTTGCTTGTACTTTCTTTCTGGGCGGCCACCATCTATCACTACGGCCCGAGTCAACGAAGTCGGTGGACCCACGACTTGCCGGGGGCGGCAGTTGCCGCGGTTCTATGGTGGGGCCTTTCGCTCGGTTTTTCTCGGTATGGTGTCGTGACGTCCGGGACAAACCAGGTTCGCGCTGCTGTGGGTGCAGGTCTATTAGCGCTGACCTGGCTATGGCTCGTCGCTCAGATTTTGCTCATTGGTGGTGCGGTAAATTTCCTGGTTGGAAAGCAACGGGGATATCACCGGGAACGTTCGGTCCATGGATTGAACGACAAGGTGACCAAAAAGATATCAGCGACGACTGACGAACTGAAGCGAACAGTCGAGGCTGGGCGCCAGGCCCGAGACGGCCGGGAACGCAAATTGTCTGGAGAAGATAAAACGTCGGAAACCTAAAGCCGTTGACTCGATTTGATAGGTAAGCTGGCCGAATGAGCGGCCCTGTTCGGGCAAGAAATAAAGTAGGTCTGGTACTAGCTGTGGCTCCTCTAAGAATGAAGTTCGTGAAGTCGGCGACCGATGTTGACCAGCTTCCTCATAGCGAAGCGGAGGTTGCGATTGTCGGTCGTTCTAACGTGGGTAAGTCTTCACTTATCAACGCGTTAAGTAACCACAAAAAACTAGCCATGGTGTCAGGTACCCCCGGGCGAACGAGGCTCTTGAATCTCTTCGAAGTGCTCGAAGGTGGTACTTGTATGGATCTTCCTGGGTATGGCTATGCCGCAACATCGAAGGCGATGCGAGCATCCTGGCAGCGAATGATCGAGGACTATCTTCTCCACCGGGAGAATCTTGAGATGGTCATTTGTTTGATTGATGGAGCAATTGGTCCGACAAAACTCGACGTTCAAATGTTGGACTGGCTTCGAGCGAGTGATTTACCACACAGCGTAATTGCAACCAAACGAGACAAAGTTAAGTCGTCTAAGTGGTCTCGCCGTAAGGTGGATTTGGCCAAGGGGTGCCAACTGGAACCTAACGACATCATCTGGGTAAGTTCCAACAAAGGAACAGGCATTGAAAAGGTTCGGTCGCTAATTACTATTTGGCTGAATAACAAGTAACACCACGAATCAACAGTCTTATGAGGTTTGGCGCGGGTAAAACGACTGGTATCGCCTACAGTTGTTAGTTAAGAATGGTCGGCTGTCCAGAATAGACTGGTTTTCGGGCTCGATTTCGTCGCTAACTAGTTGGGAGGGTCTCAGAATGTCTGATTTGGGCGACGCCAAATCTGTCCGCATCTCGTTGTTGGGGCCAGTTCAGGTAACCCGCGAATCCGTTCCAGTTGAACTTGGCGCAACACGCCTAAAGACCCTTCTTGCCCTGCTATGTATTCGGCGGGGTCGGCCGGTTACTGCCGAACGGTTGATCGACGAACTTTGGGAAGAAGACCCACCTGCCGGGGCAAAGTCGACACTACAGTCCTACGTTTCCAATTTACGACGGGAGCTAGGAGCGGATGTAATCCTGACTTCCTCTGGCGGTTATGGATTAGGTTCAAATGTAGATCTGGACTTAGCTGAATTCGAAGACTTCGTAGACATGGCCCACAGGGAACCAAATTCGTTCGAATCCGATGAAGCCCACCACCAAGTTGTAGAACGAGCATGTAGTCTTTGGCGAGGTTCATTTGTCGAAGATATTCGCCAGCTCGAACGCCTTGAGCGCTTCGCTAAGGTCGTCGAAGAAAAGAGACTGATGGTGATGGCAATGCGTCTCGACGTCGCGATCGAACGCTCGCCTGAACATTCGCTCCCTGAGCTTCGCGAACTTCGGGCGGAGAATCCGTGCGATGAGAGATTCGTCTGTCTTTTGATGCGGGTGTTGGCTAATCTGGATCGGCACGCTGAAGCACTGCGTGAATGTCACGAGTATCGGCAGGAGTTGATAGAACGAACAGGAATCGGGCCAAGCTCCAGCGTTCGGGAGTTGGAAGCCTTGATCGCCTCGAACGAAGTTCCTTTTGGAGTTGAACATCTCCAGACGTCTAGCCATAACGTTGTTGCGTCATCGCCTCGGAATAGCTTCATCGACAGACAGCTGCTACTTGAACAAGTTTGTAAGACGTTGCAGCGCCAACGCTTAGTGACGCTGGTTGGACCTGGAGGGGTTGGAAAATCTCGCTTAGCGGTCGAAGCGGTCGATCGTGTCAGGGGTTTGTTTGATCAGGTTCACACGAGCGACCTGTCAGAGGAACCAGATCTTACTTCAACAGTGCAGAAGATCCGGGCATTGGCCGGCCATATTTCGTTGGCCGATCTTCAGACCCGCCACTTGGTGCTGCTGGAAAGTTGTGAACGATTTATTTGTGAGGTGTCGGTCGAGATCAACCAATTGTTGCGGGGCCAGCCCAACGTTCATGTGGTGGTAACGTCACGGGTTCGTACGAATGTGTCCTTGGAACAGGTGGTTATTGTTCCACCGTTGACGACTCAGTCGACCGATTGCAAGTCATTAAGCCCGGCCTCGAACTTATTTGTCGACCGTCTCGAGTCGCTAGGAGCTTCTGTTGATCAAGACGATTGGACGCTGGTAGAGCAGATCGTCTCGGCCGCTGATGGCCTTCCGTATGCCATTGAACTGGCGGCCGAGCGGGCGGCGGGTCTTGGTCTGCAAGCTCTGGCTGGGGAGAATTGCATCCAGCTGAGGGATTTATCGTCAGACCGGTTTGACGAGACCCACCGGCACAGGTCGATGAGTTCTATGATCCGCTGGACGTTAGATAGTCTCGAACCCAATCAACGTCGCCTTGTTGCTGCATTGGCTGTCTTCGAGGCTCCCTTCACCTATGCCGCGGCTGAAGTTGTTGGCGACGCTACCGGCGTTGATGTTGGTTCGGTCCTGACGAGGCTAATCGATCAGTCTCTGGTTCTGAAAATTCCAGATGTAGCTACGGGTCATCGGTACGCAACATTACGGACCGTGCGGGAATTTCTCAAACCTGAACTGGCCGAGCTTGATTGCCGTGCAGACGTTGAGCGGGCAATGTTTCGGTTCTTTGCTTCCTTTATTGCCGAGGTTGCGCCAGATATTCGATCGATGTCCGCTGTTCAACGAGCAGCGATTGTTTCTCCCGACCAGCCAAATCTGTTGGTTGGTTTGAGGCTTGCCCGGAGGCATGAATCGTTCCCGGATGTAGTTGACCTGCTATGGGCGTTTATCTGGCATTGTCATGAACTGGAAGACGTCGCAGAAATCGGCGAGTGGGTCCGCCGTTCGCTCGTCGATGAGGTCTCGGCTTCTGCCAGCGTGATCGCTCGCGCTCATGTCGGGGTTGTAGCGGTCGGCTTCTATCTCGGGACCCAGAAGGTCTCTCTGGGGCAGGCGGCCGATGCGGTTCGGCACGCTAGGGTGGCCGAGGATTCCGATCTCCTGGCCGACGCATTGAGTCTTCAAGGTGCCACCGCAATTGACGCGAATGATCTTCCTTGCGCGTTCGCTGCGCTAGCCGAGGCCACAGAGTTGTGTCGTTCGATTGGCCATCTTTGGGGTTTGGCTATTGTGGACCTGTTCGCCTCGATCGCTGAACGCCGTGCTCAACGACTAGAACTTTCCTACGAAGTAGGTCGCAGAGCATTAAAGCGGCTTGTCTATCTCGATGACAAGCGGGGAATCGCCATGGCGACGCAATCGATTGCCCGCACTCTCCACGAGATGGGCCGCGTGTCTGATGCCCGCGAATTCGCGTCTCAATCGTACGAAGTCGCTTCCGAAATTCAAGATCACGCCGCGTTGGCGATGGCGGCATTAGCATACGGGCGGGCGGTGACCAGCGTTGAAGACCTCAATTTTGGTCGCAGTCTATTTGTTGAAGCTCTGTTGTCGAGCTTCAAGACGCAAAACAAAATACTGTTGTCGAGTTCTCTGGAATGGATCGCTTTTGTTGACTACTTCCGTTTGGAAGACCATGGTCGTTTAGTGTTCGTCGACGGGTTTACTTCTCAGTACCGCAACGGAGTCGCCAGGCCGGCCCACGAGGCTGTCCTAAAAAAGGCTCGTAAGAGTCTGGGTGGAGAACTTTTCGACATCGAGCGACGCCGGGGGAGAGGGGCTTCCGTCGATGAAGTTCTGGCCAGGCTGAGCGTGAAGCTCGACCAGGTTAACTTGCGGCCAGAAGGTTCTTGAGTTGCGGAGACGTTCGTAGTCGCTTCAAGGCCCGCATTCGGGTGGGCCCGATTGAACCGCCCGGCACGCCCAACATCGTTTCAAGTTCTCGGTAGGGTCGTTTCTCGACCACCGAACCCACAACGACTGAACGTACCACCGGACGTAGCTCTTGCAAGGCTTGTTCGAGGGCGGCCCGTCGGCAGTTCTGAACCGCTATCTCGTCGGGGCAGTCCTGTGGGCGGGGCGTAACCAACTTAGCGAAGTCTCCGGGGTCGGCGCACCTGGTTCGTTTGCTGTGCCGCAACCGATTAAGGCATTCGTTCCGACAGACCGTGCGTAGCCATCCAGTCAGCGCATTCGGGTTGCGTACAGTAGTATGGCGTTCGAGAAGGCGAATCCAGGTGCATTGAATTGCGTCTTGAACTTCAACTTCGTTGAGGGGGAACTGACGAGCGAGAGCAAGAAGTGAAGGTTCGTACTTTTTGACCAACGTATTCCAGGCTTCTCGATCGTCGGCCTCGGGGAGGGAAACGGGGTTTTGGGCGATACTCATAGTATCAGTGTTGGATGCGTTACTTGGGTATCGCTTGGGTTGAAACTCGAGATAGACGTGGAAAGCGACAAATAGCCGATCAATGCCCATATGTACGCTAAATTCTTTGGTGAAAAAATGAAATGTCGAGTCTCTGCGACAATATTGTCGATACTTTGAGCTGTTCGAAGTGGTAGTACCCACTGGAGCATCGTTTCCTCGAGACCTGGACGGTCGTTGTGTTTTCCGCGGTCTACGAAGCATTATTGCTTCCACCGACACATACACAATTAGCAAAGGCGAAAGATGTGGTAGCCAGAAGAGATCGCTCGGGGGCGATTGCCGCCTTATTCCCGGATATTCATGTTGACCAGGAGGGTTCAAAGGCCAGTTTTCTCCCGCAGATTGATCACGAAGGACAGCCTGGCTGGGTCCAAGGCGGGTTCGTGGCGACCGTCCTCGATTATGTGTGCGCCCACGCAGCTACGACTGCGTTCGGAGCTCAGGCGATAACGGGGAACTTGTCTGTTCGCTATGGTGCCCCTGTGCTGATTGACGCTGGCCATTACATGGTCCAGGCTTCTGTTGTATCGGGGTTGGATGGCCGGGAGTCGCTTAGTCTCCGTCGTAGTCTTCGGGTCAACGGTTCGATGTGTAACGCCGATGGTGAATGTGTGGTGACGGCTTCCGGGCTGTTTATTCGTCGCCGCCCTGCAGTCTGATCTGAGTGGATCCGATAGTTTTGCGCTAGTTTCGGAACATGGTTTCCGAAAATACTGCTACTCAATTAAACAAGTTCTCGGCTCGTATTACCGAACCCCCAAGTCAAGGCGCTTCACAAGCGATGCTTATGGCGACTGGCCTATCACGCGAGGAACTAAAGCTCCCCCAAGTCGGCATTGCTTCATGTTGGTACGAAGGCAACCCGTGTAATATGCATCTCAACGGTTTGGCCGAACATGCAAGCAATGGCGTTGCCGACGCCGGCATGGTATCGATGAGGTTCAATACCATCGGGGTTTCCGATGGTATATCAATGGGCACCGATGGTATGTCTTACTCGCTGCAAAGTCGCGACCTCATAGCTGACTCCATCGAAACCGTTATGTCAGCCCAGTGGTATGACGCTCTGCTGGCATTTCCGGGCTGCGACAAGAACATGCCTGGTTGTGCGATTGCCATGGGCCGACTCGACCGGCCTTCGATAATGGTCTACGGCGGAACTATTAGGCCGGGCGCCGGCATCGTCGGTGGCGCTGAAGTCAAACTCGATATCGTTTCAGCGTTCCAAAGTTACGGTCAATCCATCGCCGGAACTATTTCTGAAGAAGACCGCCAAGAGATCGTGGCCAAGTCATGTCCGGGAGCCGGAGCCTGCGGGGGAATGTACACCGCCAACACGATGGCGAGCGCAATCGAGGTTTTGGGG
>CAZKEM010000095.1:0-14179 GCA_964551835.1 uncultured Acidimicrobiaceae bacterium | reverse complement strand
GCCCTAAGTTTGGCGACGACCGCTGGGAACGCTTCGAGAAAAGCATCGATGTCTTCAACGACTGTCTCCCATCCGGTCGATATCCGCAACGAACGATGGGCATCAAGTCCCATTGCCTGAAGAACGGGGGAGGGTTGAATGTCTTCGGCGGCGCATGCTGAACCCGAATGAACCGCGATCCCAGCCTGGTCCAGGCCAATTAGAACTGCCTGCGGTTCGATGCCCGCGATGCTTGCACAGACGATATGGGGAGCCATCATGGTTGTTTCGGTTGGGCCGTGAAGCGAAACTCCCTCGACCTGACTAAGGCCGGCTCGAACTGACTGGGACCAGGTCACACATCGTGTGTGTTCGTCTTCGGCAGTGCCTGCCAACTCGGTGCATGCCGCTCCTAACGCCACTGCTCCCGCTGAGTTCTCGAACCCGGCCCGACGGGCTCGCTCTTGAGATCCGCCGACGAGCAGCGGTGGAAACCGGATGCCTCGACGGAGGAGAACCACGCCTGTTCCCGCCGGGCCACCAAGTTTGTGCCCACTAAACACCACGACGTCAGCACCACAGGTTTCGAAGTTAAACGGAAGTCGCCCGACAGCCTGCGAGGCGTCTACCATGACCTTCACATCTCGTTCCTTAGCTGCCGCGATAACAGCCTGGATCGGTTGGACCATGCCAACTTCATGGTTGACCCACTGGCACGCCACCAGCGCGACCTGGCCTCCAGCGGCTCGGATACGATCGATCGCTCGACCTACATCGTCAGGGTCGACAATGCCGTCTTGGTCCACGTCGACGTAGACGACGTCGGATGATCGCTCGGCCGAATCGAGCACCGCCGAATGTTCGACCCTGGTAGCTACGATCGAACCCCCCGCTTGGGCAGCCCCCCACACGGTAGAAAGGATGCCTTCGGTCGCCGATGAGGTAAAAAGGACCTCCCGGGAACGGCAACCGACGAAATCGGCAACGGATTGACGTCCGAGTTCTAGGAGTTGGCGGATGGTCGATGCTTCGGTATGGATTCGACTCGGGTCTCCGGCAGGGAGTCCTAACGCTTCGACCATGGCTTGTAGCGCGACCGGTCGTAACGGGGCCGTTGAGGCGTAGTCCAAATAGTGTCGAGCCATCAGCTGACCATTCTTGAATCGTGACCGCGGTGTCGAAATCCTGTAACCATCCGCCTCCGATTGTCCACTAGTCTCTTCACATCGGTAGTCTATGCCATGTAGAAGACTTGAAGATGACCCTTCCTTTGGCGGGGAAACTAGGAGAAACGTGACCGTAACAGAAGAAACAGTGATCGAAGCGCTGCGCCCGGTTCAAGACCCAGAGTTACATCGCAGCATCGTTGACTTGGGAATGGTTCGATCGGTCACAATCGATCTGCCTTCAGTTGCCGTTGCCGTCGACCTGACGATCGCAGGCTGTCCACTCAAAGCCGAAATCGACCGGTCGGTATCGGAGGCCGTGACCGCCCTCGATGGCGTAGAAACAACTGAGGTAACATTTGGCACAATGACCGACGAGCAGCGAGAAGAAGTTCGCAAGCTGGTTCACGGCGACCCGGGAGCCACCGCCGGCTCTCAACAGAGTCATGGGCATGCTGAAGGCCGGGCGATCCCGTTTGCCGACCCGGACAATCGGACTCGAGTTATTCTTGTAGCATCAGGCAAAGGCGGGGTGGGAAAAAGCTCTGTCACAACGAACCTGTCGGTTGCCTTGGCCGCACGAGGCAAGAAAGTCGCGGTAGTTGACGCCGACGTCTGGGGTTTCTCTATTCCCCGGATGCTCGGGATTGACCGAGACCCGACGATAATCGACGAAATGATCGTTCCGCCGGAGGCGTTTGGCGTCAACTGTATTTCGATGGGTTTCTTTGTTGAGGAAGACCAGCCGGTTATCTGGCGTGGACCAATGCTGCACAAGGCGCTCGAACAGTTCCTGACCGACGTCTACTGGGACAACCCCGATTACCTTGTCGTCGACTTGCCGCCCGGCACTGGAGACATTGCGCTTTCACTGTCTCAGTTTCTACCTCGAGCCGAATTGCTCGTCGTCACGACGCCGCAACCAGCGGCGCAAACCGTTGCCCAACGAGCCGCGTACATGGCGCGCAAGGTCAACATTACCGTGTCCGGGGTAATCGAGAATATGAGTTGGTTCACAGGTGACGACGGCAAACGGTACGAACTCTTTGGGTCCGGGGGAGGTAAAGAACTCGCCGAGAAACTCGACGTTCCGTTGTTAGCTAACGTGCCACTTGTACCCGAACTTCGTCAAGGTGGCGACGACGGTCATCCTGTGGCCGCCGACGCTGAATCTGAAGCCGGTAGCGTATTTACCACACTCGCCGAGCGCGTCGATGTGGAACTCGCACCAAAAAAGCGGTACCGGTCCGAGTTAAAAGTAATTTAGCGGCTAAGTTCTTTTCATGGACGTTCGTATTGGTATAACTGATAGCCCACAAATTCTCGATGTCGAGATGGCCGAGGACACGGACCGCCAGGCCCTCAAGAAGCTAGTTGAAGACTCTCTCGGTGGCCTTTCTCCGGTCCTTTGGCTCCAAGACCGCAAAGGAAAAGAAGTGGCCGTTGCCGCTCAACAGATTGCTTATGTTCAGATAAATACAGAGGACGAGCAAACTATTGGCTTCGGCGCGAGCGGATAGCCTATTTTCTTCTGAGTCAGGTTGGCATCTGAGGTGATAGACCTCGAACAGAAACTTTTGATCATCGGGGGCAAGGGCGGCGTCGGGCGAAGTTCCGCTGCGGCTGGCCTCGCGGTGTCGATGGCGCGTCGAGGCAAAAAAGTACTGGCGATCGACAGCGTCGGAGCTGGCGACCTGCGGTCAAGGTTTTCCGAAGGCAGTGGACCGGTTTCAGCCGGTGTTATTTCTTCATTGGTGGCCAATGGAGTTGAGCTGTCGATATTGGAAGTTTCGACCGAGACTTCGCTGCAGGAGTATGTCCAGCGTTTTGTGTCGTTGCCCGGCGGGTCTTCTCGACTTATGTCGTTGGGGCCGATAGCGCGGGTCTTCGAGTACGTCTCGAAGGCCGCCCCAGCAGTCAAGGAGATTCTAACAGTCGGCAAGATAGGACACGAGGTTCGAAATGGCGACTGGGACGTTGTCGTGGTTGATGGACCCGCTACAGGCCATCTGGTCGAATTGCTCTCGGCCCCGGAATCGCTCTTCGAACTGGTTCAGGTCGGCCCGTTGGTCGAACAGACCGCATGGCTGAACGACATTCTCGCCGACGCCCAACAGACGGCTGTCCTGCTGGTCACAACACCCGAAGAGCTACCGGTCTCGGAGCTGGTCGAACTGAACAGCCGAGTAGAAAACGAAACGGCTTGCGGAGTGCGGGCAGTCGTTGTCAACCGCATGACGCCCGTACTTGGAGATCTTGGCGTAACCGAAGCCGAAGAGCTGATCGAATCGGCTTCGTCATTGGCGCCGGCGGCCCAAATCGTACTTGACCGGTCCTTGACAACCCTCGCGCAGCTTGAACGGGTAGACGAGTTAGGACTTCAACGGATCGAGGTGGCGGAGTCGTCAGACCCAATGGAGGCCTTTGTCAAGGCGTTCGACCGTTCGATTTCTGGGGGCGAGTAATGGTTCTCAACGCAGCCGACGAACTGTTGCAGAATTCGAAGGTCCTGGTTGTCGCAGGTTTAGGTGGCGTTGGCAAGACAACGCTTTCGGCGGCCCTCGGTGCTCGAGCGGCTTCTCATCACAAAAAACGCGTCATGGTTGTGACTATCGATCCGGCTCGTAGGCTTTCAGATGCTCTTGGAACTTCTGGAACTTCAGACGAGCCAGTTCTGGTACCGGTCGGAGGCGATGGCCGCCTGTGGGCCTTCACAGTCGATATGGCCCAAAGCTGGGACAGGCTAGTGCTCGAATGTGCACCCAATGACGAGGTTGTTGAACAGCTATTGGCTAATGAGCTTTACCAGTCGCTAACCCGCAAGTTTATTCGTAGCCACGACTACATCGCTCTCGACTATCTGGCCTACGTTGCGACCGAAGCCAAGTATGACCTCATCGTCGTCGACACGCCCCCTTCGGTTCATGTTCTCGACATTTTGGATGCCCCCGACCAAATTATGGAGCTGTTTGAAAGTCGTCTTCTGAAGTGGTTGACCGGGACTAAACAGTCGTCGGTGGCGGCTCAGCTTTCGCGCCCTTTTCGAGGACTTGCCGAACGAGCGCTTGGTGATAGCTTCCTGGCTGACGTCAGCGAATTCTTTTTTATATTCAACGAACTTCGAACAGCGTTCGTCCAGCGAGCTGAATCCGTTCAGGTCAGGTTACGAGCACCAGGGACTCGATTCGTAACGGTTTCCACCCCCGAAACGGCGGCAGCTGCCTCGGCTGTAATCCTCAATGATGCCTTGGTTGGGCGGGGATATCACCCGGCGTTGTTGTTGCAGAATAAGGCTTGGCCTGACCTTAGAAACGTTTTGTGGGAGCAAATCGACGCGGTTCAGGACGAAACTCTCAGTCGAGCGCTTCGAGAACTTCATCAACGCCTGCCCGACGAAAACTCTGCGACCTCCCGACTAGCGACATTCGACATAGCCTATCAATCGTCAGGCCTTGGGTCGGTCGATGAACTGAGTGCGTTGTTCGACCGGCCCTAGGTCCGATCAGGAACCACAGGTAGACCTGTACCGTAGATAGTCGTACCGATCGACTAACCCAGCTACATTTCGAGGTGGCCTCGTGCTCGCTGATCTAGACCGAATAGCCAGACGCCAGACAGCGTTGAACGCTGATGAACGCGGTCACCTGCGTCGGTTGGTGACATCGTGGGTAGCACTTTCCGATTTTAGCTTCGCTGACCTGCTGCTGTTTGCGCCGACAAGAAGTGTTGAGGACGGTGGTGAAGGCTGGCAAACTACTGATGGGAAGGTTGGCGAGCTAGTAACTCTTGGTCAGGCTAGGCCTGCGACGGCCCAGACTCTCTACCCTGAAGACGAAATCGGTTGTTGGCAGACCTTTGAGTCGAGACCATTGGTCGCCTCGGTTTGGCACTCGGGCGAGATCGAAAACCAAATCACGGTTGAACCCGACTGGGGCGAGGTTAGGGTGACCGCTGTTCCTGTCCGGTTCGAAGGAAAAGTCATCGCGATTCTGACCCGTGAAGCCGCCAGCGCTGAGGAGCGGATACACGGAAAGCTGGAGCGATCCTATTCGGACGTCTCGAATCGGTTGATCGAGATGATCTCCAGTGGCGTGTTTCCGTTCAAACAGGAAGACATACTGACTGAAGAGACACCGCGGGTTGGTGATGGAGTCATGATTCTCGACTGGGAACGGAGGATTTGTTATTCGTCGCCGAACGCAGTCTCGGCCCTCCACCGGACGGGATTTCACGGTGAGGTCGAAGGTCGAAGGCTGGGTGAACTCGGTTTTTCTGGTGACTTGATAGAAGAGGCGTACCGGGTTCAGATGCCAGCAGTCGACGAGCTCGAACGAGGCGATGCCGTGTCGATCCTGACCCGAATATTTCCCTTGGTTTCAGACTCGGGTGTAACTGACGGAGCTGTTGTCCTGGTTCGCGACGTGTCCGATATCCGACATCGTGATCGGTTGCTCGTATCGATGGACGCGACGATTCGCGAGATCCATCACCGAGTGAAAAACAATCTTCAAACGGTTTCCTCACTGTTACGCTTACAGGCCCGGCGCGTTGACTCTCAGGAGGCGAAAGATGCTATCGGAGAGTCGGTACGTCGGATAGCCTCGATCGCCAACGTGCACGACTTACTCTCGAACGCGGACAGTGACAGCGTGTTGCTCGGCGATGTTGTTCAACCGATTTTGTCGATGATTCACAACGGGCTTGTGTCTCCTGACATTCCGATCGAGTTTCGTCTCGTTGGCGACGGTCCGACGTTGGCGTCCTCGCTTGCAAGTTCCTTGGCTGTTCTGGTAACCGAACTAGTTCAGAACGCGGTCGAACACGGCTACCCGCCAGGTTCAGCTGGTGGAACGATCGTCGTTGAACTACTCTCGGACAATTCGACCTTGACCGTGCTGGTTAAGGACGACGGAATCGGATTGCCAAAAGGGTTCGAGTTGCCAGAGTCAGCGGGCCTAGGGTTAACCATCGCACAGACACTGGCAACTCACGAACTCAAAGGTTCATTGCGTATAGAGGCTCAAGACCGTGGTCCTGGAACGATCGCCCAAATGGACTTGGACCTCAAACAGTGAGCTACTCTCACAAATAGGCCCGTCGTAGGTCTCGACGGTATTCGGCGGTGCTTCCACCCCATACCCCAGAGTCCTGGTTGGTTTCTAATGCGTACTCTAGACAAGCCTCCCTTGCCGGGCAGACGAGGCAAACCTCCTGAGCTTTTTCGATTTGGCCGACCGCTCGGCCCGTCGAGCCGATTGGGAAAAATAGTTCCGGATTACTGTCGCGGCAGAGTGCATCGATACGCCACGAAATGTCTGGCCGAGGCCTGACGACCTGTCGAGATCTTTCCGCTACTTCCTGTGCTAAGCGTCGATCAATAGAAAAGATGTCCCCCGCCGAATTTTCGTATTGAGAAGACGGTGCTGACTCTACTAAAGTCACTGTCCCTCCAAAATTTTCGGTTTGTTTGGGTTACTGCTAGTCAGCCCAAACGGTTATTTCAGCTCTAGCTGGGATCACTCCCTGCATAAAAGTCAAGTTTTTGACTAAATTAGCCTTGGAGCCACCATAGTCACATTCCTTCTTGAAGTAAAGACCTGATTAGACATTTTTGATCATGCATGAATCGTTCCCTGTCCGTGTCGAACGGCATCCCAGGTTCGGCGCTGGCCTCGGAATAGCCTTGACGTCGTGAGAGACTTTCAAACGATCATCGACGATATCCATCAACAATTGCAGCCCGACCTCGCATTGGGCAACGTGGCAGACTACATCCCTGAGCTTTCTTCAGTACCGGCTTCGAAATTTGGCATCGCAGTTCGAACGTCGAGTGGCGAGCTATTTTCAGCCGGTGACGCTAGGGAAGCATTCTCGATTCAAAGCATTTCGAAGGTCTTTACGTTAACTATGGCGCTGGAGTCACATGGTGATGAGCTATGGGATCGGGTTGGTCGAGAGTCCTCCGGTAATCCGTTTAATTCGCTCGTTCAGTTAGAGAATGAAGCGGGAATCCCACGCAACCCGTTTATCAATGCGGGCGCGCTGGCGGTAACCGACGCCATCTACGAACGCGACGTCAACGTCAAAAAATCGGTATTGGAGCTTGTCCGAAATCTAAGCGGGAGTCCGGGTGTAACCTTCGACCTCGAAGTTGCTGAGTCGGAACGGGCGCACGGCTACCGAAACCTGGCCATGGCCAACTTCATGAAGTCGTTCGGAACGATCGCCAACGACGTTGACCCGGTAATCGATGCCTATTTCCATCATTGTTCCATAGCGATGAGCTGTGAGGAGCTCGCCACCGCATGCAGCTTTTTGGCATCGGAAGGTGTCGGCTGGGATGACAAACGGGTGTTGAGCGCATCGCATGCCAAGAAGGTGAATGCGCTAATGTTGGTGTGCGGAACCTATGACGCTGCTGGCGAATTCGCTTACAGGGTTGGCTTGCCCTGCAAGAGCGGAGTTGGGGGAGGGATCGTAGCATCGATGACCGGAGAGTTCTCGTTATGTGTCTGGGCGCCTGGTCTCGACGAGAACGGAAATTCGCTTGTTGGCCTAAAGGCGCTCGAACTTCTAACGACGGAGACCGGAATCAGTATTTTCTAGTCTCGTCGTCGAATTTGCTGGTCAAACCTCGAAACCCTAGGGGCCTCGACGCCAAAAACGAGTAGCTTGGAGATCATGGTTGATGTTCATCATGTTCACCGGCACCGAAATGTTCAGGGTGGAGCAGCCCGAGCCGCCGTCTTCGGCGTTAGCGACGGGCTCGTTTCTAACGTCGGGTTAATCCTGGGCGTCGCGGCGGCTTCGCCAGCATCGAAGACGGTTTTGGTCGCCGGCGTCGCGGGTCTTCTAGCCGGTGCGTTTTCTATGGCTGCCGGTGAGTATGTGTCGGTCAAAGCTCAGGCTGAGTTGGTTGAGCGAGAGTTAGCTATTGAACGAGTATCGATAAGAGACTCTCCTGAAGCTGAGCTGAATGAACTTTCGAGCATCTACAGGAGTCGAGGGGTTCCGCCCGAAACCGCGAGGACGCTGGCCCAGTCAATAATGGCTGACCCTGAGGTTGCGCTCGAAGTTCACGCTCGAGAAGAAATGGGCATCGATCCTGATTCTGTAGGTAACCCCGTTGAGGCAGCGGCCAGTTCTTTAGTGGCCTTCAGTATTGGTGCCAGTTTGCCGTTACTCCCTTGGCTTTTCTCTGAAGGTACCGTTGCGATCGTGTTATCGCTGCTGGTCGGCTTGTGTGTCGCCGCCGCTGTTGGGCTAACTATTGCGTTCTTTACAGAGCGGTCGAAGATTAGAACGACGCTTCGCCAAGTGTCGTTAGCAGCGGCCACTTGTGCGGTCACGTGGGTTGTCGGGTCTGCCGTTGGCTCAGCAGTGCTTTAACGGTGAGGCCCTAGGTATGGTCTGACGTGATCGGTAGCACAACTCGTATTCCGTCAGGCAAGTGGCTCAGTCGGAGCTCATCGACAGGATCGAGGAACTCGCCGTCTAACTGATATGGGAATGGCCGATGGCCGACAATAGTAGCCCCGGAAACATCTTTCCAATGGCTTGTAGACTTTCCGTTGCCAATGCCATCGTCTGTGCGTATTGCTTTGGCGGCCGCTGGCACGAGCCGGTGCAGTGCTAACGACGATAGTCCAATAATCGACAATGGGTTTTGCAACGTGGATTCGGGCGCCAGATCGAGCGGTCGGTTCCCAAGAAAGGTATACGGGTTACAGTTTAACGCGACTGCGAGTTGAGCGCTTTTTACTTGGCGACCGTCGTCTGAGTTTATGGCGAACCATGGGTTCTTTCGGTCGACGCCGCGCATCCAGGTTGCGATGGTACTTGCGACAAAAAGCGGATGCCCAATGTAACGCTTTAAGGGCCCTCGTTCTTCAACTTTTTGCACCACGGCTGCATCGAACCCAGCACCCACATGGAACAGAAACGCTCGATCGTTGGCCAAACCGACACCGCAACGCTCAATATTCTTGTGGGCTAGGGCTTCGAGAAGTACGCCGGTCGCTTCGATTGCGTCGTTTGGGTAACCAATCGCTCGCGCGAACACGTTTGTGGAACCTCCTGGAAGCGGAACAAGAGCACATTCCTGATCGAGGAGTCCATTGGCAACCTCGTTGACGGTTCCGTCCCCGCCTAAGCTGACCACAACCTCAGCTCCGCTTTTTGCAGACCCTCGCGCTAGACGGCTGGCGTGACCCTTGCGGGCGGTCTCAATCACCGTCAAGTGATGGTCAGCGGCGAGTGCTTTTTGTATCACGACGCGGGCTCGCCGAGTAACCGACGATGCGACAGGGTTGATAATGAGGGTTACTCGCATAGTGCTTCACAGGCTCCGTTAAACATTGCTTTGTTTGTCTAGCCACATGAGGTATTCCAAGTTGACCAGGCTAGTTACGGTAGCGTACCGGCGCTGTTGGAGAGCCGTTGGGTTCGACCGGCAACTGTCAACGCCCAGTTAGGCGGCTAGCCCGTAACTACAAGGGACTCTAGACCCACTAGGCTGACGCGATGATCGACCGTCTCACGAACGAAGTAACCGACCTCCTTCAAGCGATGATTCGTAACGAATGTGTCAACGACGGAACCATAGACTCTGGTAACGAGAGCAGAAACGCAAATCTCATCCGGGACGAACTTGAAGATTCGGGCGCCGATCTCCAATTGTTTGAGCCGGTGCCAAACCGGGCGTCGGTGATCGCCCGACTACCCGGTACCGACCCGTCCGCGAAAAAGCTCTGCTTGATGGGACACACCGACGTGGTTCCCGTTTCGCCTGAGGGCTGGCGGCACAACCCGTTTGGCGGCGAGTTGATCGATGGCGAAATCTGGGGTCGGGGCGCCGTCGACATGCTAAACCTCACAGCATCGATGATGGTCGCATTCCGTCACCTAGCTACATCGTCCAAGCGGTACCCGGGTGACATTATCTACTTCGGGGTCGCGGACGAAGAAGCAGGAGGAACCCACGGGGCTAAGGTCCTTATTGAGCAACAGTGGGACCACCTGGCGTGTGACTACGTCCTAACCGAATACGGGGGCACTCCCGTTGGGTCGGCTGACAATAGATCGATCCTCGTAACAACGACTGAAAAAGGTGTGGCGTGGCGCAGGATAGTAGTCCACGGTGAAACGGGCCACGGTTCGATGCCATTTCAGGCGGATAACGCTTTGGTCAAAGCTTCTGAGGTGATCCGTCGGCTTTCGGCGTACCGACCAGCACCGCAGCTTGACCAAATGTGGCGTGATCGAGTTACTGCGCTCGATCTAGAACCAACGCTTAGCTCACAACTGCTAGATCCCGGGTATCTTCGGGACGCCCTTTTGACGCTTCCGAAGGCGTCTGCCGCCAACGCTCATTCTTGCACCCATACGACAATCAGTCCAAACGTCGTCACCGGTGGAACAAAAACCAACACCATTCCGGATCGAGTCGTCATCGACGTAGACATTAGAACATTGCCGGGTGAGACCACGTCCGAGGTCGATCAGCATTTGAGGCAAGCGTTAGGAGACCTATTTGACGCAGTGACTGTCGAAGTGATCCAAAACGAGAAGTCAACCTCGTCTGGCACCGCGAACTCGCTTTGGCGGGCGCTTGGTTCTGCAGTGCGACAGTCTTATCCAGGTGCAGGCATTGTCCCCAGCATGGTCACCGGAGGCACCGATGCTCGATTTTTTCGACGCAAAGGCACAATTGCATATGGTGCAGGTCTGCTAAGTGAAAGGGTGACGGCTGAAGACTTCCTGCAACGGTTCCATGGGCACAACGAGCGTATAGACGTCGACTCGCTCAGGCTAACGACTCAATTATGGTTAGATGTCGTTGATCGGCTGTGGGAAAACGACTAGTGTCTGGCGACTATTGCTTATGCCCTCGACGGATGACCTTCACTTCAGTAGCGATTGATTTCGTACCTGTTACGGGCCAACACGGTTGGATCACGAGTGGTTTAGCGCTGGGCTCACCGTAGAAACTGGTCTTGCCGTCCATCCCGGCCCGGACGTTAATGTTGTTGCCCAACCGAGATGGCAACCTCAACCCGATGCCATCCTCACCTCCCAGGCGGGTCGGTTTGGCCACCCCAGCCCCATCAGAAACCGTGACAATAGCTTGATCGGTTGTTTGGACGCGAATATCGTCGGCGGGAATTGGGAACTTGTCGGTTAACAGGGGTAGAACACCAGGGCCGATCGTTACCGTATTGTCGACCAGAAGGTGCCCGGTTGGCCAAGGGCAGATCCACCCGTCGAGCTGGTGCATACGTAGAAGGCCGGAAGCGACCATGGTCTCGGTGTCACCGCGACCTCGACCCCAAATTTTGGCCTCCGGTGCAAACATCTCGACTAGACGCGACAGATCTGGGTGGTTGGTATTCATGCCCGACAGGACGACATTGCCGATAACAACATCGGAGCTCGGCGAGTTTAGGGTCTCGATAGCGTCACCGTCTGCCGGGAACCGTCCAAAAACATGGCTTGCTCTCGCGAGCAGCCCTCTCAGAGCAACCTCGGCTGTCTCGTCCACCTGGGAAGGGTCAGCGGACAGCTGCGCCATAGCCAGCAAACGCTTCTTGGCAGGGTCAGATACGGCACCTGAAAGTTGTCCGGCATCGTTGTCTATTGTCAGTACGAGCTGGTCACCTTCGCTTCCATTAGCCCGCCGTTCCGTCAGCCAGTTAGCGAGCGAGGCGATCGGTCGTTGGACAAAGTCGTTTTGCGACGGGTACACGCCAGCGTTATTGAACCCCGAAACTAACATCTCCGAAATCTTGGCTTCGGGGAGGACAGGAACAGCTACAAGAGTCCGATCGGAAATGGCTGACTCATCAATAGCCCTTATTCGGTCAACAATCATGGCGCAAGTTGCTTGGCTGACTTGCATTGCTTTGTCAGGGGGTAGTTCCTGTAAATGACCGAGAACCCGTTCGACGCCGTTCGGGCCTAGCCATCGAAAGATTAGGCCGTCATGGTCGGCTTGCATTGGAAAAACTACCGTTGACTCTGGGTTGGAACGCAGGACATAGACACGGTGGCGTCCCAAGTCTATTCCGAGTGTATGGTTCACTGACAACGTTCTTGACTCCACCAAGTTAGAAAAAATGTACTAGACATCAGCCGGTCTCGACGGTCAGCGGGAACATCCCACAGGCGTATGTTAGTCAAACCCACTGTTTCAAGGATTTTCTTGGCCCCCTGGCCACATCCGTAACAACGACAATACAAGAAGTTAGCCTGAGTGCCAATGAGTTCAATAACAACCGCGAGACACGGCACAGCCACAATTCAGGCCTTGTACGCGCTATTACATAAAACTCGTGGCGGCCAAACCCTATCACCGGCGACGGTTTTGGTCCAAACCCCCGCTCAAGCAGTCTATGTGCGGTCCGCTTTGGCGCGACTGAAAGGCGTCGCCGGGGTCGCGGTCGTCCCGACCTCGGCGTTCGTCAGCCAACTCAGCACCGAACCTCTGCTTTCGGTACGTCGCCGGCCGGTGACAAAAGTCCAGTACAGGGCGGCCATCCAGGCGGCCCTGCTCGAGTCGTCGGGCCGACTGCAACTTGTCGCCAACCACCGTTCAACCCTGCAGCGCTTGGTCGAGTTGGAAGAATCGCTTCGCGGAGTGCCCGCTGACATCATAAGACGACTGACCGATGCCGCTTTGGGTCTAAGTGCGGAGAGTCTAGATGTATTGGAGGAAGCGAACAAGCGCGTGCAGCACATGATTTCCTCTAACGAGGTGCTAGAAATCGCGCTGCAAGTATTAGAAGCTTCGCCGACGGGGTTTATGGGGCCGATCATCAGCTTTAATCCCCGGCCTAGAAATCCACTTGAGGGTCGATTGCTAGCCTCGGTCTCTGCTCGGTCGGATAGTTACATCGTCGCGGGCCTGACCGGCGACCGTCTGATGGACGTGAGTTATCAACGGCTACTCAACGCATGGGGCATACATTTGCCGACTGTGCGAGTCGAATCTAATCCAGGGTTTCGGTTCGAGGTTTCTGACCCGGAAGACGAAGTAGACGTAGCGCTGCGCGAACTACTCGGTTTAGCGACGTCGGGTATCCCGCTCAGTTCAATGGCTATTCTTTACCCGCATGCAGACCCGTACGCCACCATTTGTGCTCAACGTCTACAGGCTGCAGGGGTTCCGTACTGCGGACCGGACAGTAGGACACTTGCCGATTCGGTGGTCTTCCGAACCTTACTTCGGGTCCTTGACTTGGTCTCGACTGGGCTGGATCGTTCGGCAGTAATAAATTTGGTCAGTTCCGCGCCCATTTTTGGACCGGATGAGAGACCTGTGCCAGCAGATGACTGGGACCAAATTTCTCGCGGCGCTGGGATCGTTGGGGCCGATTCGTGGACGACCAGGCTTGACGATTATGTGGATGCAAGAGGGTCCCGCCTGACATCGGAAGCTCGCCTCGAATTGGAAGCCGAAGTCAAATCTTTAATGGGCTTTGTTTCAAGCCTGGATCAACGGTTGCGAGAGTTACGGGAGGCAAAGACCTGGGAAACCCTGATCACTTGGACCCAAGACACAATTATGGGCCTTCTGCCAACCACGGACGATTGGCCCGCAGAGCAACGTTCGGCCCGCCAGGCATTCGTCAATTTGCTTAACTCGTTCGCCGATTTGGAAGAATTCTTGCCGGTGCCGACGCTCGAGCAGTTTCGGTCCTTCCTGGAGTCGGAGGTCGAGTTGCATCGGTTCGACGCCGTACCATACGGCACTGGGTTGTTGGTGACATCTATCGAGGATGCCGTCGGCCTAAGCTTCGAGCAGGCGGTGATCGTTGGGGTGTCCGAGGGGGCGTTTCCCCGAACAAAATCCGAAGACCCGCTGTTGAACGACCAGTTGAGAGCCGTCGCCGGTGGGTATCTACCACCGAGCGGTCAGGCAACGGTCGATGACAGTTGGTCCATCGCTTCGGTGCTGAGCGGTTCGCGGCGACCAGGCATCGTCACCTTTAGTCGTGGCGAGTTACGGTCGGGGCGTTCTCGTATTTGGCCAGAGT
>CAZKEM010000094.1:0-80042 GCA_964551835.1 uncultured Acidimicrobiaceae bacterium | reverse complement strand
TTAAGATACGTCTGTTCAATCGCCTGAACGGGGTCGCTGTACTCGGAATGTTCCGGCAAACTAAAACTCGGGCGAGTAGCATCAGCAAACTCAGGCAACACATCGGCCGTCGTCGTAGTAACCGCCTCCTCAACAACCGTCGTCCCCGAACGATCAGGACCAGCCCCCGTGCCATCAGCCTCTTCAGCATCAGAACACGACGCAGCCACAAACACCAACACAACCAGAAACGAAACCAGTCTCAACACATTGGGCAAATACATAGCACTCTTTCTCTACGCAAATGTCTTGCATTCAAAGAACGCAAAGACTCCTCATCAAGGTTCTCCCCGACGAGCCACTATAAGTTAAGTAGAACGACAACCCGCGAGTCGTCTCACCAATATTTTTAACCGTCACGCTTGGTCGAACCAAGCCCCCGCCGCTTGTCCCTAACATAGCACATTGTCCAACTATGTCCAGTTAGCGAACCTAACGACACTTCCAAGCCGTTAATACAACATCAGAGCGAACGTCTAGTGCGACCCGTAAACCTCGCCGCCTTTGGCCGCGAACTCAACCGACTTTTCTTTCATCCCGATCTCAACCGCCTGCGTCGTGCTGTAACCATTCACTTCGGCATAGTCTCGAACATCCTGGCTGATCTTCATCGAGCAGAACTTCGGCCCACACATCGAACAGAAATGAGCGGTCTTTGCCGGCTCGGCAGGCAACGTCTCATCGTGATAAGAACGGGCCGTGTCAGGGTCGAGCGCCAAATTGAACTGATCTTCCCAACGAAACTCAAACCGCGCCTTCGACAACGCGTTGTCCCAATCTTGAACACCGGGATGACCCTTGGCCACATCAGCCGCGTGAGCCGCTATTTTGTAGGCGATCACGCCTTGTTTAACGTCGTCCTTATTTGGCAAACCAAGATGTTCTTTGGGCGTCACATAACAGAGCATCGCCGTGCCATACCAGCCGATGTTCGCCGCGCCAATCGCAGACGTAATATGGTCGTATCCGGGAGCGATATCGGTGGTCAACGGACCGAGCGTATAGAACGGCGCCTCGTGACACAAATCTTTTTCGAGCGTCATATTTTCTTTGATCTTGTCAAGCGGGACGTGACCTGGACCTTCGATCATCACCTGCACGTCGTACTCCCAAGCGATCGACGTCAACTCACCCAAGGTTCTAAGTTCCCCAAGTTGAGCTTCGTCGTTAGCGTCGGCTATCGAACCGGGACGCAACCCATCGCCAAGCGAAAACGTGATGTCGTATTTAGCAAAAATTTCGCACAGTTCACGAAAGTTGGTGTAAAGAAAGTTCTCTTGGTGATAGGCCAAACACCAGGCGGCCATTATCGCCCCACCACGGCTCACTATCCCTGTCACCCGAGTAGCCGTCATCGGAACATACCGCAACAAGACGCCAGCATGGATCGTCATATAGTCAACGCCTTGTTCGGCCTGTTCGATAATGGTGTCGCGGAACAGTTCCCAGGTGAGTTTCGCCGGGTCTCCGTCGCATTTCTCCAACGCCTGATAAATCGGCACAGTACCGATGGGTACCGGCGAGTTTCGAACTATCCACTCTCTCGTCGTATGGATGTCAGCCCCGGTGGAAAGGTCCATCACGGTGTCGGCCCCCCACTTGGTCGCCCACGTCAGTTTGTCGACCTCTTCCTCGATAGAAGAGGTGACCGCCGAGTTGCCGATATTGGCGTTTATTTTGGTCAGAAAGTTCGTACCGATAATCATCGGCTCGGACTCGGGGTGGTTAATGTTCAGCGGGATGACGGCTCGCCCACGGGCGACTTCGTCTCGAACAAACTCGGGTGTCGTGTTTTCTCGGATGGCGACAAATTCCATCTCCGGTGTAATGACACCGTTCCGGGCGTAATGCATCTGCGACACGTTGCTGTCGTCTTTGGCTTTCAACGGGTTCCGAACGTTACCTTCGAACGGGATAGAGGCCGCACCTTCATTCGCCGCTCGGCGGCCGTCATCTCGAAGTTCGCGCGTTCGCCCCGTGTAGCTTTCAACATCACCGCGTTCAGCAATCCAGCCACTTCTCAAACCGTCAAGCCCGACAGTCGGAACACTACCTGGACCCGAGGCGTCGTAAATACGGATCGGGTCGTTCGGCACCGGACCGTCGGCGGTTTCCGAATCGCTGAGCCGGATCTCTGTCATCGGAACTTGAATGTCGGGACGGCTGCCCTCGACGTGGATCTTGGATCGATTATTGTCTGACATGACATGGCCTCCAAAATTGGGAGGCGACTTCTAACGGTTATCTCCCTGCGCTGGTACTAACCAAATCAGGTTCAAACGGTTAAGGGCCGCCTAGCCCCGGTCTCAGCTCGTCGTTCGAGCACCCGTGATATCAGTATCAACGCTAGCGCCAGCAGACTAAAACCGTGCGGACTATCCCAACCCAAGGGCAGCATTTCCAGAGGCGTCATTTAGTATAAGTAACGCCAAAAGGAATACAAAGACGGCCAGCAACCCAAACACGAGCCAAACTATTGGCCGGTGAAACCAACGAACGTTTTCGAGGTTTTCGATATTGCCGTACCTGAGCTTGTCTAAAAGGGACCGGCTGACCGTAGGCGGAGGCACTGTCTTGTATACGGGGTCACCCTGTCGCGATTCCGTCGGAAAGAGCGATCGTTGGAGCCAACCGTCAGAACTGGGAGACACCATGAAATCATCATCGGCACGACGGACCTTCCCGAAAGGCAAGTTAAGGGAAGCTTCCGGTCTTGAAAGGTCGACGATCGGCTCCTCAGAGGTCTCGTTTGAATCCTGTGCCAGATCGACGTCGGCTGGCCCTGGGGGATCGGCCAGATCAAAAGGAAACGCGCCCGTAGCCGTCGGGTCAAATACCAGCTCGGGTAGCGCCGCGGGATTTCGCGGTGGAACCGGGTCCGTTTCGTCGGTGTCTGGACGATCTGGTTCAAAAAACACAGGTTTTTCGGCTTTGGACTTACTAACGGGAGGGCGCAACGGCCGAACTGAATCGGACCTCGCTTCGTCTCCGAACATACATTCCTTTGTGCCAAACTTCGGCATTTACGGCGGTGCGTTTTTAGACGCGTCTCTTAGTGATACATGGTTTGCGGCTTGGATGCAAACGGAACATATGATCAATCCAAAATTGTTCGATTCACAGATACCACTGTAGAAGGTGGGCGCTCATTGTCGAAGAAATCGTCAAAGCAAGTCGACGGTCGAAGCCCGGCCATCACCGCACAGTATTTACTTCTGCACAGTGACTGCGACCGCACAGTGTTTGTAGGCGGGTTGACGAGAATAGGGGTCGAAGGCGGGGAACGTCAACCGATTCAGCTCCGGGAAATGCATTGGTATAAATATCTGCCCGGGCTGAACTCCGGTTGTCGTAACGACCCGGGCAACGAGTTGACCACGGCGCGATTCAACCAGAATTTCGTCGTGGGTATGCACGCCGAGAGTTTCGGCATCGTCTGGGTGTAGCTCCGCATACGTTTCTTTCGCCGTCATAGATGCCAGAACCGTCGACTTCTCTGTCCGAGTTCTGGTATGCCAGTCAGCTACCGACCCTCGCCCGGTCAGCAAGGTGAAGGGGTAGTCGTCCGAGGCGACTTCAGGAGCTAACGCTGGGGCTTCGTAGATAAACTTCGCTCGCCCACTTTCGGTGAAAAACTTCCTGTCGGTGAAAAGCCGTCGTTCCGCAGTTTCGGCTGAAGGAACCTGGCCCGACGGGAACGGCCATTGAACGCCACCCAGGTCGTCGAGCATCTCGTAATCATCGACCCCCGTGAAGTCACAGGGCTGTTCGCTAGACAACTCCCGCAGAATTTTGAATACGTCTTCAGGCGTTCGCCACCGATCAAACATTTCAGAACAACCCCAGGCTTCCGCTATCGCCTTGAAGATCCAGAAATCAGCCAATGCCTCGCCGGGGGCCGTCTTCGCCTTAGCGATATGACCGATCCGCCGTTCGGAGTTGATGAAGGTGCCTTCTTTTTCTCCCCAACCCGCCGCCGGTAACACGAGGTCGGCCAGAACCGCCGTCTCGGTCGAGTGGTACATGTCTTGGACAACCAGGAAGTCGAGTTCGTCTAGCAGGCCGTGGCAGTCCATTTGGTCGATCCACGAATGAGCGGTGTTAGTCGCTATGACCCACAGACCTTTGATTTCTCCGGTGCCGATGCCGGACATGATTTTGTCGTATGGCCACGACGGTTCGTCGGGAATAGTTTCGACACCAATCGCCAACGTATCGGCGACATGGTTCCGGGCTTCAACGTCGGCGAAGTCGTAGCCGCCCAGAAGTCCAGTTGTGTTTGAAAACAACCGGCTTCCCATCGCATTGCATTGCCCGGTTACCGAATTCGCTCCGGTTCCGGGTCGGCCGATGTTGCCCGTCATCAACGCCAGGTTGATTATCGCCTGAGCGGTTCGGACCCCTTGATGGCTTTGGTTGACTCCCATGGTCCACCAAAACGAAACCCGCTTTCCACCTGCGATAGTGTCTGCGAGTTTAGTCAGCTGCACATCTGAGAGGCCAGTTCGTTCGACCACATGTTCTAACGGGAAATGTTTGACATAGGTTTTAAAGGCGCCGAAACCCTCGGTGTTCTCCTCTACATAGTTTTGATCGACGGCGCCTCGTTCAATAAGGAGCTGAGCGAGGCCGTACAGCAAATCTAGGTCGCTGTCGGGCGCCAACCCGAGGTACTGGGTCGACGCGGCCGCCGTTTCGGTATGCCTCGGATCAATAACCACGATTTCCGGGTGGTGACGGTTTTTCAGAACGCGTTCCCACATGATCGGATGAGCGATGGCAAGATTCGAGCCGATCAACACGATGACGTCGGACTCATCGAAGTCAGCGTAGGTATAAGGCGGTGCGTCGAAACCGAAACTCTGCTTGTACGCCACGACAGACGTCGCCATACATTGCCTCGTATTACCGTCGCCGTGTCTAATTCCCATGCCGAATTTGGCCAAAGATCCGAGCAAAGCCATTTCTTCAGTTGGGATCTGCCCGGTAGAAAGAAACGCCATTGATTCCGGGCCATGCTCAGCCTGGACGGCTTTGGCGCGGCTCACGAACTCTTCGATAGCAACACTCCATGGAACAGGTTGAAGCGACCCGGATTCATCTCGCAGCAACGGAGTGGTAGCTCGGTCTTCGGCGTCGAGCGGAGCGAGCGCCTCCCACCCTTTTGGGCAGGCCGAACCTGTGTTGACCGGGTAGGTCGCCGACGGCGTTAGATTAACTGCTTCTCCGTCTCTGATATGGAGGTCGAGAGAACACCCAGTCGAGCAGAAGCCACATATCGAACGGACTACAGAGTCAGCTTCTTTCGATGCCGGAACTTGACCCAACCCAATTGGGCTGGTCACCCGGTCGAGTTCCTTCGACGGGTGACGCGGCTTAAATATGGCCGAGACGATTGGGTTTCGAATCATGCCATACTCCCCGGCATAGTGGGCGAAGACGAAGCTTTGAAAAACAACCCACGTTCCAACAGTTCACCTGCAACTAGAGAGCAGGTTCCGACAACTAGCACGACTGCAGTCCACCCATCGGGACCTAACGCAATCGCAAGAACCGGGCACAAGATTCCCCCTAGGACACCGAGCGTAAGGCGAGCGTTTTGTTGATTAGCTAGCCGCCTCGCCAATAGTTCAGCCGTTCGACGCTGCTCAGGGTCGTCGGCAGCGCGAACCGAAACCTCAAGAACCAACTTCACTGCTGTAGACACGACCAAGACCAGGGTCAAGCCAACAACCAACGAAGTCGGGACGGCACCCAATAGCCCCGCCGAAGCTAACAACAATGCTGAACCGGCAGCGAACGTGGTCAGCCCAAACTTTGCGATTACGAGTGTTGGACGCCACCACCGGCGACCGGTCACACCATACACCATTGCCGAACAGCCCACCGTTACAACGCCTGCGATCCCAGTCGCGCCATCTGGCAGCGAACGAACCTGCCAATCGGTCAAGGTTCCGACAAAGGCAGCTGCCGCTAACCCGAAGAAGGCGCTCAAGGCCACGGCCTCGCGACTAAGCCACGAATGTTTGAACCCGAGAAGTACCCGCCAGGCTTTAAGCGGCTGGCCCAAATGTAGTGCCGATATGGCAATTGCAGCTGCGGTAACTGCCAGCACCAAAAGAGCCGCCAACTGGTTTTGATCACGTGCGAGCTCGGCATACCCAGCGATGCGTGCAAGGTGCAAGCCCACGGCGACCTGGCTCAATACAAGCATCCCCGCTAGTGGCGTGTGGGCGTGACCTGGTTCTACCGTGTTGTCGTCCACGGGTCGGGCCGTTTCAGGCAAGGGCTGTTGCCGACGGTATAGCGTCGTCGGTGACGTCAACGAAGATTCCGCGGCTCCTGGCACAAGCCGACCTTCGTCGGTTGACATTATCTTCGGCTGCTGCCCGAGGCTGGCTTTCGAAACGATTGAGATACTAATCGCCTCGTTAGGGCATCCCTGAACACAAGCAGGGGCTTCTCCTTCTGCTAGCCGATCCGAACACATGTCGCATTTGCGTACGATGCCAAGCCGCTTGTTATATACCGGCACGTCGTACGGGCACGTCATAGTGCAGTATTCACAGCCAATACATGCATCGTCGAGATGTTTGACAATGCCGGTTTCCGGATCTTTCTCGTAAGCCTTCGCAGGGCAGCCGTTGAGACACCCCGGGTCGACACAGTGGTGACACGCCGTGGTTACGACCTGGTTCACCGGTTGCGGCATCGGCGACGAACCAACCGACAACGAAACCAAATCGACGAACGTAGCGTCGACGGTCGTAACCTCAGATGAGGTCTCGGCAGCAACTAGTAAGCCAACGGATCGGAACGATTCCGATTCATCTAAACCGTTTAGGCTGTGACACGCCGTAACACATGCCTTACATCCCGTGCATAGATCAAGGTCGACGTCGAACCGAAACTGCTCCCCTTCAGATGGCTTCGATAGTGGGATCAGGTCGGTCCACTTACCTGTACGCCCGGTAACCTCCACCCTGGAGAACCTGTCGACCGAACTCATATCGGCCTGTTCGGCCAAGTACTCGTCGATCGGGGTCAAGACCTGTTCGGTCGTCGAACCATCGGCCGCAGAGCCCATACCTAGATCGGTTCCGAACGGAGCCGATAACCTCGGCGCCGCACCGTTTCTATGCCAGCTCCGGCTCTACCGAGTCGTCGTCGCAGGCGACCAATCGTCACCTCAACGACGTGTTCGTCCGAAGACGACCCGCTCCAAACAAGTTTGAGTAGCTTCTTTTTTGAGTAGACGACGCCAGGGCGTTCCGCAAGAACGGTCAACACTTGCCGCTCTCGCCCAGTGGCCAACAGCGGCTCAGCACCCTCGACCGTCAGTTGATGTCCACGCATTTCAACCGTGATGCCATTGAGGGTTAGCGGCGTGGTTCGGCCATCAAAGTGGTGCGCTAACATTCGGACTAACGAACCCAGTCGTGCATGGTCGGGCATAGTGCTTCGTTCGATGCCGTGTTGGTGCGTCGCGTCGGCACACGTTGGGCCAATACAGGCTGGCATCACTTTCGAATTGAACGCGTCCACAACCTCGCGAGTTACGTCTAAGCTCTCGGCGACGGCCATAAAGTTGTGCACGGCGGCCCGAGAGGTGAACGTGACAGCATCAATAGACGATTCCGCGACGAGGCGGACCAGGCGTTCGCTTGCGCTCCGGTTCTCTGGCTCCGACCATTCGTAGGGGTGAACTTGGACGATATCAGCGCCAAGGCCGCGTAGTTTGATTAGCGACTCCGGTGATGGGTTGCCGTCGAACTGGACTGCGATTTTCTTCCGCTGGATACCTCTTCTGGTCAAGTGTCGAATGAGTTCGTCGAATTGGCCGTTAGGTGCAACCCAGGCGACGTCGAGCCCAAGCGTAACTGCTGCGCCGTGAACTTTACGACCCCGGACGACAACCTTCGCTTCGGATATGGCCTCGTGCAACTCGGGCAGCATCTCACCCGAATCGGCCAAATCAAACCAGTCGGTCAGCCCGGCGCCGGTGGTCAGGACCACATAGTCGGGAGGATTGGTAACGAGTTCTTGCGTAACCCTGAGAAGTTCATCGTCGTCGCGGCCAGACCTGCGTCTCATGACAGGCCCGAGGACACACTGGGCGCCACAGCGTTCCAGCATCGACAGCTGTTCGGCGGCTTTGCGGTCGGCGGTGACGCCAACTACAAAACCACCTAGTGGAGCCTTAGTCATATGTACAAGTTTCGCTGCGCTAGGTTTCGGCCATGTTTCGTAACCAACAACGGATGCAGAATGTCGTTCATCCCGCAACTTCAGAACTGACGAAAACCACGCCGTCGACTACTTCGGTTACATAGGTTGTGAGCCGTACGGATTCGTCGTCCAGACATTGGCCGGTCTGTAAGTTAAACCGCTGTTTGTGTAGCGGGGACGCGACGATGGGCTCGTCGCCAACCGACCCTACGAGTCCTCTCGACAGTACCGGTACCCCCGAAAACGGGTCGGTTCCGTCAATAGCGTAAATCTCGTCTACCTCGTCGGCATTGATTGAGGACAACCGAAATACCGCCACCCGTTGACCGTCAACGAGGGCCCCGACCCCGGTATCGAGTAAGATTTGGTCGACTGGGCAAATCGGTGTGAAGGAGGCGTCAGCTAGGTCGATTACGTCGTCCATGAGTTACGACCCTCCGGCAATGACGAGCTCTTCGGTCTCCCCCGGAGCCGGCGCCGGCGCTTTTTGCCCGCGTTCACGTATCCACACCGGGGTTGATGTTTCTTCGGGGGCGTTCACAAATTCGACGAACTGACCGAGACGTTCTGGCGATTCGAGTGTTTCCTGCCATTCACACTTATATGTGTCGACGTGTTTTGCCATATCTGCGTCCAGCTCATCACAAATTCCCAGGCTGTCTTCGAAGATGACCTCTTTCAAATAGTCGATGCCGCCCTCAAGCGACTCGAGCCAAAGCGACGTCCGCTGAAGTTTGTCAGCTGTGCGAATGTAGAACATCAAGAATCGGTCGATGGTCCTGATCAGGGTCGCGTCGTCGAGGTCGGTTCCGATCAGGTCGGCGTGGCGTGGCTGACGTCCACCATTGCCACCGACGTAAAGATTCCAGCCGGTCTCGGTTGCTATGATCCCAAAATCTTTACTTTGAGCCTCGGCACATTCTCGGGTACACCCAGAAACAGCCGACTTGAGTTTGTGAGGAGAACGCAAACCCCGGTACCGGAGCTCGACGTTGATAGCCATCGTTACCGAGTCCTGGACCCCGTAGCGACACCACGTTGAGCCGACACAAGACTTTACGGTACGAAGCGCTTTGCCGTACGCGTGTCCAGATTCGAGTCCTGCATCTAAAACTCGTTGCCAAATCGCAGGCAACTCCGACAGCTCAGCACCCAACAAGTCGATACGTTGACCGCCGGTAATTTTTGTGTACAAGTCGAAGTCTTTAGCGATCTGGCCAAGTTCGATCAACTGGTCGGGAGTGATTTCGCCTCCCGGGACTCTCGGAATTATCGAGTACGTTCCGTTACGCTGCATGTTTGCGAGCGAACGATCGTTAGTGTCTTGAAGACTGGCCTGACTTTCATCTAGCACGTACCCGTTGCTGAGCGAAGCCAGGATAGAGGCGACAGCTGGGCGGCAGATTGCGCAGCCTCGACCGGAGCCATGAGCCGAAATAACCTCGGCCCATGAAGAATGACCGTGGAAACGAACGAGGTCGAAAAGCTGTTGGCGGCTGTACGCGAAATGTTCGCACAGGTCGACTTTGACCTCAATGCCTGCATTTGCGAGCTCGACTTTGAGTAACGTTTCCATCGCCGGGACACAGCCACCACAGCTCGTACCGCAGAGCGTCTCGGATTTCAGCGACCCGACGGTTTGGCAACCATTACCAATCGCTTCCTTCAAATCCCCTTTGGTGACGTCGTTACAAGAGCAGATTTGAGCGGAGTCGGGGAGTTCGACGTCGGAAGATGCGTTAGCGCCAACGTAATCCGGCAACACAAATGATTGAGGCTCATCTGGCGTCACCATCTGACCTCGAGCCATCGCGACCAGAATGTCGTACCCTGACGCATCGCCGACCAAGGTGCCGCCAACAACTTGGTTTTCGTTGTCCAGCACCAGGCGTCGATGAACTTTCTTGACCGGGTCGACGAACACGATATCGGTGGTGGTCTCATTACCTTTGTTGTCGCCGAAGCTCGCTACTTCGACGCCGAGGAGTTTTAGTTTGGCCGACAGGTCGGCTCCCGCAAAACCGTTTTCAGTTGGCGACTTTGCCAGACGGTCAGCGGCAACCTTCGCCATATCGTAGCCGGGTCCGACAAGGCCGTAGAGCATGTTATTGACGCAGGCGACTTCACCGATGGCCGAAATGTTCGGATCGGAGGTAACCATCTGGGTGTCGGTCACCACTCCGCCCCGTTCTCCTATTTCCAATCCAGCGTCGCGACCCAACGAGTCCGACGCCCGAATTCCGGCCGAGAAGATAACTATGTCAGTTGCTAACGTATTGCCGACAATACCGTCCATACCGGCTAGGGCTTCCGATTCGGCGAATCGCAGACCGGTAACTCCTCGGTCGGAGCCGACAATCTCTTCGGTTAGCACACCGCAATACTGCGAAACGCCGAGGTCGTCGATCCAACGCGACAACATCTCTGAGCCGCCGGCTTCGAGCTGTTGCGGCATGAGCCGGGGCGCCATCTCAACAACGTTCGCCGAGACCTGCATGTTCCGTAACGCGTTCGCTGCTTCAAGTCCAAGAAGGCCACCGCCAATAATCACACCAGTACTGCACTTTTGGTCGGTTACCCAAGACTGAATGTTGGCGAGGTCTTCAAGTGTTCGGTAGACGAAGACACCGGGAAGATCCTTTCCCGGCACCGGGGGCACAAATGGATATGAGCCGGTTGCTAACACCAAATGGTCGTAGGCGAGTTCCGAGTCGTCGCTCAGCTGGAGGGTCTGCTGGCCTCGATCGATGGAGTCAACTCTTACCCCAAGCCGATATTCGACTGGACCGTCGTCAACGAAGCTCCGCTCGACCAGGCTTAGCGCAGAGTCGTCTTGGTCGTCGAACCAGCTCGAAAGCGCGACCCGATCATACGCTGGCTGCTGTTCTTCGCCTATGACGACAATGTCCCACGAGTTTTCGAGACCTCTTTGGATTGCTTCGTCAACGAAGCGTTGACCAACCATGCCATTACCAACGATTACTAGCGACGGCTTTACCATGCCTACCACTAAACCAGTCGGATATTTTCGTCGTGTTCGTAGAGCATGTTCATTGGGTTTCACTCCCCTCACAGCTAGTCGGTTTGTCTGTGAGAACTCAGGCGGCAGCGACACCGGGGCTTTCCCTCATCGCATGCGTCGACTGCTAGCGAAACCCCATAGCTGGGCGGTTATTCCATCGCCTCACGTTCTTCATCGGTGTATTCGTTTACCACTTGCTCCCCATCGCGAGCTTGTCGACGCATACGAGAAATCTTGCTGGCGTTTCGTTGATACCCCGTCCGATGCCATCTAGTAACGCGGTGCGTCCGCGGGCCACTAGTTGGTATTCGGCTACGGCTAGGCAGACAAGAAAACCGTCAGGCGAAAAGTCCCTGGATCCAGATAAGAAGTATCCCGGCGTCACGCGTCGGCTGTATTTCCTCAGCTCGTGACCGAGACCACTGACCTAACGACGTACTCGATATTGTCAGGGGTCAGACCTGCAATGTTCGCGCGCGAGTTCCCGAGCATGTAAATACTGTGGTCTTCTCGCAAGCGCTTGATCTGGCTCTTGTCAAGCCCAAGGAGGGAGAACATTCCTTTTTGGTCGGCTAGGAAAGAGTAGTCTGTCCGGCTCTGGGCATTGTTCAACTCGGTTGCGAACATCTTACGCAACGTCGAAACCCGAGTTCTAGCCGCCGTCAGTTCGCTCGTCCAGGTCGACCGCAACGTTTCGTCGCTTAGAAGCTGACCGACAATCGCGGGACCGTGGTACCCCGGCATGCTATAGGTTCGACGTGCGTTGGTCAAAACATGACTACCCGCGGCTTGGGCCTCGTCGGCCGTTCTACCCTGAATCAGGAGCATGCCTGGCCGTTCTCGGTAGAGCCCAAAATTCTTGGCGCATGAATTGGCAACGATCAGTTCAGGTAGTTGAGAAATGGCGAGCCGAATAGCAAACGCGTCCTCGTCTAACGAGTCACCGAACCCTTGGTAGGCAATGTCAAGAAGAGGAACAAATCCACGTCTTGCGGCAAGGTCGACAACCTCGCTCCACTGGCTCTGCGACAGGTCCGCTCCAGTTGGGTTATGACAAGACACCTGAAGAACAACGAGGTCGCCTGCCTTAGCGTGTGCCAAGTCCGCCATCATCTTGTCGAAGTTGACGGTTCCTGCTCGGTCGTCGTAGTAGCCGTATTCCTCAACCTGCATTCCAGCACCGGCCAGCAACGGAAGATGGTGAGCCCACGTTGGTTTGCAAACCCAGGCTTTGGTGTCCGGTTTAGCTGCGAGCGCTACTTCCGCAGCTAAACGAATTGCCCCCGACCCGCCGACCGATGTCAACGAAACTAGTCGATCTCGGTGCGACCCAAACAGTTCATCACCAACGATGAGCTTGGCCATTGATTCAAGAAACACCGGGTCGCCGGCTTGCGATACGTAAGCCTTCGTTTTTTGATCAGCCAATAGGTCTGACTCCGCTGCCTTAACTGCAGAAAATATTGGGCTGCCGCCGGTATCGTCGCGATAAACGCCGACTCCTAGATCGACCTTTTCGGGGGCGAGTTCATCTCTGAAGGCTTGACTAAGGCCAAGGATTGGGTCACGGGGCAGCCGATCTAACGATTCAAACATTGTCTAATTTCTTCTTGGCATGATCTAGTTTCTTGCATTTGGCACTTCTTGTTGATTCTGGAACAAGCGTCCTAGCTGGGGTTAGTCGGCAGAGGCGCCAAGTTCCTTAAGAATCTGATGTAACAGTTCGATGTCCTTATTACCATGCCATCTTATCTAGATACGAGACACCTACTTTCGCGAACAGGTTTCGGAGCACCTCACTCCGAAATCGAAGCTGTTCAAGGAAAGAGCTGGCCGCAGGCTGTCAACGACATCGTTGATGCTACCCCAACGCCGCTAGCCCCCGACCCAAGCATCCCCAATTCCTGGGACGCCTATAACGACATGACCAACTATTGGCTCGACCGTGCCCGCGAGAGACCAAACCAGTTGAGCGAGAAGATCGTTCTTTTCTGGCACGGCACCCTCTGCAGTTCGCTGTATAAAGTCGGTCGACACGAATCGATGTTCGACCAAAACCAGATACTTCGCCGGAAAGGTCTCGGGAAATTCGAAGACCTAATTGTCGATGTCAGTCTCGATCCGGCAATGCTCGTCTACCTCGATAACTTTCGTAACCACGCTGGTAGCCCGAACGAGAACTTCTCCCGCGAGCTAATGGAGTTGTTTACCGTTGGCGTAGGTCAGTATTCCGAAGAGGACGTCAAGGAATCAGCCAGAGCGTGGACGGGAGAGACTATCTCGTCTGACTATCAGTACGTATTCAAGCCTTCGCTCCACGACGGTGGCAGCAAAACGTTTCTTGGTCGAACAGGAAACCTTCGAGGACATGACGTCATCAAGGAACTCCTCTATGGCCGGACGGCCGACGCGCATAGCAAATTCGTCGCTAGGAAACTTTGGTCGTTCTTCGCGTATCCAAATCCGGGCGATCGAGTCGTGTCCGACATTGCTTCCACCTACCGAAGTTCTGGTTTGAACATTCGAGAAGCGGTTCGAGCCATTCTTATGCACCCCGAATTTCTGTCCCCTCAAGCAAAACAAGGAATCGTTCGAGGTCCAATCGAGTACGCTGTCGCTTCGTTCAGACACGCCAAATTCCAGTTTTCGGTCCAGAGGCCGCTATGGATGCTCGACGATATGGGCCAGGAACCGTACGCTCCACCAAACGTTTCGGGCTGGCACCAGAACGAAGCTTGGCTGACAGAATCGGCGATCTGGGCCAAAGGCAGATTTGTCAACAATATTAAGTGGAAGGTGATGGACCGAGGCGATACGCCTTCGACGGATGGCCAGTCGGACGCAGCCGTAGTGAACGCTTGCCTCAACTATCTCGACGTTGGTGAAATAAGCAACGAACTCCGAACTATTCTGACCGACTTTGCCCAGTCGGAATCCAACCCCTACCACAAGAAATCAGGAATCATCTACCTGACTCTTCTCTCCCCTGAAATGGCGGTGGCGTAATGTATGAACCGAGCACATCCGAGGTTCTACAAACATTGTCAAGCCCGGCCGACCAAAGCCCGTTAACGGTACAACGCCGATCGTTCTTAATGGCAGTCGCCGCTGGCGCTAGCGTCCTGTCGATGCCAGCGTGGATGGGCAAGTTCGAAGCAGCAGCGAGTCCCTTGACCCCAGGTGAAGGCGTCCTTGTCCTTCTAACCATGGGCGGCGGGAACGACGGTCTCAACACGTTTATCCCGTTCAATGATGGAGCCTACCGTTCGGCCCGAGGTGGGTTAGCCTTCGGTCCAGAAGAAACGCTTCCATTCTCCAACGATCGAGGTTTCAATAGTCGGCTCGGGTTCATGAAATCCAAATGGGATGCTGGGGATGTGGCCTTAATAGACGGCGTCGGGGAAACTCGACTCAACGACTTGAGCCACTTCACGTCAATGGCGCGAGTCATGCAGGGACACACTTCTGCGTTAAGAAGTGGCTGGGCCGGTCGTTATGTCGACCAACTTAGCCAAAGCGATCCGTTCAACAGCGTTTCGCTCGGGACGACTGTCCCGCTGGTGGTCAAGGGCGAACGTCAAAACGCTATAGCGGTTCCTCGTAGAGACTCCAGCCTTTACCCAAATATGGGATCGGCTCATCCTCAACTCCAGTACGACGCTCTTCAAAAGATGGGTCAGCTCGCTGGCGGATCCCGTCCGGTTCAACAACTCGCTGGCCAAGTTCTGTCACGTTCGGTCGATTTGTCAAGCCAACTCTCGGCATTCGTCGAAGGCCCGTTGGATGAAGCGGACGTTGTCACCAAACTACGACTAGCGGCGCGTCTGATAAATTCCAACCTCGGTATCCGGATCATCTCAATTGTCTTCGGAGATTTCGATTCGCACTCGGGTCAAGCAGAGATGCACAACACACGTATGACCGAGATCGAAACTGGTTTGAAAGAGTTCTACTCGACGTTGCAGGCCGAACGCGAGAAACAAACACTTCTACTCGGCGTCAGCGAATTCGGGCGGCGGGTCAAAGCAAACGGCAGTGCGGGGACCGACCACGGAACGGCAAACACGGTGTTCGCAATCGGATCCTCGGTCAAAGGTGGACAATACGGCCATCAACCGTCACTTACCGACCTAGACAAGCATGGGAATATGAAGGTCCACGTCGACCATAGGCACGTTGTTTCCAACGTCGTCAACACCTGGCTCGGTGGAGATAGCAACGCCATATTGGGGCAAGAATTCGGCGACATCGGCTTTTTGAATGCTCCGGGCGACAACCCGGTTGATTCCGGCAAACCCACACCTACCCCGGTATCGCCAACTTCGATGGTCGACCTGAAACGTCAAATAGGGCGCCTCTACCTAGCCTTCTTTAACCGTCGCCCAGACGAAGCTGGCGAACTCGGCTGGATCCAAGCCCGAAAATCTGGACAAGACCTTGCGTCGATCGCTTCATTCTTTGCCGGGTCGCCCGAATTTAAAGACACCTACGGTTCACTCAACAACAGCGACTTCGTAGACCTGATTTACCGGAACGTTCTCGATCGAGCCCCCGACAGTCAAGGCAAAGCCGGCTGGACTACCAGTCTAAACGAGGGCATGACACGCGGGACAGTGATGACCCACTTCTCTCAGTCCGCCGAGTTCCAAGCCAAAACCGCATCGAAGCTTCTCGAGTTCGAAGAACAAAGCAATATCGGTCGGCTTTACCGAGCGTTCTTTGTTCGCAAGCCGGATACCAAAGGCCTGCACGACTGGATAAATATGGAGATTCCGTTGGCTGAAGTGGCCGAAGGCTTCGCCGAATCTCCGGAGTTCAAGACCCGGTATGGATCGATCAGCGACGAACAGTTCGTAGATTTGGTCTACGACAATGTCCTTGACCGCACCCCCGACGCCCGCGGTCGTGCCCATTGGATAGCTCAACTACAGGCGGGATGGACTCGAGGCCAGATTATGATCGGGTTCTCGAATTCCGAAGAATTCCGAGTGAAAGTCGACAAGCTTTACGAGAGCTAACCAGTCCATACTTCGGTGTTGGCGTAGAACTGAGACCATGCGAACCAGAAGGCCTGATGGCTTACGATCACGTCATCGGTGCCTTCTGCATAGGCCACTAGGCCGCCCGCCTCGGCTCGAAGTTCAACTCCTTCAAAGACGACGGTTCCACCATCTTCTAAGGTCTTCTGGGCTTCGTCGACAGGGAAGGCTACCGGAGTGTCAGCTTCGGTAATGACGCCGACAACGTCGTCGTGAACACCTAGGCGTTGGTCGAGGTCACCGATCGGAAAGATGGGTCCTTCAGCGTCCCGAGTGTTTCTAAAGTTGGGATTGCGCCCGAACCCTACGTTGGCGGCCAGAACCGTCGTGTCTGGATGCTCGGCTTTCCACTCACCCCATGTTGTCGTCGTAACCGTGTGCTGTTCAAGCACGATACCTTTGTCGGCGAGCGGGCCGGTAACCGCCGAACCGAGGAACGTGTCGAACACAGACCCGCTTTGAATGTCGTACATAACCTTGTTAGATCGGATGAGAAGCCCAGAGGTTCGCAGAACAGGCCGTTCGATACCATCTGGCATTTTGTCTGTGAAATAGACTTGGGCCGACCCACAAAGCGTGCAGTATGGCATGCCGATATCACGCCCTCCTAGGGTGTCGTTGACCATTTCTCTGACTTCCATCATCGAACGAGGATAGGCTCGTGCTTCGCCGTTTATTTCGACCCCAAACACGATTGATTCGTCAACTAAGTGGTCGGCGTCGTCGACTTCGACAGTGTCCGGGTTGTCGACTGCTGGGATACATTGCCCGCAAGTAACATCGGTCTTGTCGTACGGGGTGTCATCGATGCCGACACCTCCCCATGAAAGATGACGCCAATCGATGTCGCGACCATCTTCGAAAAGTGGTTCCCATTCAGGAACGATCCGAATATACAGATTTCGTTTGTACTCAAGGTAGCTCGGTGGAGCTGGCGTGTCCCAAGCGATCAGGTGGTCGGTCAACTCACCCCAGCGAGAGTCAGCGTTGGTGATGTCGATGCCGATCAATTTTTCGGCTCCGATAGATATGTCTTCAATGAGGGCGGCGGTGCGCGTCAATCTAAGCATGTCGCTCAACAACCACGCCATCCGTGGGTCGCCCGAAACTGAGATTATCTCCAGATTGGCTGCGTCCTCGTCGGTAAAAACATCTTCTCCTTCGACCCGGGCAAACAACGCGTCAGCCGCCGCTTTGACTTCGGGTGCGAGGTCTCCTTCTGGCGTTTCCGGCGCAGCGCCAAACCGTTCGATAGATCGATCGACAGCGTCGGCAGGATTTGGGCCGGCTGTAGTGTCGGGTGAGTCGCCGTCGCCACCCGATGCAGCGGTATTACGCGACGAACTGGAACAGCCAGCAGCGATCAAACTAACCAGTACTAGGATTACAAGTGAAGTTCGGACCATCCTCCCAGTGAACACGTGCCGAATGCCACTTCGACACGAACGCCTCGAGTTTAATGGATTGTTTATTTGAACCCCCTGTGTTCAAGCCAAGCTCGGTCATTGTTCCGCTATATTCGGGACGTCCTGGCACGCTTACCGGAGGAGCCGAAATGGCGGACTTTAAGACTCATTTGATCGGAGCAACCCTCGTCACTGGAGCGGCCGCGACCACCTTGGCTACGACCACCACCGGGGCAGCAACGACAACGGGCGACACGATCGGGTATTTCGGAGCTGGCATCGTTGGGGGGCTATTGCCTGACCTCGATTCGGAGACCTCTATCCCGCTTCGGGTGGCGCAGCGAATTTTGTCGACGGTGGGAACCTTGCTTGTCGTATTGAACTTTGCGTCCACGTACTCGGTAGTCGAACTGACTCTCCTCGCGGTTGGAACCTACACGGTGTTCAAGGTTGGGTTTGAACTTTTCGGGCGGTTGACCACACACCGCGGCCTTTTTCACTCCTTGCCAGCAACCGCCTGTTTCGGTTTGACCGCCGGGCTTATCACGCACCACAGTTTTGGTCTCGACCCTCTGCGATCATGGTTTTACGCCTCTTTCTTGGCAATCGGGGTGTTGACCCATCTGGTTTTGGACGAGTTATACAGCGTCAATTTGTTGGGTGCGAAAATCAAGAAATCGTTCGGATCGGCGCTTTCCCTGGGGGACGTATCGAACCCGTTAGGCACTGCCGCCCTTTATGGCACAGCGGTGCTGTTGTTTGTCGCAAGCGCACCCACTGAAGAGTTTCTCCAAGTGATTAGCGACCCTGCCACCTACACCAAATTCTTCACCCGACTCTGGCCCGAGGGAAGTTGGTTTAAGTAATTTCTGACTGCGGTACCCGAGGCCGGGTCTTAACGTTGGGGTTGGCGTCAGGTTCACGCAGGTACATGGGTTCTATTTCGACGCCTGAGACGGCAACTCGTTTCCCAGCTAACCGGAGCATCTCGTCGGCCTGAACCTGACGGCCCGCCAAACCCGAATCTCGGTATATCTCTGGGTACCGGTCAACGCCATCTCCAACCACCACCAGTCCATTGCCATCCAACGGCGGTGCCAGCTTTTCCGGAGCGCCAACCTTGGGGTCACCTTGAGCGACGTTGTCGACAAAGTGTTGTTGGAAGACTTCGCCTCGACGAGCGTCTATCGATACCAGAACCGATGCTTCGTCTTGGGCGAACGCCAAGATTTCTAGACTGGTCAACGGCACTACCTTTTTGTCGAGCGCGAAGGCTAGTGTGCGAACCGTAGCCAACCCAACCCGCAGCCCCGTGAACCGTCCTGGCCCGACATCGACCACAAAGCGGGAGATCTCAGACATCGACACCGACGCGGTTTGCAAGACTCGCCGAATCATGGGCGTGAGTTCTTCGGCATGTCGTCGATCGGTGACTTCCTGTTCGAACCCAAGTATCTGGTCTTCGTCGCCGACGGCCACCCCAACGGTCGCCGTCGATGTTGTCACTGCGAGACTGATCATTTCTGCCGCCAGGGTTCGAGTACCGATTCAAGGTCGGCGGTTCGTTCGCCCCAACCGTCGCCAACCACAGTCAATTTGATATGGCGGCATTCTTGGGCGGTCTCAGACGTGTCGTCAAGATACGTGAACTCGATTTCGAGTCGAGATTCGGCCAACACTCCACTGATGTTGTGCCCCCACTCGATTACCGTGACGCCTTCCTCAGCCATTTCGTATAGGTCTAGGTCTAGGGTTTCCGCCGCTCCGCTCAACCGGTAGACGTCTAGGTGGTTTAAGATTAGACGGCCTTCATAGCGGTTGGCCAAGGTAAAGGTCGGGCTGGTCACTCTTTCTGCTATGTCGAGCCCGCGGGCAAGTCCTTGGGTGAAGCACGTCTTGCCAGCTCCAAGGTCTCCTAAGAGAACCAGGAGGTCACCGACGCTGACGAGTTGGGCCAGCCCCGATGCCAGTTCTTGGGTTTCTGTTGCGTTTCGGACTACCGCATTTATCTGCTTGGACACAAGTTTCAAGAATAACGGCAAACCCAGCCCACCAAGCGTGACGATTACACGACTGGGTCGTTCCAGGGTTTCAAAGCGGGGACAGGGGCCAAGCAATCGTCAGCTACGTAGTTTTGTTAGGACACGCTGAACCGTCGAGCGATTTGACTGAAATCCCTCCATCATCGACAAAAAATCACCGAGGCTATTTCGAAGGGGCAACTGTCTTGTTGCTCGGTGCTAGCCGGCGGTTGGGTAGCGGACGACTTGGTCTTCGTTGACGGCCCACAAGTATCCGTCGGTCACGACGAAACTGAACGGGTCTAAGTTCTCGTATGTTGCCACGGTTTCGCCGGACGCATCGATTTGTTCGACTTTGTTCTCCCCCGTGACGTCGAATGTGAATCCGTTGTATTCGACTGTACCAACCGGTGATTCGTATAGGTCGAAGGTTTCCGTCGTGGCGCTTTCGGTGTCGATTTTCAACGCGCTGTATGGAAGGTCGGATTCCTTTAACCTGTCAGTTTCTTGAGCCCATAACACACCGTCTTGAATCTCGAGTCGACCAAATCCGCCGGCTGGGAACTCAACGCTGTCAATCAATTCGAGGGTGTCGGGGTTCAACCCAAACGCTCGGTTCTGAGAAGTAACCCACACTGCATCATCGAACTCAATGGCGTCGGATGCAAAGCTTGGCTCGAAATCAAGGCTCTCGACGTCGTACAAACTGAGCGATTCGACGAGTTCAGGTGTACTAGGGTCGACCAGATCAAGGACGCTGAATCCATCAACCGTCCAGAGAAGATCATCGACTACGGCAACCCCGTAACTTTCTGTAGGTACTTCGCCGGTAACCTCGCCCGATTCAGCATCAACCCTAACCAAGTCGTGATCTGATTCGTCTGGCGACTCTGGTGAGTTGACTTGCACCCACAACACCCCATCATCAAGAAACAATGGAAAGACAGTGCCAAAACCAACAGGCTCGCTCCACTCAATCACGCCGGTCCCACTATCGGCTTTTACAACCTCAAGCGCTCTAGAGTCATCGGCAACTTCGGTTAACCACCAAATCGAATCACCGTCGGACACCACCGGGCCGACAATGTTAACCGCGCCCTCAGACTCAAAGACTACTTCGGCGTCCTGTCCGCCAGACGAACAACCCGCCAACACCAAACACCCACCTATTAGCACCCGGCTCACCCGGCTACACACTATTCTCACTCCTCAGTTTTCTTGGGCGCCCCATGCTGTACGTCAACGTCCACCCCGGCGTCGTCAAGTTGTTTCTGTAGATCCCCGGGATCACTTGGGCTGAAGCCCCTTGTGTGTTCATCTCCAATTAGGCTACCTTCAGCTTGGTCCCCTAACTCCGTAGCGTTCTTCCCACCGGGCTCACCCGTACTCAAATCGAGGTCTGCATGTCGGGTTTCGACCCACTCACCGGCTATCTCAGTTTGTAAGACACCATTGTGGACACGAACTTTATTTCCGTCATCATCGCGCACCGGATATGGAGGCACATCGTCAAGCGGATGAAGTCCCTCGAGTGAAGCCTCATACTCGGTTTGAGCAATCAAAATAGATTCCTCGACCGCTATGTCGCTCACCCGGTCAGGGCCTGACTTACCGGAAGAGGTATCAATTACCAGCTTCTTCAATAATCTGGCAGCATTTTCCGTATCTTCGGTTGCGGACGCTCCGAGGTAGGAAAGCGCGACATCGGTCCCGGAAAGGGTTGTAGTGGCAACAACCGCAGCAACGGCAGCGGCACCCTCCAAAGGAGCCACAATTGGAGCTGCCACCACAGTTAGAATTACAATACCGGTCGAACCCAGTGCCGCATTTAGCCTGTTTTGCGCCTCAGCATCATCATCAATGCTCTCAGCGTAAGAGATTGCACCTTCGGTAGAATTGCGTTCCAGCGCACCCAGAGTCAAACCGAAAGTCTCATAAGGGTTGACCATCTCTCCGTCGATCTCAACCTCTTCGGTTAGCTTGCCATTATCTTCCAAGTCGTTTCTGATGGCCTCTCGGATCAGTCGATCGGTACCGAAAACCAACCCTGCCCCTCCGCCTTTTTCGTTGACCTGGGCCTGCCATAGTTGCCAATCGTGCCCGTCGAGACCCAGCTCTGCAAACTCTGATTGTGATATTCGATTTCCATCGCCGTCGATCTCGATACCATGGTGCTCGATGTATTTGTCGTCGAACGTTACCGTAGCATGGTGACCCATAACGAGGCCAAAGCCGCTTGCAACGCCAGGGTTCTGGAAGTCTTTCGGCGTGTCGCCTTCTCCTGACTCGGCGTGTGCGACGAATATCTTCTTAGCCCGACCCTCGTCTTCACCAACAATCCCTAAGAACTGGGTTATGGGATACTTTGGATCCTCACCTTCGGCACGAGGGGAATCATCCGGCACAAATTCATGCTCGGGATGAATCAAGATCTCGACATCTTCCCCTAATCCGTCAAAGGCTATTTTTGCAGCTTCAGGGTTCTCATTCGCTCGGCCCAGCAGAATATTGGTGGCGTCGGTGCCATATATGGCTTCTAATTCCTCGCGTTCGCGCTCAATGCGATTGTCCCTAGCCACTTCACTGCGATCTTGAAGCGCCTCTGGTAGAGGTTGACTCTTTGGACTCCACGGGCCTAGCAGTTCGCCACCTTCCGAATCTTTCTTACGGATACTTGCCTCAGTGGCACTCCCCAAGAATTCGTCATCGAAATCACCCGTAACGAAGATAACCTCAGCGGGGAGATCTGTGGGACCTCGAGGTATATCTGCGTTGATAACCTCAGCACCAGAAAAGCTCAGACCATTGTCGCCTTTAACCCTTGATGCATCACCTAGAGCCTCACTGTACTTTTCTACCAGTTCTGGCTCTTCGGCTAAGGCCGTAGGTATTTCCGCTGTTCCTTCGGCATCTAGACCATTAAAGAATCCGACGGCAGTTTCCGAGTTCTTATTAATTTCTTCAGCGATCGCTTCCTGCTCTTCGCCGTCTTGGAAGATCTCACTGTATCTCCCGCCTTCCCACTGGTGACCATCAAGACGCTCACCAGTGACTGAGGTGGCATGTATTTGGTTGACCTTGCCGTCACTGTCGATATTGTGCTCTTCTCGAAGCGCTCGTTGTTCCTCTTCAAGTTTGGCTGCCTCCAAAGGGGTCGTGCCGGGAGCTTTGATCTTTCTTTCGTTTTCAAAGTATTCGACATACCAGGGGGGGAAATGTTCGGGATCCGAACGGGAGTTTCTGACTATTGGGTGATCGCCCTCGGCCATGGCCTCAGCAACGTCGTCCATTATTTCTTCGTCTGGGTAATTCAGGCGTGGGTCTTCTACAAGGTCGATCGCAAGGTCTGGATCCAAATCGCCTGACAGAATGCCTTCGATCTCGTCTTCGGGCCTGTCAGCAAAAGTGCCTTCCGCTAAAATGGCGCGTCGTACTTCAGGATCGACCTCGTCCGCCATAATCTTTTCGATTTCATCGACTGAAAATTCTCCCTTTTCCAGCAAAATCTGTTCTTCGGTTGAAATATCAAAGTCGCCGTCTTCTTCGTAGTCCTTTAACAGGGATTCGGCCACCACGAGGTCCATCTGGGTATCCGCGTCATCAATGCTCTTAACTAGACGGGTAATTAGTTCAGATACACCTGGGTCGAGTTCGATGTCATCGCCGGTGGGGGCTTCATCGATAGCGGTGGCCAGGGTCGACATCGCCGATTCTTCGGCCGTCCGTATAGCGTCGAATCTCCCTTGAAAGCCGTCTTTGTCAAGCTCAGTCATCTCGCCAACGAAGTTGATCACCTCAGTCCACAACGTGTTGGAGTCGGTGTCCAAACCAAACGTCGTTGAATACGCTGTATCGAAGGCGCCAGCCAAATCGGGGTAACCAGCAATCGTTGATCGTATCGCGGCGATTGTCTTTCGGGCTGACGAAACGATTAGTTTAGAGTCGGCTCCCCGCTGGGCCTCGAGATAAGCGCTTATTTGGACGTCGGCTAGGTCGAGGGCGGCCGTGGTCGAGGTGTGAGCATCGTTCAGGTCAGTGCTTACTGCTTCAAACTCGGTGGGGTCAACCCGCAGAGCCTTAACTGTCTCAAACGTCACTATTTAGTCCTAACTGCTTCATCATTAGAAGTTAGAATCTGCCTCTTGCATGCGCTGATGCAGCCCCTCCAGCATTGACCCAACAACGCCCCCTATACGTTTTTGTTCGAAAAGGCGATCGTTGACATCCTCTTGAAAGGTCGCAAAGTTAGCCTGCATTAGGTTATATGACGATCCCCCAGAAGAACTAAAACGTCCTCCATGATAACTAATAACCGACTCGGAGACGCCGTCGCCAACTTTAGGTTCGAACACTTCGATGGTCTCTGTGCTCACCGTAACATTGAAATACACACTCCCGTCTGTCAAACCAATACCCCTTCAAATATACGTAACTAGCAATCGATTATAGTAAATCATATCCTGGTTCTAGACTATTGTCTTGTCAGGCTTGTGGTAGCCCTATCCAATCGTCGATGAGGCCGAGTGCTGCTCGCCGTCCCAGAACGGCGCTTTCACCGACGCAATACCTAGGCCCAGGATGATTTGTCGGCGTTCCCAGAAACACTCACTCCAAAGAATATTTGAACGTCGACCGGACGTTTTCGCTGGCGGCCAATATCCCGGGACCTTCACCTTCGAACAGATACACAGGTCGCTCATCTTTGAAGTCTTTGAAACCTCGGGGAAAACCCTGCCAAACGACTGTGGTATGTCAGGCGCCTCAGGGTTCGTTCCGGGTAATACCCAATTGGCTCAACGGCTCGTTTCGAACATGATCTTCCTATGAGCCAACTACGCGAAACATCAGAAGCAATTCCCGAGCCTCATCTCAACCAAGCCGGAGGGTCGACGGCCGGATTGGCGGTCGGCGTATCCAAGGTCTATGGCAAGGGGGACAGCCAAGTAGTCGCCCTTGACAACGTCGACGTAACGTTCGAAAAGGGCGAGTTCACAGCCATCATGGGGCCCTCGGGTTCCGGCAAATCAACGTTGATGCATTGTGTAGCCGGCTTAGACCGACCAACTGGGGGCCAGGTACAGATCGGCTCGACCAACCTTGAGACCATGTCGGAGAAACGGCTGACCGAATTACGGCGCGACAAAATTGGGTTCGTGTTCCAAGCGTTCAACCTGGTCTCGACCCTGTCTGCGCTGGAAAATATCGCACTCCCATTGCGACTAGCCGGCGAGAAACCCGATCCGAAATGGCTTGAACAGGTCATCGCAGCAGTAGGCCTTCAAGATCGCCTGGACCATAAACCAGAGGAACTATCAGGCGGCCAGCAGCAACGGGTCGCGGTAGCTCGAGCTCTAACCAGCAAACCTGAGATCATCTTTGCCGACGAACCAACCGGTAACTGCGATTCGATTACCAGTGCAGAAATTTTGGGGTTTATGCGCTCCGCCGTCGACGAGCTCCACCAGACAATCGTGATGGTCACCCATGACGTTACCGCCGCGACCTACGCTGACCGAGTCCTCTTTCTCGCCGATGGAGCCATCGTCTCATCGTTATCCAATCCGACTCCAGACTCAGTTCTGGGCTGCCTGCGCACGCTCTCCGCCTAAGCGTCGACAGACAAGAACTGAAGGAACTCTCATGTTGTATATATCGATAAAGAATATTCTCAGTAACAAGATCCGCTACATCCTGACCGGGCTGACCATCACGCTCGGGGTCTGTTTTGTAGTGGTTTCTTTCGGACTTTCCGACAGCATTCGACAGTCGTTCTCGGGATCTTTAGACCAAGAATTTGAAGGCATTGACCTTGCGGTCCTTCCAACCGAAGACAAAGAAGATGACACGATTAGCGCCGAACAACTCGCCACTATCGAGCAAACAGCTGGCGTTGACTCAGCCGAAGGCGAGGTTAGCGTTTTCGGGGAACGTGTTACGTCCGCGTCCGATGAAACGCTATTGGACGAGGCTGACGCGATGATTTGGGTGGGCGACTCAGACTTCAACCGCACCGTCATAGTCGACGGGAAAGAGCCGGGAGCTGACGAATTCCTTCTCGACACCGGACTCGCCACGACCCTCGAACTCTCAATTGGTGACACAGTCAACTTTGAAACTGAGGACGGTGCGTTCTTATTGACGCTTTCTGGTTTAGTTGAAGAACAACAAACGGACGGATCTACCGAACCCGTCGAAACGTTTGACGGAGACTCGTATGGGAACCTCTTTCTCGATGGTGAGACGGTCCGTAAACTCGCTGAAATAGGCCCAAACACCTACACGCTGGTATGGGTTGCCACCGATGGTGAAACACCTCTTACCGATGTCCAAACAGCAGTGGCCGACGCTTTAGGAAACGACATCGAGGTAGAGAACATTCAAGACCTCAAAGATGAGATCCAAGCGGAAATCGACGGTGCAGTAAACGTATTCCAACGAGTACTTCTCGGGTTTGCGTTCATCTCGATGGCGGTTGCAGCCTTCATCATTTACAACACATTCGCCATGTTGTTGACCCAACGGATGCGAGAAATCGGTTTACTCCGAGCGATCGGAGCGGGCAGCAGACAACTTCGAACATCGGTGATCGCCGAGGCCGCCTTAGTGGGTCTAGTTGCTGCGTTGTTCGGCATCGTATTCGGCCGCCTCTTGTTGTCGGGGCTGATCTCGTTGGTTGCAGGTGGGCTTGGCGCCGGTTCTGACCTTCCAGTCGTGATGACTGCTCGTACAGTTGTCGCCGCCGTGGTTTCAGGCATCGGCATCACCATTGTGGCAGCCCTCGTTCCCGCCATACGAGCTGGCATGGTTTCACCGGTCGTAGCCATGTCGGGCTTAGCTACCAAAGCCAGTTCGGTATCGAAACTGCGCATAGTACTGGGCGCAATTGTGTTCGGTGCTGGTGTCGCCGCCGGATCGTATGGGCTGTTCGGTTCGTCAGAAACGTCGGCCACTATCTCGACAATGGCGCTTGGCGCCGCAGGCGTCTTCGCCGGAACCGTACTCATCAGCCCTGCTCTAGCGATTGGAGTTACAAAACTACTCAGCTATCCGGCCGGCAAGGTCTTTGGTCTGAGCGGCCAACTGGCGGCAGAAAGCGCTGGACGCAGCCCTAAAAGAACCGCTACAACTTCGGCCGCTTTGATGATCGGGCTCGCTTTGATTACCACCACGCTGGTCGTCGGCGAGTCGGTCAAAAACCAGGTTAGCACCACGATCGAGAGCCGTATCCAAGCCGACTTTGCCGTCTTCGCTGATGGTCCTCAGCTCGACCCGACAATGATCGCCAACATCAGAGACCTGGACGAATCGGGAATAGTCATGACGGCTGCTCAGTGGGAGTTCGCCGACTATGAATTCGATGGGAACCTCGAAGAGGTCGATATCGAACCGGTCGAGATGGCCAACTTAGAACAGGTGTTTGACCTTGACTTGGCTTCGGGTTCCATCCCTTCAGAGGGAGGCCCTTCGGTAGTTGTCCCGAAACGCCAGGCAGACCGTTACGGTCTAGCGGTCGGAGATGAGGTCGAGCTCGCTCTGTTCGGAGATGCCCCGGACACGCCAACCACAGTTACTGTAGCTGGCGTCTACCAAGACATCCTGATCTTTCAAGGTTGGGTGATCGACACCGAATATTTGCAGACTGTAGAACCTGGCTACGAGCCCAAAACAGACTGGCTAGCACTAACGATGGCCGATGGGTCTACCCCCGATGATGCGAGGGCGGCGCTACTTTCAACGATCGGAGAAGATGCAACTATTGACGACCGGGCTTCGTTCAACGACCAAGTTGGTGCCGAGATCGACACGCTGCTCGCTGTCGTCAGTGCGTTACTGTTGCTGTCGGTTCTCATCGCCTTTATTGGGATTGGACTCACCCTCGCCCTTTCGGTGTTTGAACGGACCAGAGAGTTTGGGCTCCTACGTGCAGTAGGGATGAGCCGTCGTCAGATGCGGCGCTTGGTCAGGGTGGAAGCCATGATCATCGCTCTGTTTGGGGCGATGCTTGGCGTGGGCGTCGGACTCTTGTTTGGCTCGGGAGCGGTCAGGGCCCTTCCCGAACAGATCGCTTCGACGGTTTCGTTGCCGGTCGGTCGACTGACGATACTCACTTGTGGGGCTGCCGTCGTTGGGTTGGTCGCCGCTATCCTGCCCGCCAGGCGAGCTGCCCGGCTTGACATCCTTGACGCTATATCGGTCGAGTAGGGACGAGCCCTCCCACCTATTTGGTGGATCGGGGAAATAGTGTCAGACGCAAATTATCCCGGTCATTGACCGGGATAATTTAAGTAGTAAATCTGATAGCCTCATCGTTCTACCTGAACGCCTCGAAGGCGTTTGGTGTGAGAGAACGTGAGTTTCAAAGTTACTTCTAAACCTTATTGCTAGATATTACGTGCAAGATATACAACTGTGCTAGATATGTGGGGTTTGAACATTGCTCAGATATCTCTGTTGCAATATTCGGTTTGCGGTGCCTGATCACACTTAAGCAAAAATACCCTGGCTCGTCAATACAAACTTCCCGATCCAACCTAAGAGAGATAGGTTCAACCACAGACATCTAGATCTTGAATTGCACGACGATACCCATTCGATTAGGCTCCCGACCGCTGAAGATTGCCGGTTTACCGATAGCGTCGTTCGACTCTGTCACCGATAGCACAGACGACCTCATAGTCAATCGTGCCGAGCCAAGACGCCATCTCGCTAACAGGGATGTGCTCGGTCCCTTGCCTACCTAGAAGTACCACTTCGTCGCCTACCTCAACCGGGTCACCGCCGCAGTCCACTACGAACTGATCCATTGTCACGACACCAACGATCGGCCTTCTTTTGCCGCCGATCAACACACAACCACCGAGAGCCCACAGGTCTCGCCGGTACCCGTCGGCGTATCCAACCGGTACGGTAGCGACATTACTGTCGACCAACACTGACCCGCGTTGGCCATAACTTACAGCGGAACCGGCGGGCAGACGTTTCACCATCGAAACGTTCGACGACCAGCTAAGGGCCGGTTGCAGCTGTGCCCCCAAGCCGTTCCCCGGGGACAGACCGTAAACCCCAATGCCGGTCCGTACTAAGTCGCGATGAGTTCGGGGTTGGACCAATATCCCGCCAGAGTTACCGCTGTGAGTCATGGCGACGTCGATATTTTGCGATTCGAAACGTTCGAGTAGGGCATCGAACCGGTCCAGTTGCACGGCTGCCAATGGGTTGGAGGTCTCTTCGCTCGTCGCGAGATGGGTCCAAACAGAGGCTAGATGAAGATCGGGCACAGAAGAAATCGAGGCAGCGAGCGTAACGGCGTCACCGGGAGCCGCTCCAACCCGATGCATTCCGGTGTCGACCTTTAGGTGCACGTTTAGCGGAGTGGCCGAGCCGGCGGCGGCCGCGGCAGCGGCGAGCCCTTCTGAGGTATAGACCGTCACGTCCAGACCTAGTTCGACTGCGATACCAAACTCGTCTGCTCCCGGTTCGGATAAAACTAAGATAGGTGTATCCAAGCCCGCCTGGCGAAGCACCCGACCCTCTTCGACCTGGGCGATCGCCAGCCAAGTCGCTCCCCCGTCGACCGCAGCCTTGGCCGCTTCGACGGCGCCGTGACCATACGCGTTCGCCTTCACGATTGCGCAGAGCTCGGCTCCGCCGGCGGCGTGCCGTAACGTCTTAACGTTTTCGCGGATTGCCTGCAGATCGATAGTTACATGCGAACGACTCATTCAACTTCCAATCGGCAACTCTAGCTCGGACATAATATGGGTAGCTGCCGATTGGATCGATCCTACCGACCGCCAGCAACGATCACCAAACCCCTTTAGGGTGATAGGGCTGTGATATTACTCGATGCAGAGAAACTAACTGTCAGCCGCCCCGACCGAGACCTTTTCCGCGACGTCTCAGTAACCGTTTCGACCGGGGATCGAATAGGCCTTATCGGCATCAACGGTACCGGCAAATCCACGCTGCTTCGAGTGTTGGCCGGTGACCAAACACCCGAGTCTGGTGTTGTTCGCAACGGCCGAGGGGTCACCTTTTCGGTACTTGACCAGGAAGCCCCGCTCCCTGCGGGCACCGCTCTGTCCGTCGTCGAAGAAGCCGCTCGGAAAAAAGCGGGACAAGCTGGCAGCCAACAGTGGGAAGCCGAAGCTGTTTTGGAACGGCTTGGCATGGGCGGCCACCACGGCCGATCAACGGCCAACATGTCGGGCGGCGAAAAGAAGCGAGTGGCGTTAGCTCGAGCGTTGGTCCAGCCCGCAGACGTTCTAATCTTAGATGAACCGACCAACCATCTTGACCTAGATTCGATCGAATGGTTAGAGGCTCGCCTCTTTGAGCATCGGGGTGCCTTGTTGCTTGTAAGCCACGACCGCCATCTACTCGACTCGCTCACGACGAAGATGCTCGAACTAGACCGTGGGACCGGGTATGTGCATGACGGAAGCTACGCCAGTTACCTGGAAAACAAACAACAGCGAGAGGTTGCAGCTGCGTCGGCAGAAGCGGTTAGGAAGAACCAAGCGAAAGCTGAACTGGCTTGGCTTCGTCGAGGCGCACCAGCGCGGACATCTAAACCTAAAGCCCGCATTCAGCGGGCCAAAGAGATCCTCAACAACAAACCCGAAGGTCCGGCTAGAGCCGGGAACCTTCACCTGGAATTCCCGACGCCTCGCCTCGGTGAAGTAGTCGTTGAACTTGAAGGCGTCTCTCTTACCGCACCAGACGGTCGTCAGCTATTTTCGAACATCGACCTCCGTCTCGACCCAAGAGAACGCTTGGGCGTGGTTGGGCCAAACGGGGCTGGCAAGACATCGTTGATCGATATCGTCGCTGGTCGACGCCAACCCGACTCGGGTACGGTCACAACCGGTTCCACAGTCGCTCTTGGCTACTACGACCAGTTGGGCGAAACCCTCGACCCTACCGCCCGGGCTCGAGAGATCGTATCGGGCCCACACCGCGACCCAGACTGGACCGACGCTCGCCTTCTTGAAGCGTTTTGGTTTGACCGCGATACCCAATGGGCTGAGGTCCACACGCTGTCGGGGGGAGAACGTCGACGGCTTCAACTTCTCAAAGTACTTGCTGAGCGCCCGAACGTGTTACTGCTCGACGAACCTACGAACGATCTCGACCTTGAAACACTGCGAGCGTTGGAGGACTTTTTGTACGACTGGCCGGGAGCGGTGATTGTTGTGAGCCACGATCGGGCATTCCTCGAACGGGTCGTCAGCGACGCCATCGTCATCGATGGTAAAGGTACTGCGAAACGCTGGCCAGGCGGGTTCAATGAGTGGGACAAGCACCGCAAAAATCAACGACGCGGCAAACGTGGTGCTCTGGCAGCTAAAGAGGGAACCCCCGGCAATTCGCCAGTGAAACAGTCGCAGCAGAATCCAACCAAGAAAAAGTCGGGTCGCTCTTCGGCGACCTTAAGCGTTTTGATCCGAGACAACGAAAAAAATATCCGCAAGTTAGAGAAACGCAAATCTGCTATCGAGGAGAAGCTGGTCGACGCCGGAACCGACCACGAAGAACTCCGGACCCTAGGCGAAGAATTAGCCGATGTTTCGGATCAATTAGCCACCGCCGAAGAAACGTGGCTTAACCTCTCAGAAGAACAAGACCAAAAATAGTCGGAGCAATCTCCAGCCAGCCGCGACAGGTAGGTTGCGAGCGTTTAGACTATCAGCTCGAGTACGGCCGTCATCTCGCTGTCGCGTACGTGAGATCCACCTAGTAGTGTGAATCCCATAACCGTGGGCTCTGACCGGCACCATTGACGGAACTGGGTCCATTCGTCTTGTTTGTCTAGCCACGCTCCCGAGGCTGGCAGGTCATCGTTGTACCCAAGCACAGCTTCGACGAATAGCGAAGCCCCGAGGCCATCGAAGTTTTCTAACCACACATGGAGCCAACGCTGTACCGAGGCTCCGAATCCAGCCAAAATGCCGAGTGTGTCTGTGACTCCGCCATTTTCATTTGGGACAGACAGGGCCAACAGCCACCAGCGATCTAGTACAGATTCAACCATGCGCCGCTGAGTTGAGGACAACGGTTCTAGGTCGAGTACCCGAAGTGCCGCCGCCGACTCGGTCACGGTTACCGAGCGGGAACATACCAATTCGATGATTCGAGGGATGCACGCCGGCTCGCCTTGCCGATAACGGGCCAATACGGCATCTAACGCCAATTCTGGCAAGAGCCCAAATTCGGTTCCGAAGGCGTCCCAGAGAGGTTGAAAATCTATCGCTGGCCTGTTCGGAACATCCATGAAGGCTGACTATAGAAGGGTCTGAACTGTTTAAACCGTCTACTGAACCAAAAACTGCACATTGACGAGCTAGTGTATGAGGCTATGTGTGTTTGGGCCCTACGCCCAGCATTGACGCAGGCTGAATCAATACGACGGGGAGAAGTTTATGGATAAGAAGTTCGCGGCACTGGTCGGGTGCGTTGTTTTGGGCCTTACGGCTTGCGGTTCAGCCGGGGTGGATGTTGCAATAGATGGCGAAGAAGGCAACATTTCGGTTGACGAAGACGGAAATGTTGTCGTTTCGACGCCAGATAGCGTGACAGAAGGCAAGATCGAAGTTGACGAAAACGGCAACGTTATCGTTGACAGCGACGAGGGCAGCGTGTCTGTTGAAGCCGATGGCAAGGTGACTGTTTCTGATGTTGACGGCAACAAGGTCGCCGGAGGCAACATCGCTGTCGGCGAAGATGGCTCTGTTGTCCTGACCGACGATGGCGGTAACGTTCTCGGAGCTGCCGACGTCGCAGTGGACGAGGCCGGCAACGTCACGATTACGTCCGGTGAGGGCAGCTTTACCGGTACGGCTACGGTCGATGAGAACGGCAACGTCGTAATAGTAAATGGAAATGGCGAAGTCATCGTCGACGCTGACGGAAGTTCAGTTGTCGGCGACGACGGTACCAACATCTCTGCAGGCGAGAACGGTGAAGTTGTTATCACCGACGCCGAAGGTAACGTGATTGCCAGCAATTAGCTAGTAGCTTTCCGTTCCGCTAGCGAATTCACAGGCTTCGTCGACAGTCAACGCGTAGAATAGGTCAAGGTTCTCTTCTTTCAGTAGATTTATTTCTGGGTTCTGCAACCTAGGATCGTGTTCCAACTATGATCGACAGGCTTGAGGGTTGAGGGTTGATCATATTACATGGGTCGCCCGCAGCGAACCCAAGCTAGGAACAATATCGCTCCGATCATGACCGCCAAGAATCGGTGACCCCATCCCAATATGCCCCATAGGCGTTTGCCTGCGTTCCCGCGGTCGCTCACAACTATCTCCTTTATTGAGTCAAGTTTGACCCCTAAGACGGCGACCCAACGCTAGAAGTTCCCGGTACTTCCGTCCATCATCCAACCGTCATATAGAGACATGAGACACTATTGCGAATGCCTGTTTGTCTTCCACTCGCCCGAGAAGGCGAGGCTAGCGCTAGTTTGCTTGAGGTCCTAAACCGGCGACGAAGGCTTGGGCGACAGTGTCCGCATGACTAAGCGTAATCAACCAATCAGATATGGCTAGCTCATCCGCTAGGGGCTGGGCTCTGCCCGCGATGGTTAGCTCTGGTTTGCCACTGCCGGTTCGAACTACTTCAATATCGGTCAGGTCGGCGCCGCCGAGGCCGACACCTAATGCTTTAAGGACGGCTTCTTTGGCTGCGAACCGGACAGCGAACCGTTCTGCTGGATCTCGGTGGTTTTGGCAGTATTCGATTTCACCGACTGTGAAGACTCGGTCAACAAAGTTGGGTTGTCGATGTATTGTCTGACGGATCCGGTCAACCTCAATCACGTCGGCGCCGATAGCGACCACGACCAGACCCGGCAACTGTTGCAGCCCAGCGTCGAACGCTCCAGACGGGCTGTTCACTATTCGACCCAGTACGAACCGACAGATGATATCGGAGCGGTTAACAGCTCGACGGTAGGCACTTCTGCTAGCAGGTCTTCTCGCAGCGACGGCTTAACCTCGGTGACGAAGTCGGAAAGTTGTCGATACCGGTTGCGGTAGCCTTGAAGGACGGTGCGTGCGGTCTTGGCGTCTAACGATTCTTCAAGCCGGAGGTGACACAACGTGAGGCCCGTTGTTTTTTTGGCCTTCACTTCCGGCACGATCAGAACGACTCGCCCGTCGGACCCTACAGTCACAAACGGTAATTGTTCAACTGCTACACGGTGTTTTGTACCTCGAAGGGTTGGGTCGGTGTCAACTCGTGAAGTGATGTTCGCTGCAATTCCTCCCTTGTCTCGAACTCGGATTTGACCGCCCTCCTCTAAGTCTTCTCCGTCGATTATGTACCGGGTGAAGCCAACAAGTTCGTCGACTGCAGGCGTGAGTGCTGCTAACGTTCTGAGGCTGCGGTAGCTCAAACGATCCCGTGGGCAGCCTGTGTCCAGCACGGACTGTATGAGAGCGGCCTGCAGCAAACTTTCGTCGGTTCGGCTGATGCCGACCGTGACGGTTTTAGCCTGGTGCTTAATCGCGTCGATTGGCCTTGTTAGTTCTTCAATCGCGGTGGTCAGACCTGCCGCTAGGTCTTCGACTATCTGACCCGGGGTACCGACTTTGCCGAATTCGACTTGGTAGGCGTCTAGGCGGACAGATCCGGTAGCGAAACGCAGCAGTGCGGCTACCCGGACCGAGGTTCCTGCTTCGAGGTGTCCGTTGTAATGACCGGCTCGGAGACCTTCGAAGAACTGTTTGGTTTGTGGTTTTATTTCGGCGCCAAAGTTAGCGAACCATTGTTCGTCTTCAGCACCGACGTAGGTTTCGATTACACCTCGAATCTCGCGAAGTGGTCGTGCCGAGCTGTCGATCGCTAGTGCGGCTTCGTATCCGAACAGGTGTCCTATAACGGTGGAAAGAACAAAGGCGAAGCTTGGGTGAACGTCGGGTACGGTGATGACTTCTGTCGCGCCGTTAAACCGGTTCTCTCCCTCGGTCGCGATCACGATCGGGGTTGCTTTGTGGGCACCGAAGATCGCTACTTCTTTGGCGACGTCGTCGGCGGTCGAACCGACGAGACCCGCAGCGCAGATCAATATGAGCGGCTCGGAAGAGAGGTCGATGTGTTTTTTGTCTTCGGTGATGTCGCAGGCGATTGATTTGTAGCACAGCTCGGACAGTTTGATCCGAAGTTCTCTTGCCGCAATGTGGTTGAGCCCGTTGCCGACCATCGCCCAGTACCGCCTACTCGGAGCGTTACGCGACGCGGCGTCCGCAACCGCTGAGCGTTTCAGCAAGGTTGCGTCCATAGCCTCGGGCAGGTCCCGCAGCCCTACAAGCCGTTGCTGACGAACCGTCGGGTCGACCGAAACGTCGGGTAAGAGGTCGACGAGTTTCTCGGACAGAAGCTGTCCTGCCGCTATTTGTGCGTAGAACGCTTTGGTTGACGCGACACTCATTTCGACGTCTCGACCGTCGGACGTGTATAGGACTCCGTCGGCTTTGTCGGTTAGGTCGCTACCTCGACGGTTGACAATCGCTACGACAATTGCGCCGCGTGACCTGACGAGGTCAACGGCTCGGTTGGTGTCGGTAGTCGTGCCGGACTGGCTGATGGCAACAACCAGGGTGTTTTCCATGTCGTCGCGTAACTGGAAGCCGCAAAGTTCGGTTGCGGTAATAGCTCGTACTCGAACCGCTGACTCCCCGACCATGTTTTCTAGCAACGCCGCCATGGCTTGACCGGCGACGGCCGCTGTGCCTTGGCCAGTTATTTCGATGTTTCGTATTCCGCCCGCTTGTATCCGTTGACGCAACTCGGCCGGGATCGTATTTTCTGGCAGTTCTACGTTGAGTTCGCCTTGTTCTTCGACGAGTCGTCCACGCAACGTCTTTCGGAACGAGGTTGGCGATTCGTTGATTTCTTTCAGTAGGAAGTGAGGGTTATTACCGCGGTCGATGTCGCGGGTTGTGACCTCGGGGACTTTCCATTCGTCTTCGCTGATCGGAAGCGACGTGCCGTCGTAGGACATTCTCGAAGCGCCTTGCCGCATACCGGCGAACGCCCCATCGAGTCGAATTATTTGACCTTGACTAGCCGACGGATTGTTCGGGTCTGATGGTGTTTCTCCATCCATCCTGATGTACGCTTCGGAGTCTTCGACGACACCGTATGGTTCTGAAGCGACGATGAAGGCGTCTTCGGCCAAACCGACGTAGACGCTTTGTCCACTGCCTCGAAGAGTAAGGTGTAGGTCGGCCGGGTTTGATGAGCTGCTTACGCCTATCGCTACCGATCCTTCAAATTGGGCAACGCTGGAGCGGACGGCTTCGTCGATATCTAGCCCGGTACTTAGACTTCGGCTGATTAGCGACGGGATAACTTTGGCGTCGGTGGTTATCTCTGGCGGAATCTGCAAACCTTCGTTGGCGATCAGGTCGGCAAAGTTGTCGACGTCGCCGTTGAGTACGCCGGCGACGTATGGCCTGGCTATTCCGTCAAGCTCGTCGCTGTTTACTGGGTGGGCGTTTGGTTCGCTGATACTTCCGACCGACGCCCATCGGGTGTGGGCTAGGACGGTGGCTTCGGCTTCGTCGCCTGAGATTGCCATGTGAAGTAACGCATCGGATCGTATCCCTACTCGCATCGCTTCGGTGTTGTCACCGAGTTCACCGATCTCGGCCGCTGCTTTGTAGACGAAGCTGAGATTGCCATCGGGAGTATTGATCGAACAGTCAACGAAGAGCGGGTTATCTAGCCGATCGGCCATCAACGCTTTGACCGATGCCGATTCGAGGTCGAGGCCGTGGTTCCGGACGAGAACTTGAATTCCCGCCGAGTCGCGACCCCGAACTTCGAGTCGGTCGATGTTACTTAGCGTTTGCTGAATACTGAACAAAATTGCTACCGCTGTTGGCGAAGATGCCAGTTCGGGTTGGCCAGAATTGGCTAGGTCGACTACTTCGTTGGCGGCCCTGAGCCGATCTCGACCTATCCCCCATGTGGCGTCTTTGAGTTCGACCAGAACAGCGTTGACCTGTTCGAGGTCGGGAACAGCCACTCCTTGGGTTTCGAGGTGTTGTTCGATGTTTGCAGTTTTTTCGTCTAGTGTTTTAACCGCCGTTTCGAGGCTTTTTACTAGTCCCGGGTCGGTCAACATGGCCTGGAGGCCGGCTTCGCCTTTCAGCGCGTCATTAACCGATGCAACATCGGATGCTACAAGAGCCAGGACCGACGCTATATCGGTCTCGCTGCTCGCCGGGAAACGGTCGATGGCGGCGTCAACCATCGAGATCAGCTTGGCCGAATCTGGCTTGGTCCGACTGGTCCGACGGCGAACAATTGCAACGATTCCACACATAGGAAATTCCTTTCAGCGATCACCAGTCTAGGGCGCTCAACTCCTGGGTACTTTATTTCACTAATCCTTGGGCGAACTTCACTAGGCTGGCGCACGCTTCGTCTGCTTTTCGAGGGTCGACGTGTTCAACCATAATTCGCAGAAGGGGTTCGGTGCCGGACGGCCTAACCAACACCCGGCCGTCTTCTCCGAAAGTTGTTTCGACTTCGGCGATCGGTTTTGAAAGTCGGTCGGAGATGTCGGTAGATCGGCTGGGCAGTTTGACGTTGCGTAGAACCTGAGGAACCGATGTCATGGCTTTAGCTGCGAGAACGTCCAATGGTTGGCCTGATCTGCGTACCGCATCGATCAACTGCACCGCGCTAAGTATGCCGTCGCCCGTGGATGCTAGGTCGCGACAGATTATGTGGCCCGATTGTTCGCCACCAAGCGAGAAGCCGCCTTCGTCTAGTGCTTCTAAGACGTATCGGTCGCCGACACCGGTGGTTACGACCTCGATTTCGGCGTCTTTCATGGCCCGATGGAATCCGAGGTTGGTCATGACGGTGACGACGACTGTGTCACCCTTGAGCATGTTGCGGGATTTCCAGTCCGTGGCCAGGATCGCGAGGACTCGATCACCGTTGACAATTTCGCCTTTAGCGTCGATGGCGATCAGCCGGTCGGCGTCGCCGTCGAAACCTATACCAAGGTCGGCTTTTTGTTCGAGTACCGCTTTTTGGAGGCGTTCGGGGCTGGTCGAACCATACCCGTCGTTGATGTTGACTCCGTCGGGGCGGTCGCCGATCGAGATAACTCGGGCACCTAGTTGGCGCAGAATTTCTTGGCCGATCATTGACGCCGAACCGTTGGCTCCGTCGACGACGACAGTTGTATCCAATTTGTTGTCGACCGAATCGATGATCGAGTCAACCCATCCTTGTACGCCTTTGCTGGCGATGAGTGTTCCGACTGCGTCACCGGTAGCAGCGTCGTCCGAGTTGACCGAGCCGGGCTGTTCGAGCAGTTCGACGTACCGTTTCTGAATGTGAGCTTCTACCGAGTCGTTTAGCTTGGATCCACCTGGGGCGAACAGTTTGACGCCGTTGTCGCCGAACGGGTTGTGAGATGCCGAGATCATGATGCCGGCTGCCTGGCGGTCTGCTGACGCCCAAGCGACTGCCGGGGTCGGGACAACACCAAGAAGTTCGACGTCCGCGCCGGCTGCTGTTGCTCCGGCGACCAACCCTGCTTGTAGCATCCATCCTGATTTGCGGGTGTCGCGTCCGACGACGATGTGTTTGTGGCCAACTTGGGCCAAAACCTCCACCGAGGCCCGACCTAAAGCGACCGCGACCTCTGGTGTAAGTTCTTTGTTGGCGATTCCCCGCACACCATCTGTGCCAAATTGAGGGGCATTCACCGCGTTTATCGCTTCGAGTACTGAGGCGCCTTACGAGCTTTCTTGAGACCGTACTTCTTCGATTCCTTCTTACGAGGGTCTCGGGTGAGAAGCCCGGCGGCTTTAACCGCTGGTCGGTCTTCTTGGTCGCTAGCGACTAACGCTCGGGTTACGCCGAGACGGAACGCTCCAGCTTGGCCTGATAGCCCGCCACCGCTAAGGGTGACGTCAATGTCGAAGGCCTCTTCCCGGCCCGTGATGCGGAGCGGCTCGGTGATAAGGGTGCGGTGGACGGCTGACGGGAAGTAGTTTTCGAACTCTCGCCCGTTGGCGGTAATCTTGCCGGTTCCGGGAGTCATCCGAACACGAGCGATGGCTTGTTTACGTCGACCGGTTGTTTGAATCGTAGACATGTTTATTTTCAGCTTTCCCGACGTGCGCCGGCGATTTCGAGCGGTGTTGGATTTTGGGCCCCGTGTGGGTGCTCGGCTCCTGCATAGACTTTTAGTTTAGTTAGCTGCTGGTTTCCGAGTTTGGTTTTTGGCAACATGCCACCGATTGAGCGGCGTACCGCTTCGGCTGGCTGGCTCGCCATCTCCGCAGCATACGTGCGGGATCGTAGACCGCCTGGGTAGCCAGAGTGGTCGTGAACCATTTTCTTTTCCGCTTTGTTAGCGGTCAACACGACTTTCTCAGCGTTGATTACGATGACGTGGTCACCGGTATCGGTGTGCTGAGCGAAGGTCGGCTTATGCTTTCCACGCAAGACACTGGCGACTTCTGTGGCCATTCGGCCGAGGGTCAAGCCATCAGCGTCAACGATGAACCATTGACGCTCGATTTCTGCAGGTTTTGGTACGTAGGTTTTCACAGGAACCTTTAAGGGTAAATTGAGATTCGGCCCGACTGAAGCCGACTCGTAATGATATGCCTGATACGTACCTATACCAACTGTTTGTGACCGCTTAGTTAAACGCCGCAATCCAAGTGTCACGTGCCGGTGATTAGCCGATTGGGTCCATAACCATGGTTGTCGAATCTTCTTCAATCGAGGTTTCTTCGACAGGGAGTTCCTCATCTGGAGCTTCGGTCGTCGTTGCTTCTGTAGTGGGAACCGTTGTAGTCTCCTCGGCCACCGTGGTTTCAGCAGCTGTAGTCATGGGGGCTGCCGTTGTTATCGGGTCAGCCTTTACCGGTGGCTTCTTTTTCGGACTTTGTGCTTCACGGGTCGGGACTTTTGTTGTTGTAGGCGACTTCGACGTTGTTGTATCTTCGTCTTCGTCAAGCGAGCCCGAGCTTGGCTGATCGGAGTTAAGTTCCGGTGCGAGCGGCGGGCTCTCGCTCCCTGTGGCGCTGGGCGTAGATGTGCCGTCCGGAGATGCGACGGTCGTCGATCCAGCGTCCTGGGAAACGATAAATACGATTGCTGCACCGACTAGAAGCAGGCCGAAAGCGGCTCCAACGAGAGGACGAGAAATCGATTGCAGCTGTTCGCTTAGCGACGACGCAGGTGGAGGCCCAAGGCGAAGAGGCGCCTGCCGTTTCGCTGGTCGTGTTGGAAGTCGGTCGCCTTGTTCGGTCGATGCCGCAATTTTTGAGGTGAGGTCTTCACGCGGCGCCGCCGATTGGACCCGTGACGTCGACAGTAGAGCTGTATTTAGCCAGTCTTTTTCGGACGGTTGGCTGCTGTCAACTTGAGTGGCTAGCTCAAGGTCATCAGCTGGCTGACCGCTTGACGCCTTGGCCATATCCGCGCTGGTTAGCGGAGGGAACTCTCCGGTTGAATTGCGTTCGACGGCAGTTTCTACCCAGAACAGTTTCGGATTGTTTTGGTCTTTGAAATTCACTAGGAATCACATCACTTTGTGCCAGGAAATAGGCTCCAATGGAGCCGCAAAAGGACTCCAACGGCTAGCTGGGTAATTATACCCCGATTCCCCCGCAGGGCAAGTGAGGGGTCAAATGACACATGGCGAAGTGCCCTCCTTTCCCGGCGCCGCTTTTACGTTCACTGCCCACAGCTAGGCGAATTTCGTCGTGCCGTGTAGCCAAAATTGATGTCTATTGAAGTTATGCGACTTGAAGATACGGGCTAGCCATATTTGCTTAGACAACCAAGTCCTTGGTAAAACGAAATGTAGACTTACAACGTTCCCAACAGAAGCCGCACCGCCCAATGCCGCCACCGTCACCCGAAGGCGACGACGTAACAATCGTCGACTACAACGCCCATCTATACATCGCCGAGCTCGCCCGAGACATGGCCGAACGAGGTTTCAACGTCACCTATCTTTTCTGCGTGCCGTCGAGCGGGTTATCCTCCGAGCAGATACTGCGCCTTGAACAAGCCGGGGTCGAGGTTAAGAACGTTCCGGCTGACGGTTTCGAGGGGATTACGCCTGATCGGCAGTTGTCTCGACGAGCCCAGATTAGGCTTGGCATAGCGTTGGCTCGGTGTGCGTCTTCCGGAACCGTGGTCGGATGCCAACTTCCGTTAGTCACCAACTGGACGCTCTTTAACGCTACCCGGCTCAGAAGAAGCCGATACGCCAACTGGGTTCAAGAATACCAAACGAACAGGTCGAGTAAAGGTTCCGCCGACCGGCCGTCACGATTCGAACGGTCTCAGATCTGCGCTGCCCACCATGTTTTGTGTTCAACCCATGAGTTCTCGCTGGACGTGTCGAAACTCGGGCGAAGCGGACCAACAACAGCGCTGCCACGATGGGCGCCGATCGACTTGATCCCGACCTGCGAACGCAATAATCCTTGGGCCCAACTGGCCGGGTTGGACGAATCCCGGACCAGGGTCGTCTATTGCGGCCCGATCGACGGACACCACCGGATAGGCGATATAAGCCGCACGGTTAAACAACTCTTGGAACATGATCAGTTCGAATTTGTTTTCACCGGGGAAGGCGAAGGCCACGTTGAGCTGGCGTACGACGAAACGCTGGCCCGTTCTCCTCGGGTTCATTTTCTGAGGCCTCAGTCGCTGGACGTTTATCCGCAGGTACTTGGCGCAGCGAACATTCTGGTAGCAACCCTTGACCCTGAGAGCGTCGAAAGTTCGGCGTCGGAGACCGTTCTGTCGTACCTTTGCGCTGGGCGCCCGGTGGTTGGGCTGATGGATGAATTCAGCCCATCTGGCGAAGTTATTCTCGACGCCGGAGCGGGACCTGTCGTTTCGGACGCCACGGCGTTAACCGACGCTATCGTCGAAATAGTTGAGGACCCAGAGTCGGCGGTTCTCGCCAGCAAACGAGCCCGGGCATACGCCGAACGTTTCTTCGGCGCCGACACGACGACCGCCAATTTCGTCGAAGCAATCGGGCTGGAAAGCCCCGCTGGGGTCGCATAACGGGTCGGTCGGTTCAAGGGGTCAAACGGTTCAAGTTTTTTTGACTTGGTCTACACTACGTGTGGTTATGTGTGGACGATTTGTGGCTGCTACAACTCCTGGTCAGCTCGGGCAGTTCTTCGATGCCGGCTTGCCGGATGTCGACTTGGCTGAGCGGTACAACGTCGCGCCAACAGCCCACGTGTACACGATCATTAGCGATGCTGACGTTCGCCGTTCGATCGAAGCGATGCGTTGGGGTCTATTGCCGCACTGGGCTACGTCCCAGGCCGGCAAACCGCTTTTTAACGCCAGAGCGGAAACGTTGGCCACGAATCGGTCGTTCGCCAGATCATTTCAGCAACGCCGGTGCCTTATACCGGCTGATGGGTTTTACGAATGGACGACCGACGGAAACGATGGGTCAAAGCAACCTCACTACATCATGCATCGAGACGGCGACCCGCTAGCGTTCGCCGGAATCTGGCGGACTTGGCACGAACCGAAAACCGATAACACGCTCGACACGTGCACGATTATCACGTGCCCGCCTAACCAAACCATGGAATCGATTCACGACCGGATGCCTGTTATACTCGCTCCGACAAGTTGGGGCCAATGGCTGAACCCGACAACCAGGATCGTTAACCTCACCAAGTTGCTGGGACCAGCACCGAACGAACTTTTGACCACGCACCTAGTGTCGACCGACGTCAACTCGGCCCGAAACGATAGACCTCAACTCGTTCAACCTATTAAGAAACCGTGACCGGCCTCGAGCTAGTTCAACGGGTGGAGTCTACGACGGGCCGAGCCCTTTAGCGTTGACCGTAGTTGATCTCTATCGCCGCCACTACACCTCTTTGTCCATCGAAATAGACAACGGCGCCGCCAGCTTTAGTCGACCCTGGGTAGGTGAGCGACTTTTTGTGAGGTGGACTATTCCACCAGGCTTCGAGCAAGTTTTCGACAGCAATACTATCTATATTGCCGCTACTCCGGAAAAGGACTTCATGACCACAATGGTTCAAGCCCGTCGCCCGCAAATTTTGCACTGAGCACTTGGCAGCGCTGTCGGCGATCGTTTGGTCAAACTCGACCGGTTCAAGATTCATTCTTGCTCGCCGTACGTTGAGTTCATCAACGAGTTCTCGTTGGAATTTCACGTTCGCATCGCCGATCGGAGACGCTGGTGCAGGTGTAGGTGTATTACCACCAGCGGTCGCAGGTGCAGCATTACCACCCGACGCAGGCGCATTTCGATCGGGGGCCGCCGGGACAGCAGCCTTCGCTGCGGTGGTCGTAGTCGTCTCAATCGTAGTTGTCGTCGTCTCAGCCACGGTGGGAACTGTGGCTGCGGCCGTGCTGGACACGGCAGCACCAACGTCCACGGTGGGCGGAGTCGCCTTCACCGCAACCGGGCTAGTAACTCCCGACGTTGACTCACTAGACCCCGAGCAGGCTGCCAATACTAGGCTCGCAGCAAAAAGGACAGCCAGATAGACGGACTTCTTCGTTCTTGTATCGCCAATCACGTAACTCAACTTTCGGAATAAATTTGGGTAGTACTTCCCAAAGTCGGCGGAGTGATCCGATGTTACCAACCAAAGAAGTAGATTCCTACACAATCATATGTTAGGAATTATAACCTTGTGGCCTTATCAGGTCACAGCTAGAAGGAGACCGTAACTGATGCGTCGAGTAGGCCGAATAATGGTCTCGGTAGCGTCGAGTCAACTTCTTTGTTATATAGAAGGTAAGAACGTAGTCTGAATGCGTTTTGGGCGAGAGCGCTACGCCACAGCAGGGCGATTGCTAGCTACAGCCGACCGGTAGAGCCTTCGAGGCCATTTGGGCTGGGTGAGTATTTACCGTTCTTGAGGACCATGACAAACACAGCGTCGGTTGCAGGTTCGGTCGCCACAATCGATGCATAGCCCAGGGATGCCTCCAGAGTGGCCGATGAAGGTTCGATTCCCCAGTTCCAATCCGTCGGCGCCCAAATTCGGTCAAGGTTGCACAGCGAGACGGCCTACCCATCGAACAGGAGGCGTATCAGAGTCAGCCGGACCGGCACAAAAGTTACCAGCTGACCATCCCAGTTCTACGGTCATCAGAGTGATAAGTTCCAAGCAATTTCGTTAAATAGCTGTCCGAATTGCTACCAAATTGATCTCGATGGAACAACATACTTCTGCCGTTAACAGACCGTCGTCCGGAGCGGAGAGCGACTCAAGAGTCATTGTAATTCTGGGCGGCAGCGGCCACGCTAGCGATGTCATGAGCGTCATCGAGTCGCTCGGCATGGATCACGAGTATCGAATCCTCGTCGCTGACGATTCGCCAACCAAAGACCGATTCGTCGACCGAAACACATCAATCGTCTCACCCATCAAAGACGCTCTACTACCCGGCCGACGATATATATCAGGAGTCGGGTACCCAAAAGCGCGCAAAACGCTTGTTGAGCAGGCGTCGTCGGCTGGCCTAAAGCCGGCCGCCCCACTCATTCACCCGACTGCGGTGCTCGCCACTGGAGCGCTTATCGAAGACGGAACAGTGGTTGGTGCGCTCGCTTATGTCTCAGCGCTAGCGACCATCAAGAAGGACTGTTACGTCGGCTACGGGGCGAAAGTCGGACACGACGCCTCTGTAGGTGCCCGAACAAGTTTGATGCCAGGCGCGTTTGTAGCCGGCGACGCGACTGTGGGGTCCGACGCCATCATTGGCGCTAACGCAACAGTACTTCAGGGTTTGACAATTGGGGATGAGGCAGTCGTCGGTGCGGGCGCAGTTGTCACGAAGCACGTTCCGCCTGGTGAGACGGTGACCGGGGTTCCAGCAACGTTGAAGAAAAGCCGCCCATGAAGCGGACCCTTGATGTAGCTGTTTCGGCCCTAATGCTGCTAGTCGCTAGCCCACTTCTTCTCTTAACTGCGCTTTTAGTAAAGGTCAACCTGGGAAGCCCAGTCCTGTTCCGCCAGAAACGGCCAGGACTCGATGGGGCCATTTTCGAAATTGTGAAGTTCCGGACAATGCTCGACGAAGTCGACGGTGACGGACATCCGATTTCCGACGATCTCAGACTGACAAAATTCGGGCGTTTTCTGCGTTCGACCAGTTTGGACGAGCTTCCAGAACTGGTTAATGTGCTACGCGGTGAAATGAGCCTGGTCGGCCCCCGACCTCTTCTGGAAGACTACCTCCCGCTCTATAGCAGCCGTCAGGCAAGTCGCCATGACGTTCTACCCGGCTTAACTGGCTGGGCTCAGGTCAATGGACGCAACGCTATTTCCTGGGACGACAAGTTAGAGCTGGATGCCTGGTATGTCGAGAACCAAAGCCTGGCCCTCGACTTGAAGATCCTGTACCTAACGGCTGCCTCGGTCATCAAACGCAGGGACATCAGCGCCGCGGGAACATCGACGACAACGCGCTTCGTTGGCTCTTCGAAGGGAGACGACATCGTGATAGACCTACGCGAAGTAGAAGAAGCTACGAAGGCTACAACTTTAGACAATGATGTGGAATCTTATATACCCAATTCTTAGATCCACTATCTATACATAGACCCTAAATACCAATCTTGTTCGAATACTGCATTTGACAAACAAAGCATATCTCTACGTCCTCTATTCCGAACTGCGTATGCTAAGGTCCCGTTTCGTAGACGACGAAACCGAGGTTCGAAACTATGGACACCGCCGCAGTGCCCGAATACATTTTTCTGAGCCCTCCAGATGTTGGGCCGCCCGAACGAGAAGCGCTACTGAGAGCGTTTGACAGCAATTGGATAGCCCCTGTAGGACCCGAACTGTCGGCATTCGAAACAGAACTCGCAGCGTACACGGGCGTCGAAGCATGCGCCGCCGTTGCATCTGGAACAAGTGCCCTCCACTTGGCTCTTTTAGACGCTGGCGTTGGCCCCGGTGACGAAGTAGTCGTCCAGTCGGCAACATTCGCGGCTACCGCTTTTGCTGTTACCTACACAGGAGCAAAGCCGGTGTTCTGCGATTCGGACCCTGACACGTGGGGCCTAGACCCAGACCTATTGGAGCTATTTCTCAAAGAACGAGCTTCTATCAACAAGCTGCCTGCCGCCGTGATGGCAGTCGACCTCTACGGAAGTTGTGCTAACTATGAACGCCTTTCTGTCGTGTGCATGGAGCACGACGTGCCGCTAATCGAAGACGCAGCCGAAGCGCTGGGTTCGCAGGTCAACGACCGTGCAGCTGGATCGTTCGGACATTCAGCGGTCTTAAGTTTCAACGGCAACAAAATTATGACGACCAGCGGAGGAGGCGCTCTGCTTGGATCGGCCAAAACCATCGAACGTGCCCGATATCTGTCGACACAAGCGAAACAGCCGGCATTGCACTATGAACACACCGAAGTTGGGTTCAACTACCGCATGTCGAATGTCTTGGCTGCGTTAGGCCGGGCCCAGTTGACCGGGCTCGAACCAAAGATTGAACGTCGACGCCAAATTAGCGAAATGTACCGGAGGCAACTGCCTCAACTTGGGTGGTGTCCGTTTGGTGCAACCAGCCGACCCAACCATTGGCTATCGGTTGGACTGCTCCCCGAAGGTTTCGACCCGACTAGGGTTTGTAACGCCTTAGCGAACAGAAACATTGAGGCTCGTCCCGCGTGGAAACCCATGCACCTACAGCCCGTCTTCGCTCGAAACGAAACGATCGGCGGGGAAACCTCAGAGACGTTGTTTAGACGAGGCCTGTGCCTGCCGAGCGGCTCGTCTCATAGCAACGAATCTATCCAGACCGTGATCAACGCAATGACCCACGTCTTAGCCGAAGGACTTAAAGCATGAGTAGAAAGAAACGCGTGCTGGTTCTCAACCAATTTGCGCTCCCCCGAAGCTCACCCGGGGGAACTCGCCATGTCGAGCTTTTCGCCAAACTCAAAAATTGGCAGCCAACCATAATCGTCGGCAACCGGTCGATGCTCGACCAGGCGCCGGTCAAATCGTCCGGGATATTAAAGACCGTTCCCGTTACGCCATATAAAGGCAACGGTTTTACTCGAATAGTCAACTGGGCAAGCTACTCTGCTGGGGCGCTTCTGCGTGGAACCTTTCGCAAACCCGTTGACGTCGTGTATGGGTCTTCACCACATCTGGGCGCAGCGCTTGCCGGGCTTCTGATTGCTCGAGCCCATCGGGCCAAGTTCGTTTTGGAGGTACGAGATTTGTGGCCTCAGATACTGATCGATGCTGGGACGATGGAAGAATCATCGCCGGTCTATCGTTCGTTGAAGCGGTTAGAACGTCTTCTTTACCTCAACGCAGACACGATCGTTGTCCTAGCTAAAGGTTCGGCCAACCCTATTGTTGCTGAGGGTATCGACGGCATGAAAGTACGTTTCGTCCCAAACGGCGCCGACCCCGAAGATTTCGCTGTCGGTGAACCTAGGTCGGAGCTGCGCAGAAAGTTCAACTTCGACGGAACTGTCATTGTCTACGCCGGTGCCCACGGACCCGCTAACGGTTTAGATCTGGCGCTCGACGCAGCTGAATCGCTTGCTGACACCGATGCTTTGTTTGTCTTCGTTGGAGATGGGGTAGCCAAACGAGACTTAGTAGCTGACGCGTCGGCTCGAGGCCTGACTAACGTCGAATTTCGAGAACCGATAAGTAAGGAGAAGATCCCCGAACTGTTCGCCGCCGCCGACATCGGGCTACATTGTTTGGCCGACGTTCCCTTGTTCCATCACGGGGTAAGCCCTAACAAGTTGTACGACTATATGGCTGCTGGTTTACCAGTCGTCACCAACACGCCGGGCGAGGTTGCATCGATGGTCACCGAAGCCGAATCGGGTGAAGCCGTAGGGCCTACTGAGATTGCCGACGGCGTGCGAAGAATTCAAGCTCTGCACGGGTCAGTACGGGCTAAGCAGGGCGAAGCCGGCAGACAATGGATGCAAGAGAATCGGTCTCGTGCGAGGCTGGCCGCCAAGTTAGAATCGCTTCTCGACGGACTGTAGTAAGTAGCTAGCGTTCTAGATACACCCGCCGCCCGATTCACCGCACGTACATGCCCACCGAGACAGACAAAAAAACAGTCGCGAAGGCCGACGCGATTCCAGGTCGACTCGGCAAGGTCCGCCTTAGCTTCAACGTTGTGGAGACTCTTGGTTGGCGTTGGGCGAGTCAGGTAAACGGTGGATGCGCGAAACCGGTCGCGCCTGGCGTTGGTCGACGAACTGGAAACCCTTCTCGACGAGCTGTAGCTCAACTCGCAACCAGATCTTGCAGGTTTGACTTGACTAGACTTGACCAAGTACAGTCAGTATATGGTTATCAACGTCTACGAAGCTAAGACACACCTTTCTAAACTGATCGACCGGGCCGCGAACGGTGAGAACATCATTTTGGGAAAGTCGGGCAAACCTCTAGCGCGCCTCGTGCCATATCTTGAAGAACAAAAACCTCGTGAACCTGGACGCCTTGCCGGGCTTATCACGATGGCTGACGATTTCGATCAAACCCCCGACTGGGTTGCGGGTTCATTCGAAGGGCTAGCCGAGACCACCGGTGACGATGCGCATCCTTCTTGACACCCATGCCCTCATTTGGTGGTATGCGGGCATCGAACTCGACGACACAACTATCGCTCAAATAGCCGACCCCGAGAACCTGGTTTTAGTAAGTGCTGTCTCAACTTGGGAGATGCGGATCAAAGAACGCATCGGCAAGCTCAGCTTCCCTACTGAGATGTTCGACCTGTTGAGCGAAGACAGTTTCGAACAGTTACCAATTTCTTGGGAAGACTCATGGACGGCGGGTACGTTGCCAAACCGTCACCGAGACCCTTTTGACCGAATGCTCATCGCCCAGGCGCAGAATCACAAACTTACCCTGTTCTCAAGAGATCGAGCGTTTTCGGAGTACGACGGCTTTCAACTTCAGACCGTTTAGCATACTTTGGAGTTGCAGCTCAACGTTAGGCCGCAGCCGCGACAGCTGTGGTGAGGTCGAAGTTTGTTGGAATTCAACTGAACCGCTAAATCGGTTGTGCTAACGTGCGAAGCGGACACACCCGCCGCACTGTCCAGACGCGCCGACATGTCATCAGCACCAAACGAAGAACCTTCTGTTCTAGCGCCGCAGTTCAGAGGGCGTTTAGGCAAGGTCCGCCTTGGCTTCAAGGTTTTGGAAACCCTTGGTTGGCGTTGGGTTGCGACTCGACTGTTTTTGACGACCGAACACAAGTTGGGTGTCTATAAACGCCGTTCCCCCATGAGCACTTGGCAAAACCTCGATGTCGGACCGTCACAGGCGTTTCGGTGGTTGACCTTATATAACAGCGACGCAGGGCAGTTTCTCCGAGACGAAGTGCCAGAGGCAGAGGCTGATCTTCGCCGCACACTTGATCAGTTGAAGAACCGCCAATTCGATGTGTTCGGAACGATGTGCGATATCGATTCTTGGCATCATGAGCCCATCACCCCGGCCTCGTACCCTATTGGGCAGCATTGGTCGGAGGTACGGGAGTTACCCGAAGCCGATCTCAAACTTATTTGGGAGCCGTCTCGCTTTGGATGGGCATTCAAGCTGGCGAGACTGCACGCTTTCGACCCCGAAACGGCAGCTCCCGACGTGTTCTGGCAGCTGTTCGAAGACTGGTGCGACGCTAATCAGCCGAACGATGGTGTGAACTGGACATGTGGCCAAGAGTCGGCGCTGCGACTCATGGCTGCCGTGTTCGCCGTCCAAGCGTTTGGCCCCGACTACCTGACACCCGGACGTAGGACGCTGTTGGCAAAGTTTGCCGACGTGACGGCGCAACGTATCTCGGCGCATTGGCGGTACGCCCGCAGCCAAGACAACAACCACATCGTTTCCGAAGCCGTTGGGCTGATAACGGTCGGGCTCCTGTTCCCCGACTTGGCGCGGGCCGCCCGATACCGCAGGTTGGGTGAACGGTTACTGGTTCAGGCGTGTGAGAAGCTCGTGTTTGCTGATGGCGGCACATCGCAGTACTCGTTGAACTACCACCGAGTGTTTATGGAGAACTTCATTTGGGCGATGTGGCTGTTTCGGTCCGTCGGCAAAGCCGTCCCGGACGAGTTGGAGTCGGCGCTTGATCGCACATACCGGTTCCTTTTAGCTATTACGCAGAAGAGCGACGGAGCGGCAGGTAATTGGGGCAACAACGACGGGGCACATATTTTGCCGTTGACGTCGACCCGCCATTTGGATGTCCGTCCGACATTACTGATGGCCGCTCAGTTGATTGAGGGGTCGACCTACGATTGGGGCGGACCGGCGATCGAAGCCGTCTGCTGGTTTTGGGGTCGGCCTCAGCGGTATCTCCCGAACGAACCTGAGCCGGAAGGGGTGCAGACGAAGGTGTTTCCCGATGCCGGACTTTCGGTCATTGTGAATGGCAAACATCGGGCGCTAATTCGTGGTGGTGAGCATCAACTGTTTCGTCCGCCTCAATGCGATTTTGGCCATGTCGAGCTGTGGGTCGACGGCGAGCAGGTCGTGTTCGACCCAGGTACGTGGAGCTACAAGCCAAAACCTGGCGAGCCTGATTTGTCAGAGACCCAGCATCACAACATGCCCCACATCCCCGGCGAACAACAAATGACCCGACTAGGCCGATTTCTCTGGGGAGACTGGCCAAAGGTATCTATTTCGACAGTCGATCACTTCTCTGTATCTGCCCACGGCAAGGAGTTGGAGTTCGAACGATCCGTAACTCCAAGCGCTAACGGGTGGGAGATTGAGGACCTGTCTAAAAATGTTGCATTCTGGGAGTGGGCAACATCTTCACAAACCGAAGCTGGTGACACGTTGAGTACTTGTTCCTACCGGTCTGAAACGATCTCGCCGCACCCTTCTCCCAAGGTTGACCAGGTCACCCACTTCACGGCAAACGCGCGACGATGGACGATCACCGGACAAGGATAGAAACCGAACTTTCGCCAACAACCCACTGGACGGACACTTCAACATATTTGGGCTACCGAAAGAACTTCATTAGACCGAATCAAACCTACCCTAGCTGTCCATACATCAACTTAATTGTCGATTGTTAGACAAGCTATTCGTATCAATAATGGTCGACCTAAATAATGTCGCGGCTTCACCCACTTTTGTTTTTACGCTGTGCTAAGGTGCGGTCTCGTAGCAAAGGCCTCGCGTATCAAGAGGTACTAGTAGTGGAAGAACTCCTGCTCCAAAGGTCGCCCGACAAGAGCTAATGGACCCAGTGTTTTAACTATGAAGTGTTACCCGAATCTCGGAGATTTCATCTCGTGACAACCCTTGATGTTTCAATGATCATCACCAACTTCAACCGCGGCAAATTTCTTGACCGGGCGGTTCGATCATGCCTGGATCAAATCGTGTTTAGGCGGAGCTTTGAGGTGATAATCGTCGATGACGCTTCGACCGACAATTCGACGCAGATCATCAAAACCTATGAACAAGACGTAGTTTCAGTGCTACTCGAGACCAACCGGGGCGTTGGAGGTGCATCCAACGCCGGGATAAATGCTTCCAAAGGCAAGTACATTATGCGGGTCGACGCCGACGACTTCTTGAACAAACTTGCCATCACCTATACATCACAAATTCTCGACGAGAACCCTGCCATCGACTTCGTGTACTGTGACCACTACCGGGTCGACGAAGTAGGTTTCAAACAGTCCCGCGTCCCTCTCTCAACTCAACAGAAACTGTTCGAACATGGAGCCGGCGTTCTCTTCCGAACCTCTGCGCTGAAAGAGGTTGGAGGTTACGACGAGACACTCCGGACGTGCGAGGATTACGACTTAATTGGCCGGCTTATCCAGAATGGGTGTAGGGGTTTCCACCTTCCAATTGCTCTATATAGGTATCACATACACGGCCTAAACCTGACACTTCAGGACGACCGAAATGACGCCATCATAGAAATGGAGAAGAAGTATGTATCACTTCACGATAGGTAACGTAAATTTCACCAGCGATAAGACGGTGGTTATCGCCGAAGCTGGCGTTAACCATCTCGGGCGAATGGACTACGCTGAAGAACTAATAAAGACAGCCGCCCGAGCTGGTGCAGACATAGTCAAGTTTCAGACCTACAAGGCGGAGAATCTCACTACTAAATCAGCCCCACGTTTCTGGGACTGGGATGGCGAACACGATTCAGAAGGCTCCCAATTCGACTCCTACTCGCTCCTCGACTCGTTCGAAGAAGACCAGTATCGAGACCTCTATTCTCTATGTGAGAAATACGAGGTCGAGTTCCTATCGACTCCGTTCGATAACGACGCAGCCGACATGCTGGTCAGCGTCGGAGCGAAAGGCTTCAAGATGGCATCGTGCGACATCACAAATATTCCCTTTCTTCGCCACGTGGCGAGCAAGGGCCTCCCAATGCTGCTATCTACCGGAGCAGCGACCATCGATGAGATCCGAACAGCCGTGGACGAAATCACCGCTGCAGGGACCGACGACATCTGCATCATGCACTGCACACTCTGTTACCCAACCGATCCTGCCGATGCCAACCTTACGGCCCTTCATCACATAGCCAAGGAATTCCCCAACGAACTCTTGGGCTTGAGCGACCACACCCTTGGGACAATCGTTCCAGCAGCATCAGTTCTATATGGAGTAAGAGTAATCGAGAAGCACTACACATTCGACAAGACCCTCCCAGACAGTGCAGACCATTGGCTATCCCTCAACGAAGAAGAGCTCCAATCCATGGTCGAAGACGTTAGGACACTTGAGAAATCTCTCGGTGACGGCGTTAAGAAGACGCTCGATTGTGAACAGCTGACGCGGTCTAACGCTCGTCGGAGCGTCGTGTCGGCGATAGACATTGAACCTGGAACCATACTCTCCGAGCAGCATCTTACACTCAAGCGACCGGGCACCGGCCTACCTCCAGCCATGTACTACGACCTCCTAGGTAAGACCACGGTCCGTTCTGTCCAGGCTGACACGCTCTTAACCTTGGACGACTTCACAGAATGACCTCAGCCGAACCTTTGCGGTTCTGTGTTGTTGGCTACGGATCTATTGGCCGGCGACACGCCGCCAACGCATTGTCCCTTGGTTCTGACGCCTTTTTTCTACGCTCAGGAGAAGCTGTTGAGGGCCGACCCCGCCTGGAGAAGCAGATACCGGTCGTTTTCGACCGGGCTGACGTTGCCGCATTGAATCCAGATGCCGTAATCGTTGCGAATCCAACGTTCTTACATCTCGAAACAACACGTTGGGCACTGGAACAGGGTTTCGATGTTCTCATCGAGAAGCCTCTCTCCCACAGTGTCGCTGGACTATCAAAACTGCACTCTTTGGCCAGGGAACAAAACGCCATCGTCGGGGTGGCCCACCAAATGCGTTTCGACAAACGACTTCTACGAATGAAGGAAGTGTTAGACAGCGGTGCCATTGGCCAGGTCACAACAGCCCACGTCGAATGGGGCACACACTTACCCGATTGGCATCCGTGGGAAGACTATCGCACAGGATACGCCGCGCGGCGAGATATGGGCGGAGGGGTCACCCTGACTTGTTCACATGAGCTGAACACCGCAGAATTTCTGTTCGGAAAAATCGAAGAAGTGCTCGGCCAGCGACGCAAGTTAGAAAGCCTGCAACTAGATGCCGAAGGATGTATGGACGGCCTTCTAAGCCACGAAGGCGGATGCACCACACTCCTCCACCTCGACTTTTTTCAGAAACCGAACCGACGACGAATACGAGCCATCGGCGAACTTGGAAGTGTCGTATGGGACTTCGAGGAACCGAACCTAGAGATCACAGCCGATTGCGCCGTCACCGAGGATGGCGATTTCCCTTCGCCATATCCATTCGAAGATGACTACATCGGCATGTTGGCTGATTTCTCTGACGCCGTTAGAGACAGAAAAGACCCGCTCGTAACACTTACCGAAGGCGAACGCACGACCCGCGTAGCGCTAGCCCTTCTGGAGTCGGCCGAAACTAATTCGATGATCAAACTTCCCAGGAGCATCTGATGACTATCATGGACAGGTTTTCGCTCGAAGGCAAAATCGCGGTGGTCGTAGGCGGCGCAGGGCAGATAGGCCGTCAAACCGCTCAAGCCTACGACGAAGCGGGTGCACGAGTGGCCGTCGTCGACCTTGTCACAGATGGAGTGGACGAACGCTTCCTTACGGTTCCTACCGACATTCTCAACCCAGAGAGCGTCAGCGATGCGTTAGCCAAGGTCCTTGACACTTATGGCCAAGTCGACGTGCTGGCAAACCACGCACATTACAAAGGCGACCCACGCCATCTTCGTCCCGGACACGACTTTTTCGCTCCATTCGAAAAATATCCCCTCGAAATTTGGCAGTCGACTATCGATGTCAATCTCACAGGCCTTTTCCTTTCCTGTCAGGTCTTCGGGACAGTGCTGGCCGAACGAGGAAGCGGCTCGATCATCAATACATCGTCGACGTACGGAATGGTCAGCGCTCAACACCAAATCTACGGAGACTCCGGCATCAATAGCCCAATCGGGTACGCAACTACCAAAGCAGCAGTTCTAAACTTCTCACGGTACCTCGCTACATATTGGGCGACGAAGGGTGTGCGTGTCAACACACTTTCGCCTGGCGGAGTAAAGAACGAGGGGCAAAGCCCCGAGTTTCGCCAAGAGTATGAGAGCCGAACTCCCCTCGCCCGAATGGCTGAACCGGACGACTACCAGGGAGCGATGGTCTTTCTTGCATCCGAAGCATCAGCATATATGACCGGTGCGAACCTTGTGGTCGACGGGGGTTGGACAGCGTGGTAGGCCAACGTTGCGTAGCTGTCGTTCAGGCCCGAATGGGTTCATCACGACTTCCAGGGAAAGTACTATTCCCCCTCGGAGGAAAGCCGGTTCTGAGCCAAATCGTTTCGAGACTCCAAATGGCTCCGAGGCTTGACGACATCGTCGTCGCCACATCAACGGCTGCTTCTGATGACCCGATAGAGATCTACTGTCAATCGGTTGACATCGACTTGTTTCGAGGTTCCCTGGACGACGTGTTAGACAGGCACGTCGGTGCTGCCAAATATAAAGAAGCCGACCATGTGATACGCATTCCCGGAGACAAGCCAGTCGTTGACCCCGAAACCGTCGATCTAGTATTGGCCCATCATCTTAGAACCTCGGCGGACTACACAGCGAACATCTCGGCTAACCACCCAAGCGACCGGATGTGCCCTCTCGGTTTCGAGGTTGAGATAGCAAAATTTTCGGCTCTGGCTATAGCTTCGGAACAGGCAACAGAGCCGTTCCAACGTGAGCACGCGTTGCCTTATCTTTACGACAACCCGGAGCAGTTCCACATCGAGAGGGTTCCGATGCTGGGAGCGGCTTTACGCGGATCTCACTACCGGCTTACCTTGGACTCGGCTGAAGACTACGAAGTTATCTCGAGGGTCTATGAGGAGTTCCCCTCGTCAAATGAGCTAAAGATGACGCCGGTTCTGGACTTTCTGGACGAACATCCAGAAGTCGCTCAGATCAATGGTTCTGTGGTTCAACGTAGCCATCGAAGCGTCGCAGGTTTGGAGCCCCAACCCTGAACCTCTTACAGACAGTCCGCAACCAACAATCTCAGGCTCGTCGAGCTATCAACAATCGACTGCTTGGCAAACTAGTACGTTCACAGTTCTCGGGCGACGCCAAGGACATTTCTGGGCGTAAGGTACTCCAATATGTTGGAATAGGATCTCTTTCTCTCGCTCCGCTCGAGATGACGATGTACCACCTACTTCGCAGGGAGGGCTGCAGCGTTGACTACCTCGTATACGACTCAAGCATTCCGATTACGGAAACCACCACACAAGCTCGCGAGTTAGCTGAAGGTCCCAAATTCTGGCAACGGAGCGTGCAGAACCAAAACCAAATGCTCAAGGCCGCTAGAGTTCCTTTCCAAACCATTTCGTGCGATCCAGACGCTGAGAAATTGGCAAACAGCGCCGGAGATCTCGAACAACTACTCGACTACAAGTTCGACGACGTTGACTTTGGATCTATAGTTTTCGGTGCTCTCTGTCGCTACTACAAATCGACGCAACGGGATGATGCCAATGTTACTGATGTTGCTCGAAGAGTACTAACCACAGCGTTAACCAACTATCTAAAGATTCAGAGGCTATGCGCAAAAGAGGACTACGACCTCGTCATGTTTTCGCATGGGATCTACATGACATGGGAACCGGTCGCGGAATTTTGCCGAAGAGAAGAAATCGACTTTGCCTGCTACGGGCGTGCCAAGACGGCGGGACACTTTACGTTCAATACAAACCAACCCACTCCAGACTGGAGTTTTGATGCCGCATGGGAACGATATCACGAACGAGAACTCACCACAGCCGAACAAAAGAGAGCGCTCGACTACCTAAAGGACCGAGAGACCCAGAAGGGCGACTATTACTCTTACAACTCCACTGGCCGAGAAAACAACCTCGATAACGTCCGGGATCGATTGGGCATACCGTCTGAAGCAAAGTTGCTAACGATCTGCACTAACCTTATCTGGGATGCTGCGAATGCAAGTCGAGACCTCATTTTCGACTCGATGCTCGACTGTGTGTATGAGACAATGCAGCACTTCGCCGCCCGGCAGGATGTGCACGTTCTTCTCAGAACACACCCAGCCGAAGAAATTCTAGGTACGGACGAACGCTACGCAGACCTGCTGATCTCAAAGTTCGGTGGTTCACTACCAGATAATGTGACTGTCCTCGACCATTCGGCCGAGGTGAACTCTTTCACGGTTATCGACCTAACCGACATAGCTATCGTCAACACCTCAACTGTCGGGCTCGAAATGGCACTTCTGGGACGACCCACGTTGGTTGTCGGCGAAACCCACTACAGAGGAAAAGGGTTCACAATCGACCCAATATCGAAGGATCTCTTCTTTTCTCAGCTGGACGAGGCACTTTCTATTGATCGCCCGGTCGTCAATACAGATCTAGCTCTCAAGTATTTTTATATGATGATGTTTCAGTATCAGCTAAAAATGCCTGAATTTTTAACATCGAAGCCGACCAATGTCCAGCTTTTGAAGCTGTTGTATTCCCAAAAGAGCGTCACAAATCAAGAAGAACTTCACCGGGTCCTACGAACCCTCGCTATAAAAACGCCACCTGACCTGATGGATTGGAAGCCAGATCATATCTCCAACCAACAATGGACCGGAGCCACGCCTTGAGCAGACTCCGAACTGGACTCCAAAAGGTGGCTGGCCGCGACCTCTTTAACGTAGCCGTAACGAGCGTACCGAGCCGACGAGTTCGACGGATATGGCTGAAGCGGATACTCGGAAATCTGGGAAGTTCTTCTTCAGTTTGTCTCAGAGTAAGGTTGCTCGAGCCACAGGGAATAGCAATAGGTGACAGAACCGTGATCGGACCTGATTGTTATCTGGATGGCCGTAGCGGGCTAACAATCGAATCCGATGTAGACATAGCACCCGGCTGCCATATTTGGACTCTCGAACACGATCCAAACTCACCATCACATGGAGTCAAAGGCAAACCGGTCGTCATACGGGATCACGTATGGATCGCGTCGAGAGCCACGATTCTCCCTGGTGTCACGATCGGACGCGGCGCTGTCGTCGGTTCAGGATCGGTGGTAACAAGCGATGTCGGCGACAACGAGATTGTCGCGGGAATTCCTGCTAAAACCATCGGGAGACGGGACAACGCACTTGAGTATCGACTTTCGTTTGGCGGGCGATTCAGATGAGATCGTCCCCAATTCGCGTCGGCATCTTCCCTTTCGGCGGCGAAGAAAATCCATATCAACGAATTGTCCGAGAGAACCTTAATCAGCAAGGGTGCGAGGTCACGTTGATCGAACGCAAGAGTCGACTCGGTGGCCTTGAAGCTCTTACTTCGTTAGATCACCTTGACATAGTCAGCTGCGACTGGATGACGGGCGTCTACCGTGGGCGATCGCTCACGGCAACCACGGCCAAGCATTTGCGGATGATCTATGATCTCCGCAAGATCAAGATTCCGATGGTATGGACTGTCCACAATATCGACCCCCATGAACCACCGGTGTCGCGGTTCCTCGACTGGTCTTCGGAACAGAAGCTCGTAGCCCGAATGTCAGGCTTCATCCATTTCTCCGAAGCCGGAAGGCACGCTTGGAACTTGCGCCATCCAACAATCGAACAACTTCCCAACGTCATTACTCGTGAGGGGAATGTGATCGATGAATACGACAACACAACCAACCAAGTTTCCGCTCGACAACGTTTAGGTATCGACAACCAGTCAACCTCAGTTGCGATCTGTTTCGGAAATATCAGACCGTACAAGGGCTACGCCCATCTAGCCGAGAAATTTCTCCACACAGCGGCGAACGACACCATATTGATGATCGTGGGGCCACCATTTGACCAAGAAGAAGCTGCCCGCATTCAAGCTTTGGCAGATCGAGATCCGGCGAGGCTGAGAACGTTCTTTGAACGAATCCCAAAAGACGACGTCCAAGTATTCATGAACGCCGCCGATGTTGGAATCACCCCGTTTTTAACTGCCAATAACTCAAGCTCTGTAGCATTGATGCAAAGTTTCGGTCTACCAATTTTAATGCCGAGACTAGGAGGCCTCCCGGAGGCAGCGCTTCCGTGGAACTCAATAATCTACGAGCCTGGACATCTGGATCAAGCGATAAACCCAGCATTCGAGTTCGGGCTAGAACAACGAACAAAACGGCTGCTGGCGATCGAAGAGATCCGACTCCGCGACACTTGGACAGGCCTAGCCACTGAGTTCATCCATCTATTCGAAGAGGTCCTCCGGCATTCTGAAGACGACTCACAGTCCACCACAGCAGGAAGTCAGAGCAAATGACGCGGGTGCTACTGGTCGGCTATTCTGGCCACAGAAACTTCGGAGATGACTTACTACTTGAGCAGGCGTATGAAGAACTGGGTGCGTCTTGTGAACTGACAATTTGGAGCAACGCTGAGGGCACCGGCTCTGACTATCTGAAGAGCTGGTTCCCAGAAGCCGAGATCGTGATTAGCCGGAAGATCGGCCGCTCTCTATTCCAGGAATTTGACCGCGTTTTATACTTCGGAGGCGGGGTATTCTTCGACTACGCTGAACTCGGCATTCGCCAACTTGGACGGCAACTAGTCTCAATCAGCCTCAACTACAGACATCCGAAAGTTAAGGGCGTCAAGTTTGGAGCCATCGGACTCGGACTTGGACCGTTCACCAACTGGCGCTCCCGCTTGGTCGCTCGATATCGGCTATCTACTTTTTCACTCCTCGCAGTTCGCGACGAAGAATCGTTTGTTTTTATGAACCAACCGCCCTTCGGGAAGACCCCCTTCCGGGGTTGCGATCTTTCTCTATTGAGAGGCCTGCGTCCTTGCGCCTCTTCGATCGAATCATCTAACAAGATCCTGATATGCCCAAGAGTGTTTCCTCATGGTTCTGGTGGGGACGAATACAACCTGCGCGTCGCGAAATGGGCCAAACACCGAAGTGAGACAGATTCAGAGATATTGGTTTTTGGTTTTCAGTCGTCTCATGATGAACCGGTTATGGAGATATATCGGTCCCTGGGCCTTGAAACTCGTATGTGGGACCCGGATACTATGACGACCACTGAAGTCTTCGATCTTTTCAGCACGCACAATCTCGTAGTCTCAGCACGTATGCATGGGATCTACGTTGCGGGGCTTACGGGCATACCGAGCCTTGGTATAAATGTGCACCCCAAGGTTCCGGATGCCTGCGCGATAGTCGGCAATTCGAGCTACATCGATATCGACTTTTCGGTCGCCGAACTGACCAAGGCTGCTAGCAGAGTGACAACTCAAATAGAAACTACTGATCTCAGAGAATACCAGTATCTGGCCAAACAGCAATACGCCGAAGTGAGGCTATGGCTCACATGAAGGGCGGGTCTGCGCAATGAACACCAGGACTTTGTTACGCTTCCGATGGTTGAGAGCCTTGATCGCAGATTCTGTTCATCGCCAATCTACATTTGAACAGACTCAGAAACGCTACCCTAGTTCCATAATCTCACCCGAGTGCAGGGTCGGACATGCTGTGAAGCTTGGAAAGGGGACTAGTTTACGAGCCGGAGTGGCTGTCGCAGGCGACGTCACGATTGGACGGGCCAGCTTCGTGAACGGACCTTCTGTAATTAGATCTGGACCCTCCAAGATTAAGATCGGAAGCTTCTGCTCAATTGCTGGTGGACTTACAATCCTTGCAGTTGACCACCCCATTGAAACCCCATCCACCTACCAGACAAACCTCGGGGATTTCGGACCGATCTTCAGGGGCGATGCTTCTTCCACCGAAGAAATATCGATCGGTTCGGATGTCTGGATTGGACGAAACTGCACAATCCTCAAGGGTGTCTCGATCGGAGACGGGGCAATTATCGCTGCTGGCGCCGTCGTAGTCAAAGACGTCGAACCCTATTCAATTGTGGGCGGAGTACCAGCCAAGATAATCAAACATAGGTTCGCAGAGAACATCCGGGAATGGCTGCTGAAGACTAAGTGGTGGGATTGGCCAGACGAACAAGTCACAGCCAACGAGCGGTTCTTTAGGACCGTCTTGTCAGACTTGTCAATCGATGAAATCGAAGCATTGGTCAAGAACTGATGAACTGCCGAGCTTCAAGGATCCGGCACAGCACACCAAACGACCAAGATGCTGTGATCTTCGGTCCCCACGGTTCTTGACGTCGGTCGACACACCGCACTCCCAACATGTTTCCAGGGACCACATGGGGCTCTTCGGGTATGAAGTCGACCATCCAAAGACCAGTTCTTTTTCGTTCATGGCTCAAGAAGCTCTGCACTGTCGAAAGAGCTCCGATACCTCGGTGCCCGGGTGGTGGACAAGAGGGTCGGGTCGAGCCTTCTACATCCCTAGTTCCGGAAGGAACGCTTCGACCACTACGGCCCGTTTGCCGAATATTCTTGGTTCGAAGTTTAGGCGCTCGATGTTTGCTAATCTGACAACTCGGAGATGTCGATAGTGGCCAATAATCGTATCGACGTCGCTGTTGCAGAGAAAGCATCAGGCCTAGTGGGAACAAAGACGTTCGACTTAATCACTACCTGATATTGATCATGTCCCTGCGCCTAGGGCCTAAGTTCATGTCTTACCGGAACAGGTAAAAGACAGCCGATTATTACTAGACCAGTTCAACGTTGAGCTAGGAATTGTGAGGAGAAGATGACAACAAACGCCGCCAGTTCGCCTGACATAGACCTCTCGGACAACCCTGATAGACGAAAGGCAAACCGGCCGTCTATCTCCCCTCCGGTCTTGCTATACCGTTTGGGACACGCCCTTCATAGCTCTCGCGTTCCCGTCCTACCTAAGATCATCAGTATCATAAATCGGCTGGCCTTCTCATGTGCCCTGCCGAGCACCGCAACGATCGGAAAGGAATTCACTCTCGGCTACTGGGGTTTAGGCGTCGTAATTCACTCCAAAAGCGTCATAGGCGACCGCTGTCTTATTTCCCAGAACGTCACGTTGGGACGCAAGTCAGGATCACCCGGCGTACCTAGGCTCGGCAACAACGTAGCTGTCGGAGCGGGGTCAGTCTTAGTTGGCGACATCGAACTCGGCGACAACTGCGTCGTAGGCGCCGGGTCCGTCGTCACGAAGTCATTCCCCGATGGGTCGGTTATCGCTGGCGTCCCCGCTCAAGTCCTAAGCCACCTAGAAGCGGGCGAAACACACTCTCACTACCTAGAGCGCTGAGCTGGACGTGCCTACAAAAAGCAAAGTCCTTGTAATCTGCCCATACCCAAACCCGCACCTGCTTGACGTCATCCACAGCTCGTGCGAGAAGTTGAATGCGACTTGCGACGTTTACGCCTTCGATTCACTTCCGCCCCAGCGCACAGAACTCGGTTGGCAGCAAGGGTTGGGAGTCCACCGCCTCGACCGAACAGCTAAAGCATGGCTTCATCTGGCAAGCCAGCTCCGCCGGGCGGAAATTGTCGTCCAGCTTGGCATGGCAACACCAAGAATTCGTATGCTCCTGTGTCACCGTATGGCACGCCTAGCGAAGCGCCATATCTGGCTTGCATCCGAGGGCTTCCGGTCCAACCCGAGCCATCAGCTCAAGCTGCTTGCAAAATTCTACAATTCATCAGCCGTAACACTCCTCGCAATAGGCGACGGAGCTGCCGACGATTTCAGAACAGCCGGAATCACCAAGCCATCTATTCATAAGTTCGGGTTTGCGGAAAAAACCTTGGACTTAGAGATCGACAACGGGACGAAGCCAGACGGCGACCGAGCGCGGATCCTTTCCGTTGGCCAGCTAATCGGTCGGAAGAACCATGCGGCGCTCATACGGGCGTGCAGCAACGAAGAGCTACGCACGAAGGTTGAGGTGCGAATATGTGGTTCGGGACCGCTACGTAACGAGCTCGAATCTATCGCAAAGACGGCCGGAGTTTCACTCACCCTTCCAGGAAACTGTAGTCCTGATCGGTTGGCGAGCGAGTACGCTGCTGCAGACATCTTCGCAATGCCGTCGCACTACGACGGGTGGGGCGTAACGCTCAACCACGCCGTAATCGCAGGTCTTCCATGTGTTGTTAGCCGCCACGTACGAGCAGGAGCAGACAATCTAGTGGAGAACAAATCTAACGGCTACATCTTCGACGATGAAGGAGAGCTGCGACGTTACCTCGCAGCTCTTGTCGAAGATAGTGAACTCAGGCATTCAATGAGCGAAGCCTCTAAACGAATCGGCCAACTGTGGACCGTGGACTCGCTTTCGGAACGACTGGCTACGACAATTGGAAGCGAGCAAGGTGATGACTTCTCAAGTGGCCCTTTAAGCAAGATACGAGCTTAGGGCTGCTCTCCGCTATTGGACCTGTCCCGGTGTGGGCCTTCGATAAAATGAGTTCGCCATAGCCTGACTAGCCCAAGTTCGAATAGACATCAGCCACTTGAGATACCATTCGGTCCAAGCTGAATACCTTTGCTCGGTTGGGACCATCATGTCGGACCCTTCTAAAGTCACCGTTCAACACACCAGATATGCCTTCAGCCAACGCCTTCGGCGAATTGGGTTCGACCAAGACGCCGCATCCGCTTCCATCGATAATCTCTGGGATTCCACCAACTCGACTAGCCACGGCCGGTGTACCAGCGGCTAAAGACTCAAGAACAGAAACACCCAGTGCCTCACTGACGCTCGGAAGAAGTGATACATCAGCGTTCCAAAAGTGGTGCGGCAATTGCTCTCGCTCCACGACCCCAGAAAATTGAATATTGTCAGACACGCCTATTTCTTCAATTTCTTGCTTTAACTGATCCGAAAGATCGATCATCTCAAGCCCAACAGCATCGAGGACAACATTTGGGAACGTCTTCTTTAAGATCGCAAGAGCACGTACCAAAGAATCAAAGCCCTTGATTCGCCAGTTGCTGCCAACAAACACCAGACGAGGTGACGTGTAGGCCGGGGACTTCTTGTCTTTAGGTCGAGCAAAGTGGGAGGTATCTACCGCCTTGTAAATAACTTGATGCTTGTCCCCCTTCAAGCCGTACCGATTCATAACCTCTCTCGCCGTATGTTTCGAGTTATATATCACCGCGTCAGCAGCAGTTAGAACACGGCGTTCATTTCGTTTCCGCCAGCCCATCACCAACAAACGTCTTAACTGCCGTTGCCTGAGATGCCAGAACCATCTGCTCAGAGCCGTAGCGTTGTCGTAGTCATTTACCTGCACGACGAGCGGCCCCGAGTACTTCCTGAACATCCACATCGTATGTGCGACATTGCCGTGAACAATCGTGCCTGGTCCAAGCTTCTCGGCCAGGTCAAGGGCAGAGCGCTGCAGCCGCCGGTAGGTCTCCAACGAATTTCGCCCGAGCTCGACACGATGCAAGTTAGGCCTTGCTTTTACCGCTCCACAAGTGACGACGTGAAAGTCGAAGTCTGGAGAGTCGGCAAAGTGGTCGTACAGGTACTGCACATAGATAGCTGGGCCATTACGAACAGGCTCGAAGATGGTCGTTACAAAGACGATCGCCGGCTTAGTCACTGACAGTTACTTCTAGGCTCCGCGTACACAGATGTATCGCATCTTCGAAACAAGCCCTCATTGCTTCGCTTCTTGCCGAAACTGGCCGACCGGTAGAGCCCAATTTCGGTGGCGGCTGGACCATGCACCTCCGACACGCGACAGATGCCGCCCCAACGCAACGTTTCTATGATCCGCTACGACTGAGGCGGTAAGCAGAGCCAAGAGGAAGACAACTGCAGGAAGATTAGACGGACGATATAGCTTGTCCTCTACCTGGGCAAAGGCCACACAAACCGATAACCAACTCAGCGATAGAAGGGCCACTCCTTCACCGTCAGACTTATAACGTGACAACACCTTGAGACAGCTGTTTAAGGCAATCACTATCGCAGCTACCCAGAGTATGAGACCGACTATCCCGAGCTCCAACCAGATCGAAACGAAGGAATTGTGGACACCAAACCCGACTTCCTCCCTAGACCCGGGGCCCCATCCTGAAACCGGACGTTGCCTGATCAGCTCCCAGGCTGAGTTCCATCGTTCGTCTCGCCCGTTCGAGTCGAGCGTAGAAAAACGTTCAAACGCAAAATCGAACAGCGTCGAATTTGAAACGACTAGCCAAACCGTGACAATAGATCCGGATACTATCTTCAACATCTTCATCGGGTAACGGATCAAGCCCAACGCCAAGAAGGGAATCACGGCCGCTCCTAGCGAAAGCAAACCCGAACGCTGGGCCCCAAGAAGGGTGAGCAAAATCGTGATTGGCAGTAGCGGGATGCACACCAGCTTGGTTTGTCCCTTCTCGTAGAACAAACCCCAGAGGAGAGCCGACAGCAAGGCGCCGCCCGCAAATGCGAATAACGGAGCGTTAGACCCAGCCCCCGCGAACCTAGTTTCGCCGGTAAAATCTCTCAGATAGACCGCTGTCAACAAGCCATGAATCGACGCTGCAAAGATGAAGATTCTTCCGATTTTCTCTTTGTTTCCGGGCTCAACTACCCAACTACGGATCGTGATCGCTGCAGGAAGATGCAAGAGAAAAGTTGAAGCCAATAACGTGGGACCAGACTCCGGAGCGTCGGCCTGCAGAAGACCGGAGATACCGACTAGCGATGCACCAATTAGGCAAACTACCGACTTAGGCAGCCTACTCTTGTTCCTTAAGACGAGTAAGGCTAGAAAGACTATACAAAGCCGTCGAACCTGTATCCCAACAAAATTGACAGTCTCATTTTCCGAGCCTGAAAGAAGCGCCGTTACGATCAGAAGTACGATTAGCGACGCTCGTGCATTCCTGGCGTAGATCAGCACACCGCCAGCGAGCACTGAGGCAACTATCAGTATCGTAGTCACCGAGAGGTGACCTCCCTCCGAGCCTCGGTTTCCTCAAGGTCAATTGTTTCGACATCGGCTGTTACCTTTTGGGCTCTGCCGTCAGAGATCTCAAGGACTGAATCGCAAAATCTGAGCGTAGACGGACGATGGGTGACCACGACCAAAGATGTATGTTCACGGAGCTGATTAAGCGAACACACAACGCTTGCCTCGGTTTCAGAATCGAGCGCCGAAGTTGCTTCATCCAGAATCAGAAGGCCAGGTCTGGTTAAACATGCCCGTGCCAGTCCCAGTCTCTGACGCTGCCCGCCGGACAACAGCGTCCCCGACTCCCCGACGTTAGTCAACAAACCCTGGGGGAGAGCTCGAACAAAGTCGGCGGCACACGCAGTCTCCAGAGCCTCCCAAACTTGCTCTTCCGTGGCTTCCCGGCCTAGTGTTACGTTCTCGAAGACCGTGCAATCGATGGTGAACACGCTCTGCGGAACATATCCGATGCTGGCAGTTTCAGACTCTTGTGCGCCTTCTGGCCTAACGTCAACCTTTCCTCCACTTGGACTACGTAAACCACAAATTATTTCGAGCAGGGTTGATTTCCCGGACCCTGAAGACCCAAGCAAACCAAGTGAACCACCCGGTTCTAAATCGATTGAGATCCCATCTAGCACCAGCTCACTGCTATAAGCAAAATCTATATTGTCTACCAAGAGACGAGCCGGACCAGGAACCGCCACTTTCTCCAACGAAGATTCTTCTCGACCGGCGGCTTTCATTGCGTCGAGGTCTTCGCAGACAATTCCAAGAGATGATCGCCCCACACGAACACTGTTTGCCGCCACCAAGAGACGAGAAATGCTTGGCAACGCCCGAAAGCCGACCACAAGAAACAAAGCCAGGGTTGGCAGAAACTCGTCCGAGGGGAAGAAGAGAAGCACCGAGCCGGCGACTAGTCCCACTGCACCGACAAAAACAATTTCTAGATAATAGCGAGCTAGCTCTCCTGCGAAAAGGACCACACGTCTACTCTTCTGGATCTCGTCCTGCTTCTGACCGAACGGGCCAGTCACATAGCGTGTAGTCTGCCTCACCCGAAGCTCAGTAAGCGCGCCGAGCCCTTCCTGAACCAGCTGGATGCCCTCGGCAGTCAAGTTCTGAGTCTCGGTTGAAAGACGCGTGGTGTTCCGTTGTACTACTCGACCAAAAAAGATGATAGCTAAACCAAAATATACGAAAGCGACCAAACCTGTGATTGGCGACTGAACGAGTAACACGATGACCAACACGACCAAAGTAATAGACTCGGCGATTAAGTTAGTCGCACCAATAACACCTTGTTGGAAAAAGTTTCTGACCGAAACCATGACTGTTCGAACCGCGTCTGCACTATTCCGCGAGTCATAAAAACTAACCGGCGCTGCCATATAGCGATCAAACATTTTCGTAGCGGCGCGACTCCCCGACCTAAGAGTCACACCCAAAGTCCACCAACGCAACACTGCCGTAGCTACGGACTTTCCGATAAACAATCCGACGCTCGCCCCAAGCAAAGCAGTTGGGCTTGCAGACTCCCAAAGGGGAAGGTCGATCGATTCTTCGCCGTTGCCAACGACTTTCGCCAGTGGCAACATAAGCAACACGCCGAGAGCGTCGAGGCCCGAGATCACTAAAGCAACAACTGCCAAGGCTCCAAGTCGTATTTGAAGCGACCGGTCGATCAGTTCGAAGCTACGCTTTAAGAGCCTAAGATTCTCGCTCATACTTCAGGTTCCATCTCTCCACCTGAGAGAGTTCCACAGCAGCCTTTTCGGTGTGGGGAAGACCTCTCGCCCGCTTTGTCGACTGTCATGCAACAAGTTCCTCTGTTAGGTCGTGAATTTCGACTGAGAATCCGATTACCGCTTCAGCTACTCGGGCGCCCGCTTTCCCATCCCAAAGAGCCGGGCAACGCGCTTCGACTCCATTGACCAACACATCTTCGGCGCCGGCGATAATCGTGTCGGTCTCTACGCCAACGAGTCGATTAGTACCTTCGGTAATCGTGATCGGCCGTTCGGTATTTTTGCGCAACGTCAAACACGGAACACCAAGCGCTGTGGTTTCTTCTTGAAGACCACCCGAGTCGGTCATAACCAACCGGGCGCCATCTTGCAACGCCACGAAGTCCAAGTAGCCCTTCGGCTCTACTACCGAAATATCGGGGTGCAACCGAAAAGCTTCGAGTCTCTCCGCCGTTCGGGGATGGGCGGGAAAGACCAACGGCAGCCGACCGGCGACATGGTTCAATGCATCTATCAAACCGCCGAGCACAGCTTCGTCGTCGACATTCGACGGCCTATGCAAAGTAACCAATCCATAGCCGTTCCGCTCGACGCCAAGGTCTGACAGGATCGGTTGCCTCTGGGCCCGTTCCAGGTTCTTATACAAGGTATCGATCATGACGTTGCCGACAAGTTTGATGCGTGACTCGGCGTAACCCTCGGCTCGAAGGTTTGCGACGCCGTCGGGGGCTGGAGCTAACAACAGGTCTGAGACCCGGTCGGTTACTACTCGGTTGACCTCTTCGGGCATTGCCCAATCACGACTACGCAACCCGGCTTCAACATGAGCCACCCGACAACCGGCTTTGGCGGCGACGATGGCACACGCCATCGTCGAATTGACGTCTCCAACAACAACTACCCAATCGGGTTTGTGTTCCAGAACGTACTGTTCGAACATCACCATAACGTTGCCGGTCTGTTCGGCGTGTGACCCTGAGCCAGCGTTCAAATGAAGGTCGGGTTCCCGCAATCCAAGGTCCTTAAAGAAGACATCGCTCATCGCCTGGTCGTAGTGTTGCCCGGTGTGAATCAGTTCGGTCCCGCATCCGACCGCATCGAGCGCGTCGATGATCGGCTTGATCTTCATGAAATTCGGACGCGCTCCAGCTACGCACGCCACTCCTGGGGCGGCACTTTTCATAGCTGCTCGACCTTGGTTTGGTTGAGACGATGCCTAGCATCGAAGACATAATCGGCGGTGTCCACCACGAGATCGTAGTCCACATCGTCATGGTCTGTAACCAGAACCACAACATCGGCTCCTACCAGGACCTCCTCGGTCAAATCGACCCGTTCGATGAAGTCATCAAGTTCATAGTCCACAACGTGCGGGTCATGGACTTGCAGCGAAGCCCCCATCGCAAACAACTCTCGCAGTAACGGCGTCGCCGGGGTCTCTCGAGCATCGTTCGAGTTCTTCTTATACGCCACACCCAGCACCAAGACCTTGGAACCCTTTACCGGCTTGAGACGATCGTTCAGACCAGCTTGCACCCTGCGAGCCACATACGTTGGCATGTTGTTGTTGATGTCGTTGGCAATCTTGACGAACCTAGAGACCGAACCAAGTTGACGTTCGAACTGCCACGAGAGATATGACGGGTCGACGGGAAGACAGTGGCCGCCAACACCTGGCCCTGGGTAAAACGGCATAAACCCAAAGGGCTTCGACGATGCAGCCTCGATTACGTTCCAGAAGTCGATACCCATCGCCCGGGCATGCATTGCCAGTTCGTTAACCAACGCGATGTTGACGTGACGGAAGGTGTTCTCGAGCAGCTTACTGAGTTCGGCTTCCCTGGTTCCCTTTGTCGGGACGGTTCGGTCCACCAGCAGTTTGTAAAACGAATCGACGGCCTCCAAAGAAGCCTCGTCGATGCCCGAGACAATTTTAGGTGTGCGTTCGAACGTCCAAACATCGTTGCCCGGATCGATGCGCTCGGGAGAATACCCCAAGTAGAATTCCGAACCAGCCTTACAACCCGATTCGACTTCGAGAATGTCTTTAACAACGTCCTCGGTTGTTCCCGGGTAGGTCGTAGATTCTAGAATGACGGTCGCACCCTTGGTCAAGAAGCGGCCAAGCGTCGTCACCGCAGACGTTATATAGGAGATGTCGGGCGCACCATCAGCCAGGGGCGTTGGCACCGTGATCACGGCAACGTCAAACCCAGCCAAATCTCGAACCGTTTCGGTCGGGTGATACCGGCCGGTCGCTAACGCCGCTACTACTTGTTCGTCGGAGACATCGTCAATGTGTGTCTGACCAGCGTCGAGGCCAGAAACTTTGGCCTTGTCCAAGTCGTAACCAATAACGTTAAATCCTGCATCGACGGCCCGCATCGCAAGCGGCAAACCGACGTAGCCTTGGCCGACAACGACAAGGTTCGCCCCTTCCCATCGCTCGGTCGTCATTAGGTAAGTCCTCTCACAGTTGCAGAGTTTTGTTCAATCAGGCTTGGGTCTTCGGTGTCAGGCTCAACCGGATCTTGCTGATTCAGCAGACTTCGGGCTACATCAACATGCTTCGGGCCAACTGCCGCCATGGCGTCGGCCGCCTCTTTTGCCTCAACGTGAGTGTGGAGAATTCTTGGATGCACTTTTGGCACCCCTATCTCGTGTTCGGCGTTTAACGCTTCGTGCAACTTTTCGCCAGGCCTCAAACCGGTATAGACAATCTCTGTCTTTGGACTTAGAGCCGCTATAAGCTGTTCTGCCAAGTCGACGATCTTTACTGGTTCGCCCATGTCGAGGATCATGAGTTCTCCTGGATCACCGATTGCGCCAGCTTGGACCACAAGCCGAACGGCTTCAGGAATAGTCATGAAGTACCGGGTGACGTCTGGATCAGTTACCGTAATAGGCTTGCCCTGTTCGATTTGACCTAAAAACGTCGGCAACACCGAACCGCTACTGCCCAACACATTCCCGAAACGAACCGAGACGTAGGGCTTGCCTGTTTCGGCAGCGGCATGGGCTGTCAACCGTTCGGCTGCTAACTTACTGGCCCCTAACGCCGAAGTTGGGTCGGCTGCCTTATCGGTTGACACGTTTACGAATCGTTCGACATCGAACTTCTGGGCGGCATCCAATACGTTGGCTGTACCTACAGTATTGGTCTTGATCGCTTCGGCCGGGAAACGCTCGAGCAAGGTCAGGTGTTTTAAGGCCGCAGCGTGAAAAACTACCTCAGGCCGAACCTGGTCGAAGATTTCAAACACCCGATCACGATCACGAATATTGGCGACTACCAGCATCTCGCTATCCAAAAGCGCTTTACCCTCTATCGAAAGTTGGACCGAGTGAAGGCCGTTTTCGTCACGGTCCAACAAGTAGAGTTCGGCCGGGTTGAACTCGCTGAGCTGACGGGAAAGCTCTGAACCAATCGAGCCCCCAGCCCCAGTTACAAGGACCCGTTTGCCAGCGACATAAGCCGACACCGACTTTAGATCTACGGTTACCGGGTCTCGTCCGAGAAGGTCTTCAACAGTAGGCGTGCGCACATCATCCAGCGTCATGCGGCCCACTAGCTCAGAAGAAGGCGGCAAGACCCGAACATCTAAGTCAAGCTCGGCCGCAGCTTCAGCCATAGACTGGATCAGCCCGGAATTGGCTGAGACTATCGCAACTAACAAGACTTCCGCGTTGTATTTGTTTGCTACTTCGGCCAGATCATGCCGAGTACCTCGCACACGAACCCCATGAAGTTCTCGATTGGCCCGCCGTGGGTCGTCGTCCAGCAACGCAACCGGCAGGTACTGACAATTGGGGTCGACCAGCATGGCGCGTATCATCTGCTTGCCACCTTCACCGGCACCAAAGACAATCGTCGCTTTACTGCGGTCGGGACGGGGACGCATCTGCAGTTCCCACAACCGTCGCCACGTCCCACGGGCGAGAAACATCAACATAAACGACACGACAGTTCCCACTATCAGGCCAGATGTGGGCACGGGGGAAACATCGGGGCGAAGCGCAAAGTTGGTGCCCGTAAGCACCATCGACGTCGCCGCCCAAACCAACCCTAAACCCGCTACCTCTTCAAACGACGAAATCCGCCAACGCTGTCTATACAGCCGAATGGTTCGACCAATTGACCAATGGATAGCCACGCTCGACACTACGATCAACAAAATTGGTGCCTTCAGGGAGAACATTTGGGAAGTCAGTTTCAGCCAGACCCCGGCGGTCAACCCAACCATCCAAGCAGCAAGATCAACCAAGATGGGGAATAGACGTTGCCTAACACGAACCCAACCCAGAATCAGCCCCATATACCGCGACAGTCTTACAGTCACGAGATACACACAACCACCTCGATGAGACAACGCTCGACATGGAAGTTGATCGAAGTGTCAGGTAGTTTATAATTAATGACGCAACAATTGTCGCATTTAGGCCTAAGGCCGGCGGCGGAACTGGCCATATACGATTCCCTTATCACTACATGTTCGACATTTTTACCGAACCACGTGACACGCTAGAACAACACGTACGCTCACGCAAGGGCAGACGACATATATCGTCAATATTGGGAATAAATACCTAAACTTACGTTATGTGCATCAACTTACATGTAGAAGTAACAGCATTTACCGACACAGGCTAGCCAAACATCGCCCGGTTGGAAGGCCGTTACCCCCAGCTGCTCGACTATATATATGCGTGCAACTTCAGTGTTCGGCCAAGTAATATGCAACTAATTAACCACATGCACAGAGCCAGTATAATTGTTTAATTGCCTACCAGCATTCTGTTCTTTCACGGTAAACAAATACTATCTAGCGGCTTCGAATAGTCTGTTTGAGTCCCATTTAGTCGGGTCCGACACCATCGACTCGACAGTCTCGGTGAACAGCCGGTTGATTGGGGTGTCCACACCCACCTCGTCGCCTAGCTGCGCCACCGCTCCGTTCAGCCAAGCTACTTCGCTACGGCCTCTCCCCCGGTGCACGTCAATGTGCAGGCTTGGCATTTTCTTACCCCGACCGCCGATGACCTGGCTGCGCATAATCGGCCGAATCACCGGCTTCGGCAAGTACCTTATCGCGGGACCCAACAACCTGAACGGATACGAACCAACCTTGACCGGCGCCACCCCAGCAGCCGACATCACCCGCAACGCTTCACGCCACGCCCCGATTTCAAGGTTCACCAACCGGGCGTCGCTAAACACAACGTCGGGTGTCTGATCCAAGATGGCACTCGACGCGTTGCCAACCATATTCATTAACAGTTTCGTCCATTTAAGGTTCTTAGCGCTGCCATAACGTGTCGCCTCAAACGTGCTTCGGTCAAACATGTCGAATACATTCACCAAATCGCCGTCGGCCGGACTGGTCCATGAAGCCAACCCGACAGAACTAGAAGCCTTGTCAATCCGAATATTGGCTGGCCCTAACACGCTGACCGGTGTGGTGAGGCTTCCGGCAAGCACCCGAGTAAACCCGGTTTCAACCAGCGTCTGCTCGTTGCCGACACCGTTCTGCAAACTCAACACGGGTGTATCAACGCCATAAGCCGCCAACACTTGGTTGGCGGTATCTTCGGTGTCGTAGCTCTTGACGGTAAGAATGACCAAGTCGGCGTCGGCGCCAATTTCGGACGCAGGCGTAATGTCGCCGATGACCGAAATGTCGCCTTCCTCGTTGACCTGTAAACCCCCTCGGGTCGCAAACGCGTCGACAAACCGAGGGCGGCCTACGAGGGTCACGTCGACGCCGTCGACCTCGACCAGACGGCTAGCGACGAAACAGCCCATCGCGCCTGCGCCAACAATCGCTACGTTCACTTACACCCCGCAGCGTCAAACCCCAAGACGTTGAGCCTATCCGTCGCCCGTCGGCCAGTCAACACCAACAGTGCATCGACCCCTAACCCTCGCTGAGCAGCTACCGACGAGCACGTAACGGCCGCGACTTCGACTGCGTCCGCAGCCAGCTCGACACCGGAACCCGTCGCCGCTTTCAAATCTTCGCCGTGGGCGACCAGCTCAACGATTCGGCTTGGTAGATAGTCAGCGAGGGCCATAACCCCAAAAGGCGTCTTGACCGGCGCGTCCGGCGAATGCTCCTTAACTGAGGCGACCGCTAACTCGTAACTAGACCGGCACTGCTCGGCGACGTCACCTTCTAAAGCCTTACCGGCAGCGACTGCTCGACGGTCGATGTCGACGGTCGAAACGCCCGACGCGAACGCGGCCGTGTAGTAACTAATCGGACCGACAAGTTCGATGCCTTGACCTTCGCCTTCAACCAGGTAGTTCGTTACCCCGCTAAACGCTCGCATCGTGTGGGCGACCAACGTCTTTACATCCCACGCCCCAGATAGGGCTTCGCCCCAACCACCGGGTCGAATAGCTCCGACAATTTCAACCACCTGAGACCCGACATCACCGTAGGCGGCTGCCAACAAGTCAGGGTCAAAACGATAGAGCTGCACCTGACTATTCTACAACAACCCAGCCCACCCAGACGGACCGGCCCAAGTCAGGGTTTTTCGAATTTGGTGAACAACGCGACCTAAGCTCGGACGCTCCGCAAGCATTGGGCGAACTTCCCCACCCCGGGACAAATCGCAGACATCCAAACCTAGAGAACTGACGCAGGTGTTTCGCGGCCTACTAGGTCGTGTAACGCTCGCTAGCTGCAGGACCGGCGGACGCATTCCCGCCGGCATAGTCGACCTGCCACAGGGTAAGTCCATGCGGAGGGGCCAGAGGCTCCGAATTGGACCTATCGCGGGCTGCTAATTCAACCAGAACTTCGTCGGCGTGCCGTTTACCTAACCCAACCGAAGCCAGAAACCCGACGATGCTGCGCACCATCTGATGGCAGAACGCCGAGCCCGAAATTTCAAACAGCAGCTCCCCATCGCCAATCTCGGTCCAAACCGCTGTCCGAAGCGTTCGTTCAAGAACAACCGGTGGATACTCGGGACCTTTCTTAGGCATGCGGCAAAACGACGTGAAGTCATGCAGCCCGATGAAATGGGCGGCCGCAGCGTTCATCGCTCCCACATCTAACGGGTCGCGTACATGCCACGCTAAACGGGCTAGAAACGGGTCGGGCACTCGACGATTTAAAACCCGATACCGGTAATGACGTCCAGTCGCGTCGAACCGGGCGTGAAAGTCAGGTTCGGCCGCCTCCAACCTCCGGGCAACAACTTCGGGGCCGAGCCGCGAGTTCACACTTTTCTGTATACGAGCCAAGTTGGCGTCGGCAGGCAAGTCAAACGACAGAACCTGCCCCCAGCCGTGGACGCCGGCGTCGGTGCGGCCCGACATCACAATGTTGATGTCATCGCCGAACGGATCCAAAACCCGCTCCAACTCGCCGATAACGGTTCTGACGTTCGGCTGTTTCGCCAAACCCCTAAAGTCGGTGCCATCGTAGGCAATGACCATACGAACCCGCATGTCGTCTCCCTCGACACGAGAAACGGCGCCGTCGCCGGCGCCGTTTACTCCTGTCATCGTGTATGGCGGTTCTCGTTAGAGAACTTTTAGACCAGCTCGATACGAGCCATCGGAGCGTTGTCGCCTTTACGCGGTCCCAGTTTCAGAATACGGGTGTAACCGCCTGGACGGTCCGCATAGCGAGGGCCTACCTCATCAAACATTTTGGTAGTCATCTCAACGTCACGCACAAATGCAAGCACTTGACGGAAGTTGTGAAGGTCACCTTTTTTTGCTTTGGTGATGAGCTTCTCGGCTACAGGACGCATTGCCTTAGCCTTCGCTTCGGTGGTCTCAATACCTTCAGCCGCAATAAGCGAAGCTACAAGGTTGGCCATCATGGCTTTTTGGTGTGAAGCCGAACCGCCGAAACGACGAGACTTACGTGGTGTACCTGGCATTTTCTATAATCTACTTCCGCGCAGCGACAACCCACGTTCATCCAACTTGGCGATGACTTCGCGGAGCGACTTGTCACCGAAGTTAGTAATGGCCATCAGATCATCTTCGTTCTTAGTTAGCAGTTCACCGATCGTGTTCACCTGTGCACGCTTCAGACAGTTACGTGGACGCTCGGTGAGGTCAAGATCTTCGATCGGTAGATCGAGGTCAGGAGAACCCGAAGTAGCAGCTGGCGCTTCACCGAGGGTGAGGCCTTCAGGCTCTTCGGTCATTTCTTCAACGAGTTGCACCAACGTCCGCAACGTCGCCCCAGCAGAAGCAAGCGCATCGCGAGGAGCCATAGAACCGTCGGTTTCCACATCCAGAATCAGCCGGTCGAAGTCGGTTGACTGCTCGACACGGGTTGGTTCAACGAGCAATGAAACTCGGCGGATCGGGCTGTAGATGGCGTCGATCAGGATGATACCGATCGTCTGAGTGTCGGATGGGCGAGACGAAGCGCTCCAACCTCGACCACGTTCGACCGTCAAATCAACCGCTACACGACCCTTTTCGTTAAGGGTTGCGATCGGGGCTTCAGGGTTGAGAATCTCAACGTCGGGCGGGCACGATATATCTCCGGCCGTGACTTCACCAGGACCGCTAACGTCAAGCCGCAGTACAACTGGCTCTTCGTTCTCGCTCCGAACAACAATGTCCTTGATGTTCAAAATGATGTCGGTGACGTCTTCGACCACACCAGTAATGGTGTCGAACTCGTGGAGAGCGTCGTCGAAACGAACGGTAGTGATAGCTGATCCTGGAACGGAAGACAGCAATGTACGGCGCAGCGAGTTGCCGAGCGTATGACCAAAGCCTGGCTCTAGCGGGCCGATAGCAAACGAGCCATGGTTCGACTCGCCGTCATCAAGCTGCTCAACTGTTGGGCGCTGAATTACCAGCATGGGGGTTTCCTCGGTTTCGGGTTTCGATACGTTCTGAACAATTACTTACTGTAGAGCTCGACAATTAGCTGCTCACGCAACGGAACGTCGATTTGCTCACGCAGTGGTTCAGCGTAAACTTTGACAGAAAAATCGCCGCTCTTTTCCAACCACGCAGGCGGAGTACGGTCGAGCACGTCTTTGTTCCACTGAACAATCGGGTTGGTGCGGGTCTTCTCACGGATTTCGATCAGATCGCCTTTACGAACACGATATGAAGGGATATTAACCCGTTTGCCGTTGACAGTCACGTGACCATGAGAAACGAACTGGCGGGCCTGCGGCCGGGTAGAACCCCAACCAGACCGGTAGATCACGTTGTCGAGGCGAAGCTCAAGCAATTTAAGCATGTTCTCACCAGTGACGCCGTCACGACGAGACGCTTCCTTATAGACGACACGGAACTGCCGTTCGGTCAGCCCGTACGAAAAGCGAGCTTTCTGCTTTTCCTGAAGCTGAACCAAATATTCGCTCGTGTTACCACGGCGTCGGGTACGACCGTGAACGCCAGGAGGGTATGGCCGCTTCTCAAGAGCTTGAGTTTCGCCCTGAGTGCCGAAAATGTTGGTGCCGAGACGGCGTGATACTCGGGCGCGTGGGCCGGTGTAGCGTGACATGTCTTAAACCCTTCGCCGCTTAGGCTGACGGCAACCGTTGTGAGGCACCGGCGTTACGTCTTTGATTCCTGTTACCTCAATGCCGGCGTTCTGAATCGAACGAATGGCAGTTTCACGACCAGAGCCTGGGCCCTTGACATGAACGTCGACTTTGCGTACTCCATGCTCCATCGCTCGGCGAGCGGCAGCTTCAGCCGCCTGCTGAGCAGCATACGGAGTCGATTTTCGTGAACCCGTGAAGCCAACGTTTCCGGCTGAAGCCCAAGAAACGACGTTTCCACCACGGTCCGAAATAGCAATGATCGTGTTGTTAAAGCTTGATTTTATGTGAGCGACACCGTGGGTGACGTTCTTGCGGTCTTTTTTGCGGGCCATTACTTGATAACTTTCTTCTTGCCAGCAACTGTCCGCTTGGGGCCTTTGCGGGTACGGGCGTTGGTTTGGGTCCGCTGACCACGAACCGGAAGGCCCTTACGGTGACGGATGCCAGCATGGCAACCAATCTCTTTCTTGCGATTGATGTCTTGTGAAACCTGGCGACGGAGATCGCCTTCGGTTTTGAGATTCTCATCGAGCCAGGTCCGGATGCGTTGCACCTCATCATCGGTCAAGTCCTTAACTCGGGTATTGCCGTTAATGCCAGTCTCTTCAACGATTGTGACAGCCTGAGAGCGGCCAACACCGAATACGTATGTGAGTGAAATGATTGTGCGCTTGTCGCGTGGAATGTCCACGCCCGCAATACGAGCCATATTTAGCCTTGCCTCTGCTTATGACGAGGGTTCTCGCAAATAACCATGACACGGCTTCTACGCCGGATCACTTTGCATTTCTCACACATCGGTTTAACGCTTGGACGAACCTTCATCGGGGGGGTTCCTGTAGTAGTAAGTGAGTTAGACCCGCAAAGGACCCAACTGGAATTCGGATTGCTTAGTTTCTTGCTGGCGAGGACTCTCGCCTGAGAAGCTCCTACTTGTAACGGTAGGTAATGCGACCTCGTGTGAGGTCGTAAGGGGTGAGTTCTACCTGAACTCGATCACCGGGAAGAATACGAATGTAATGCCGTCGCATCTTTCCCGATATATGGCCAAGTACGTTATGGCCGTTTTCAAGCTCTACCCGAAACATAGCGTTTGGTAGAGATTCGGTTATTGTTCCCTCGAGAACAATTGCATCTTCTTTTTGCTTTGGCAGAACACGCCTCCGTGAGCGAAATAGACTAAGCGGATTAGCTACCTCGGAACATATAGTCCAAAAGCAGCTTGACTTCAAGGAAAAACAGCCCTAAGAGCCAACGGACTATGTTATGGGAACATATTTGCCTCTGCAACCCCGTGCGCAGTCTTGGCACAAACTCAACGCGGAGCACTAGTAGCTGCCCCAAAGACGGACCCAAGACAGATACGAGTCATGGAGTAGCACCAATGTTACTTTTCCGCCAGCCGCCCTTTAGCCGGGAGGCCCGGGAAGCTAAGATATTGAGGACAACTCGAGAAAGCGGCATGGAAATTATGAACGGTCTCAAGAGCAAGACAAACAAACTATTTGGCGGCCTTGCGGCGGCGGCGCTGATTCTGGCGTCATGCGGTTCCGGGGAAGAACAAAGCACCATCACAACCTCAGTCACAGCAGGCGAAACAACTGCCGCCCCAGCCACCACCGCTGCAACTGCCCCGGTCGAGGAAACACAACCGGCCCCACCTGAAGGCGCAGTTGTCATCGGCAACATCGCCCTCGACGTGCCCGAGGACTGGGCTTCGGTCACAAAAGGCGGGGACTTCGAAGCGGCACTCGCCGAAAAAAATCCTGCAATTCTCGGAGTACTGGAAGCTCAAGGAACGCTCGAACAAGTAAAGCTAGTTGCCACACAGGTCGACTGGGTTGCAGTCCCACCTGAAGGCGGCGTCATCAACCTGGTCGTTGCACCCGCAGCACAAGCAAACACGGCGGTGGATGACGTTGCCCTAGGTCTTCGACAAACCATCGAGGCGAGAGGCTTCACGGTTACAAGCGAAGACCCCGTAACGACTAAACTCGGTTCGGGTCTAAGCGTCAAGATAGCTACCACCACGCCCACGGGCATAGCAGGAGCAGCAGAGAGCATTATCATCGATGGGGAAGACAACTTGATGATCTTCACCGCCGACGGCTTGACCGCCGCAGACGTATCTGCGCAACTCCAAACGGTAATCGACTTCACCACAACCAGCTAGAAAAGAACGAGGCAGGTTGCCACCCGGCACGCTGGCCGGGTGGCAACACACCATGTACAGTCCGACCCAAGACGGCATCGAACGAGGGCTTCAACCGGTTCGATATACCGAGGCGGCGCCGCCCGACAGCCTGTCAGGTCTGGTTCATTGTTTCTGGGAACTCAAAACAGACGCCGAACTTCAAAAAGACTTCCACCTCCATGTTTTGCCTGACGCATGTGTCAACCTTCTGTTCGACCAGACGGACACCCAAATCGCGGGTATCACGGCACTACGAACCACCTTCGAAGTTCTGAACCTAGGAAAGACGTTTCACTATGCTGGCATCCAGTTTTTCCCCGGAGTGTGGCAAGGAGACCCGAACGAAATCGTCCACAGCTACGTAGGAACCCCGTACCTCGGCGACTTACCACTAGTCGACACCAACACCAGACTTACCAACCTTGACTTTGCGGCCCAACAGGCGATCATGTCAGAGTTGACTCAGCAGCTCATCGACGATGACATAATCGCTGCAAACGTCATAACCGAACAGATTTTGACCAATCTTGACGACATCAACTCTGTGGCCGACATGGCAGCCTTGACCGGAATATCCACCCGGCAACTTCAGCGGACACTTAAACGCGTGACCGGATTTACCCCACATGACCTTCTCAAAGTTCTCCGGCTTCAACAGTCGTTCCGACGGGACTACCTCTTGTCCTACACTGACCAGTCGCACTTCATTCATTCGTTCCGAAAAATTACGGGATACACGCCCGAGAAGTACGCCAAAAAGTTCGGTGTCTGATTTTTACAATACACACCAGGTTCTAGCGTTTACGTTGACTAGAGACAGCTGAAACCAGCAGCCAAAACTAGGAGTGAACACATGACAACCAACAATGCAATCGGATGGTTTGACATCTACGTCGACGATATGGACCGAGCCGTCGATTTCTATCAGACCGTCCTCGACCAGAAGCTAACCGAAATGGGAGACCCAACCGGCGAATCCCGGATGATGAGCTTCCCCATTGACGACAAATCAATGTCTCGCTACGGGGCACTCGGTGCGCTTGTAAAGGCTGAGGGCGCAAAACCAGGCCCAGGGGGAACCCAAGTGTACTTCAACTCAGAAGACTGCTCAGTCGAAGAGGCACGGGTTGTAGCAGCGGGAGGCGACGTAATCAGGCCGAAGTTCTCGATCGGAGAATTTGGCTGGGTAACGCTATGCCAGGATACCGAAGGCAACCTGTTCGGCATTAGCTCAATGAAATAGTTCGAGTTTCGCTCAGGCCGACCACAGGTCGGTACCATGCTGACCATAGCCGAAGGCGACACAGCAGCCCGAGCG
>CAZKEM010000093.1:0-13959 GCA_964551835.1 uncultured Acidimicrobiaceae bacterium | reverse complement strand
CCAACGATGATTGCCTATTTGCAGGAGTCAATACTGTTCCTGTTGCCATGGCTTGCTCTACTCGGGTTGGGCCTGTTCGGGTTTTGGATTCGTTTCGGCAGGCAGATGTCCCGCTAGCTGCAAGCGTTAGTCCAGGCCGTCCATGATCTCGCCATTCGAGGGTCGATACGTCCTTCGCCAAGTCAACAACTTTCTGCTCTTGACCCGCCTCCGGGCCGATCGTGCTGGTGCACTCTCTGGTGGCCAACGGCGGTTATTGGAAATCGGTATGGCGTTGATGAGCGACCCGAAGCTGGTTCTTCTCGACGAGGCAACCTCGGGTGTTAACCCAAGCCTGGTTGAAGAGATCAAGGCTCGTATTACGACGGTCAACCAAGGGGAGATTGTATGTGTAATTGGTCCCAACGGTGCAGGTAAGTCAACGGTCTTCAAGGCCGTTTACGGCATCATTGGAGTTCGTAAAGGACGTGTAATCTGTGGTGGTCGCGATATCACTAACATGCCACCTCAACAAGTCTTGAAGACCGCTGGCATTACCATCGTTCCTCAGTTGCGTAGCGTCTTTCCTCAGATGACCGTTCATGAAAACCTTGAACTGGGCATGTATCTCGAAAAAACCATCACGCGAGCCAACGAACGGATCGAGTACGTTTACGATCTCTTTCCGCGGCTTAGAGAACGCTCTAAACAGCAAGCTGGCACGATGTCAGGTGGCGAACAGCGCATGCTTGAGATTGGACGTTCCTTGATGTGGGAACTTCGGCTGGTGCTTATGGATGAGCCGTCGGCTGGTTTGGCTCCGATTATCACGAAGCAGATTTTCTCTGCTATCCGGAGACTGAACAAAGAAATCGGTTTGACCGTGTTGATGATCGAGGAAAACGCGCGGCAGGGTTTAGAGGCGAGCCACCGTGGCTATGTATTGGAAGTCGGTCGTGCGACGTACGAAGGTACATCAAACGAGTTGCTCACCAATGACAACGTTCGTCGAGCCTTCATAGGCGGTAACTAGGGCGCGAAGCGTTTGCCACGATAGGTTCCATCTTCAATATAAATGCAATTCCCACATGACATCGGAAGTGTAAATGTTACTCTAGTGTGCCAAGCAGAACGTTTCAGGATGGGTTTCTGCACCAGCTTCTAGACCATAATGGAGTTCCTAATGCAAGAGCTAAGTATCTTAGATGAACTGAAGACGCAGTTTGGTCTGGTCTCACCCAACATCCGTGTTGGTTTGACTCAGGATGAGCTGTTCCATGCAGCGATCGAGAACGACCGTGGAAGAACTAGTCTCGACGATAGCGACGATGCGCAGAAGGCATTTGCAACCAAGCTCGGTGTTGATGGGCCGCTTGTTTACTACACGGATCCGACCTGTACCGGGCGCCCGACGCAAGACACATTTGCTGTGGCACGGCCCGGAACGGAAGAGACGGTCTGGTGGAAGGACGGATTCGCCAAGTTCGACGCAGCGAAATTCGATGCCCTGCTCCCTCGGGTAATCGACCACCTCAACGAACGTGAAGCGACCCTTTATACAACCGACGTGTTCTGCGGTTGGGACCCTGAATTCACAGAGCCGTACCGATTTGTTGGTGAATACGCGACTCACGCCTATTTCTGCAACATTATGTTCCCAAAAAATGTTCGGGAAGACGTGGACCGGCCAAACAATGGTTGGACGATCATCAACGTCCCTTCGTTCAAGGCCGACCCAGAACGCGATGGGACGAACTCTGGTCGTGGCGTCATCATGGACATCGAGAACCGTGTTGCCTTGGTAATCGGTCGGGCGGACTACTGTGGCGTAAACAAAAAGACCATGTTCACTGTCATGAACTTCGTCTTGCCCGAAAAAGGTCAGCTGTCGATGCACTGCTCGGCAAATGTTGGGGACAGCGAAGATTCGGCGATCTTGTTCGGGCTTTCGGGAACCGGGAAGACAACCTTGTCTGCCGACCCCGACCGTTTGCTAATCGGCGATGATGAGCACGTCTGGAGCGATTCGAGTGTCTCAAACTTCGAGGACGGATGCTACGCCAAACTCGTAGATCTAGATAAAGACAACGAACCTGTGATTGCAGCGGCGCTATCGATGAAAGGGACGTTAATTGAGAATGTGCCACCGGTTCCCGGCAAGGACCTCTCAGAAACCGACCCTCAAGAGCTAGACCTCAGTGATGTTTCGTTTACCGAAAATACTCGCTTCGCATACCCCCTCACCTGCAACCCATCTGTTGCCGAGGGTGCGAAGGGTCCACACCCGAAGACGATCGTTCTTCTGACGGCCGACGCCTTTGGCGTATTACCTCCAGTTTCGATTCTCGATGCCGACGAAGTTATTTACCACTTCGTGATGGGCTTCACCTCGAAGCTGGCTGGAACTGAAGTTGGAGTGACTGAACCTCAAGCCGTGTTCTCAGCATGTTTCGGAGGTCCATTTATGTCTCACAAACCTCCCGTGTACGCGAAGCTGCTAGTAGACCGAATGAACACCCACAAGACTCGGTGCATCCTGTTGAACACAGGCTGGACGGGAGGTGGGTTCGGGGTTGGAGAACGTATGTCGCTTCGAGTCACCCGAGCACTGCTTGACGCTGCACTACGGGGAGACCTCGACGATGCCGAGACAGTCGAACAAGAGCAGCTTGGACTTAAGATCCCAGTCGCCGTCGATGGTATTGACTCAACTATCTTGAACCCTCGAAATACATGGTCTGACCCAGCGGCATACGACGCGGCCTCAACGAAGCTTAAAGCCCTGTTCCAAGACAAGTTTGAAGCGTCCGGTTACGCCGAACTCGGTATTTCTCCAAAGATGTAACGCTCCCTTCGCGGTAGCTTATTAACATGGCGACGGATTGGCCGATAGGGTCTTTAGTCGCCCTGGAACACATCTTGGCAGGATTGCCGCTAACGTAGTGGCTGTGCTTGGAAGGACCGGGCACGCAACGAGGTAGATCAGCTACCAGTTTCCGGTTCCTCGGCAGAGTCCGCCACCATAGGTTCTGCCGAGTGATTGCAATCTGGGATCTGATCTGTCCAGGGAAGACGAAGGACGTTTTCCCGTTTGAAAATAAGGAGATCCCTATGACGGAAATCGTTTCCGTTAGTGGAACCGTCACATCTGGTGACGGACAAGACCTGCATCTAGAGTCAGGTCGGTACGCCGTGCAAGCCGGCGGGGCCGTAATGGCCACCATGGGCGAAACCAGCATTCTGGTAGCTGCGACCGCAGCGAGTAGAGTTCGAGACGGAATCGACTTTTTCCCTCTCACCGTAGATGTCGAAGAGCGTTCATATGCTGCCGGCAAAATCCCAGGGTCGTTCTTCCGACGTGAAGGCCGTTCCTCTGACAACGCAACGCTCACCTGTCGTCTGATCGACCGCCCGTTGCGTCCATCGTTCGCTGATGGGTTCCGTAATGAGACCCATATTGTCGTTACCGTAACCTCGGCAGACCAGAAGGTCCCGTACGACGTTATGGCTATCAACGCAGCATCTGCTGCTTTGATGGTTTCTGACATTCCGTTCGAAGGCCCGATCGGCGCCGTCCGTTTGGCATTTGATGCCGACGGCGAATGGATTGCGCATCCGACCTATGAAGAAGGCGAAACTTCTTCGTTCGAGATCGTTGTAGCTGGCCGACAGCTCGACAATGGTGAAGTTGCGGTCATGATGGTCGAAGCTGGTGGAACCACCAACTCTTGGACCAACTATGAAGGCGGCGCCCAAAAGGTTGACGAAGATGTTCTTGCCGGCGGACTTAAGGCCGCCGAAACCTACATCAAAGAAGCCATTGCGCTTCAGCTTGAACTAGTTAAAGGCACCGGCGAAAAACCAGTTATGGATTTCGTGGCGCAGATTGACTACACCGACGAACAGCTCGCAGCGGTTAACAAAGCAGCTGAGTCGAAGCTCAAGGACGTAATGTTTATCACCGGTGGCAAGGCCGCCCGAGCCGAAGCCACCGATGCTCTTCGTGACGAAGTTGTCGCGGCGCTGCTGCCAGACTTTGCCGGTGACGACGAAGCTCTCGCTACAAAGCAGCTCAAAGCAGCGTTTAGGTCTGCTTCTAAGACTGTGGTTCGCCGCAAGATCTCAGAAGACGGTTCTCGTATCGATGGTCGTGGACCAGCTGATATTCGCTCGCTCTCTGCTGAGGTTGGCGTTGTTCCTCGAGTTCACGGCTCTGGTTTGTTTCAGCGTGGCGATACGCAGGTTCTCAACGTTTCTACCCTCGGTATGAAACGCATGGACCAGATGATCGATGGTATCGATCCGGTCGAACGTAAGAGCTATATGCATCACTACAACTTCCCACCATTCTCAACCGGCGAAACCGGATTTATGCGAGGACCAAAGCGACGCGAGATTGGCCACGGCCTTCTAGCGGAACGTGCGTTGGTTCCCGTAATCCCAACGTTGGAAGAATGGCCATACACCATGCGCCTTGTTTCTGAAGTGCTTGCTTCAAATGGTTCGTCTTCTATGGCGTCGGTTTGTGGTTCCACCTTGTCTCTTATGGACGCTGGTGTTCCAATCAAGGCCCCGGTCGCTGGTATTGCGATGGGTCTTGTTTACGCCGAAGACACCTACACCACCTTGACCGATATTCTCGGTGCCGAGGATGCGTTCGGTGACATGGACTTCAAAATTGCTGGAACGTCTGACTTCGTAACTGCGTTGCAGCTCGACACCAAGATCGAAAACGGAATCCCGTCGGATGTATTGGCTAAGGCTCTTACCCAGGCGAAAGATGCACGTCTTGCGATTCTTGACGTGATGGCTAAAGCTATTGAAGCCCCTCGCGAAGATGTTCGTGACGGTGCTCCGAAGATAGTTAGCTTCGAAATTCCGATCGATAAAATCGGTGAAGTCATTGGGCCGAAGGGCAAAGTCATCAACGCTATCCAGGCCGAAACCGGTGCCGATATCTCTGTCGATGATGACGGCGTTGTCGGTGTTGTTTCGATCTCTGCGACCGACAAAGAAATCGTCGACGAAGGCGAGCGTCAAATTCGTTTGATTCTTGACCCACCGACCGCTGATGTTGGTGCTGAGTATCCCGGTCGAGTTGTCAACATCACAAAGTTCGGTGCTTTTGTCAACATTCTTCCTGGGCGCGACGGTCTGCTGCACATCTCTAAGATTGGCGGCAAGCGACGCATCGATAAGGTCGAAGATGAGCTGGAGCTTGGCCAAGAGGTCGCAGTTGTGGTAGAGGACATCGATCCGAACGGCAAGATTTCGTTGAAGATGGCCGGCGACGATTCAAGCTCAGACGATGACTCTTCGAGTTCCGACTCTAACGACCGAGCACCGAGCGGCAAAGGCTCCAGCGACGGTGGGAGCCGCGGTCGTGGTGGTCGCGGTGGGGGACGATCGAAGAGCGACCGAGGTCGCTCTAAATCAGAGCCTAAGGAAGAGCCATTAGACTCGGACAAGGTCTCCATGTCATTTGAAGACGAGTTCGCAGCTGAAGCCTCAGAAGGTTTCGGAGAACTCGGGCCAGAAGGTGCTCCAATCGTACGTGACGAAAACCGTCGAGGTCGAGGCCGTGGCCGAGGTCGAAGCGGTGGAGGTCGAGGCCGTCGATAACGACGGTTAGCCACCTTATAAGAATTTAGTTGTGTCCAGAGCGGTCACCATTTGCCCCAGTTTCGACGGGCCGGTGGTGGCCGCCTGTACGCTCTAGGCTGTACGCTCTAGGGCATGTCAATTCGAGTCGGAATATTCGGTGTTGGTGGACGTATGGGTCAGGCGGTGGCTAACGCTGTTGTAGCTGACCCTGACTTGGAACTCGTAGCCGCAGTAGACCCTTCATTTGCCGGGGTCGATATTGCCGAGGTGACGAATGTCGAAGGGGTCAACTTCGACGTAGCGTCAACATCTGAGGCGATGATCCAGAGCAAGACCGCGGTCGCAATTGACTTCACCAATCTGGAGGCTGCCCACAAGAACCTAGCGTTTTGCGCTGAAAATGGAATTCATAGTGTGGTAGGGACCTCGGGGTTCTCCGAAGCTGACTTTGACCGGATTCGTGACATGTTCACATCGTCGAACTGTCTTATCGCCGCCAACTTTGCGATAGGGGCGGTATTGATGTCAAAGTTTGCCGAGATGGCCGCTCCTTTTTTTGAAACAGCCGAAATCATCGAATATCACCACAATCAGAAACGTGACTCGCCGAGCGGAACAGCGATCTATACGGCCGAGAGAATGGCTGCCGCAAGTAGCGAATGGGCTCAAGACCCGACCGAGCTTGAGACGGTGCCAGGAGGTCGGGGAGCGAAGGGCGCTTCCGGGATTCCTATCCACGCGGTGAGAATGCAAGGAATGACGGCTCACCAAGAAGTTGTGTTGGGGACCACGGGTCAGACATTGGTGCTCAGACATGATTCGTTCGATCGTTCCTCATTCATGCCAGGAGTTGTCGTGGCAGCCAAGTATGTCGGCGAAATGCCGGGCCTAACAATCGGGCTCGAACCGGCTTTGAATTTGCTACAGGAATAGGCATCTCGCTGTGCCTTGTTCCGGTGATTTGTGAGATAATCCTGTTGTATACGACGCTGAAGATGGTGTTGAGTTAGGAAGTTGTGGCACGACCAGAAACTCAATCGGAAAACCGGATAGTAATTCGTCGGGCGCTTGAATTGGCAGACGTTCCCGAAACCGCTGCCGGTGCAGTCGAACCGGCGTCGTTGACGAACCTTCCGACAGATGCCGTGCATGAGATCGCCGACGAGTTGAACATTCCGAAAGCGGCGCTCGCCCAAGCGCTAGCGGAGCATTCGGCGGGCGTGAACGCTGCTACATCTATTTCAGAACGGGTGCTCGGGCCTCGGTTTGTTTCGGCCAGCCATCGCAGCGGATTCGGAGAGGAAAGCACCAAGAAACAACTAACTTTGTGGCTTGAACGAGGTCATGGACTTCGGACTAGAACAACATCCGGCGGCATAGTGGTTGGCCACCGGCGTAGGGGCGCGGTTGGTCGGGTTTCAAATACGGTTCGTAAGGCCCGAGGTGAGCAAGGACTTAGCACATCGCGAGAAGTGCGCGCAGCTGTTGTATCTGTCGGGCCTGACGACACTGGGCTTTCGGTGGTGGCCGACCTCGCCGACCAGCGAGCGAAGTCTGTAGCTGCTGGCGCGATTACTAGTGTTGGCGCCGCTGGCGTTGCCGGTTTCGCGTTGATCTTTACCCCGTTCGCGTTTATCGGCCTTCCGGTTTCGGCTATTGCCGGATTAGCTGTCGCCCGACTGACCCACCGCTCGACAGTTCGCAGGGTGGCGACCGAAGTCGAGATGACGGTAGGCGCGGTTGCCTCAGGCCAGAAACCGACAGGTATGGTGGAGTCGGTGGTTAACCGGCTCCGACCTAAAAATCTCTAGTCAGACTCGGTGCTGGAGGCGCTCTCCGCGGCATCGTCGGAAGGTTCGGCCTCGTCTCCCTCGTTGGTCAGGTCGACCAAAGATTTGACTTCTGAGTTGTTGCCTCGAAACTCACCAAATATGGTCCAAAGAACGCCGAGTAACATGACGCCAAATACCCACACGCGGTAGCGGCCGATAGTGTCAACGGTTCCCCGAACCAAAGAATCGATTGCCTTGCCTAGGTACCAAATGATAACCAGTCGGGCGATAGTGCCAGCAATGTTTAGGGCGAAGAAAGTTCGTAGTCGAATTCCAACGGCGCCGGCCATTGCGCACACGTACTGGTTGGGGGCGACAAAGATAAGGAACAATGCGCCCTTGCGGAAAATGGATTCGCCGTCTCGGACTAGAGGGCCGTATGTCCGGCTGCGTCGCTCAATCCAAGATTTGGCTTTGTCTCCGTACCAGTAACCCAGTAGGAAGAATAAGGGATCGGCTATCACGAGTCGGATGAACCCTACGGTGAAGTAGCTGAGTGCGCTCAGTTGTTCGGTGACGAGTAGCAGGTTCCGGTTGCGGGAGCTTAACGCAATTAGTGCCAAAGGTCGTGTATCGACGAAACTAGCCAAGAGTAAGTCGCCAACCAACGAGATGGCAAAGAAGAACCCGACGAGCCCAATGACGACTCGGTTTACAATTCTTGGCGGCGCAACGTTCCGCTGAAATAACATGTATCAGATGTCCTTGAGTGTTGGCTTCACCGGGCTTCCAGCATAGTGGTGCTCTGGTGCTTGTCGACGCCGCCGTTCTAGTAGGTCAAATATTGGTTCCTTAACACAAGGTTTGTGTTAAAGGTCGGCCTTGACGGTTCGGAAAACAGAGAGCTAGGATTAAATCTCGGTTGGGGGTTTGGATGGACGATCAACTTTTTTGGGACGTGGCTGAAGTGTTTCTCGAACGAGGCGCTGATCGGTCAACCATGATGGGTTACCCATGTTTGCGTCGCAATGGAAAATTTTTCGCCAGCTTTGATCGTCAAACCGGTGACTTGGTCGCCAAGCTGCCCAAAGACAGGGTAGATGAATTGATCGACTCCGACGTCGGCGCCCCTTTTGTCCCCGCCGGACGCCGGTTCAAAGAATGGGTCGTCGTCGAAGAACGAGACTTCGATCTGTGGCAACGTTTATTTGAAGAGGCTTACGAATTCGTTGAATAGACGTCGTGGCGATGGTTGACCTGCCCCGGAGAGGTTGCCAAGCTGGCGATATCGCCGTATTCGATGCCAGCGCATAGCGTTTGATCGCAAGGCCAGTACCCTGTCGAGGTTGAGGCGCGCACAGATCGGCGGAGCATAAGCATGGCGAAAAACGTAACGACGCGAACAGCGGTCATGGTGGTCCTGGGTTTGCTCGCTGCGGCCTGTTCAGGGTCCGAGCCGCAGGGTGGTTCATCGAGCGAGGAGACCATCTCCGGGACTTCTGTATCTCCGGCCCCTTCCACGGCCGATACTTCTCCGCCACCGCCACTGCCAGCACTCGTGTATGTCAGCGTCGGTAAAGACTCCCGAGTTGCCGTGCTCGAGCTTGGAATCGACGGAACTCTGACCGAGCGTCCTGAGCTCTCGCTCGACCTTCCGGGTTCAGCCGGAGCTATGACCTACTCTGCCGCAGACGGTCGACTCTACGTCGGCGCCGGTAACAACATCTCAACACTCGCCGTCGACGAAACAGGTGCGCCGACGGTCCTCGGAACGACGCCCGTCGATGGTGAACCCGTCTACCTCGACTTAGCGGCTCAAGACAGGGTGCTAGCGGTCGCGTTCTTTGGTGAGGACGAAGTTCGAACCTATTCGATCGGTGAAGACCTGAACTCGTATCCGGTGCAACAAGCCGACGCCTGGGACATCGAGCCGCACTCGATTGTGGTCAACGCCGCCGGAACGCACGCCTATGTCGCCCACCGTAACGCAAACTCGGTCGGTGTTTACGCCATCGACGAATCCGGCACGTTAAGCCAACAGAGTTTGGTGACCGATGCAGGCGTCGGGCCGCGACATATCGTGCTGAGCTCTGATGGAGGCTTTGCTTTCGCCGTCAACGAACAAGGCGACACCGTCACGAGTTTTACCATCGGCGCCGACGGGTCGTTGGTATTGAACAACACGGTCGCGACGATTCCCGAAGGCGTCGACCCAGACTCAAACACCGGGGCCGACATTCATGTCAGTCCTGACGGTCGTTTTGTCTACGCCTCAAACCGGGGTCACGATTCCATTGCTATATTCAGCGTCGACCAAGCCGGACAGCTCACGCCACTTGGTCACGTGCCAACCCAGGCTCGGCCACGAGACTTTGGGATGAGTCCAGATGGCCGGTTTATCGTAGTTGCCGGGCAAGACTCTGGCCAGGTCGAAAGTTTCGCCATTGGAGACGACGGTACGCTCACGAGCGTCGGTTCGGTTCCCGTCGGGGAAGGTCCGGTATGGGTCGAGATCGTTTAGCTACGTTCTTCGGTACCTCAACGGGTCGATTATCTAGCTATCGTCGGGACTAATGCGTAGTTGGAGCTTCATGAAACGGCCATTCTGGCTGTTTTCTCACATCTTTGCCGTCTCGGTAGTAGTTTTGTTCATCTTCCTAGGCTTCTGGCAGCTCGACCGGCTAGGGCTTCGAAAAGAACAGAACGAAACGATAGTCGCCAGAACAGACGAAGCTCCAGCGTCAGTAAGCGAACTGCTAGACATCCCACGTGGCGAAGTCGAATTTCGAAGAGTCGCCGATACCGGCCGGTTTATCGACGGCGATGTCGTTCGAATTGGTAGTCAAACGAAAGACGGCACGGCCGGCGACCACGTGGTTGGTTTGGTCGAACTGTCAGACGGAACACAGATTTTGGTTAACCGAGGTTTCGTGCCGCTGGCTGCCCTTGACCAGCTGGAACTGCCGCCTGACCAGGAAATACCCATCGTCGGCTGGGTTAGGGTTAGCCAATCCAAAGAAGGCTTGTTCGGTGCAGCGGATGGTCAGACCGAAGCCGAACGGCTTCCTCGATTTAACGTCGAGACGATCGATGACCGCGTCGAAGGTGAGGTCGCTCCGATCTGGCTGCTCCTCAATGACGACGCCATAACAGACGGTTCTGCAGCGTCTAGCGAAGTCGTAGCGTTTCCCACTCCGTTGGCGTTGCCACCGCTGAGCGAGGGAAGCCACCTTAGTTACGCCGTTCAATGGTTCATCTTTGCGGTGCTGGGATCGGCTTTTTATGTTGCGCTTCTCCGACGCATTGCCCGCACAACCGCTTCAGTAGACGTCGTAGACTCTGACTAAGGTTGGCGTAGGCTAGGCTAGTGGTCCGAGTAGTTCTAGATCGCAGGTAGGAAACCTATGGCTCAATTTGGTCCCGTTTTGACAGCGATGGTTACACCATTCACTCCCGAAGACAAGCTTGACCTTGGTGCCGCTCAAACGCTGGCGACTCACCTGGTCGCTAACGGCAATAGCGGGCTGGTTCTGGCGGGAACCACCGGTGAGTCTCCGACGCTAACTTACGCCGAACAGATCGACCTTGTTTCTGCCGTTGCAGAGGCCGTTCCCGAAGCGTCGGTCGTCGCCGGTGCTGGCAGTAACGACACGAAGGCAGCGGTCGAGTTGACGATGAAGGCGACCGCTGCGGGAGCTGACGCGATTCTCAGTGTCACTCCCTATTACAACCGTCCTCCGCAGGCAGGTCTTTACAACCACTTTGTTGCTATCGCCGAATCCACCGACCTGCCCGTAATGCTGTACGACATTCCGGTTCGATCAGGACGAAAATTGGAAACCGACACGATCCTCGAGTTAGCCCAGATCAAAAACATCACGGCGCTGAAAGATGCCGCAGGGTCACCGGCTGAGACAGCCCGGGTTATCGCCGAAGCCCCAGAAGGTTTCGAAGTGTATTCCGGTGACGACAGTCTGACCTTGCCGCTCCTGGCTGTTGGCGCGGTGGGCGTGGTCGGGGTTGCCACCCATTGGTTTGGCAATGAGATGTTATCGATGATCGATGCGTTCAAAAGCGGCGACGTCGCCAAAGCTCTTGAACTGAATCAGTTAATGACACCGTCGTATGACTTCGAATCATCAGATGATGCTCCAAACCCGTTACCGACCAAGGCTTTGATGAGCTTGATGGGGTTTCAAGTAGGGGATTGCCGCCCACCACTTTCCCCAGCACCCGAAGGCTTGGCAGCGCGGGCGCAAACAGTCTTGAATGAGCTTGAGCGGAGTAGAAACTAGTGGCTTCAGCGGTCAAGATAGTTTTTCTAGGCGGGCTGGGAGAGATTGGGCGTAACTGCGCCGCGATCGAGGTCGAAGGCAAAATCATGCTTATCGATTGCGGGCTCATGTTTCCCGATTCAGACATGGCGGGCGTTGACCTCGTTCTTCCTGATTTCACCTACCTTAGAGAAAACGCGAGCCGAGTAATTGGCGTTGTAGCAACACACGGCCACGAAGATCACATTGGCGCCCTGAGCTTTCTCCTCGCCGAAATGCCGCTAAAAATAATCGGTTCGCCGTTGACTGTTGGTCTGGCGAAGAACCGTATCGAGGAACGAGGCCTTCTCGATCAGGCGGAATTTGTGGAGGTGGCCGACAATGAGCGCATCAAGGTCGGTCCGTTCAGCCTTGAGTTCTTCCCGGTAACCCACTCGGTTCCGAACGGCTACGCCACCGCCTTCCATACCCCACAGGGCGTGATTCTTCACAGCGGCGACTTCAAGTTGGATATGACACCAGTCGACGGACGCCTGACCGATCTCGCTGGGCTCGGACATTTAGCCCGCGACGAAGGTATCCGTCTGTTTCTCTGCGACTCGACTAATGCTGAGGAAACAGGTTTCTCGTCCTCGGAGCGGTCGATCGGCAAGTCTATTCGGTCGCTGTTTCATGAACATGCCGATCGCCGTCTGATCGTCGCGTGTTTCGCCAGTCATATCCATCGAGTCCAACAGATCGCCGATGCTGCGATTGAAGCGGGCCGGACCGTCGCGACCCTTGGCCGTTCGATGAATAAGAACGTTCGACTGGCCCGCGAGATGGGGCTGCTCCACATTCCCGACAGCAAGCTGCGTAAAATCGAAGATATTGACGACATCGCCGACGAAGAACTGTGTGTGATTTCGACCGGCTCCCAGGGTGAACCAATGTCGGCGCTGGCCCGAATGGCTACCGGCGACTCCAAATGGTTGACCGTAAAAAGCAACGACACCGTGGTGTTATCATCACACCCAATCCCGGGCAACGAATCCAGCGTTTCCCGGGTCATCGACGGGTTGTTGCAGCGAGGGGCCGAGGTCGTTCATTCCGGAATCGCCGATGTCCACGCGACCGGCCACGCCAAAGCCGACGAGTTGAAGATTATGCATTCGATCACCCAACCAGAATGGTTCGTGCCCGTGCACGGCGAGTTCCGCCATATGTGCGCTCACGCTCATATCGGCGAAGAGATGGGCATCGACGCTGAGAAAATTCTGCTCTGCACCGACGGAGATAGCCTAGTGCTCGACGACAAGGGTCTGCATCGGGGAGACCCGGTACCGGCCGAGTACATCTATGTCGATGGCCACGTCGGTGATCTGGCGCAGAGCGTCTTGACCGACCGTCGGATCCTAGGACAGGATGGATTTGTGTCGGTGATTTTGGCAGTCGAGGAGATCGACGGCGCCGTCACGCTAGTCAGCGATCCGAAGATCGTTTGCCGAGGTTGGGTCGATGGGGAAGAGGGCGACAAGTTGACGGCGAAGGCCTCGCTTGAAGTCGCCGAAGCGGTAACCGCCGCGATTGACAACGGGGCCACCGAACACGACGAGCTGTCGAGAATAGCTCGTCGGACCTTGGGCCGGTTCGTGAATCACACCACTCGACTTCGTCCGATGGTCGTTCCAGTGGTCGTCGACGCCTCTGAATAGGCGAGCCTTGGAACTCTTTCACACATCTTGGGGCTGAGCCACTAGTATGTAGTGACAGTGGCTAGTCAAGACTCAAACCGAACCCGGAAGCAGGCAACGACCCGGAAAAAGTCGTCACCTCGGAAGAAGAGCGCACGTCAACAAGCCGACGAGCAGCGGCGCGATATTCAAGCCCTTGTTCTAATCGCTGTCGGCATCTTGTTGGCCCTTGGTCTTTACACGCGGGCGACGGGAGTGCTCGGCCGGTCCCTGGCGGACTTGTCTGGCTATGTCGTAGGCGTTGTCCGGTATTTGTTGCCGATCCTTTTGATCGGCCTTGGCGCAGTTATTCTTATCAACCGACCGAGCCCTAGGTCCCGTCGCAAAAAACGGCGGACGATCTCGGGAGTCGAGCTAACCTCCTACGCGTTAGCTGGGTTCGCCTTCTTTTCATTTCTCGACTTCTTCGGTGGCCGACCTCACCGGTTTTCCGGGGTTGATGATTTGTCCCGTGCTGGTGGCATGGTTGGTGTTTTGACCGGCGGGACGTTAGATCGCTACATGGGCCGGTATGGGCAAGTCATTTTGACGCTGCTGATGGCTTCGATCGCCGCGATATTGATTACCGACGTTTCGGTTGGTGAGACTGTACGGTCA
>CAZKEM010000092.1:0-96441 GCA_964551835.1 uncultured Acidimicrobiaceae bacterium | reverse complement strand
CAAAGCGAGTGGACCGACGAGTAGCGGACGACGGACATGGCAATGTATGGAGTCGGCTCGAACACTGTGGCAGCCTTTCGTCCGGGCGGGGGACGAAACGTTATCAGCCGATCCTGCTGCGCAGCTACGGCTGGCATCAGGTTCGTTCGGGCAACTCCTCACCGACTGGCGGTCTGAACAACGTTCGATGCGCTCGACCAATAACGACGCGCTTCGATGGTCGGCGAGCGCCGTCGCTTCCGAGCTTAGTTCGGTCCGGTCCGGTGAGGCCCAGGACTCGCTACTGGCCGACCTTGTTGGGCCAGGTCCCTCACAGTCTCTGAATGGAGCCGCCATTGGTTCGGCCGTCCATGATGTGCTGGCCCGAATCGAGACCGACAACCCCCAGCGGACGTTTAGTCTGATCGAAGCCGCAACCCGACGATATGACGTCGAATCAGAAGTCGACAAGGTTGCTGCGTTAGTTGAGGCGGCAATTACTTCTAATCTGTTTGATCAAGCAACTTCGTCACAGTTCTGGCGAGAACTATATGTCAGTATGCCGACCGAAAGCGGGTCGCTCGAAGGATATATTGACCTTTGTTTTTCGACGTCGGCGGGCTTCGTTATCGTCGACTACAAAACCGACCGAGGGCGTGGACCAGACCAACGCACCGACGCCGGTCAATATCAGTATCAGTTAGCTGCATATGCCTTGGCGTTGGAACACGTCACTAGCAAAAAAGTGGCGATGGCATATGTGTTGCATCTTCGGGAGGACGGCGTTGTCGAGCGTTCCGTAGCTGGTTTGGATCAGGCGAAGGAACGAGTCGCCGAGTTGCTGGGGCTGGGCTCTTAAGTTCGTAGGTCGGCGGGCTATCGGCACTTCGTGCAGGGTGTTGGACCGAAATGGGTGAAGTGAGAACTCCACTGTTCGCCGTCGAAATATCGAAGTTTGTGGCGGCCGGCTGGATCCTCGAACCAGCCAGCCGTTGATGGCTTGGTCTGGGTCTCGGGTTTTTGTTCAACTACTGTCATGTTCCGCATCTCCGTTGATGTGGGCTGGTTTCGGTCATTTCGTTCCAAATTACTACTTCGGTTGATTAGGTGGTTTTCTAAACTGGGTGAAAGATGGCACACTATTAGTCTGAAAGGTCTAGTGCCTATCTGACGTAGGGGGTACGTGGTGACTGTTGAAGCTACCGATGAGAATCCGTGGGATAGGGTCAAGTTTCGTGCTGTCTACGAAGCCCACTACGACGATATTTGGCGTTATTGTTACCGAAGAGCCGGAGACAGAGCACAAGCCGAAGATTTGCTGGCCGAAACGTTCGCCACAGCCTGGCAAAAAGTCAACCAGATTCCGCAAGAGAACGAAGCGCTTCCCTGGCTTTATGCAGTGGCGTACAACCATATGCGAAACGGGTGGCGTCAATCAAAGCAACGACAGAACTTGGCGGAGAAGCTGCGAAATGAGGCCTCAACCGACGCAGATCCGCTTGACCCGGCGGACTATGCGGCCGGAGGTATCGGACTTGTGCGGGAGGCCATCTTTTCGTTAAGCGATACCGACCGCGAAGTGTTGATGCTGACGTCGTGGGAACGATTGAGCCATCGCCAAATAGCGGAGGTTTTGAACATCACCGAAAACGCTGTTTCGATTCGCGCTCACCGAGCGAAGCAAAAATTGCAGAAGAAACTAGCAAAAGAAATGAAAGGTTCAGCGGTCGAACGTCATAAAGACAGTAACCGGCATCCGCTGTCCGGAGGAATCCTATGAACGAGTTTGATATCGACGAACTAGTCCCCAAGGCAGACCCCTTCGCTGAGGGTGCGTCCCCGAAACCGAGCCCGTCGGTTTCCAGGGAAACTCTGTTGGAGGAGATCATGATGGAACCAACCTATTCGCCCCCTAAGCCCAGCCCACGGCCCGAGCGTTGGTGGCGTAAACCGCGGACTCTTTTCCCGGCGACGTTGGCCGTTTTTGCGTTAGCGGTTGCTGTCCCGGTAGGGCTCGCCCTCTCCAACCAGCCTTCGTCAGAGATTGACGACAACGCCCGCCCTCGACCGCTCATCGACCGGGCCTGGAACGACCATGCAGATGGCGCCGAGGCGAGTTTCTCGCCCCCTGGCATGTCAAGCCCTTCTTTCGAAATTGCTTTCGACGTCGATCCATTTGCTGACGCTCCTGATGATATTCTCGAAGCGGCCAGACGGGTAAACGCGTTCTATCGCGAGTTCGGTCCGGTCTGTGATCAAATTTGGGACGAAACTGCCGATGCTGGCTTTTCAGAAGACGACTATATGGCCCTAGAAGTCGACTACCAGCAGTGTCTTGACGATAACGGCTACCAAGATATTGCCGAAGACCTGCAGCTCGTTGACAACTGGCTCCGAGCTCAAGAGTTCAAAGACGCCCCTCAGGCGGTGAAAGACGCTGTCGACCGGCTCGACGAATACTACCAGAAATGCGAACATCATTTCGTCGAGGAGAACACTGAGGAACAACACGATGATTGCTTCGACGAAGAGTACTACGAGGGGGTGATCAAAGATGAACAAACCGTCAACGAGTGGTACCGAGAGCAAGAGTTCAAAGATGCGCCTCAAGCGGTGAAAGACGCGGCCAAACTAGTCGACGAATATCATGAAAGCGTCTATCGGAATTGTGGAGAAATACCCTCGGACGAACATGAGGAGGGCGGCGACGAAGAACAAGCCTTCGAGTCTTGCATTGACGAAGAGGTGCCTGCCGAAATTCTTGAAGCCGAAGGAGTTCTCAATGACTGGTATAACGAGGTGGAGAATGAGGGCGCCCCTCAAGAGGTAAGTGACGCCGCCGACCGAATCGAGGCCGTATATACCACCTGCGACCAAATCTACAATGCCAGTTCTGAGGACGCTTCCGAGCAAGAGTGGTTGGAGATAGAAGAAGCGTGGGAGAAGTGCTTCGAAGAAAACCGCTACGACGGCTTTGAAGAAGACGAGCAACTGGTACAAGACTGGTATTTCGAACAAGATTATGCTGACGCTCCTGACGACATCAAAGCGGCAGCAAAGCGAATAGACGAGTTTTACCGGACATATGTCGATGACTGCCACGAAATCTTCGATGATGCTGAGTCCGACCTCAGTGAGAAAGAATGGGTGGAACTGGACGAAGAATACGAGTCATGTGTCGTAGAGAATGCGTATGAAGGTTATGAAGAAGACCAGAAGCTAATGGAGGACTACTGGGACAATAACGATGGAGTGGAGGGCGGCTACGAGTATTACCCGATCGGTGATGGCTGAGGTTAACTGACAGAGGCCTATGTCTTTTGTTGATTACATGAACCCCGGACACTTGTCCGGGGTTCATGGGTTTTACGACGTCGGTTCGCTACCGCCTTGTGGCAGCCTAGGTCACGAGCGCGAGGGAAGGTGCATGAGTGGGGAACTTACCTTGTTCGTGGCGCGAAACGACTTCCTTTTTCCCAGGTTCGCACTGGGTGACGAAGGGGCACCACCCGCACAAGACGCTAGGTTTTGCGTCGAATTCATCGGATGAACAAGCTTGTTCGATCGAAGTCCACGTGTCAGACAACTGTCCTGTTGCCTCGGATAGCCGGTTGGCGGTGACGTTGACGTCCAGGATCTGCTGCCCGAGGTAAAGAAGCCGGGCGCGTTCGGGTTGTTCACCCGTCGACGATTCGAGCGCAGCTGCATAGAGCATCACTTGTTGAACCTTGTCGTCTCGCCAGCGGCGACCCGGAAGCGTTCCCGATTTGTAGTCGCTGACCACGAGCTGGCCATCTGTTCGATCTACCCGGTCGATAATGCCAACAAACGGAACGTCTCCTAACGATGTCGTAATCTTCTGTTCGGTTGAAACGACGTTGACGTTTGCTGGATCTTCGATATCCCACAGTCCCGCTATCGCCAGCCAAGCCTGCCAACGAAAGCTTCGAGCGTCGTCTTGACCTAATTCGAGGCTCTGGTAGTCTTCGTCTTCGGCGAACTCTGGCCAAAGGCGCTTGGCGATACTTTTAGCCTCGGATTGGGTTCGTTGAACTGGGTCCAACTCACACAGCTCTTCCAAGACAATGTGGGCGAACGACCCGACTAGGGCTGCCTGGTGAGATGGTTCAGCAAGGCGTTGGATGTACTTAAATTCCCAGCGACGTGGGCAACCTTCGAACGAGGCTGCAGACGATGGTGATACGTAACTTGGCAAGTTGGCCATACTGCTATCCTGGGTCGTTGCTGTGACAGTGGGGTCCTGTAGCCTGCCGGTTTGACATCAGCGACGTTTGAACCTGCCGCCACCGCCTCCGCCGCTCCGTCTAAATCGGCCGCCTCCACCACCACCTGACGACCGCCTCGACCCTCCAAACGGGTCGTTAAACCCGCCGGAGCTTCGTCCAGGTGGCTGGCCGAACGTTCCACCGATCCTGCGCCGCTGGGTTAGTCTCGAGGGTCTGCGGCCGCCCAGGGACCCGCCCATAAGAATTGACCCGAGAATACCTCCGAGTCCACCGCCCATCATTCCGCCACCGGAGCTTCGACGCTGCCGTTGGCGAGGTTGTTGCCTGCCGCCTCCGGAGAACACCGATTCGTCTCGTCCAAGGGCCGGTTTATCCGACGTGGCGCTATCTTGCGGCCCGCGACCTTGGGCGGTTTTGCGTTCTTGTTCGAGTTTCGCTTGTTTTTCGGCTGGAGACAACGGAGCCGGCTTGCCTGCGAGTTTCGCTTCAATGACATCGAACTGCCATTCAGCCTTGTCAATTTTGTCGTCCAGTAGGTCGACTTGGTCGGGGGTGGTGGCCTTCGACAGGGAGGTGGAAACCTCTTGGTATGCGGTGCTCGCCTCTTCATAGGTTCGTATCAGTTCGTCATTTTTGCTGAGAATGACTTCGTCGCCGAGGGTTATTACTCGGTCGGCATTGCTCTTGAGCTGCTCAGTTATTTCGGAGCGATCCGCCTCCATCTCCTCAATGGCCGCTTTTTTGCCCTTGCGGCGTCCACTGAATACTCGGAACAATAAGAAAAGGCCGCCGCCAACGATGAGCAGAATCAGAAACAATCCAAAGAAGCCGATGCCGCCACCCGAAGAAACTTCTTCTGTGGCTTGATTTCCTGTCGGGTTAGATGAGGGGTTAGTGGAGGAGTCGCGAGTTGAAGAGCTGTCCTGGTTGTCGTCGGAAGGTGAGGTGCCGTCGACGGATTCGGTGTAGGAAGTAATGCCTGCGCCGATTTCGCCAGCCGCAAACTGATTCGAAGCGGCTTCAATTGCCGCATCCACATCGGTGGATGATGAGGTCGATGACCAACCTCCAAGACCGATGAATTCGGCCTCGCCATCATCGATCAATACAACTACATGTGTGAATGACGTATCGTTTTGACGTACCTGAGATAGTAATTCGGTGGCAAGATCTTGTGCTTCGTTCTCAGTTCTGGTTGGTTGGTTTAGCCAAACGAAAGCGACCCCGCTGTTGTTCGCTTGATCGATTGCGGACGAGTCTCCAGAGGTAAGGTCGCCTTCGATATAGCGCCCGCTGTCCAGTAGTTCGTCGACTATGGCGTCGTTCGAAGTGCCGACCTGGGCCGACGCTGCCGTGCTCATCACGAAGACCGTGGCTATCGAGGTTAGAAGAACAAGTAGTTTTCTCACAGCCCTATACTAACTGCGTTGACCGAAGACGTCGTATGTAAGGCCAGGTGAAAGTCGACAATGTGGAGATGGCGCCATAATGGGCGTAGTCTTAAGTCGTGCCGCTTGTAAGAAAATTGTCAGAGGTCGAAATTGACTCCTACGATGTTTTGCCGACTGAGCTCGCTCGTCGGGTCCGTGTAATTCGATTGCCTCCGCTGGGCGGCCCATTTCATGGGATTACGTTAGGACGGTTTATCTTTCTGGGAAAATCCACCTGCCCTCGTGGAACATCATCATTACTTGCACACGAACTTGTTCATGTGCGACAGTGGGCCGAGCTTGGCGTGGTCGGGTACCTGATGCGTTACATGTCAGAATTCTGTAGTGGTCTAAAGAACCATCGAAGCTGGATGCCAGCGTACCGAGACATCGAGGCCGAGGTCGAGGCGCGCGGAGATGCCCACGACTGGAACGACCGTTGGCACGAACAGTGTTATCTCGAAAACGAGCAGTTTGGGAAGTAGTAACCAGATGTCGGACTTGGGGTTCCCCATCAACCTGAGGCGCCCCTACACTTAAGCTTCGTGGGTAAACGACTGCTACCTAAAATTGTGATGTCCGTGGCAGCGACCGCGGGCGCTTTGAGGGCAGCTGCATGGCTTGTGGACCGGTGGTCTAGGTCCGATTTTATAACTTCGAGGGGAGCGGTTAGCCGAAACTTGGAATTGGTGCGGCTCGGGTCTCGCGGTGGTGGCCGATACGCGTTGCTCAAGGCACGCAAGACGTTCGCATCGGCGGAACGCAAAGCCGAACTCAACGACCAGTTCCAGCTAAAAACGGCAGCTGACGTCACCGACTCGCTCGGGAATATGAAGGGGGCCATGATGAAGATTGGGCAGATGGCGAGCTATCTCGACACAGGTTTGCCCGATCATGTCCGTCAAACCCTGGCTAGTTTACAGAATGACGCTCCGCCGATGGCTCCCGAGCTCGTCGCTGAACAGATTAAGGCGGAACTGGGTTTACCCCCAAACGAACTCTTCGCCGAATGGGACGACCAGCCAATCGCCTCCGCGTCGATCGGTCAAGTACATCGAGCTATAACCCGCGACGGTCAGGCTGTTGCGGTAAAGGTTCAGTATCCGGGCGTGGCTGAAGCCATGAGCGCCGACCTCAAGAATGCGGACTGGGTATTCCGGGCGATGTCGGGAGTATTCCCAGGCGTCGACCCTGAGCCCGTAGTGGCGGAGTTGAAGGAGCGGCTAGTCGAAGAACTTGATTACACCGCCGAGGCCCGCAACCAACGCCACTTCAATGCGTATTTCGACGAGCACCCGTACATCAGTGTTCCGGCCGTGATCGACGAGTATTCGACTCGGAATGTTCTGACTACCGAACTGGCGACAGGTTGCCAGTTTTCAGATGTGATGAGCTGGAGCGATGCAGAAAAAAATATGGTGGCCGAGACGCTGTTTAGATTTTCGTTTGGAGCGATATATCAGCTTCATGCATTCAATGGCGACCCTCACCCAGGGAACTATCTATTTAACCCTGGCGGACAGGTCACCTTTCTTGACTTTGGCTTGGTGAAGCGATTTAACCCGGCCGAAACGCAACTGTTCGAAGACCTAATTCAGGCGATGGTCATTGACAAGAACCCAACAGCGTTTCGTCAAGTGATCGAGCGAACTGGCATACTACCGCCCGACCTGGCGTTCGATAACCAGTTCGTTACCGACTATTTCAGCTATTACTACCTCTACGTCATGGATGACGAGGAACTCACAATCGACGAGGAGTATGCGGCCGGCGGTGTGAAGCATATTTTCGATACCGCGGGACCATACAAAGACCTCAGACAATGTTTGAACGTGCCTGCCTCGTTCGTCGTTCTACAACGGATCACACTCGGTTTAATGGGGTTGTTCGCCCAGTTAGAAGCCAAGGCTAACTGGCATCGGATCGCCCGCGAGTTATGGCCGTTTACGATGGATGACCCGTCAACTGAGATGGGTGCACAGATCCATAAATGGGAACGCGCCCATAACAAACGCGCTACATGGGCGACGAGATCCAAATAAGCCGATGAGCCCAGCCTCGCGTGCTTTGGTCTTATGGCTTAAGGTCTGGTCGCCGAGGTCGTTCAGTAAGCGCGCAGTGGCCTTCAGGGCATTCATCTGGCCACGCCCCGAGCGAACCAAGAGCAAGACGAGGAGCCTCTGAGGTGCGTTCTTCTATCAGCTGACGAATCATCGATACAAACTTTGGGCTGGTGCCGACCGTTGACGCTCGCGAAAATTGCAGGCCCAGGCTGTCAGCGGTTTCTTTGGCTTGAATATCGAGATCGAACATGACCTCCATATGGTCGCTCGTAAATCCAAGCGGAGCGACAACTACGCCGGTAACTCCTTGCGAAGCGGCTTCTTTAAGGAGGTCGTTGATGTCGGGCTCAAGCCACGGCATCGAAGGAGGTCCGCTGCGGGACTGAAACGCTAGGGCCCATTGATCGCTTTTCAGGTTTAGCTCAGCGGCAACCAAACGAGCGGCCTCATGTAGCTGCAGTTCGTACTCAGACGTTGCCGCCATGCTGAGTGGAATCGAATGGGCGGTAAAGACTACACGTTGGTTTTCTGTCGGCTTCATCGACTCTATTGCAGATTTTACGTTTGTGGCGAAGGTTTGGATGAAGCCAGGGTGGTTGTAGAAAAGCCTCAGTTTGTGGAGCGATAGTCCCGGTGTCGCCTCGGTGGAGCGACTCATATCTTCTCGATATTGGCGACACCCAGAATACGAGCTGAAAGCAGAAGTAACGAAGACCAACGCATGTTGTCGACCATCAGAGACCATTCGCTTCACAGTGTCGGCCAGGAACGGATCCCAGTTTCTGTTGCCCCAGTAAACGGGTAGGTCGATATTGTGCTGCCGGAGTTCTTGCTCGAGAGCCGCCACTAAGTCTCGGCACTGCTGGTTGATCGGCGAGATACCACCAAAGGCTCGGTATTGTTCTGCTACTTCAGCCAGTCGACCATCGGGAACGTTTCGCTTTCGCGTAACATTTCGAAGAAATGGCATCACGTCTTCTGGGCCTTCGGGGCCGCCGAATGAAAGGACGACGACGGAATCGAAATTCATAACTCAGACCATACCGGGTATGACGACAAAGGTTTTGGCGAATGGGCTTGTAGGGGGTGCTTAGTTGGTTGAGTCTACGAGTTCACGTTTGCGGGCATCGTCGCGGGCCTTGATTACAGAACGCCTGCTTGGTGAGCGCGGTGCGTAACCGGCATAGGCTCGCTCTTCGTCGTTCTCGCAGCCCCAAAAGCCATGCTCATGGTTCAGTCGAGCAGCTTCTCGGCACTGCATCATGGCCGGGCAGGCCAGGCAATAAGAACTGGCTATGGCTTCTCGTTCGACGCGGCGCTCAGGTCGCTCGGCAGCTGGTCCGAAGAAAACATGTGTGAGGCCCTTACAGGCAGCCTGATCGAACCAAGAAATGTCCGTATCGGGGTGGAGCATGAAATCGGTATCCATTCTGGTCCTCCTTGGAGAGCAGAAGCTGATTGGTAGTGCTACATCGGTCAATTTACCACAAAAACTGAGCGATCGGTTAAATAATTTTGTCACACGGGCTAAAACAGCAGGTGGGAGTGGTTATTGAAGGGTCGTCGACATAGGTAAAACCCTGGTTTGGGTTTCAAAAATTCCCGCTAGGTCACATCGGAAAGTTCCACATCCGGTTCGGATAGGATGGCCTGTATGGAAGCACCAGCTGGCGATGGCAAACAGTCCAATTCGGATCTTCCAAGTCCCGGTTGGTATGCCGACCCGTCAGGTGATGGCGGAGTGCGGTGGTGGACTGGCTCAGAGTGGGCTTCCGCAGGTGTTATTGTCTCGCAAACGCCGCAGGACTCAGCGGCCGAACGTTTGCCCGCGGCGAGCCTATGGCTGGCTGATTCTGTTCGGGTATGCCGCAAGGTTTTTTCTGAGCTGTTCGCTTTGATCACGGTTCTTCTGTTGCCAGCATTTCTACTGTTAGCGGGGGCTGCCTGGTATGCGTTTCGAGAAGCCGCAATGCTGGTCTCCGTCGACCAAGATACCGGCTCAATGACTCTCGAGGAGACCCGGGGCGGGGCGGAATTGGCCCAAGCATCCGGTCTTGTCTTAGGCGCCCTCGGTCTGGTTTGGGTCGGCGGTTCGATACTAGCGATGGCTAGTTCGATCCAAGCAGTCCAGTCCCATGCCAAACGTCCCGCCACCTGGCTTCAAACTCTGGCAACGCTCAGTAGACGTCCGAAAAAGATGACGATAGCGATCTCGACGTTCGTGGTCTACAGCTCTATCGTTGGATTTATCTGGTTCTCAGGCGGGCTTGTGACGTTTCTTCTTCTGCTCCCAAGTATCGTAATCGGATTCTTCGTCTGGGTCAGGTACTCGTTTGTGGCAGCTGCGTCCGCCCTAGGACCTGACAGACCCTCGGCTTTCCGACAGAGTTCATCTGCGGTTTCTGGTCGGTTTCTGCTGATCGCCCGCCGCTACGCCTACCTCGGGGCATGGACTGTCCTGTCAGCAATCGGATTCCTCCTTATTGTCCGTCTAGTAGCCAGCGGCGTCGCAATAGACCCGGCACAACCCGGCACAAGAGGCCAGTTCGTCTTCACCGTTACTGGAGCCTTCGGGAACAATGTCTACATGTGGTTTCTGGTAGCGATGCTGTCGGCGTTCTATTGGGGTCTCGTAGTCTCGACATGGAGTGGAGCGACGGCGCTATTGTTCGCCGATCTTGATGGAGATATAAAAATCGAACAGTATGCGCTTCGCGAAGCAGATGCAGAATAACCAACGGGTGGAACAAGGTCTTGCTAGCGCGGATCCTCTACAGTCGAGGGCACTTCACAGGCGTCATTACTTGGTGAGTCGGCGAGTGCCTCAGGCGCAGAAGTAACCGCTCGATCCGAATCTCCGAAACAATCGGTAATTTCGTATTCAGGCGACGACGGTTTCTTTCGCCAGAAAAATAGTCGGTCTCGTATTCCCATACGTCAAGTGTGGCGTGTCGGAGATCTAAATGCACCGATCTCGAGATACAACTCCGCTAGATGTCGAGGGTGTCCGGGTCGACGAGGCTTGAATTCTTGACGATGTAGTCTTTTCGGGTAGCTACGTCGACGCCCATGAGAACAGAGAACATCCTTGAAGCAGCAGCCGCTTCAGCCCCGTCGCTCATGGTCATTCTTTTCAGGACCCGCGTAGTTGGGTTGAGTGTTGTATCGGCAAGCTCGTCGACATTCATTTCGCCTAGGCCCTTGAACCGCTTCCATTTTTCTGGCACCAGCTTGTACTTAGTGCTCAAGGTGTCCCGTTCTTCTTCGGTGTATGCATACACGGGTTCACCTCGATGTTTTGAGGCGAACAACGGTGGCTGAGCTGCGAACACCCTGCCTGCCTCGAGGAGTGGGCGCATTTGATGGTAGATCAAGGTGAGTAGGAGGCAGCGGATATGGCTGCCGTCGACGTCGGCGTCACACAAAATAATGATTCGCCCATATCGGCATGATTCAAGATCGAAGTCTGCCCCTGACCCGGCGCCGATTGCAGTAATGAGAGACTGCGCCTCGTTGTTTTCGATCACTTGCTTGAGTGTTGCTTTGCCCGCATTGACGACCTTGCCCCGTAGAGGCAGTACGGCCATCACATCAGAGTCTCGCCCCTGTTTGGCTGGACCAGCTGCCGAGTCGCCTTCCACCAGCAGAAGTTCTGAATCGAGACCGTGGGTTCGGCAATCGCAGAGCTTGTCCGGCATCCCAGTCGACGAGAGGTTGGCGGCTTTGCGCCGAGCATCGAGCTGTTGCTTTGCCGCGACCCGGTTCAAGATTGCTTGGGTCATTTTTTCTCGTAGCGAGGTTATCTGCGACTTCTTACCTCCTCCGGACATCCAGTCAGCCAGGCCGTGTTTCGTGCTTTCGTACACCAACTTTTGGATAGCTGGAGTGCCGAGTTCTTGTTTGGTTTGTCCCCTGAACTGTGGCTCGGCGAACGTTACTTTTACGGCTGCGATCAGACCTTCTTGAACGTCGGACGGAAGCGCTCGGTCGTTGCCTTGTTTTGCAAGCTTTTTGAGTTTTTTGGTGTCGGCCAATAATTCTTCGTTTGAAACCCGCGTTAACGATCGTTCGAACCCGGTCACGTGGGTTCCCCCGTTTGGGGTTGGGATCGTGTTGACGAAACTTCTGGTCGTCGAGTCAAACCCCTTGACCCATCGCAAAGCTACGTCGATTGTGCACTGGCGAGTGATGGTCGTCATCTTTCCATCGACGGGAACTTGTTCTTCGAACGATGGTTCATCGTGAATCTTTATAATGTCGGTGACGGGCTCGCCGATAGTCAGAAAGTCGACATAGTCGGCAAGCCCGCCCGCCGCGACGAAGTCCTCTGCCTTCTTTCCTGCAACTCGTTTGTCGTGGAGCTTCACCTGGAGTCCGGGCACCAAGAAACAGACTTGAGCGACATGTTCTCGAACCCGTTCATAGTCGATCCCTGCGTCGGCATCGAAGATCTCGAGATCCGGCCAGAACCTGACACGCGTTCCAGTCCGTTTGCCGGGGACCTTTTTGATCTTAGCCAACTTCGATGACGGCTTAAATTTGCCCGATTTGAGGTAGTTGCCTGAAACCTGATTTAAGAACACGAGACGCCACGTGGCGCCGTCTCGATCGACCTCGGCGACTAATTTGGTTGCCAGAGCATTTACCACTGACGCTCCGACGCCATGAAGACCACCAGATGCAGAGTAGGCGCCCGACCCGAACTTGCCTCCAGCGTGAAGTTCGGTGAAGACAATCTCAAGTGCGCTACGGCCGTCGGGCTTCTTGTCGACTGGGATTCCGCGCCCATCATCGGCGACCTCGATTGAACCATCCTTGTGTAAGGTCACGTCGATGTGGGAGGCATAGCCAGCAGCGGCTTCGTCCACCGAGTTGTCGATTACCTCCCACACGAGGTGGAGGAGACCTTCGGTACCAGTGCCACCGATATACATGGCAGGGCGTTTTCGGACCGCCTCTAGGCCTTCGAGGAGCTGGATTTTCGACGCATCATAGGAGTCACCGGCAGACTTCTTGGACGTTTTTTTCTTGGGAGACTTCTTAGCTTTAGTCATCTTTACCACCTCAACGATCCGACAAATAGGATTCGACTTTTTGTATCTTTGCTCGGGCCGTCTCGTCTAGTCGGACGCAGCGACAACGACTGGGGTGTTGCGTCTGGCTTTGTTGGACTATCCGCAGTGCCGACCACGCACATCATTCGGTCGTTCACGCCAACCCATGCAAAGTCTACGCGCCGTTCGTTCTTGAACTTGGTGAGTCGCAGACCGCCTGCCCCGCGGCCCTTCGACGGGATCTCCTCGGTAGCGGTTGCTTTGGCTGTGCCTCGGTCGGTCACGGTAACTACGATGGAATTCGGCTCGGCGACAGCTGCGGTGAGCAGTTGAGCCTTTCCTTTCAAACCGATCGCAGTGACACCTTTTGCGCCTGGACCTTGGGTTGAAATTTTGGAGGCCGGAGTCTTTAATGCTTGGGCATCCGAGCTGACGAAGACTATTTCATCGGAATCGGCTACTTCGAATACGGCGACAACGCTGTCGCGGTCAGCGAGTTTCATGACCGTCCGACCTGGTTTTAATTCGGCGAGTACAGCGCGATCAACGCGCTTCGCCATACCGGTGTTCGCTGCGATCAGAAGCGAGTCTCCCTCGGGCCCAAAAATTGCGACCACGGATTCGCCGCGGTCGACTGCGAATACATCGCCCGTTGGCTTTCCCCGGCTGCGCCCGCCGACTGCGGGAACGTCGTTGGCGGTCACCGAGAAAACTCGACCCGATGATGTAATGGCCGAGACTTTTTTGCGTTCAGTGGTGACTACAACCGATGCGATAACATCATGGCGGCCGGGGGAGTAGCTCTTCGAAGCTCCCTGTGGTTCGCGGCCAATGATGCCCGAAGTCGTCAGGCTGATAACGCAGGCGGTGTCGGCGATAGCTTCGACAACCTGGCTTTCAAGCTCGGCAAGGTCGGGTAGATCATCACTTCCGACTATCTTGCTACGTCTCGGGGTCTTGTAGTCCTCTACGACTTCTTCAAGCTCCTTGATGACCATGGTGCGGCGACGTTTTTCGGAGCCGAGAATTTTCTCCAACTCCTTGATGCTGCTCAACAGTTCGGCCTGTTCTTCAATCAGTTCGTCATAGGCGAGGGCCGTGAGTCGGCGTAGTCGAAGCTCTAACACATATTCGGCCTGCACTTCGGTCAGTTCGAGTTCCTCCATCAGGCCCTGACGAGCGATGCTGGAATTCTCGGAGCCGCGGATGATGGCAATTACCTTGTCGATGTTATCGATGGCGATAAGAAGGCCTTCAACCAGGTGGAGACGTTCCTGGGCCTTGCGTAACCGGTACTCGCTACGCCGAACGATAACGTCGAGCCGGTGATTAATGTAGTGAAGGCATAGATCGTATAGTCCCAGCGTTGTTGGAACTCCGTCTACAAGAACAACGTTGTTAATGCCGAAACTCTCTTCAAGCGGTGTAAGGCGGTAGAGTTTTTCGAGCATTAGTTCAGCGTCAATACCGGTTTTGCATTCGATAACCAGTTTCATTCCTGACTTGCGGTCAGATAGGTTTTTCAAGTCGCTGATTCCGGCAATCTTGCCTTTACTTACCAGGTCGTTAATCTTGGCGACTACCCGTTCGACACCGACGAGGTACGGCAACTCGGTAACTTCGATACCTTGGCGGGCCCGAGTGATCTTGACAACCTCGGCCTTGGCCCGGACTCGGATGGTTCCACGGCCGGTTTCGTATGCGGTTTCCATATCGTCGGCGACAATTGTCCCGCCGGATGGAAAATCTGGGCCAGGTACCAGCTTGAGCAAGTCGGCTGTGGTTGGTTTCGGTCTGCGCTGCTTCATTACCAGCTTGATGGCTTCGAACACTTCGCCCAGGTTGTGCGGTGCCATGTTGGTGGCCATTCCCACCGCAATACCCGAGGTGCCATTTACTAGCAGGTTTGGAAGCAGTCCTGGAAGGTAAGCCGGTTCTTGGGTTTCACCGTCATAGGTCGCTCGCCACTCGACGGTATCTTCCTCGATTTCGGCCAGCAGATGTAACGCCGCCGGGGTCAGCCTGCATTCGGTATAGCGGTGAGCTGCTGGCGGGTCGTCTAGACTGCCGAAGTTACCCTGGGGGTCGATAAGCGTAATCGGCTTAGCAAAGTCTTGCCCCAAACGTACGAGGGTGTCATAGATGGCGCTGTCACCGTGAGGGTGGAACTTTGCCATCACATCACCGACAACATGTGCACATTTTCGGTGTGGTCGATCAGGGAACAGCCTCATCTCGCGCATCGAATAGAGAATGCGCCTCTGAACCGGTTTCAGTCCATCTTTCACATCGGGTATTGCTCGAGATGTAATAACTGAAAGCGAGTACGCCATAAACGATTCGCTCAGCTCGGACGAGACCGGCACGTCTAGAACTTCACGCGCAAACGGAAGAAGTTCGCCTTGTGATGCCATGGACACCTTTCACAACTAAAGAATTACCGCTCAGCCTACCGAACAACTGTTCGAGATGGGACTGGACAGCTAAGAATCGCCTAGATTGTGAAGGTTAGTCCGGTAAGTTAACGACCGAGGTCTTTTCGGCGAAGCTTTCTCTTGCCGCCTTGGGTTGCGAGCTGCTGCATTAGATGGTCGATCAAGAACGTTACGGCGTTCTTGACCGACTCTTTGTCTGTCGCGTCGACGGACGTTACCGGGATTTCTGGTGCGATGGCGAGGTAATCTCGTAGCTCGACTTGGGTAAGCACTTCTGCATCAGGAAACTCATTTTGAACAACGACAAATGGAAGTTCGCGCTGCTCGAAATAGTCAAGGGAACCGTATGACTCGTCGAGCCGACGCGGGTCAATCAGTACTACCGCTCCAAGCGCCCCTTCGACAATGGTGTCCCACATGAAAGAAAACCGCATTTGACCAGGTGTACCGAAAAGGTAGATCATTAGGCTGTCGCCTACATTGATTCGACCAAAGTCCATCGCTACGGTGGTTGACGTCTTAGTCTTAACCACGGAAACGTCGTCAATATCGGAAGCCGCCTCCGTGAGGTGCTCTTCGGTTCGTAGGGGAGGGATCTCTGAGATTGTCCCTACGAAGGTAGTCTTGCCGACACCGAATCCGCCAGCAACCACAAATTTGGCTGAAGTTCTCCGGGCCACACTGGATGTAGGTTCTTCAATTTTGGTCATAACGCCTCAATAGCATTTCGAATAGTCATCAGGAAATCCGTGTCAATAGTGTCTACTAGGTCCGAGGCGTCGACTAGGCCGTCTGCGGCCAACTCGCTCACCAATATGATCGACGTTCGGATCGGTAATTTGAGCTTGGCTGACACTTCGGCAACTGAAGCTGGCGATTCGAGCAGTTCGAGAATCTTGCGTTGCTCAAATTGAACAGAATCGATCTTCGACTCTGCCAGGGTGGATACCTCGACCACTGTTTCAATAGCGAGTTCTTGCGAGGTCGTTTCAGTCCGTCCTTTTGTTGCCATGAAAGAACGGACGAGTGACCCGCCTTCGGACGGTTGAGGAGTGGCCATCGTCGACTATCCGGCCAGTGAGTTCTTCAAGGCGGCGATTACATCTGGCGAAAGGATACTTCCGGTGGCCTCAGCTAGCTGAGCCATTTCGAAGCCGATCATGCCAAGGTCGGAATCTTTCCGGGCAACGACCGCAAGTGATGCCCTGCTCGAGACGCGGGAGACTACAATCCAGCCGGTTTCCGCTTCGATTAAGACCCGGGCAACTGGGGCGATCTCATGGAGGTCAGAAGCTCCATCTGTAAGACTTGCGAGGCCTGAACATATAGCTGCCATTTGGTCACAGGCGACATCGGTCAGACCGTCGCTTGAGGCCAGGTGAATTCCATCGGCCGAAACCGTTTGGGCCGATATTGCTCCAGGAGTATCGGTGACAAACTGATTGAGAATCCAGTTGAGCTCTGTTCCGGTTTGGGTTGCAGTGGTCATGATTCGTTACTTTCGGTCTTGGCGGAAGTCGGATTGCTGGTACGTGCGCTTTTTTGGAAGCTTGTGAAGGCGTCTTTGATGTCTTGTGGTTCGGAGGGGGTTGGCTGTTCTCTGGGTGTGTCGGTGGTCGGCTTTTTGAGATTTGTGGGGAGGCTTGCGCCTGGTACTCGGCGTTTAGGCGCTCGAGGTTTGGTCATCTCGTCGAAGTCGGGTTGCTTACGCCGTTCGTGGTTGGCTCGTTCCGAAGGTTGTGTAGTCGCGGGCGTTGTTGGTTGTTTCGGAGTTGGTTTCGTCGTGGTTGTTTGAGTAGTTGAGCTCTTTTGGAAGCTTGCGAAGGCGTCTTTGATGTCTTGTGGTTGGGAGGGGGTTGGCTGTTCTCTGGGTGTGTCTGTGGTCGGCTTTTTGAGATTTGTGGGGAGGCTTGCGCCTGGTACTCGGCGTTTAGGCGCTCGAGGTTTGGTCATCTCGTCGAAGTCACGCTGCTTGTCGGAGCGAGGCTTTTCTGGTGGGGAATCTTGCGTCGAGTGGTCGGCTGTTGCCACCTTGCTCTCTACCGGCTCGGTCTGGTTTGCCCGTTCGGCGTGAGACGAAACTTCAGCGCTCAAGGGGACCGAAGGAGGGATCTGTGGCATCTGAGCAACTTCGGCTGGCGAGGGTACTTCCGATTCGGGTTTGTTTGGCGAAGCAGCTTCGCTTACAGGTTGGTTGGCGTCTTCGCCCGGCTGCTGCTCGGCTGGCTCTGAACTGCTCGATACGGTAGTGCTGGTTAGCCCCGCCAGGTTGACGTCGGCGGTCAGACCAGCACCCGACTCAGCAGCAACCAGAGTCACATCGACCCCGTGGCGTGTCGCGAGACGGCCAACTACGAACAGACCTAAGTGCTTAGAAGGGGTCTCTTGGCTGTGGGCCGCTTCAGCGATCTGTTCATTCGCGGCGGCTAGCTTGTCCCCCTTTATGCCAAAGCCATGGTCGGTTACATAGATATGGGTTTCGCCATCTACTATTTCAGAACGAATATCGACCGACTCTTCGGGAGGCGAAAATCGCAGAGAGTTCTCGATTAGTTCAGCGAGGAGGTGCGTGATGTCCGCTACAGCGTTGCCTGGGATGTCGATTGTGTTGTCGACAACTGATTCAACTCGCTCGAAATTTTCGACCTCTGACATTGCGGCGCGGACGACCTCGCCGAGTTTGGCAGGCTTTGCCCATTGGCGTGGGGTTTGTGTTCCAGCCAATACCAGCAGCGATTCGGCGTTTCTGCGCATACGGGTGACCTTTTGGTCAACTACATAGAGCTGGGCTAGACGCTCAGGGTCCCGCTCGTCGCGTTCTAGAACATCAAGGTCGCGTAGAACGGTGTCCAGGACTCGCTGGTTACGTCGACCGAGGTTCACGAACATTTCGGCGGCGTTCTGGCGGCTTTGCGCTTGTTCGGCAGCTAGAGATGCCGCCGTGTGGTGGAGCTCGTTGAATACGGTGGTGAGCTCCCCGACCTCGTCATCGGTCTGTGATTCCAGAGGAACAACTTCGTGTTCACCAGCCTTGGCCTCACCGGACCGAATTCTGGTTACGAGGTTTGGTAGCTCTTCGTTCGAGATCGTGCGGCCTCGCGTCGACAGCTCGATGATCGGGTTAGTTATCGAGCGGTAAAGAACAGCTAGCAGTACTAATATCGCAGCAATTCCAATCAAGGCTGCCAACAAGAAGTTGCGTTCGCTGGAGTTTGCGTCGTTGAGAGCCTGGGTATTCTCGGATTCGATTTGCTCGGTCAGGATACCTACTTCGTTCTCGATTTCTGTAGCCAAGAGGTCGGCGTCAGAAGCGATTCGGTTTCGATCGGCTGGACTGATGTTGAGCTGGGTTGATTCCCGGAGCCTTGTGCGGTAATCGTAGAGCGAACCAATCGTCGCCTGGTCGACGGCGTCTGACAGATCGAAGCCTTCGAGGCCGATCGCTAGGGCTGCTTGTTGGCTCGTCTCGGCTTCAACGGCAAGTTCTAGGAGCTCTAGTTGCTGAAGCTCTGTAGGTGGTTCTGGGCCGAACACGATGTTGACCGTGCCCTGTTCGGCCAAGATTGCGCTTTCCCACCTAACGAGAGCTGTCACCGCCGATACCTGGGTAGCTACGCGGCCGGTCGTATAGCTAGCCGTCGACCCTTCGATAAGAAGAAGAGGTTCCGACGCTAGTACCGTAAGATCGTCTTGTAGCTCGAGGGTCGCACTGGAGGTGAGTGGGTCTGGATCTTGGGCTCGAACATTCTGCAACAGAATAGAAGCGGCGTCGTCGCCAAGTTCGGTGCGAATTTCAAGAAGTCGAGCGTTCATTTCTCCAAGCTCAGACCTATGTTGGATGGAACTCTCGATTGCTTCGGCAAAACTCTGGTCGGTGCTCTCCCGGGTTGCGATTAGTTCTTGCTGGTCTCCTTCGAGGCCAGCGGTTTGTTCGGCTCGAATGTCTAACGCTAAGGCCAGAGCCTTGAGGTCGGCGTCTACCTGGGCAGCTTGTTCTTGGGATTGCCGGGCATCTTCTTGGGAGGATCTAAGCGAAGTTGCGGTTATCAAGGCCAACAGGAACGTGGGAAGACCCACGGCAAGTAGAAGCTTGTTGCGTAGCGATAATGAACGTAACACGTCAGGTGCCTTCACTGAAAATAGTCGTTGTCTATAGGCTTCGGCGTGTCAGCTCTTGACTTGAGCTATTGGTAACTCTGGTCGGTCTCGAAAATCAGAGGCAGTTTTGGGCGAAGAAGGCAATGAGCGGGACTTCCCTCAGTCGGAAGTCCCGCTCATCGTACGTGCGCGATATGTTCTAACACCCTCAGTTGTTTGCTGCTGACCGCTCCAGTTTGTCTGAATTCGATCGGCGAACCTAAAAAGGAAGCAAACTATAGAAACGTTTTTCTCTAACTACCGTCGCCGGCGACGTCGCCGGGCATCTATTTGACGGGCACTCTTTACAACCGTGTTGAGCCGAGTGCCTATCTCCTCGCGGCTTACGTTTGCCTCGAGGTCCAGCTCTGGAGCTAGTGCTTCTAAAATTGCGCTAACGCTCACCCCTTGCTCGGCTGCGAAGCCGTGCCAGTGGTCGTGAGCGTCATCGCTTACGTAGGCGTGTAACGCCTTGCGACCGTTGTCGTCAGACATGTAGGTCCCTTTCTTTTCCTATATTCAGTGCGGCGGGATACGTCAACTTGTGGTTAACGTAGGAGCACCTTACATCGCCCTCTGATCGAACTCAAGTCCATCCGCCCAAATACTCCAGTCAGCATGATGCCGATTGCGATTGGATGTAGTTTCAATAACCCCGAACAGGCCGAACTAGGCAATTGGCCCTACAGGAGGCGAATGACTTCCTTGGCGCTCGGGTTTACGAGAGCATGCTCGCCGACGACGATTGTTGGCACCGTCTCGTTGCCATTTGCATTGGCCCGAACGATGGCGGCTGCTTCAGGGTCATCCCAGATATTGTGCTTCACAAAGTCGACGCCTTTCAGGCGCAACGATAATTCGAGTTTTGCACAAAACGGGCACCCGGGGCGCCAATAAAAGTTGACCACGTTGTTCTCTGGACTGTCATTCACAAGCTTTCTAACCTCGAATTGATGAAAAACCTTCCATCTCTAGATGGATGTTCTATTCGACGTCACTATTGGTCTTGTCCGGTCCGCTCTCGATTGGAGTGCAACCGTCGAGATCTTCGCCTGAGTCATCACTTGGAGAGGTGTTGGCTTCATCACCAATTAGTGAGTTCTCGACAACCTTATGGCGTTCGATATACACAGTTAGGAACGACTGAAGTGTGGCTACAAACGGTAGCGCAAGAACGGCCCCAGTAGCGCCGAAAAGGGCAGCACCCACAAGTACGGCCCCGAAAGCGATCGCTGGGTGCATATTAAGCGTCTTAGCGGTAATGCGGGGCTGCAGAAGGTAGTTTTCGATCTGTTGATAAATGGCTACGGCACCGATCACCCAAAGAGCCCTTGCCGGATCGACCCCGAGCGCTACCAACGCAGGCAGCACGCCGGCAATATAGGTTCCTATCACAGGAACAAACTGCGAAATAAGTCCCACCCATAAGGCCATCGCAACCGCTGATGGTAACCCCAGGACGGCGAAAACGATCCAGTGAAATACCGCTGAGGCAATTGCCAGAATCAGCCGGGAAGACAAGAAGGCACCGGTCTTTGAAATCGCAAGTTCCCAGATCCGGAGCACCTCGTGTTGTCTCGTTGGTGGCAGCACTGAACAGATCGACGATCGAAACCGTGGTCCGTCTGCAGTGAAGTAGAAGGTGAACAGGGCGACGGTCAAGACCTGGAAGAGAATGCCGAGAATGGAGGAGCCTGCCTGAAGAAGGCTATTGGCGACAGACGACGCGTACTGGCTGGCCTGGCCCTCCGCCTGAATCTGATCCAGTAATACCTCGTCTTTGACGGTGATATCCAGGTTTTCTTCGAGCCAGAACTGGCCGGATTCGACATAACCAGGGAGGTCGGTGACAAGTTGGTTCAATTGGTCGGCGATCAACGACCCCATGGCGGCAAGGAAGCCTAAGATGAGAATGGCGACGCTCAACATGGTTATGCCAGTACCGGCACCTCTCGAGAAACCTCGTGCGTGGAGCCAGTTTACTGCCGGTTCCATCGCGAAAGAGATGAACAAGGCCAAGACTAGTTGAATGAGGATAGACCTCAGATCCTCCAGGACCTGGTAACCAAACCATAGTAAGGCGCCGGTCAACCAGAACCAGAGGCTTGCTTTGCGGACCCACTTTGGTGGGACGCCTCGTTCGTGGATCAGTTCCGCCATAGTGGAATCCTATCGACCTAAGATTTCGTTGACTGAGTAGTAGGTTGGAGTTGCCCTGACGTTGACCGGCCCCAAAAGTCTGGCGGGACAAACAATCGTTGTAGCTGCGCATACGAAGCGGTGCCGACTTCTCGCATGGTGGCCGGGTCGTGAATAACCACGATCGTCGACTTGCTCAGTGGCGTCCGCCTAAGTACTTCTTCGACAGTTTCGCCCGCCCAGGAACGGCTAACGTCTTCACGAGTCTGCATGAGGCCACCGAGTTTAGTCCAGCTACGTTCCGGCACCGAAAGAGTTGCAGCTGACGCCGGCACGGCATACCCAATTGGGCTCGAATCCCAACGAGTGATGGGGTAGGCGACTTGCAATTGCTCAAAGCTTGCCCACTCTTCGACCCGGGCGACAGTCATCGAGTCGGGCAGCGAAAGAGGGTTCCGAATAGCGACCTCGGCCATCGTTGTTGTCTCGATGCGGTGCCGGACCGACGCTCGTAGCATTTGGGTCCGGCCGACAAATGCAACGAGGATCGCTATGCCGGCCACCGCTGCGCTCATTAAGACCGACCAGAAGAGTAGGCCGATAGCGACGACGGCCAGAATGGCTCCAGTTCTTAGGGCCAGGTTGCCGGAATCGACCTGGCCCGCATTTCTGCTACCTCGCCGGTGCCAAAAAATGGCGGTTGCAATTCGGCCCATATCCAAAGGAGGTAACGGAACTAGGTTGGCCACCGCCAGGACAATATTCATGAACCCTAGAAGCTGTAAGTTCTCGCCATAGCTCGGGTTGAGTCGGTAATAGTCCGACAAGGCGGCTAGACCGAACAGGGTCGACGCGACGCAGCAGGTAAAAAGAAGGCCACCTCCCGCTATCTGGAATTCCGCCTGTGGGTATGGGGGTGCTGAGCTCGCACGAATGCGGGCTCCCGCTGCCGATAGCGATAGCTTGGAGATGGCTATCCCGTGGTGTCTCGCTATTTGAATCTGGGTCAATTCGCGACCTAACAACGAACCGACGATTACGCAGAGCGTCGCGACGGTTGCGCCGATCGTGGCGTATGGACCTAGTTCGTCGTACCGTCGTCGAAACCAGAAACCAAGGAGTGCGGAGATCAAGACGATTGCGGCTAACAGGGTCCAATGAACAGAAATAGAAGTGGAACCGAACCTCGCGATCGAACCCTCGAACCTCTTCTTCTTGACAGGTCGGCCTTGTTCCGACATATGTTCTCCTGTGGTCCCGCCAAATCAAGTAGAACCTGAGCTTTCTAGAACGGTAGCGGCCACAGGCCGACTTGCGGTTTCACCTCACGGATGAATCTAGGACCTCAGGACATAAACACAATCACAACCAACAGCACGGCGATGAATCCGACGAACAGCCACTCGATTCGGTCTCGCGAGCTTCGTTCCGAAGCTAAATGAAGCTCGAGTGCGTCAGACCTGCCGCTAATCTCGACTAACTCGCGTTCGATCGATTGCAATCTGAGTTGTTTGTTTCGGGCCGATTGCTGACTCTCTTCGAGTTCGGACTCTATCACTGAGTATCGGTCTTGAAGTTCGCCAAAGACCTGTTCGGTGTCGGCTAATTGCTCGGCCAAAGCATTAGCCCCACTCGCTGGGTGTTCTGGATCTGATGTCCCGGTTCGGCTAGAGGTGTTTTCTCCCAACTGATTAATAGAGGCGTCGTCGTGTAGCCGGGTTCGTAGACTCCGTAGTTTCATCGCGCCTTCTGGACTCACGGGAGCAACTATTCGTTCACATGCGAGCACATATTCATCGAGTGAATCGAGATCTTCTGGCAGACTGAAGTGAGCCCACTGGTTGCGGGCAACGATCAGTTTCTTGATCAATGGTCGGAGGTCTTTTCCGTAGTGGTCTGCGAACACTGGGCCCCAGAAGCGTTGAAGAACCAATAGTTGGAAGAACGGGTCTGTCGTGCCGTGTTCTGTCGGCCTGCCCATTCGGTTGGCCGCCGCGTCGAGCCACGACGATTCGTCGGAGAAATATGCCTTCATTCGGTCATCGACGAAAGGTCCAAGGTGTTGGGCCATGGTTTCGAAGACATCTGTTGTGTGGCGGTGTCGACTATCGACCGCCATTACTCGACCGTGGTAGTATGTCCGGCTTATCCATGGTCAGTCCATCGGCCTAAATTTCTCATAATCAAACGTTCAGGAGTTTCGAAGTGCCGGGTTGCCGGGAGTGATTCTTCTGAGAAGTTGGCCGGCAAAATCCTCAAGGAGCCGCTCTAACAGCCCGTTAATTGGTCGTGGACGCTCCGAGTAACCTAATGCGCTATGGCGCCGTGTCTCTGACGACGATTGCAGCGTCTGTCGTATGGGTATTTGGGTCCACTGTTCTATTAAGAACTGATGGTCGCACCACGTTACTCCTGGTCTGCACCGCCCTAGTTACCTTTTTTTCGGCGATGATTGGCGTGGCATGGCTGCTGCGGAACCTTCGACCGGATGAAGTTGCTTTAGAAGAATATAAACATGAGTCAGAACACGATCCTTTAACGGGGCTGCCCAATATAAAGGCGCTCGACCCGATACTCGAAGAACTAATAAAGTCGACTAAGAGGTCGAAATCGACGCTAGGGGTATTGTTTATCGATGTGGATCGTCTGAAATACATCCACGACTCTATGGGGCACAAGGCCGGTGTCGATCTATTAGTTCAGGTCGCGGAAAGGATAAAGCTATCGCTAAGGAGCGCCGATGTGGCGACTCGGTTTACCGGCTATAAGTTCGTAGTATTGTGTCCCGATCTATTGAACGAACGATCGGTGGTAGATGTAGCTCGGCAAATCCTCAAATCGTTCGAGAGACTGTTCGAGGTCCAGGGGACGTCTCAACGGATGTCTGCCAATATCGGGCTGACGACGCTCGATAGTACAGACGAGCGAACGGGTCAGGAACTACTCAGAGACGCTGATCTTGCGATGTTCACCGCTCGCATCGAGAACTCGCGATATGCGTTGTTCAATGAGCAGCACCGACTTGATGTGTTGGAACGCCAGGAACTTGAACAAGACCTAAACCAGGCGGTTGAGGAAGGCCAGTTTCATGTCGTCTACCAACCCCTGGTCAATCTAGATGACGGCACGCTATACGCATTTGAAGCTCTCGTGAGATGGAATCACCCAACTAAGGGTCAAATTATGCCGGGCGTATTCTTGTCGGTAGCCGAAGAAGTCGGGCTGATCGGTGAGATTGGCACCTTCGTCATGCGCGAAGCGTGTGCTCAGGCGGCTGTTTGGAACCATCTGTCGCCCGAAGCCAGCAAAATTCGAATGAGCGTCAACCTAGCGGAACAGCAGCTGCTTGACCAGAAGCTGGCAGAACGGGTAGCGGAGACCTTGACTTGGGCGGGCCTTGAAGCCGAACAACTTGTTTTGGAGATTACCGAGAACATCATTGTTGAGCATCTCGACGGGTTAGATCCGCTTCGAGAATTACGCAATCTAGGCGTTTCGTTGGCAGTCGATGATTTCGGTACCGGGCAATCTTCGCTGAGCTATCTAAAACAATTCGATATGGTGTCGACGCTTAAGATCGATCAGTCCTTTGTCAGAGATCTCGAAGTTGGCAATGCCGACCAAGCAATTGTCGAGGCCGTCATTTCAATGTCCGAGGCGTTGGGCCTCCGAGTGGTCGTCGAGGGCGTCGAAACGGAATCCCAGATGAGACTACTGAAGGAAATGGGCGTCGACGTTATGCAGGGCTATCTGTTTTCAAGCCCGATTAAGCCTCCCGAAGGAGACCCCGCAGAATGGTTCTCAATGACTATCGCTGGCAACGGGTCAAAAGAAGCGATGAGTGCCCTAGATGTTAGCCATCGCTTCATGGCCCACTCGAGGAGGTAGTCGGGAGGAAGCCGTTGGCCACGATTAGAGCCTTGGCGAGTAGTCGGAGGCTGACAGAGATCGGCTAGTCGTCGGTCGGAGGGGGAGCGACGAAGTCGATGAGCTGTTCGACTGCGCCCACGAGCCCGGGTTCGAGGTCGGCGTACGAATTGACGCGGCCTAGAATTTTTTTCCAAAGTTCGCCAGGTTCGCCTTCGAAGTTCCAGGCGGAACATATGCCCGTCTTCCAATCTTGGCCTTTTGGAACGACAGGCCACTTCCGGATACCGAGTGTCGCTGGCTTCACAGCCTGCCAAACATCGACGAAAGGATGCCCGGTGATCAAGACATGTGGGTTGTTGATTTTCTCTGCGATGTATGACTCTTTCGTATTCGCAACCAGGTGATCGAGTAGCACCCCAAGTCGACGGTCGTCCGCTGGCTCGAAGTCGTCCACGATGGATGCTAGGTCGTCAGCTCCATGAAGCGGTTCGACGACGACGCCTTCTACCCTGAGGTCATCCCCCCAGACTTTTTCGACTAATTCGGCATCGTGTAAGCCTTCAACGAGAATACGACTAGGGAGGGCAACCCTTGCCTTTGATCGGCCAGGCGAACGAGAACCAGACGCCGTTGTCTTTCCGGTAGCACTTGACGCTTTTTGTGGCCGTGGCGGAACCAGAGAGACGGTCTTGCCTTTGACCGAGAATGCTCCGTCAGCGACGGGAACCGTCACTTCCCGGTTGCTGACCTTATCGAAGAGTGTTACTTGCCTAGGTGTGAATTTGCGGATCGGGCCTGCATAGTTTGTGGTGCGGTGACGGACCACAACACCCTTGACGGCTTCAACTTTTGGCCAGTTTCCTGACTTGGGGCGTCCTGGCTTGCGTCGCTTGCCATCACCGATCGGACCGCTCAAAATTCCTGACACCCTACGCAGAATAGCCTTAAAGCCGTCAACTGCGACGAGAGTGTCCAATTTTGCGTCCACGGCACACGATCAGCTGGACCTCGGATGCTTCGGATTGGACAACGTCGAGCTACAGTTGAGCATTGAAGAATTCGAACTAAACGGAGTACTCTCCATGTCTGAAAACAACGGATCATCCGCAAGTCCAATGACGGTCTCTGAAACAGCATTAGTCAACGTGCTCGAAATTAGAGCTGCAGAAGATGACCCCGGTAAGACGGCGCTTCGGGTCGAAATCACAGGCACTAAGATGGTTTCGTTATCTAACGCAGAATTTACCTACGAACTCGGTTTGATCGAGATCGATCAGAAAGCCGATGATGATCTGCTCTATCACCAGGGATCCCACGACGAATTGGCCGTTGTAATCCCAAAGGAATCCGTTGAAAACATGATTGGGGCTGTGCTTGACGTTCCCGCAAACGCTACTGCTGGCGGCCTAGTTATTCGGAATCCGAATGAGCCTGAGGTAACCGACCCGTTGGCCGGAATCGACTTAGATGTAGACGGGGACCTTCCAACGAAAGTCAGTGCCGTTCTAGATCAAGCTGTCAACCCTGCGCTTGCATCTCACGGAGGATTCGCCTCATTGGTCGGTGTCGATGGTGGCACAGTGTATGTCACTATGGGCGGGGGTTGCCAAGGATGTGCGGCAAGCGCGATGACCCTGCGAGACGGAATTCGCACTATGTTGATCGACGCATTGCCTGAAGTTACCGATGTCGTCGATGCGACCGATCATTCAGCTGGCGAGAACCCGTTCTATACCGAAACGCCCGCATAATTTTCGGTTGCCGGCGGACGGTAGGTCATTCGCCCTAGCCCAGGTTCCGTTTGGTAACCAGTACGGAGTGATCAACCGGTCGATTGGGACCATCTTGGCCTTTTAGCGCGATATTTGCCGATGTAGACGGCACAATAAGTGACTATGGCGCAGAATGTTCTAGGAACTGAACTCAACAGTTGTTCAGTTGACCCCATGACCGGGTTCTACCGTGATGGGTGTTGCAACACCGGCGGCGGGGATGTCGGAGTCCACGTGGTTTGTGCAGTGATGACCAATGATTTTTTGAAGTTCAGTAGCTCGCGCGGTAACGACTTGTCGACGCCACTTCCACAACACGGCTTCCCCGGGCTATCCGAAGGTGACCAATGGTGTCTTTGTGCGTCGAGATGGCAGGAAGCCTTCGACGCAGGTGTTGCGCCTAAGGTAGTGTTGGAGAGTACCCATATGGCCGCCCTTGAGTACACGCGGCTGGTGGACCTCCAAACCCATGCCGCTACGACTGAGTAGTTACCAGCCGATTCCGTCGACGGTCAACTTGGTCCAAGCTCCTAGGTAGGCTGACGACCCTTCGGGAAGTGGAATCTTAGTGTTTGGGTCGATATCTGGTCCCGCTGGAAGTCCGACGACCGTCCCGTTGGTGGACTCGAGGTCTATGATCGATATCTCGTTGGCTGGCCCTACGCAGACACGGGCGTGTTCGATTGAAACCGCAGGGTCACCGGTTAGGTCTGCTAAATCGATGTCGGGGTCGACTGAACGTTTATCGCTTCGGCGACCAATGAGACATTCGCCGTTGGTTATCACGACTTCGATTGGTCCTTCGAAATCGTCGGGAAAGTCAATCTCACCACTTGTCGCATACGAAAAAAATTCGCGGTCGACCGTGATGTGAAGTCGAACTGGCAGGTGCCTTCGGCCAACGACACTACTTGGCTCTTCAACATCAGAGTCAATAGCAGAGCTGGCAACCGGCGATGCCGGTTCAGGTTCAAGGTCGGGCACAACTGTGAGGTTCGGTCGACCATCGTTGCTTTTATTGTCGCGCTTTTTGCTCACCGTCGGGGAATCCTCCGATCATAGGTTACGACCGGACACAAAGGTTAGAAACGTGAAGTCTTGAGATGTTGGCTAGTCGGACGTCCCTAATTGGCGATACATCGCTTCGAGGCTAGGCCTGATACTGTTTCCAATATGATGGACGAAACGCAAAAACTCCTTCGCGTTGGCCTCACGGCGAACGCTGTCCTTTCGTTTGCTACTGGACTGCTGTTAGCGGCGGCGCCGAGTACCGTCAGCGGCTGGCTCGGCCTCGAAATCGGATCCTGGCTGCGTCTATTCGGCTTGGCTTTGTTGGGACACGGCGCCATCGTAGTTTTTATCTTGCGGCAGGCTCGCCCTCGACAACTCGCAACACTCAATGTGGCAGCTATTGCCCCTTACCCTTTGCTTATGATTTGCCTTGTTGCGTTTGGGTTAGTCGAAACCGGTGTCGGTCGGAGCCTCGTTCTTATTGACGGCGCGCTCGTTGGGCTGATCGCCTTCACCCAGGTGGCAGGCTTACGGCGCCTGCCGACGGTGCTCGCATGATTGCAAAGTTGAAGGCTACGTGAAAGCTAAGGCTTTGAATAGTTGGGCAAGTTTGTGGTCAACCTTGACCTGATAGAGTCGACGACGCCCGGTGCGTCGAGTCCTAGAGCGGCCAAGATAGCGTCCGGCTTGTTGTAGTCGATATAGCGAGTCGGTACACCTAACACTAAGACCTCAGTCTCGCTTGAGTTAAGTGCCAAGCTGATAGAAGAACCGATTCCCCCCTCAGCCAAGCCGTCCTCAATTGTGACGACCAGCTTATGGTCCGCGGCGTTGGTGAGCATCACCGGGTCGAGAGGTTTGACGACTCTCGGGTCCCAAACAGTAGGCTCAAACCCAGACTCAGCCAGAATGTCGGCGGCTTGGCAAGCCGTGTCAAGCATTTTGCCGACGCCGATTAGGCAGATCTCAGAACCAGCGCGCTCTAGCCGTGCAGTGAGCCCCGAGCCAACCCGATCGGGTGTGGCCGTTCTAGCTGCTGTCTTTGGCCAACGAATACACGCTGGGCCGGAAACGAGATCATAAGCGTCGTTCATCATTTGTTCGAGCTCTTCAAAAGATGACGGACAAAAGATCGTCATATCAGGGACCTTCGACATCAAAACTAGGTCTAAGATTCCATGATGTGAAGGCCCGTCGTCACCGGTAATTCCGGCTCTATCCAAACAGAAGATTACCGGTTGTCCGTGGAGGCCGACATCCAAATTTACCTGATCGAAAGCTCTGGTCAAAAACGTGGAGTAGATGGCGACAACTGGCCGAAGCCCGCCCATGGCCATGCCGGCGGCAGCGGTGACCGCATGTTGTTCAGCAATTCCTACATCGAAGCAGCGGTCGGGAAATTTCTCCCGGAACGGCAAGAGGCCTGTTGAGTCAGGCATTGCAGCGGTTATGGCTACGACATTCGGGTGGGCCTCGCCAAGCCGAACGAGAGCGTCACTGAACCCGGCCGTGTAACTCCCCGGCTTAATGCCCGAAGTATCGTGCATGTTCTTGATGTTGTCGTTTTCGGCTGGCCCGTACCCTTTGCCTTTTTGGGTCTGGACGTGTACGAGCACTGGGCCTTCGAACTCCCCGGCGTTGATCAGGGCGGTCTCGACCTCTTCGATGTTATGGCCATCGAATGGGCCCATGTAACGAATGCCTAAAGGCTCGAAGAATGTTGTTGGTTCGAAGGCTTCACGCACCGCAGCCTTCCAAGCTTTGATGCCGGTGATTGACGGCTTACCGATAATCGGAATTTCCTCAGCCCACCGCTCGAAACGCCGTTGGCGATCCATGTAGATCGGATTCGAGCGGATCTTGACCAGGCTGTCACTGAGATGCGAGACCGTGGGTGCATACGACCGGCCGTTGTCGTTTAGAACGATGGTCACGTTGGCGTTTGAGTGGCCTAAATTGTTGAGCCCTTCGAAGGCCATTCCACCCGTCATCGATCCGTCTCCAATTACAGCAACAACCCTGCGCTTACCGGTGGGCCCATTGAGCGAAAATGCGGTCGCGAGGCCATGCGCGTACCCTAAGACCGTTGAAGCGTGGCTGTTCTCTATCCAATCATGCTCGGACTCGGACGAACTTGGGTAGCCGGACAACCCATCGACTTGGCGAATCTGGTCGAACTTGCCAACCCGGCCGGTCAGAAGTTTGTGGACATACGTTTGATGACCCGTGTCGAACAATAGAACGTCGTTCGGTGAGTCCAACACGCGGTGAAGAGCAACCGTGAGTTCAACGATGCCTAAATTAGAGCCAAGATGCCCCCCGTTTCGAGTAACAGTCGAGACAATCCGATCTCTGATTTCTTGGCAGAGATCGGTGGTTTCGGACTCGCTGAGCGCTTTAAGGTGGGCGGGGTTGTCTATTTGGTCTAATATCGCTGATTCGTTGATATTTTTCACGTTACCGTAGATGGTTGAGCCTAGTTCTACCGTACCGGATAAAGTTCGCGAGTCGTATAACTCAGCCCGGTTATATGTGGGGGTCGATGTCTCGATAGGATCGTGACTATGTTAAGTCACGAAGATGTCCTAACGACCCTGACGAACGCTCTTGGCGGAGGCGCTGAGTTTGCCGAAGTGTTCGCCGAAGATGTGCAACGGATGGGTGTCAGCCTCGACGACGGTCGGATTGAGAGCATTTCTTCGAGCCGCGATCGCGGCGTCGGTATACGGGTAATGGACACAGGCGCGATCGGTTTTGCCCACTCGTCGAACCTAACCCCTGCTGGGCTTTCCTCGACTGCCGAAACTGCGGCTGGAGCCGCAAAAGCGAGCAGAGGAGCAGCTGCGCCAGCCGCCAAGCAACTATCGGCTTTGAACGATGTGGATGTCAAAGTCGCCGCGGTGAAGGTTCGTCCTGAGGAGGTTGACAAACAACGCAAGGTCGAGCTGCTGCAGGCAGCCGAAGACGCCGCTCGATCGGCTGACCCATCCATCACCCAGGTCAGTGTCGGATACGCCGACCAGCGCCGTAAAGTCATGGTCGCCAACTCGGATGGAACATTGGCCAACGACGACCAAACCAAGACGAGATTCTCGGTGTCATGTATCGCCACCGGCGACACTGGGCTTCAGACCGGCCGGGAATCGGTAGGAACATCCGGCGGGTTTGAACTTTTCGACTCGGTTGACGTCGAAGAGTTGGCTCGCGACGCTGCTCATCGTGCGTTGATTAAACTTCGAGCTAGGCCGGCCCCGTCGGGCGCACTGCCGGTGGTAATCGGACCCGGTTCGGGTGGGGTGTTGTTCCATGAGGCCTGCGGGCATGGTTTAGAGGCCGACCTGGTCCGTAAAGGGGCTTCTGCCTTCGCAGGCCGTCTCGGCGAACAGGTTGCGTCACCATTGGTGACCCTGGTCGATGATGGCACAATGGCGGGCGAATGGGGACAGTTCGGCGTCGACGACGAAGGCAACCTACCAGCCCGGAATGTGCTCATCGAGAACGGTGTCCTCGTCGACTATATGTGGGACTCGATCCGAGCTCGAAAGGAAGGGCGTGCGAGCTCCGGGAACGGCAGACGGCAGAGCTACCGCCACCTTCCGATGGTACGGATGACGAACACCTACCTCTCGGCTGGTGATTCCACTCCCGCTGACATTATTTCCAGCGTCGATCACGGAGTGTACGTAGCTCAACTAGGCGGTGGTCAGGTCAACACAGCATCGGGCGACTTTGTCTTTGGCATGGTAGAAGCGTACATGATCGAAGATGGCAAAATTTCGACACCGCTTCGAGACGGGCAGCTGGTTGGCAACGGCCCGAAAGTTCTTCAACAAATCGAAGCAGTCGGCGACGACTTCGAAATGGGCCCTCCCGGGACATGCGGCAAGGACGGCCAAGGAGTTCCAGTAGGCGATGGTGTTCCGACGCTGAAAGTAGCGGAGTTGACCATTGGGGGAACCGCAGGATGACACCCGAACAACTATTGGAAATTGCAAACGGCGTCCTCAGCGGGGCAGCGGCGAACGAACAGATCGAGGTCGCCTGTTCTCACGGTAGGTCGACGAGCATCAAGGCATACGAAGGTGAAGTCGAGTCAATGACGGCCGCTGAGAGTATGGGACTGGGAGTCCGGGTCCTCATAGATGGCAAGGAAGGGTTCGCCAGTGCCGGTTCTTTAGACGGTGACGTCGTGGCTGACACGTTTGCCCAAGCTCGAAGTAACGCAGTATTTGCCGAACGAGACGAATTTGTTGGGATCGCCGAGCCCGATGGTGTGGATGCGGCCGATATTGAGTTGTGGTCAAACGAAGTCGACTCTATGGCGTCGGAAACCAAAGTTCAGATGGCGTTAGATATCGAAAAACGAGTGCGTACTGGCCACGACAAAATCGTCGGGGTACGAACTGCCACATACGGGGACTCGGTGTCGTCGATCGCCTTGGCCAGTACCTCAGGGATCCAAGCGGCCACTCGAGCAACTTCTGCGGGGGTCTCGGTCCAGGCCTTGGCCGAAGACTCAGACGGCACCCAAACCGGGTATGGCTATGACGGTGCAATTCGACCGTCGGATCTTTCACTCGACAACGTGGTCGATGACGCCATAAGTCGCTCGGTCGACCTGTTGGGTTCGACGAAACCCGATAGCGCCAAGATCGACCTCGTGCTCGAACCCCGAATGGTGGCAACCGTCTACGGCTTGATCGCATCGACGCTTTCCGGGGATCGCATTTTAAAGGGCCGGTCGCCGTTCGTTGGCCGCCTCGGCCAACAGGTAGCTTCTGACAAGCTGACATTGGTCGACGACCCAACCGACGTTCGTTCGCTGGCCGCCAGCTCGCACGATGGCGAGGGACTCGCCTGCCGACGTAATCAACTAATTACTAATGGCGAACTGAAGAGCTACCTGCACGACTCGTACACGGGTCGCCGTTCGGGCGAAGGTTCAACCGGCTCAGCGACACGAGGGGTCCGCGGGTTACCATCTCCAGGCGTCCAGGCTCTAGCGGTCGCTCCAGGTTCTGCAACGATGGACGAACTCATTGCCGACGTCGAGTTAGGTTTGTTCGCCTTTAGCCTTACCGGGTTGCACAGTGGGGTAAACCCAGTGTCGGGTGACTTCTCCGTCGGGGTTGTCGGCCGCATGATACGAGACGGTGAACTGGCCGAACCTATCGGCGAATGCACTATCGGGTCGACTCTGCAGCGGCTGATGCTCGACATCAAGACTGTCGGGGGAGAGGTCACATACCTTCCTAGTGGTGTGACGGCTCCGCCTATTGTCCTATCTGGAATAGCGTTAGCAGGAAACTGAGGCGAGGCGGTTCACGCCGCTTGCTTAGGCTGCGGAGTTATCGCTCGACGACTTTTTTGGGGTTGATGACTCGGTTTTTGTGGTAGTTTTCTTCGCTTCGGAACTCGATGAATTCGACGAGGATTTCGAGCTCGAATCAGATGATGATGACGAAGCCGTTGCCGTCGACGAAGTTGACCCCCGAGAGTCGTTGCGATAGAAGCCGGAACCCTTAAAAGAGATGCTTACAGCGCCGAAAACCTTCTTTACTGGACAGTCGTCTATGGTGGTCAACGAATCCTCATGGATCGATTGGGTAACTTCAAACCGTTTATCGCAGACCGTGCACTTGTAATCATATGTTGGCATTGAAACTCCCGAAGACCGCCAATTAACCTATTGTAAGGTAGCATCTGTTTACTCCAAAGCGGGCAACCACCGGCTGTGGTAAATCGCTCACCCAGTCCCCGTGAATCATCGGTTACTCTACATTAGAAGCCGAACAAAGGATTTTACGATGGCCGCCAACGTCAAAAAAGCCGTAATCCCCGCAGCTGGTCTGGGTACCCGCTTCTTGCCATTTACCAAGGCAAGCCCCAAAGAAATGCTTCCCGTCGTAGACCGTCCAGTTATCCAGTACATCATCGAAGAGGCGGTCGAAGCGGGTATCGAAGATATTTTGGTAGTTACTTCTCGCCACAAAAAGAGTCTGGAAGACCACTTCGACCGGCTGATTGATCTCGAAGATGCGTTAAAGGCGAAGGGTAAAACCGATGAAGCGCGTGAGATTCGACGCATTTCTGAGTTGGCGCAAATCCACTTCGTACGTCAAGGTGAGGCTCTTGGACTGGGTCACGCCATCGGGATGGCCCAAAACCATGTGGGGAGCGAACCATTTGCGGTCTTGCTCGGCGATGACATTATGCACCATTCGTCGCCAGTACTGAAAGGTATGATCGCCGCTTACGATGCCGAAAAGAGTTCGGTTGTTGCTCTGATGGAGGTCCCCAAGCAAGACATAGCCTCCTATGGCTGTGCTGCGGCCACACCGCTGTCGGACAAGCTTGTTCAGGTTTCCGAACTCGTCGAAAAACCTGCACCCGAAGTTGCCCCGTCGAACTTGGCGGTCATGGGCCGATATATCTTTACCCCCGAGATCTTCGATGAGATCGCCAAGACCCAGCCGGGGGCTGGTGGTGAAATTCAAATCACCGATGCGATGGCCAGCCTGATGAACCACCAACGTCTTCTGGGGTACACCTTCACAGAGGGGCGGTTCGACACCGGGAAGAAGATCGACTATCTCCGGGCGGTGGTTGAGCTAGCGTTGGAACGCGAAGACCTCGGGCCCCAGTTTCGCGAAATCCTCCGAGACATTGCAATTCGTGAAGGCCTAGTTTCGTAGGCGTCACTTACAGCTGGGTGGAGTTAGGGTACGTACATGATTTCGCTCAGTGATGCCCAGGCCAGGGTTTTTGAAGACGTTAGGCCCAACCCGGTGGTCGAGGTAGATGTTTGCGACGCTGTGGGACTCGTCCCAGCCCAGGAGGTGGCTTCGGCTATTCAGATGCCGCCGTTCATCAGTGTCGCGATGGATGGTTTCGCTATTGTCGCTGCCGACTCCACGGCTGCTTCTGCCACAGAGCCGGTTGAGCTGCCCGTAGTTGAAACCATCCCTGCTGGAACGACGGCGAGCCGAGAACTTAGGCGCGGCGAGGCGATGAGAATAATGACTGGCGCCCCGTTGCCCGAGGGTGCCGATGCGGTCATCAAGGTGGAATTGACCGAAGCCCATTTCGACGCTGAAGCGGGAACCGAGTCTGTGTCGCTACACGCGGCTATTGACATTGGTAACCATCTCCGCCCAGCGGGAAGCGACGTCGAGCCAGGCGACATTGTGGTAACCGCTGGCACCGTACTTGATGCAAGCCATATTGGCCTCCTGATATCGACGGGTCTCGCCACCATCAAGGTATACCAGCGTCCCCGCGTCGGGGTGATTTCGACCGGAGACGAATTGTTGGCGCCGCCAACTCCGTTGGGTCCTGGTCAAATTTATGACTCCAACCGCCCGATGCTTCTTGCCCAAGTCGAGGCGGCTGGGTGTACGCCCGTCGACCTCGGTCATGTGGCCGACGACGAAGCCTTAGTCGAAGCTGCTTTTGTCGCCGGCGCTGCGGACTGCGACGCGATTGTCAGTTCTGGTGGAGTTTCGATGGGGGACTACGACCCGGTTAAAGAAGTACTTAGTCGTCTAGGCGATCATGACTGGATGCAAATTGCGATTAAGCCAGCAAAGCCGCTCTCGTTCGGCCTGGTGAACGACACACCTATATTTGGTTTGCCCGGTAACCCGGTCTCGGCGTCGGTCTCGTTCGAACTGTTCGCCCGCCCTAGTTTGCGCATGATGCTCGGTGACTCAAAGCCATTTCGTCGGCTGGTCACGGCGATTGCCGATGAGCCGATGCGGCGACGCTTGGATGGCAAGACGCACTTCGTCAGAGTGGTTGCCTCAAACCAGAGCGACGGGGCTCTGCACGTCCGATATGCGGGAGGCCAGGGGTCGCACCAATTGCGTGCGTTGGCGGCATCGAACGCGCTTGCTGTTCTACCCGACGGAGCACAAGCCGCGGCTGGCGGTCGAGTGAAGGTCTTGTTAACCGATGATTCGGTATTCTCCAGTTCGGTCCTGAACGAGTAGTCTAAGAATGTGGAAGATCTGACCGATACCTTTGGACGCGTACATAGAGATCTCAGAATCTCCGTGACCGATCGATGTAATTTCCGGTGTCAATATTGCATGCCGGAGGAAGGTATGGTCTGGCTTAAACGGTCTGACGTCTTGTCTTTCGACGAGATTTACCGGGTGGCCAGCGTCTTAGTCGAGCGGTTCGGCCTCAAATCGATTCGCCTGACCGGGGGAGAGCCTACGCTGCGTAAGCAGCTACATCTCTTGGTTGAACAATTGGCTAGCTTGGGTGTCGAATTGTCGATGACGACTAACGGTGCAACGTTGGAGCACCAAGCGAAAGATCTTTACGGCGCTGGTCTGTCCCGCATAAACATCAGTCTCGATACACTCGATCGTCAAACATTTGCGGACTTGACTAAACGCGACCAGTTGCCACAGGTATTGGCGGGAATTGACGCTGCTAAACAGGCCGGATTTGATCCCGTGAAAGTCAACGCAATGTTGATGAAAGGGATTAATGATTCTGAAGTCATCGACTTTTTGGAATTCGGTCGCAAGACGGGTGTGACGGTACGATTTATCGAATTTATGCCGCTAGATGCAAGCGAGCAGTGGTCCCAGGATCGCGTTGTGACATCCGCTGAGATCTTGGAACAGGTCTCGAATCGATATCGCTATGAAGAGATTACTCGAGGGTCGTCTCCCGCAGAACGATTCCAATTTGAAGTAAAGCCTGAACTTTTTCCCGATTTGGGTGAAAATGCCCAAGGCGGCGAGTTTGGAATCATCGCCAGCGTAAGCGAGCCATTCTGCGAATCATGTGACCGGATTCGTCTGACCGCCGATGGTCAGTTACGAAACTGTCTTTTTGCGCTCGAACACTTGGATTTACGAGCGTTACTCCGAGCAGGAAAAAGCGACTCTGAATTGGCCGACGCCATCGTCGGCGAGGTCGAGCGCAAACGGGCCGGACACAATATCGGGCAGGTTTACTTCGTCAGGCCAACGAAATCTATGAGCCAAGTAGGCGGGTAGTCGACCAGTCACCACAAAATGCACTATCTTGGCCTTGTGGGAGATCGCAAATTAACTCATCTAGATCCTATTGGCCGAGCGCGTATGGTCGACGTGACGCCGAAGGAACCGACCTTTCGACGAGCGGTAGCTCGTGGGCGCGTTTACATGCGGCCGGAAACGACTGATCTTGTGGCCAGGGGAACCGTCACAAAGGGCGATGTTTTGGCTGTCGCTCGGATAGCGGCGATCCAGGCAGCTAAGAAGACGTCTGACCTGCTCCCGTTATGTCATAACGTAACGGTGGGCGCTGTGAATGTGAGTTTCAATATTGGCGACAACCATATTCAAGTTGAAGCAGAAGTCGACACAGTTGACCGAACCGGCGTTGAGATGGAAGCGCTGACCGCTTGTTCGGTCGCTGCGCTAACTATCTATGACATGTGTAAGTCGGCCGACAAGTCGATGGTCATTTCAGACATAGCGTTATGGGAAAAGACAGGTGGGCGTTCTGGCCCGTACAAGCGGGTCGAAGCGGCAGGTGGTGAGGAACCGGGTGGAGACTCCTTCGGGCCTCTCCCTCGATGAACACCTCGGTCTTTAACCTTGTCGTTGCGGGGATTCTCGTCGTCGCTTGGCTGTACGTTTTAGGCCGACCAGTGCTGTCCAAAATATCCTATTTAGTGCGCCGCATGAGGTCCTCGGACGGGGGTATCGACTACAGGCGTCCTTCGGTTAGGTCGCTTGGGCTCATTTTGCTCCAACCGATGTTTGGCCCGGTTCGTAACTGGAGATCTCAGGGGTTATTCGCTCGTCGTCGGCAACTTCTAATAGCGTTGGCCGCGATGACCATCGCATCCTGTGCGTTAGCGATCGTACTACGGGGCCCCTTCTTGGTTCTGGCCGCCACAGTTGCGTTGGCGCTTGTGTTGTACCTGGGTGTCGCTATCCAAATTGGTGGACGCCTGGTTCGTCGTGAACGTTACGTTCGAAAGCGGGCAGAGCCGCCGAACTTGAACATTCCGAAGGCGTCCGATATCGGCCAGGTCGCTATACCTGTGGCGGCCCAGCGGGCCGGCCACGATCGAGTCCGGCAGGGTCACCTCGCTTTAGGGCAGGACGACTTAGATGATGGTGATGGAACCGAAACTGCAGATCCGACCCTCAAAGTAAAAGGGTCACGTCGGAGAAAGCGGCCGCTAAAGAACCCGTCCCGCCGAATAGTATTTCGTCGCCCACGATTGGATTCTCGCCCCGAAGCGAGCCAGGATTTGTCGACCTCGGACTGGTCTCACCTTGAACAAGCGGCAAACGACCACTAAAGGACTACAACTTCATAGACACATGCACACATAAATATGTCTTTATGTTTGCGAAGTGCTAGGGTGGGTCGTGTGCTCACGCTCGTTGATTCGTTGAAGGTCGTTGGTGAACCTACACGCCTCAGAATCTTGGTGATCCTCGACGATTGCGAGGCGACAACAACTGAGATCTGCCACATTCTCGGTCAAACTCAGCCACGGGTCAGTCGGCATTTGAAGTTGCTTGCGGACCAAGGGCTGGTCGTCCGACGCGCGGACGGCGCCCGGGCATTTTATCAGAGCATTCCCGTTGGTCAAGGCCATGATGTTGTACAAGCTGTTCTCGGACTTGTCGACCCCGATGACCCACAGATCGTAGCCGACCGAGCTCGACTCGAGCAGGTTCGCCATGAGCGAATCGAACAAGCCGCTGACTACTTCTCGTCCGTGGCCGACGACTGGGATCAGATTAGGGCTTTGCATGTCGCCGACAGCGATGTCGAGCAGGCCCTCCTAGCAGCGGTTCCCGCCAAGAGGTTTTCGAGCCTCCTCGACATCGGTACCGGCACAGCACGAGTTATGGAGCTGTTCGCCGATCGAGCTAAACTAGCAGTCGGCGTTGACAACAACTCTGACATGCTCAACGTAGCTCGTACAAACCTCGACAAACCTGGTTTGCGTCACTGTTCAGTCCGAAAGAGTAGTGCCTATGCCCTCGACGTCGAATCCGATTCCGTCGATGTTGCCGTTATCCACCATGTGCTACATTTCCTTGAGGATGTACCGACTGTTTTCGGCGAAGCTTACCGGGTACTGCGATCAGGGGGCCAACTGCTCGTAGTGGACTTCAGCCGTCATGCGATCGAACGCCTACGTGATGACTACAACCATCGTAGACTCGGTTTCGCTAACGACGAAATGGAACAGTTGCTTTCCGAAGCTGGGTTTACTTCGATGACAACAACCAGCTTCAGCCCTGACGAACCAATAGAAGAAAAATTAACCGTTACCTTGTGGTCCGCCTATACGGCCGCAGATGATTTTGTAGCCGACGGCAACCGCCTGCTAGAAGGAGCCACATGAACATCGACTCGGAGATTTCATTCTCCTGCGAGTTCTATCCGCCAAAGGGACCAAAGGGGCTCAAGAACCTAGACGAAGCAGTCGCCAACCTGCAGTTACTGAAGCCTGAACTGTTTACCGTCACGTATGGCGCTGGTGGCAGCACGCGAAATCGAACGGAAGCGGTTGTCACACGTTTGTCTGTCGACGGTAACCCTCCTGTTGCCGGTCACATAACCTGTGTTGGCGCAAGTAAAGAAGAAGTTCACCAGGTAGTCGACAACTACATCCAGGCGGGCGTTCGGTCGCTAGTAGCCATCCGGGGCGACCAACCAGCTGACCAGCCAGAACTCCAAGGCGGATATGAAACGGCGGCCGAACTCGTCGCAGGCCTCCGGTCACGGACCGGGGGAGCTGACCTGGATATTGCAGTAGCCGGATACCCGGAGGTTCACCCCAAGGCGGCGTCAGTCGAAGCCGATATCGAGAGCCTCAAAGAGAAAGTTGATGCTGGTGCAACTACCATAGTGACTCAGTTTTTTCTCGACAATAATGATTTCTATCGATTTCGGGAAGCCATCACAAATGCGGGAATCGACCTGCCGCTGATTCCGGGGATTCTCCCGATCGGAAACCTGGAACGAAATACGGTCTTTGCCGACCGGTGTGGAGCGAAAATTCCACCATGGATTCCTCCACTCTTCGAAGGCCTTGATCCGGCCGGGACCGTGGCCAATATGATCGGTACCACGATTTGTGTGGACCAATGCCGGGATCTTATCGAACATGGCGTAAATCAATTTCACTTCTACACGATGAATCGTGGCGAAATGACAACCGCAGTCTGGCGTCAGCTCGCCGGTGGCCCGAACCCGTTGAAGGGCAGGTAAGAGTGGCATCTTTCAACGCAGCGCAGCGACGTGAGGCGCTCCACGAGGCGTTAGCAAAACGGATCCTCGTCATCGATGGTGCAATGGGAACTAACATCCAGCTGCGCGACTTAACCGAAGACGATTTTCGCGGAGACATGCTAGCCGAGCACCCCAGTGACTTGTTCGGTAACAACGACATGTTGTCGTTGACCAGGCCAGATGTTATCAAGGATATTCATCGAGCCTTTTTTGACGCGGGCGCAGACGTTGCGTCGACAAACACCTTTAGTTCAAACTCTGTTGCTCAAGCCGACTACGGGACGCAACACCTCGTCAGCGACCTTAATCGAGACTCAGCTCGGATCGCCCGAGAGGTTGCCGACGAGCTGACGGCCCAAGACGGTCGATGTCGATGGGTTCTTGGAGCGGTAGGTCCGACCAGCGCCACCTGCAGTCTTTCGCCCGACGTCAACGATCCGGCGAATCGAAATATCACATTCACCGAGTTGGTAGTGACGTATGCCGAAGCGATCACTTCCTTAGTCGATGGAGGTGCAGACGTGATTCTCATCGAGACGGTCTTTGACACGCTCAACGCTAAGGCAGCGATTTACGCCCATGCCGAGTTCGTTGAGCAATCGGGAAACGATATCCCCGTGATGATCTCGGGAACCATAACCGATCAAGCTGGTCGGTTATTGTCTGGACAGACCCCAGAGGCGTTTTGGAATTCCGTCGCCCACGCTAAACCCATCGCTGTCGGACTCAATTGTGCATTGGGGCCAAGCGAAATCAAAGCCCACATCACCGAGCTTGCTCGAGTCGCCGACGTTCCCATCAGCTGCCACCCAAACGCTGGACTTCCTAACGACCTTGGCGGCTACGACCTAGGTCCTGAGGACATGGCCTCGGTCATTGATGAGTTAGCGGCCAACGGAGTGCTCAACATGGTCGGTGGCTGCTGTGGCACTGTACCTGGCCACATCGCGGCGATTGCAGACGTAGCTGGCAGATACCCAGCCCGTCCGATTCCGACGCTCGCCCGGGCAACCAGGCTGTCCGGACTGGAACCAATGACGATTGACTCGGATTCGTTGTTGGTAAACGTTGGGGAACGGACCAACGTTACCGGGTCGGCAAAGTTCGCACGCCTTATCAAGGAACAGGACTACGACGCTGCCGTCGAGGTCGCCCGCGACCAAGTCGACAACGGAGCGCAGGTCATTGACATCAACATGGACGAGGGCCTGCTCGACTCAGAAGCCGCGATGCGTCACTACTGCAACTTGATCGCGACCGAACCCGACATCGCTCGAGTCCCCTTCATGATCGACTCGTCTAAATGGTCCGTGATCGAAGCGGGTCTGCAATGTGTTCAGGGTAAAGGGATCGTCAATTCGATCAGCCTCAAAGAAGGTGAAGAACAATTTCTCGAACATGCGAAGAAAGCTCAGCGCTACGGTGCCGCCGTGGTCATTATGGCGTTCGACGAATCAGGACAGGCCGAAACAGCTGAACACAAGTACGAGATATGTAAACGGTCTCACGACCTTCTGGTCGACCGACTCGACTTCGCACCTGAAGACATGATCTTCGACCCGAACATTTTTGCGGTCGCAACCGGCATTGAAGAACATGCAAACTACGGCAAAGCGTTTCTCGATGCCACCGAGCGAATACGAACCGAGATGCCGCTTACCCAGGTATCGGGTGGAGTGAGCAACCTCTCGTTTTCTTTCAGGGGCAACAACCCACTTCGGGAGTCGATGAACGCAGTATTTCTATACCACGCCGTCAAGGTCAAAATGTCGATGGCGATAGTAAACGCTGGCAGGCTCCCCGTATACGAAGACGTTCCAGAAGAACTTCGAGAACGAATTGAAGACGTGCTGTTCAACCGCCGGGATGATGCGACCGAGCGGCTAATCGACATCGCAAGCGAGGCTAAGTCATCAGCGAAAGCCCAGGCCAAAGATCTCAGTTGGCGCGAAGAGCCGGTAGAACAACGGATCGCCCACGCGTTGGTCAAAGGTCTCGACACCTACGTTGTCGAAGATACCGAAGAGGCTAGGGTTGGCGCATCCAGAGCGCTCGACGTGATCGAAGGTCCACTGATGGACGGTATGAACAAGGTCGGCGAACTGTTCGGTGCAGGCAAGATGTTTTTGCCTCAGGTCGTTAAGAGCGCCCGCGTAATGAAAAAGGCGGTGGCCCACCTCGAACCATTCGTGGCCTCAGAGGGTTCGTCAGCAGACTCAGCGGCGGTGGTTATCATGGCGACAGCGAAAGGCGACGTGCACGACATTGGTAAAAATATCGTCGGTGTCGTGCTTCGCTGTAACAACTATGAAGTGATCGACCTCGGCGTGATGGTACCCGCAGACAAGATCTTGGACGCGGCGGTCGAACACGACGCAGACATCATCGGTGTTTCGGGCTTGATTACGCCAAGCTTGGACGAGATGGTCCACGTCGCTGAACAGATGGAATCTCGCGAGATGACCGTGCCGCTCCTGATTGGCGGCGCCACGACCAGCCGTGTTCACACCGCGGTTCGAATCGACGAGGCCTACAGTAACAGCGTCGTTCACGTTTCCGATGCATCCCTCGCGGTCGGAGTAATTTCGGACCTGGTCGGCGATGAGCAAGAAAAGTTCAAAGCAGGCGTTTCAGAAGACTACGAAAACGTGCGGACCGCCCGTAAGAATGGCAGCGGCACAAAGACCACTCCGCTCGACGAAGCTAGAGCCAACCGAGTCCCGATTGACTGGAATGGTTTTGTCCCTACTAAGCCGACGTTCACGGGGGTCAAGACGTTTGAGATCGATGTTCACGAGCTGGTTGACTTTATAGACTGGTCACCCTTCTTCCGGACATGGGATCTAGCTGGTTCGTACCCGAAAATCTTGACAGACGAAGTTGTTGGCGAGGCCGCAACCAGTGTGTTCACTGACGGGAAGTCCATGTTGAATGACATGCTCGCTAGCGACTGGCTCGAATCGCGTGCCGTTGTAGGCTTCTGGCCGGCCGCTGCTGTTGGCGATGATATTCAACTGTTTGATTCCGCTGGTAGGCCGTTCAGGAAGATTCATACCTTGCGGCAACAGGTCGAACAAAAAGGCGGCAGGCCGAATTACGCTTTGGCTGACTTCGTAGCGCCGTCGGAAGGTCCTGAAGCAGACTACATTGGCGCCTTCGCTGTGACGACTGGGAAGGGCGTCGACTCCGAAGCCAAACGGTTTGAAGAGGACGACGATGACTATCGGTCGATTATGGTCAAGTCGATAGCCGATCGATTGGCTGAAGCTAGCGCTGAATATTTACACCATAAGGTGCGAACTGAACTCTGGGGTTATCAATCAGAACAGTTCACAAACGCAGAGCTAATAAAAGAGAAGTACCAGGGTATTAGACCAGCGCCGGGATACCCGGCGTGTCCAGACCATACCGAGAAAGGTACGATTTTCGAAATGCTCGAGGCGGAAGACCGGATTGGCCTCACCCTTACCGAGAGCTTTGCCATGTTTCCCGCAGCCGCTGTTAGTGGTCTGTATTTCTCCCACCCCGAAAGCCGCTACTTCGGTGTTCGTCGAGTTGGTGAAGACCAGTTGCTTGACTACGCGAAACGTAAAGGGTCGACAGTCGACGAAACGCGACGTTGGCTTGCTCCAGTGATGTTGTAGTCTCCACCCGGAGTATTTAGGTGCCAGCTTGTGTTTTGAGCTGGCTGATTGCCTCGTCGGGTCCTGCAACTAAAAACTGATCGTTCTCTTCGAGGTCATCCGTTGTGTAAATACCTAGCCCAGCCAAGCTTATCTCGCCATTGACGCCATCGATTGTGCCGCCTTTGTTCAATAATGATCGGAGTTCTGAGGACGTAAAAGCTACATAAATCATCGTTGTCACGTCTTCGTTTGTAATTGGCCCTTCGACGGAGAGAACTCCACGATCCATCAGCGAACTGATGATCGAGCGTTCCCCGTCGGCGATAGCGCTATTGACGGCCGACAGCGATGTGCTAGATTTCGACGTCGGTGTTGTGTTGGTGGCCTGTTCGACCGTCTGTCTCGGCTTCCCGATCTTTTCAAAGTCGACTGAGCGTAGATCTTCGATACGGATGTCTTCTGGAGCGAATCGGCGCCGTTCAGGAGTGGACGCTTCAACAGTTTCATCGGCCGGGTTCTCATCATTTGGAGGGCCCACAACGGTTGGGTCATCGTCGTCAATATTGGATCCGGGGTCTTCCTCGGGGCTGTCCGCTACGAGAGAGTAGCCATCGCGGAGCTTTTCTGAGCCGTCTGACACGTTGGCTTCGCTGAGATCGTCACCGTAGACCAAACTTTCAGCTTCGTCGAAGTTGTCCTCATCTGTTTCCAAGTCGGTTGGAATTGAAAGAATCGACGTTAGATCTTCGTTGACTTCGGCCTTGGCATTCTCCAACCCGCCTGCCTCACTCGGCTGCAGTTCCTCAATTGGCGACGAGATTCGGACGGTATCCAAGGGTGCGTCTAGGTCGGTTTCGACGACCAGGATCTCCTCTTCCTGAGGTGGGGTCACATCCTTAGCTTGCGTGCCCGAACGTTTGGCCCTCAGGTTAGCTGTCGGGGGGGCGCCCTTTTCCTTGTTGGTGTCTGACGATGCCCGTCGCTTCTGGTCGATCCGACTCATCGTCGAATAGCTTCTATCTTTGGAAGAGGCGAGGTCGCGTTCTTTGGTTTTGTTCATGTCGGCCATAAAGGCGGCGGTGCTATTCGATGGAGGAGACATGACTGTCTCCGCGATCTTGGATCGGATGATAGGCATTTTGGCTGGTCCTGATTCTGTCTGCGGAGTAGAGTCGACTGATGATGACTGGTTTGCCAGGATCGCCGAATTCTCTGTTCGGCGGAGACGGAGATCGCTGATGATATACAGGCCGAGCGCTGCAACTACTATGGTCACGAGAAACTTGATCACTAGCTGTTCTCCATTGATGATGGAGTTGACTATTATTGCGCCAACAACAAGCAAGCTTACACCTGCTAATACAGGCGATAGGATCGATTTCATTTGGTGACCTTTCTTATTGAGTGAATCTTATATCGAAAGATCTTTGAATTGCTGGGAGGAGGTTCCTGGGGCGTGTATATGCTTCTATTGGCAACCTAATTTGTACCTCTATTGAAGCGAGGGCTGCCCGGATTGTTGCGGAAATGAGCTCCAAGAAATTTCTTTCAGAAGGCGCTGGAGGCGTCAAAGTCAAACTGGAACATGCTGTGGCAATGTAGGCGGATGCTTATAGTCGCCTACGGATGTGAGTGGTTGATTGCGCCAAATATTTAGGACTTAGAACGAGATGAACCTACGGGAATGCCACCCTGTCGCCCCGTCGGGCGCTGGCTCGGCAACATCTCCTGTTTGAACTTCGCCGTCAGCCCGCGTCGCCCGCACCTGCACCACATGTTCGCCAGGTTCGCCTTCCCATTTCACCCGCCATTGACGCCATGCGTCAGGGCCCAAGCTGGTCCCGAGTTCTGCCTCAATCCATGGTCCGGAGTCGACTTGGATCTCGACCCGTTCGACGCCGATGTTGGGCGCCCATGCGACCCCGGCGATATCGATCGGGCTCGAACCGTCGAACTCTTGTGACGGGAAGGGAACGTCGATCCGGGCCTGGGTCTTGACCGGAGCGATCTTGGCCCAACCCTTGTCGATCCAAAACCCATCGAAGTCTTCCAGAGTAGTCAGTTCGATCCGCCTGAGCCACTTGGTGGCTGACACGTAGCCATAGAGCCCAGAAACAACTAATCGAGCCGGGAAACCATGTTGGTTGGGCAGCGGCTCGCCGTTCATCCCAACAGCGACGAGAGCTGTCCTATCATCATCGAGTGCTGCGGTCGGAAACCCACATGACCAATTGTCGGCAAAGCTAGCGACTTGGGTAGCTTCGGGCTTCACTCCTACTTCTTCCAAGAGATCCTGTAACGGTACTCCCTGCCAAACAGCGTTGCCAACCAACGGCCCGCCCACCTCATTTGATACGCACGACAGGGTAACCGGTTTGATTGTCGTGGAACGTTCTACGAGTTCGTCATAAGATAACGTCAGAGGGTTATCGACCAAACCATCTATGGTCAGCGACCAGTCGCGGGCGTTGATACTCGGGACGAACAGCGCAGTATCTATCCGATAGTAGTCGTCGTTGGGTACCACAGCTGGGGTAATACTCTCGGTCAGCCCGACAACCGACCCGTTTGCTTCTTCGACAAGCGAGTCGACCGCTTTGGCGTCAGGCGATGGTGGAAAAGACGCCCCGGTAGCCGTCGTGTTTGCCGAGCCCCGATCTCGGAGCTGGGTTCCACCAACGCCCATGATTGCGCCCGACGCAGTGACAACGCCGGCGGCAGCCAGAAACGTGCGGCGACCAACCGGGGGGTTGGTCGGGGATATCTCTGAGCCCTGGCCGTCGGCAGGCTTACGGATTGGCGTGATTAGGCCCATCAGAACCACAAAGACGATGACGCCGGCCAACGTTCCTGCGATGGTGAGAAACATCGATGTTCCGGCTGTTCCATTGTCATCGCTCACCATTGACGCGAAGCCGATTGCTTGCATCACTCCAATTCCTACAAGAGCCCAGTCCATGCGTTCTCGCCCCAGCTTGCCCAGCAGCGAACCGATCACAACGGTCAGGATCGCCGTCCCGATCAACAACGCCACCTTGTCCGAAAACCCAAACAACGTCTTTCCGAGATCAACAAACCATGTTGGAGCGTAGGCGACCACCCGAGCGCTGACGGCGACCACCGGCCCAGGGTGGGGGCGCATTGCTGCAGCTAGAAGCTCGGCGGAACCCATAGAAGCGACGGCGGCAGCCGCTCCTACAAGGCGGGAGTCGAATATTGGGGGTTTCTTTGCCATTGCCTCAATGTCGTTCTGTAGGTACTGACAACAATACTTGAGTGGGTTGTGTAATCTAGATTCAGCTTTCGAATTTATTAGACGTTAATAAGTTTTTGGTCTGTTTGGGAATTTGGCAGACAATACTGTAGTTATCTAACGAATGGACTCTTCTATGAAACCTGAAACCCAGGGCATCCAACCGCGTGGCGAGCCAGCCAAGTCGAAGCGCCGTGTCTTTGCCGCCCTCGTCGTATCGACTGCACTCGTCGCTGCCAGTTGCGGTGGATCTGAAACCGCAGCCGATGCGGGCACAGATCCTGCGCCAAATTCAAGCCCGAGCCCAAGCGCGGATGACGGTTCTGGTGCCGAGTCGCCTGGGGAGTCTTCGTTTCCTGCTGTTGAGGTCTTAAGCCTGAACGACAGTCAAAACGTGAAGTTTGACGAATTTCTCTCCGGCGGGGACACTCCGGTCTTACTTTGGTTCTACTTCCCACATTGAGCCAGCTGCCAGGCCCAAGCGCCTGACGTGGAGCAGTTAGCTTCACTTAACGCAGACAAAGTTCGAGTGGTCGGAGTCGGAACCCAAGACACAGAAGAATTAGCCGTCAGCTTCCAAGAGGGAGCACAAACCGAGGCGGCAGATCTGGTTTGGTCCCAAGGAGGAGATATCTGGAAGGCCTATGAGGTTACAGGTCGGCACACGGCGATCCTACTGGATTCGTCTGGAGAAGAACTCCAACGCTGGGACCGGTTTGACGCCGATGCGGTAACGACGGCGATTGGTTGACATCTGAACATTAGTAAATGAGGAGAGGCAGTGGGAACGGACGTATCGAAGGAGCTAGTAGAAGTAGCCGACTCCGATGGGTCCGTTCTACGCGTTGTGACCCGCTCGGAGATGAGGACTCAAAATTTGCCTCACAGGTCGGTATACGTGGCGGTCCTTGCGGGTTCGGTAGCCGAACCAGAGCTAGTGGTTCACCAGCGATCTGACTCGAAAGATATCAATGCTGGCATTTGGGACTTGGCGTTCGGCGGAGTGTGCGATGTGGGCGAAGATCGCCTAAAAGCCGCTGAGCGAGAACTGGCTGAAGAGGCCGGCATCGTCGCCCAGGAACTCACATTTCTAGGCCAAGAAACATATTACGATGCACATTTGGCCGTTGTCGGGTCGATCTACGCCGTTAGGTACAACGGGCCACTCAGTTTTGTTGACCGAGAGGTCCAGCAAAGCAAAAGGGTGTCAGTTGAAGATCTGCCTACTTGGCTCGCCGGGAGGCCTGTCTGTGCAGATTCTGTCGCTATGGTCCTACCAAAGCTGCCCGGATTTGTGAAAACAATCCAAAGGTACGAAATGTGAGACATGCAACAGGTGTTAGGAAAACAATGGAACCCGCTGAGCCAGAGACAGTTAAAGACGCCGGAGATCTCAGAACACGTCGTTGCGTGCTTGTAGTCGATGACGAGGAGCAGGTGTGTTCGGTCATAGCGAGCTACCTCGAGCGAGACGGGTTTGATGTCATCACGGCCAGCGATGGGAAGCAGGCGCTCTTAAAGTTCTACGCCGAACGTCCAGATGTGATCGTGCTCGACTTGATGCTGCCAGAAAAAAGCGGCATCGAAGTGCTATCTGAACTCCGTAGCGGCGGGGCCGACACCCCCGTTATCGTCCTAAGTGCCCGGGGCGGCGAGCCAGACCGAGTCGCCGGGCTCGACTTAGGAGCGGATGACTATGTGGCAAAGCCGGCGTCTCCTCGAGAGATATCAGCTCGTGTGCGAGCCGTCATGCGTCGTCTAAAACCCGAAACTGCGACGGTGCTAACGTTCGCCGACATCGAAATAGATGTTGTGGCCCGGACCGTTAGTCGTGCTGGCTCTCAGATTTCACTTCGGCCAAAAGAGTTTGACCTGCTCGTCGAGTTGGCCTCGAAGCCAAGTGAAGTCATGACAAGGTCCGATTTGTTGCGCCAGGTCTGGGGCTCGAGCCCAGAATGGCAAGACCCAGGGACGGTTACGGTTCATATTCGCCGGCTGCGAAGACTCATAGAACAAGACCCAGGGGCACCTCGTCATATTATGACGGTCTACGGTGTCGGCTACAGATTCGATTCATGATCGTTGCAGCACCGATGGATGAAGGGCCATCCGTAGCGCTCTTTGTCGTAATGATGGTTGGTATCTGCGCCGCCATTGCCATAGTGCTGCCAGCTCTCCTGCGTCGGTCTTCGCTGTCAGCCTCGGTGTTAGCCATCGGCTTCGTCGGCCCAATTCTCGGCATTATCGGAGCGGTTCTTGGTGCAGGAGCAATGACATTGTCAGGTCGGGAGGTCCGCTACACGCTGTTCGTTTCAGGAATAACGGCCATGGCGATGTTGTGGGTAGGCATGCGGGTCTCTCGACCGTTGGCAAAAGATCTCCAAAGCGTCGTGGCTTCGATTGACAAGGTCGCAGCTGGCGATCGAGGCACGACGGGAATCGAACGGAAGGGCGAAATCGGTCGTCTCGTCTCTTCGGTCGATGGCCTCTCATGGTCTCTGGCCCAGGCCGAAGCAGAACGTGAGATCGCCGAAAACGAACGACTGTCGGTCGTGACGGCGTTAAGCCATGATCTTCGAACGCCGCTTGCGGCAATGTTGGCATCCGTCGATGCGTTGCAGGATGACGTCGGCTCCTCAAGGATTCACCTTAAGGCAATCCGCCAGAATGTTCTGGCGTTGGAGCGGCTTGTCGACGATCTGTTTCTTTTGGCTCGAGCTGACTCTGGAAGTTTGGCGCTTCGATTCGAACCGTTAGACCTCGGTGAATTGGTCGACGAAGCCATCGACGCTGTCGCCCCGGTCGCCTCTGGCAAGGTGGTCGAAATTCGTTCGGAGGTTCCGGGTCCTTTGGTAATCAATGGTGATGACGTCGCCCTAGGTCGTATCTGGCGGAACCTCCTCGACAACGCAGTTCGACATGCTCCGCACAATTCGGTTATTTTCGTAACCTCGGTAGAATCCTCGGTTATAGGTTCTGAACCAGGTGGGCACGTAACGATCGAAGTTCTTGACCAGGGTGAAGGCTTTTCGCGGGCGTTTATTTCGTCTGCGCTTGAACGATTTACCCAAGCAGATGACTCCCGAACTGGCCGTGCCGGGTTGGGTCTGTCAATCACGAACGCCTTAGCGGTCGCTCATGGAGGCTTTGTCGAACTGTTCGAAGGTCCTGGGGGTCGAGTACGAGTTTGTCTTCCCCGTCAGGGGGGCAACTCGTTTGTGTAGTTCGGATGCAATCCCAGGTCAGGTGGGGTCCGAATCTACCGAAAACCAATGCCCTCACTGGGTTTGGCAGTTTGTATTCGTTTAACTATTACTTATCAAGGAATGAAAGGGTCGGCTGAATGCGTCGCCTGTTATCAATATTGTCTGTACTGGTCTTACTAGCCTCAGCGTGTGGCTCCGCTGAACAAGCGGAAGCCGCTGGCGGGTTTGAAGGCCCGCTAGTCATCGGGGCAATTCCCGATCAGGAACCTGAGGTATTAGCTCGCAACTTCGAGCTCGTTGCCGCCTATCTGTCTGAAGAACTAGATATGGAAGTGCGGTTTGAGCCGGTTACCGAATATGAAGCAGCGGTTACCGCATTTGGCGTAGGTGACCTAGACCTCGCCTGGTTTGGAGGTCTAACCGGGGTGCAGGCTCGCTTACGGGTCGAGGGTGCTGAGGCGATTGCTCAACGTGATATTGACCAGAAATTTACTTCGGTCTTTATAGCTGCCACAGATTCTGGAATAGAGCCGATAACCGACGTGGAGGGACTCAGCGTGCTTGCCGGAAGAAGTCTTACGTTCGGTTCCGAATCGAGTACCTCAGGCCGACTCATGCCACAATCGTTTCTGGGCGAAGCAGGGGTTTCTCTGGACGAATTTGATGGCGAGCCAGTGTACAGCGGATCGCACGACGCCACCATAAAACTTGTTGAAGCAGGCACGTTCGAGGTCGGTGTCTTAAATTCTCAGGTTTGGGACGCCAGGGTTGAAACGGGAGACGTTGACCTCACTAAAGTCGACGTCGTTTTCGAGACGCCAACGTACTACGACTACCATTGGGTCGTCCGCCCCGAGGTCGACGCAGACCTTCAGACCGAAATAATCGACGCATTGATGAAGCTCGATTCAGACGACCCAGAACATGCAGAAATTCTTGATTTCTTTGGTGCGGAGTCCTTTATCGAAACCGAAAATGGAAACTACGACAGCATCGAAACCGTCGGCCGAGAGACTGGCCAGATCGACGGCTAAGTCAATTGTGTCGATCGATGGGGCGACGGTTCGGTACCCTGAGAGCACCGACGCTGCCATCGACCAACTGACCGTTAACATTCGAGCCGGAGAGCGCGTCGGGCTTGTCGGCCCGTCGGGAGCTGGTAAGTCGACCATTTTACGTCTTTGCTCTGGACTGACGTTGGCGACGCAAGGTAAGGTTGAGATCTTCGGGGTCGATTCGCGTGACCTTGGTCGCCGGGCGTATCGATCTCAGCGGTCTCGGATTGGCATCATTAGCCAAGATTTTTCGTTGGTCGGGCGTCTTCGGGTTGCAAACAATGTGGCCGCCGGTCGCTTGGGCAGCCGGTCAGCACGGCAGGCGGTGGCGACACTGTTTCGCCCCGGTCCGATTGACGAGATAATGCAGGCGCTCGACCAAGTAGGGATCGGCGACAAAGTTTGGGACCGTACCGATCAGCTTTCTGGTGGCCAGCAACAACGCACGGCGATCGCGCGGACGCTGTTTCAGGGCCCGGACTTGTTGTTGGCCGACGAGCCAGTCAGTTCGCTAGACCCAGCTCGTTCCGACTCAGTAATGGCTATCTTGACTAAGAAGGGCAACTCTGCGTCCACAAAGACCGTGATCATGAGCATGCACGACGCCGCTCTGGCGCTTCAACACTGCGATCGGATCGTGGGTTTACGATCCGGTAGCGTGCAGTTCGACCTTCCGTCGGCCGACGTCACAGATGAGCTACTCGACGACCTCTACAAGCTTGACGAGCTCTGAAGTACCTGATGGAACGCCACGTTTCCGCTGGGCTGGATGTGCCGCGAAAGCCAAACGATCGCGTTCGCCTTAGTTGGCTTGCAGCCCTCGGGGTCGCCGTGGGTTGCTCCGCCTGGGTGGCAGGAATCGATCCGACTGAGCTGGTTAACCCTCGGGGATGGTCACAAGTCCGGTCGTTCTTCGGAGCGATGTTTAGGCCCGACCTGAGTCCGAACATCCTGGAGCTGACCGTGCGGGAGTCGGCGGTGACTATCGGCTATGCGTTGGTCGGAACGGCGCTGGCACTAGTCATCGGTTCTGTTGGAGGGATTCTGCTGAGCGAGCGCCTCTGGAGTTCAGGTCATAGACCTATGGGTCGAGGTCGAATTGGTTGGCTCGGGGCGAAGCTGGCCTTCGTCGTTCCGCGCTCGATGCATGAGATCGTTTTTGGTCTGATCTTGGTGAATATTCTGGGCCTAAACCCGCTCGTGGCCGTGTTCTCCATTGGTATCCCGTTCGGTGCTGTAACTGCCAAGGTATTTGCCGAGTTGCTCGACGAGGTTCCGAAAGGCCCCGAGTTGAATTTGCGGGCCACCGGCGCCGGCCGGATTACCGCCCTGCTAGTTGCGACAGTACCCCACGCGCTGAATGACTTACTCTCATATGCCTTCTATAGGTTCGAGTGCAGTCTGAGAAGTGCGGCAGTTCTAGGAATTGTTGGAGCCGGTGGTCTAGGTTTCCAGCTCGCCCTTTCGTTCCAGTCGTTGCGCTATGACCAGATGTGGACCTTCCTTTGGGCGCTAATTTTTTTGAGTGGCGTCGCAGACTGGTGGTCCTCATCGGTCCGGCGTCGCCGCAGGATGGCTGCGGTAGAAGTTGGCATGAACTCGTGGCGGCCTGCCGGCGATCGTTTCTTGCGGCTTAGTGCTCTGGTCTGCGCTGTCGGCGTCCCGGTTGCAATCTGGAGGCTCAATCTGGATCTGTCGACGTTGTGGGCGCCTCGTGCCCGGTCATTGGCCGGGGGACTGTTGGCTGATGCGTGGCCCCCACAAGTTGGTCCGGGTGGCATCGCCGAGTTGGTTGAAGACTCGTTGCACACCGTAGCATTAGCCATCCTTTCGATCGCTTTGGCCGTCGTCGTTGGCTCACCGTTGGCGTTTGTAGCTCAGCGACCAGGGCCTGGTCAACAGAAAGCCCGTTTCCGGAGGTTGTGCTCGAGGCTCACCCGGTTCGCGATGCTTGTTAGTCGATCTGTGCCGCCACCGGTTTGGGCATTCGTTGTTGTGTTTGTTTTGTTTCCCGGGCTTTGGCCTGCGGTAGTCGCCCTCGGTATTTACAATGCAGGTATCCTTGGTCGCCTCCAAGCAGAAGTTCTTGAAAACCGTGATCGACGCCCTAATGAGGAATTGCGTGCAATGGGTGCGTCCGCTCCGGGCACCTTGCTGTATTCCACGATGCCTGCGGTGGCTGGACGCTTCACAGCATTGAGCCTTTACCGTTGGGAAGTAGTTGTCCGTGAAACCGTGATACTTGTCGTCGTTGGAGCGGCAGGCCTCGGACGTCGGCTTAGCGAACAGACTTCATCGTTCGACTACGACGGCGTTCTGGCCACTATTGTCGCTCTGTTGCTCGTCACGGTACTAGTCGACTTGGTGTCGTCTTGGATCAGGAGAAGTCTAAGGTAGGAGACAGCCAACGTTTGTAGCCTTCGATGGTCAGTCGAGGCTGGCTTTTGTCAGTAAAGTATGGTTGCGACGTAATGAATCTGGATGGGTGGAAGAGCACAATGAGCAAACCAACATCGTTTAGACTTACCCAGTTCAGCCACGGAGCCGGTTGAGGCTGCAAACTCGCCCCAGGCGAGCTCGCGCACGTTGTGCGTGATTTGCAGACGGACACCACAGAAGAGTTGTTGGTCGGACCTTCAACGGGCGACGACGCGGCGGTATGGAAACTCGACGAAGGGCGGGCACTAGTTTCGACGGCTGACTTTATCACGCCGGTTGTCGATGACGCCCGAACGTGGGGTCGTGTGGCGGCGGCGAATAGCGTCTCTGACATCTACGCAATGGGAGCCAAGCCAATGTTTGCTCTCAATCTCGTCGGCTGGAACACCGAAGCGTTGCCAACATCACTGCTAGGTGAAGTATTAGCGGGCGGTCAGGATGTGGCAACTGCTGGCGGCTTTGCGATCGTGGGCGGCCATACGATCGACGACCCAGAACCCAAATACGGAATGTCGGTTACCGGTGAGGTTGATCCAAAAAGAATCTTGACCAACACGGGTCTAAAGCCAGGTCAAGAACTGATCTTGACCAAGCCGTTGGGTGTCGGTGTTATCACCACAGCGATAAAGGCCGACAAGGCTGCCGATGATATAGCGGCTGGTGCCGTGGATTCGATGGTTCGCCTCAACGATACTGCTTCTAGCGTCGCTTTGGCCGCTGGCGCGACGGGATGCACCGACGTAACAGGCTTCGGCTTGTTGGGGCACTTAGGACGTATGGCCATCGAGTCGAAGGTAGCGGTTTCAGTTGCCTTCGAATCGGTTCCGTTCCTCGAAGGAGCGGTCGGGCTGGCGAACGAAGGCGTGATGCCCGGAGGTAGTCGTCGGAACCTGTCATGGGGCGCCGAGCTATTTGAGCCCGGTTCTCACCCCGAAACCCACCAGCTGTTGATCTCCGATGCTCAGACTTCAGGCGGACTTGTCTTTGGGGTAGACCCGGGCGAGTCTGCGAACGTAGTTCAAGAATTGGAAGAAACCGGGCACCGAGCGGCGGTAGTCGGCACGGTAACGGAAGGCAACCCACGATTCCAGTTACTCTAATGCGGACCCCTCGGACTATCGCAACAGCCTTCGCAATATCGATTTCTTTGTCTTAGTAGCCGGAGGGTAGATCACATCGAGTTCATAGCCGGAAGGCTTATGCATCACCGATTTGATATTCGAAAAATTCTCGAACCCTTTGTGGCCATGGTTACGTCCTTGTCCGGAATCGCCAACTCCACCAAACGGCAATGCGGGTATAGCGAACTGGAACATCGTATGGTTGATTAGAACCGAGCCAGAGCTGGTTTGGTTTAGCACGGCGGCCTTTACGGACTGCTCGGTCGCAAAAAGATACAGTGCCAATGGCTTTGGCCCCGCCCTTACGAGGGAGATGGCGTGGGTGGTTGAAGGTACAGACAGTACCGGCAGGACGGGTCCGAATATTTCGTCGGTCATGACAGCCGATGTCGGCTCGGGATCGACCAAAATGGTTGGAGCGACGTAGCGGGATGTATGGTTCACTTCGCCGCCGAGCACTACTTGACCGCTGTCATTTGCCTTGATCATTGCTTCGACTCGACTTGTATGTTTGGCCGACACCATTCGACCAAAGTCTGGACTCGACTCTGGATCGTCTCCGAAGAAGGCCTCGACGGAATTTTGGAGCTCTTCAACGAACTGCTGCTTAACGTCGCCATGTACTAAAACGTGGTCAGGGGCGATGCAACTCTGTCCTGCGTTTAGAAATTTTCCCCATGCGATTCTCTTCGCTGCTGAGGCGATGTTCGCCGACCGGTCAACAATGGCTGGACTTTTGCCGCCAAGTTCGAGGGTGACGGGGGTGAGCGAAGAAGCGGCCGCTTGTGCTACAAGCCGCCCGACCCTCGTCGAGCCGGTAAAGAAAATATGATCGAAAGAATGGCTCAGTAACTCTTCTGCCATCACTGGGCCGCCTTGGCAGAATTGGACGGCATCAGAATCTAGGTAAGACCCGGCCAAACTCGATAACAACTTGGCCGTCGCAGGCGCTATCTCCGATGGCTTTACGACTGCCGCATTGCCGGCCGCTAAGGCGGACGCCAGCGGGGTCAGAGTAAGTAAAACAGGGTAGTTCCAGGGTGACATTATGAGGCAGACACCGAGGGGTTCGGCCACCGTGTACGCTCTAGCGGGCTGTCCTATAAGAGGCAGCGCCACTTTTTGTGGCTTTGCCCACGACGAAAAATTCTTGTGAAGAAATCGGATGTGGTTCAAGGCTGGATGGAGGTCAGCGGCCCAAGCCTCAGAGAGGGGTTTTCCGACATCGGTCGCGAGGGCCTCACACAGTTCATCTCTATTCTCGGTGATTAGCGACTCAAGACTTAATAGCTGCCGTTTTCGCCAGCTCAGCGAACGGGTCTTACCTGACTCAAAGCAAGCTCTGACGGTCTCGATCGATTCCACCTCCTAATCCTAGCCGCTCCGTGCTCTCAGGAAAGGTCTAGCCTGTCGGAGCGAACTCCGGGCGGACCCATGCAACATAGAACGAGCTGGCCAAAATCAGGGCCGAAACGCCGGCGATACACCCACCCCAGAACCAGTAAGGCAGAATTAGTTCGTCAGAAATGTTTTGGGTGTCAGAATTGATTACTTGGTCGCCTCGAACAAAATTTTTGGTGAACATATAGTCGAGGGTCCCCCAACTGGCCAGGCAGAACTGGATACCGATTAGCTGAGCGACCAGCAGTCGAACCAGTTCGGGCCCTTTCCACGCCATAACGGCCAGGGTTAGGCCAATGATGCTCATGGCAATCAGGCCGAACTGGTTTCGAAGGACGAGGACGACCGAGACCAGGACCGACCCAGCAACTGCGGCCAGAACATATGGTGCTGTCTCCTGCCTCGAGCCTGCGATAATGATCAATCCGCCGACTAACGCTGGACCTAACAACCCCCCGGCTGAAACGAATGCACGGCCAAGACCGTTCCTAACCCCCGAAGAGTAAGCGGTTCCACCCAAGTTGGAGTAGACCTCTAGTCGGGTAAATCGTCCTCCCATTAAAATGGCGGCGACGCCGTGGCCTAGCTCGTGGGCCCAGGTCGCTAGAAGGGCAAACGGGAACAGCAGTCTTCGGCCGTAGGGGAGGCGGGGTAACACCACCGAAATCACGACTGCGGCCACAAAGGCGACTTTTAGTTGGTTCTGAGAAACGGAGTCGATTTGATCGGTCAGCGAAGTCGCAGCCACAATTGACATGTCCGAATCTTACCTTGGAGTCATGTTGAATCGTTGGCGTTTGTTATCCAAACGACGGCATCAGTCCCAAGGTGTCTCGCCTGTCGGCGGCTTATGTCGTCTTCCATTGCCGGCTGATACACCGGTCACCGAGTTTGCCAGGTGACCATAAATTCCATAATCCAGCGACCGCTTGGCGACTGTATTCATGCCACCTAAGAGCAGTGGGAGCAGATATTCGCCGAACGGTTTGTGTGAGGCCGCCCTCGTAAACAGAATACCCAGCCCACACACCAGGCCAATCCCTTGTTGACGCCACCTCTGAGATGGTGACTGAGCCATGCATACGGACTCGGTTACGATGGGTGTGCCCGCTAGTAACGAATGAATCGGGTCTAATCGCTGCGAGCCGGTTTAGAAAAAGGTCTGATTCTTGGCGGGGGATACCTGGAGGCCAGTAACGGTTTGTGGTGTGGCGTTGCAGTTGTTGGTGGATGCAGACGAGCGACGGTGTGTCACGGCTAATTTCGTCCAGAATCTTGTCGGAGACGTGTCCAAGGGTTCCGACTCCTCTTCCCTTGATGGTCGTATCGGCCCCAACGAGGCGAAGGCCTGGCAGTTCCTTGGTCGAAACGTCTTCAACGAAACGAAGCCCCCGACTTCCGATTACGGGAAGCTCGTCGAGGTCGCCACGTTGATCGACGTCGTGGTTGCCCGGGAGCAGCATCATCGGAAGCTCGCTGAAGTCGTCAAGTATCTTTCCAAGCTCGGCCATGTTTTCGGTTGACTGAGCGTGGACCGTGTCGCCCTTGATGACGAGAAATTCGGCGCCCCAATCGATTGCGTCCTCGATCGCAGCGCGTGCACACCGATGGGCAAAGGGTTCCCCACCTGGTTCGATATCTGTCATGGTGCTCAGAGCGCCGAAACTCCGGGCTCCGATATGTAGATCACTAATAGTGGCAAACTTTGACAGGCGTTTACCTTCTGGTTTGGCGAGCGTTGTAGCCGTAAGTTCGAAACGTTCGCTTGAGTGCCCGCGGCGAAGGTCGATGACCAGTTCATAAGATGTCCCGGGCTCAAGCCCTCTCAGTTCAACAGTGCCTGGCCCTCCGGGGTGCTCAATTGTCACGACAGCTGGTGCCGCCGTGACGGTGACTTTTCCAGCCGGCAAATTTCCCCATGCGAGCTGTAAGGTATCTGTCTCGACGGCGAAGACCTGTAGCGGCGAAGCCGGAAATATTCGGTTCCGGGGACGCTTCATTAGTTAGTTAGAAATCGGCGGAGAACATCGGACTCCCTCGCAGTCAGCTCAGCTTCAACCTGTTGGCGCTCCAAAATCTGGGCCAACGTCAGTTGACCTGTGCTCACCGGGTTATCGGCGAAGAACTGTGAGCAGTCAGCGACCTGTTCTGGCGATACCAGTGCAGTAATACCGGACACCATGCGCACGATTGACGCAGTTGGGAATTGGGTTGTTAGCTGGTCCCAATTGGTCTTAATAAATTCCCATGTCTGTGGACCTGCAAATTCATTGGTCAGAGCCCGCTGCAACAAATGTGGCCCGTTCTGCGACCGAACCTCGCCAGACAGAACTCGATCACGAAGTTGCCCGACGAGTTCATCGTCTGGAAAGTCGCAGAGTGCCCCGAGGTAGCGTTGTTCGATTTGGGGGCTGGTGGCGGACTTCCATTGCGCAACGAATTCGTCGAAATCAACTTCGTCGCCGTGCTGGGCCGAGATGTCGACCGCGGCCGCCAAGACTGCGGCATCGACAAGCCCGGCGTTGCGGATTTCGGAAGCGACGGCCCGTTTAGCTTCTTTCTGTATTTCGTCGTTGTTGGCGACAATACCAAACGCCCTGATCAGGTCCCCTCGAAGTTGTTTGGTGCGATCGCTGTCACCGTCGACTGGTCCGAGTCCTAGGTTTGCCAACGCAGGCGACAAAATGTCGTGGGCGATGTCTTCGAACCTGTTTCGGGCGTCACCGGTCACTAGCCGACGAATTTGGTGCAGTCCCTTGATGATGCGGAGCCAGACCGACCGGTCAGATTCACCAGCGAGTGCTTCTAGCAGCGTCAAATAGCTGATGGACGAGATATCGCCCGCCTGAACAGACGCCCACGTATCGTCGATGAGGTTGTACCGCTCAATTGCTGACAGATGAGACTCTGCGATGTCCGCGAGATGGTCCAGTTGGGTAGCCGTATATCCGATCCGAACGAAACTGGCGGCTTCGGCATTAAGAACCACCCATTGCGGTGTCGCCCCCAGCTCGACCGAGGCGGTCTCGCCTTCGAGCGACACCCAGTCTGTTGTTGGTTCGGTTTCTCCTTCGGCCAACCATCGATACTGGACCGGAACAGACCATAGTTGCTCTGAAGTCTCCGTAGCCGGCATCGTCGAAACGGTTACCCGTTTCTGCGTGAGTGTGAGGGTCGAGTCTTTGATCGAGCTGGTGATGGTGGGGAAGCCGCCTTGGAAAATCCACGTGTCCATCATCTTTCGAACAGGCTGGCCGGTTTCGGCTTCGAGCGCGTCCCAAAGGTCAGTCGTTTCCGCGTTGCTATATGAATGTTCGTGCATATAGCGCGCTATTCCAGCTTGGAACGCCTTCTCACCTAGAAATTGTTCAGCCATGCGGACGACGGCTGCTCCTTTTTCATATGTGAGCACGTCGAACATGCTTTCGGCGTCTTCTGGATGGATTACCTCGAATTCGATGGGTCTCGTGTTTTGCAACGAGTCGGTAGAAAAGGCATCCGATCTCGATACACCGAACTCGACCCACCGTTGCCATTGTGGACGGAAGGCATCGGTACACCTCATCTCCATAAAGGTGGCGAACGCCTCGTTTAGCCAAAGCCCGTTCCACCATTTCATCGTGACTAAGTCACCGAACCACATATGAGCGATTTCGTGGTTGATTACGTCTGTGGAACGCTGTAGCTCAGGTTGGGTTGCTGAACCAGGGTCGATTAGAAGCAAGACTTCTCTAAAAGTCACACAGCCGAGGTTTTCCATGGCTCCGAACGCAAAGTCTGGGATCGCGACGAGGTCGAGTTTGTCACCCGGGTACTCGATGCCAAAGTACTCTGTAAAGTAGTCCAATGCGAAGGCACCGACTTCGAGAGCGAATGGAGTCAAGGCGGATTTGCCAGGTACGTGAACGATCCGTAACGGGACGCCTCTAACCATGACTGGATCGGTCATTTCTAGCGGCCCAACCACAAAGGCCACCAGGTAGGTACTCATCTTTATAGTTGGTTCGAAGACTATTGTTGTCGTTGCGTCGTCATTCGCCGTTCGTGACCTTTCAGCGCTGTTAGCAACCGCTTCGTGACCCTGCTCGACAGTGATTGACAACGAGAACGTAGATTTGAACGCCGGCTCGTCCCAACACGGGAAACACTTACGTGCGTGTGTTGCTTCGAATTGTGTAGTTGCCAGCTTAAGCGCTTCTCCTTCCTTTTCGAATGTGCTCGCATATAGGCCGACCAATTGGTCGTTGAACTGGCCGGAGAAGTGGAGCTCGATTGTCGTCTCACCGGGAGTTAGGGTGTCGGTGATACGCAGCGCGATTTGTCCCTGTTCGTCGTCGACTTCGATACGGGGCTGTTGGGTCAGGCCGTTGTTCGATACGGCGGCAGTCCTGATCTCAAGACCTTCGCTGTTCAGAACTATGGAGTTCGTGGCCTTTGTAGTTTCTGCCGCTATCACGACGGAGCCCGAAAACGAGTCTGTTTCCAAGTTCGGTCGCAGCGCGAGGTCATAATGAGTTGGGATGGTGTGGAGCGGCAGTCGAGATGATTCGGTCACGTAGTCGAGGCTACCTCTGTGTGGACTGGGTCGGCGAATAGGACTCCAATCTCCCTGTCGTTGTTATCTTGACGACACAACTGCAAAGAAGGAGGGTGGCTTCACTTCTGGAACCCTTGAGTTCTTTGCTCAGATTCTGAGCTTTAGGTACTCTGGGAGGTTAACCACCGAATATTTTCTTATTTATTTTGGGATAAGAGGGCGCAAGTTTTCTTCAAAATATGAGCACATAATCGCCTCTAGCAGTGCGTTTCTGGAGGTTCATTCGACAAGCTATTAATAGCATCGATATTCTTCTATATCAATAAATTGCGCGCATTCGATTTCACAAACTGGAGAAAATCACCTAGTTTCTTAATTGCCGGGTAAACGTGCGCTCGGCGAAACAGAAGTTCCCTTTCCGTTGACCTGCTGGCTATTGTTGTCAGGTTCAGTACCAGCGTTCGGGTCAATGTTAATAGCAGCCATTGGCTGTTTCAAGGTGCGACTCCCCAAGCAGGTCGAGGGCTCGGGGAGCGCACCTTCTCTATAAAGGCGTTAGGTTTAGACTGGGACAGCGCTTACCACAACGTTTGCTTCGTACGAACGTGCGTCCGCATCGAACTCTCCGCCGCACGTGACCAGCTGAAGTGTTGGCTCGCCGTCTTTGCGGAATAGCTCTTCACCAGGAAGGTCGACTTTGTTATAAGTTGAGTTTGCCGTCACTTGGTATTGTCTAATACTGCCGTCCTCGAGTTCTACCTCGAAGCGCTGGTTGATTTGCAATTGGTCAAGGTTGAAGAAGACACCTTCTTCGCCGCCATAGTCAACATGGGCTGCTAGGACTGTTGTACCCGTCTCACCAGGGGTCGCGCTGTACTGGTACCAGCCGACTAAGTCCGCGGAAGGGACATCGAGTCGCTTTTCGTCGTCGACGCCGACTGGGATAACGGATGCGTCGAGGTTGAGGTCTCCAACCCTTATGCTTACCGGTCGAGGTCCCTTGGATGGTTGTACATCCAAGGGGTTACCCGAGCGAATTGGTACAGCTGCCGTGTTGGCTGGTTGTTGGGGTGCATCAGGGTCAGCGGAGGCTGTCGCGCCCCCGGTTCCTGCCGCCGCCACCATTGCTACGGTGGCTATAAGGCCGAACGTTCCGGAAAGGAACTTTCGGTTCATACCATGCTGCGGCGACGCTTGAATGCAATCATGGCGCCGCTTAGCAGCATCATAAGGACAAGGCCAATAACCGTCCGAGCCCCTCCGGAGCTTGGACCTCCTTCTAAGAGCCCAGAGTCGCCAGTTGGTACTTCTGAAGGAGCGGAACCAAGGCCAGAATATCGTTGAACAACGACGCTTTCCGATCCGATTCTAGACGATCCGATGAATCCGACTGTTGTCAGTTCACCTTCGACTAGGTCCAGATCTGAACTGAAGACCTCTTCGCCGTTTGTGCCTAGCATGGTGATGGTATGTTCCCCAGCAGGAAGAACGATTTCGAGTTCGTCTCCATTTGCTAGAGGGGCAGACTGTTCTACTCCATCGACAACTACGGTAGCGTCCCCGGCGGTCGTGGTTAGGTTTCTTACCACAACACGGGTTTCGCCAGCCTCGAGCTCGGTTAAGCTCTCTGCAAATGCGCTGAGCACCGGGTTCTCACTGTCATCGAGGTGGGCTACCAACGTTGTCGGATCACCTGAGGCGGTGACTGTCTGCTCTATAACGGCATCGTCGGTACGGTCGTCGGCGGACTGCGCAGGATTAGTTTCGGCTGCGAATATCGCAATGTCGTGATCGCCTGCTTCCAGGTCGACAGGGCCGGCAATGCTCTCAGGTTGGAATGCGGGTGCGGTGAGTTCGCCATCGACATAGACGTCAACCGGTGTTTCCGGGACGGCGTGAACTACCTGGATCGCTGCATCGGAAGCAGCGATAGCCGCCGGTGCTTCGCTGACCGGTTCTGGTGCTGGTGTGGTCTCTGGTGCTGGTGTGGTTTCTGGTGCTGGTGTGGTTTCTGGTGCTTCGGAAACTGGAGGAACGGCGTTTTCCACGCTGTCTGGTTCAGTGCCCTCGGTAATAGCTGGACCTGCTTGACTGGCTCCTGACGTCGTATTAGGAGAAGAGTCAGCAGTATCAGTGCCGCCGCCGCCTGAACGAACGAGAGCCCAGATTAGGAATGGTATTGCAACTACAATAAGGGCTGGGATTAAAAACCGAGACATCCCACGATCTTCAGTTAGTGACACGTCTTGGTAGGAAAATTTGTCTGCATTACTTGTGCCGGTACTTTTGACGGTCACTGCTTCGCTGGCGGCAATTCCAGCGGTCTTGGTGGTCTCTTCCACTGCTTTCTTGGGAGAACCTTTACTGGTCTTAGTTTTGGCGCTGGTTTTCGTTTTCTTGGAGCCCTTTGATTTAGAGCCGCTCTTCGAACTGTCGGAGTCGGCGTCGCCTGAAGCCCCCTTGTTGCTGCCCAATTTGCTTGAGGCTGCTCCTGCAGCACCTACCGCTGCTGCTGCGCCGGCCGCTTTCGTCAACGAACCTGAGCTCTCCTCATCATCGGATGTGGCCTCGGCTGGGTCGGTTGTCAGCGAGACTTCTTCGGTTATGTCGTCTTCTTGAGGGACCCGCTCAAGGTCGACAGTGTCGAGTTGTTCGGTCGCGTCGTCATCCACGCTGATGTCATCAGGCGTTTCGACGGAGTCTTCGTCCGTCAGTGTCTGTGATTCAACTTCTGTTTGAGATTCAACTTCGATTTCAGACGTGACGACAGATGCAAGGGCGATATCTGTCTGGGTGTCTGCGACCGCCCGTTCCGCATCTTCCGTAAGGTTGTTGGCCCGTATCGTTGGGATAAATGCAGGACGATACGAGCTCTTAGCGTCTCCTAGTCCGTCGCTGAGGATCTCTGCGAACTCCGAAGCCGTGCGGGGTCGGGTATCAGCCGAATCAGAGCTAGACCACATCATCAATCGTTTGACGGAACGAGGTACGAGTTCGATCGAGTCGCCAAGTGCCGTTTCGAGAAGCTTGCCGAGGGAGTAGACATCGGATCGTGCAGTTGGTGCGTCGCCAGCGAGGACTTCTGGCGCGACCCACTGGGAACGGTCGGCGGGGACGCCTCCGCCTCGGGTCAGCCCTAGACCGTCGACTGCAATCTCGTCGCCTATTACATAAATATCGCTAGGGCTTATCGAACCGTGAAAGAGACCTCGTTCATGGGCGTCGTGGCATGCTCTTGCAGCTGCTTCGGTGATACCTGTGCTGTCATTCCAGCTAACGCCGTCATCGGCCGCTAAAAGGTCGGCCAGGGTTGGTTCGTCGACTGCTGAGGTTATGGCATAAGGCCGTCCCTCAGAAGAGACATCGGCATCGATGATTGGGACGAGTCCAGGTAGATCGCTCGACTGGCGGAGTCGGCGAAGGTGGGAACGGTCCCAAGCCGTCTCAGACCCGACCGTAATATCAACCGCGTGATTCTTGTAATCAACGCGTACTCTTTCAAAGCCAAACCAGCTTGATCGCGAAGTTGGAGTTTCATCCATGTCAGACACCGTTCGTCAGTCCCCCGTTAGCCCTCTTAATTACTCTCTATGTGAAACTACCACTAAAGTCGCATGGATCGAACAGAAGAAAGGATGTTTGTCCAAACGTAAAGCTCGAATTCATGGATATGGATCATGTTTCGTTGTCTTATAAACTACATGGTTGCCGTTTCAACTCCAAGGTTTCCCCGAAAATGGAGGGAATTGAGTCGACCACGCCTACTACCAGCCCAAGTGCCAAACGCCACTTGCATCGTCAGAAGCGATTGACTAACGACGGTTCATCGAAACTTCGAGTTTGTGTTGACGAATGTGGATGCTTGTTGTTTAGATGTTCTGTAGACAGCGCGGGCACGACCCTGCCGACGAGAACAGACGTCCTTTCCTGAATTTCAGGGTGGGAAGCTTCAGTTCTTGAGTGCGGGCGCCTCACTAGCTCTTTTTATGGGGGGGCTAGCGCTCAGAAAGTCCCGTTAGCGCGCGGTATCCGCCTACCCTGCGCTAACGGGCCTCTGAAGTCCTGGGGTAGGTTACTCATGCCTGGACCTTTGTTTACTGAGGTACACTCAAGAGCGTTAATGTGGTAGGTGTTAGCTGGTCGTCGAATCTAAAGCGGTGTCTAATTTGACATCGGTGGAAGGCAAAGTATGGGTGCCGTGGTCAATTCTGGACTGCTGGTTGTTGCGCTGGTCTTGGCGACGGCCGTAGGTTACCTTGTGGCGAAGTTCCGCTCCGGGCCTTCGCTGCGCAAGTGCCGCGAACAGCTCGCCATCAAAGACCGTTCGATGGAGCAGCTCCGTCAAGAGCTAACCGAAGACAAAATGGTAAACCGCAGGCTGCGATACCAGATGGCGTCCCAGCCAAGTATGAGGGCTGGTACGTCTGACGACGTCAAGGACGTAGATCTTCAACGTGCACGTACCGAAGTTGATCGACTCACCGCTGAGTTGGCGGTAGCCCGGGAACGCGTCAACGAACGAGACGAAGCCATCAGGGTCGCAAGGTTCACTATCAAAGAAATTCGACAACAGATCGAAGAGTCAGGGTCAATCGGGGTGCCCGCAGAAAAACAGGCGGCGTCGCCCGAAGCTCAACTGGTCGGCGAACGGTTGGCGACGATTGATACCAGTGAAGTAAACCTGCGGCAATGATTCGTTTGCCAGCCTAAACTCAGTTAGCAATGACTCGTTTGGCCCATGTTGTAGATCCGCTTCTTCGCCCACCCGACGCTATCGTCACCGTTCCAGGTTCTAAGAGCCACACAAACCGTGCTCTGGCATGTGCGGCCTTAGCTGAAGGGGAGTCGATCTTACAGGGCGCCCTCGACGCTAAGGACACCCAGGCTATGGCCGGAGCACTGAGGTCTCTCGGAGTTGTCGTAGAGTCGGCCGACAGTGGTGAAATTCGAGTGACGGGTAGTGGTGGGGACCTCCGGTCTGGACCGCTGACTGTCAACGTCAACCAGGCTGGCACCGCCGGACGCTTTTTACTGCCGTTGCTGACGACGGGTTCCGGTCCGTACACGCTTGATGCCGACGAGCAACTACGAGCGCGCCCTTTCGAGACCTTGGTCGAGGCGCTCAGAAACCTTGGCGCCGACATCGACTCCGAGAGCCTACCTGTCGTCGTTCGACAAGCCCAGATGGGTGGGGGCACGATCTCCATACCAGGCGACGCGTCAAGCCAATTTCTTTCGGGGCTTTTGCTCTCGGCACCTACCTTCTCGGGTCCAACGACGATTGACGTGACGGGCGAACTTGTGTCCAAACCCTATATTGACCTCACATTGGCGACAATGTCGACGTTTGGGGTCGAAGTCGACAACGAAGACTACAACCGATTCGAAGTCCGCCCCCAGCCATACCAGGCAGCAACTTGTCAAATCGAGCCGGATGCGTCTGCAGCATCCTATTTCTTTGCGGCAGCCGCCGTTAGCGGCGGTCGCGTCCGAGTTCTAGGTTTAGACAACTCGACGGTTCAAGGCGATCTTGCATTCGTCGATGTCTTGGCCCAGATGGGCGCCAAGGTTACGTATGGGGATGGTTGGACAGAGGTGTCATGCACCGAAAAGTTAGTCGGAGTGGAAGTCGACATGGCCGACATATCGGATACCGCCCAAACTCTCGCCGTCGTCGCATCGTTTGCGTCGACACCGACCATCATTTCGGGTATCGGGTTTATTAGGCGCAAAGAAACGGACCGGATTAACGCCGTCGTGACCCAGCTCTCAAAGGCGGGTATCCGGGCGCAAGAATTCGACGACGCGATGAAGATATGGCCGGGTGCGTCTACCGGTGGTTCGATCGAGACCTTCGACGACCACCGCATGGCGATGAGTTTCGCTCTATTAGGGCTCGTGCATCCAGGAATTCAAATTGAGGATCCGGGCTGCGTCGCCAAAACATTTCCAACGTACTTTCAGGCCCTGGACCAGTTGCGGTAAGTCTGAACTAATCGATTTGAGGAATCGCCTGTAGGAAACTACTTGCCCAACTGACCGCATCGTTGTCTTGAACTGTCTCCCGCATCTTCTCCATACGTTGTTCAGCTTCAGTTGAGGCCATGCCGATGGCTTGGACTAAAGCATCTTTCAGCCCGTCGATATCGTGTGGATTTACGAGCAGCGCACCTTCAAGGTCATGGGCGGCTCCGGCGAATTCGGAGAGAACGAGCACGCCAGTGTTGTCGTATCGACAGGAGACGTATTCTTTCGCTACCAGATTCATACCATCCCTAAAAGGGGTCACGACCATCACGTCTGCGACTCGGTACAGCGAGATCAACTCTTCCAAACCGTGCGTTTGGTGAATATAGTTCACAACTGGAAAACCGACGCGTCCGTAGTCGCCATTGATTTCACCAACCAACTGTTCGACCTTGGCCCGAAGGGCGATATACGCCTTCACGTTGTCACGAGACGGTTCAGCGACTTGGACCATAGAAACGCGAGTCGGGCTAACCCGACCTTCAGCCAAAAGTTCTTTGAAGGCCCGAAGCCTCACATCGATGCCTTTTGTATAGTCGAGACGATCGACGCCCAGTAACACTACATGGGGTTGGCCAAGACGAGCGCGCAAGTCCTGAGTGCGCATAGTCGTGGCTTCGCTTCTGGCGACCGACTCGTATCGTTCGCCAACAATGCCGATCGGGAAGGTTCCGATGGCGACTTCGCGACCTTCATAGATAACATTGTCGTCGCTGTCGCCTTCAACCAATTCGATGGCCCGAATGAGTCGTCGAAAATTGTCAGCACCGTCCGGTGTTTGGAAACCAACCAAGTCGCTACCGAGGATTCCCTTTGCCAGGGACCGCCTCCAGGGGAGCTGCATAAACAGCTCTTCAGGCGGAAATGGGATATGTAAGAAGAAGCCGACTTTAAGATCGGGTCGGTTCTCCTTGATCATCGCCGGAACGAGTTGAAGTTGGTAGTCGTGGATCCAGACAGTTGCTCCCTTGGGAGCCACGCTCGATATCGCGTCTGCGAATCGTTGGTTGACGGTCTTGTAGCCAAGGTACCAGTGGCGGTGGAATGCTACCGGGCCAACCTTGTCATGGTACAGCGGCCAAAGCGTGCCGTTTGACATGCCATCGTAGTGAAGGCTCTTCTCTTCTTTGGTCAATGCGACAGGTTGGAGTTCGATGCCATCGACAACAAACGGTTCGATGCCATTGTCGGGCGGGTCGTCAGGGCCTATAACGTCACCGGCCCAACCAATCCATTGAAGGCGTTCGGTGTTCGATATCGAAGGCGCTAGAGCAGAGACGAGCCCGCCAGGGCTGGTTTTCCAAGTTTGTTCCCCGTTTGGGTCTGTGACTTTTCGAACAGGTAGGCGGTTGGCAGCGACAACGAGGTTCTGTATCCCCTGTTGTTTCATACTCCCACCATAGACGAGTCAGTCGCACAGATAGGTCGAGGTCGTCCATTCGTCTCGTAGATTTCGTGAGGCACCGTCACTATCACCCGCTCCTAGGGCGGGTGCCTTCAAATAAATTCGATTTGTCGATGAAGCTGGGCGCAACCTGTCAGCTACGATTGTTCCACACCAACCTAGATGCAGGGTAGACCAGTGAGACGCAGTATGGGAAGACCCAATTCCGATGGGCGTTCAGACAGCCGCTTTAACGACTTCTTAACTCATCGAGAATATTTGTGTCAGGCCTTGGTTGGATTCGGTCTTGTGCTGTTCTGTATCACAGCAATCTTCAGTTCGGCGTCTGCCCAGTCAAACGTGACTATGTGGTCTGAGGGGAAGACGCCAGACTTGGCAATTGTGGTACAGGGAGATGCGGCAGCTCTCCAAGGCGACGTCGAGGCTATTTCTTTGGCTCTCCTCAAGACAACCGAAACATCGAATTTTGCTGTTGTGCCAACTTCGGTGGACACCTCTGTCATTTACATCAACTCTGACCAACACGCCGACCCAGAACTTTTAGACCAGGTCGAAAACATCGTCGAGACCAATACGACGGCCTCTTCGACATTCGTACTAGGATCCGGCTCAGCGGATGTTCGGCTGCGTCAATCGATCGAACGAGAAGCGTTGCTCGCCGTTGGCTTGGTGTCGGTTGTCGCTGGCGCCATTCTAGCGCTCACCTATGGGTGGCGGGTTGGCATTGGGGTTGCTTGCGGACTTGGCGCTTCCGCTACGTTAGCCACGATCCTGGGTTCACTATTGAACCCGGGCTTTAACGGGTCAGTACTCTCGACGAACCTGCCGGCAATCGCCGCTAGCCAAATTGTTGTGGCAGTGATCGGCTACCACGCGACCCGCACCCCTTCAGCATCAGGCGATCGGCGGTCGACCATGGTTCGTAGCTTCGACGTAGTCCGTGGGCAAGCTTTTCCAATGGCCGTTGTCATCGGCCAACTATTCCTTGTTTGGTTGTTTGTCGAGCTGTTTTTTCCACCGAGCAACCCGACGCTCAGTATCTTGATTGGTGCTTGTGCTGGGGCGATTGTTGGCGTGGCGTTAGGTTCGTTGCTGGTTGAGGTTGGTGGAGTTAGTTTTGGTCGACCTTCGCCGCGGCTTCTGGATGTCCTTCGTGAACAAGAACTGGCCAAGATTATTAAGCTCAGCGTGGCTGGCGTGATCGTGTTCGTAACGGTAGTGGGTGTCCTGAACTCCTTCGGCCGCCCGTCTGCTGGTTCTCTGGACCAAAGTTCCTTAGAGGTTCGTTCTTCCTTGGCGGCCGAACTAGCGAGTGCAGGTGATCTGACTGAGGCGATCGTGCTCACAGCTTCACCGAAACCCGAAACCGAATTAGTCGATCGGTTTGTCGTCGAAGTATCAAACTGGCCAGCAGTGCAAATGGTGCAAACGTCGTCTGCTTTGGTACGACAAGGTCTCAGTGTCGACAATGCCGAGATTGGGCGGAGTCGTCCGTTTGTTGGCCTGGACACGGATGACTCTCAAATGGTTTTGGTGGTGCCGAACGGTGGCGAGCGATCTCGATCTACCCAGCAACTAGTCTTAGATCTCCAAGAGCGGGAAGAAACGTTGGGCTTCAGAGTCGACGGTACCCGGCTTGACGAAGTTGACCTGGAACGGCGGAGTGGGTCGCTGCTTATGTCTCTCGTGCTCATCAGTTGTCTCGCTGCGCTAGTGGCAGCTCTTGCGGTTGGCGGGAGCCCTTCGACCGTGCTGCTGTTTTTTGCTACTCGGCTGTTTCTCCTATTGGGTTCGATCGGTATCGGTTCAGCACTTGTTTCGGCTGGCTCGGTAGACGAGCTGGTGTTAGTGGTTCTTGTGGTTTCGATAGCTCTGGGATGGTTCGAGGTTTCATATTGGACGTCTAAGGAACGCGGTACGTTTGAACATCGTTCGGTATCAAGTCCTCGGTATGGGTCGGTGGCTTATCGAATGCGAACCCCGATGAGGTCATCGAGTGCCGGGTTTTGTTCGCTCGCAGCCATTGGGTCAGCATGGATGTTCGCTGACGCCCCGTTTATCAGGCCGATAGGAATGGCGTTCGTCGTTGTGCCGGCGGTCGTTACTGCAGCCATCAACGTGTTACTACCTGCAGTTCTTCGGTATGGCTCGACGTTCGGATCGGAGTGGTCGTTGTCGTCACTCACTCCGAACAAGTTAACTTCGGTGGGTCCGTCGATGCTTGCGTTTGCCACGCAGCCTCTGGCCCGGCAGCGTGCTCGGCCGGCGAAACCGTCCAGGCTGCGCCCGCTAGCTCGATCGACTGGCTTCGAACCTTCTCTGACCAATGACCGAGAAGAGAGTCCTATCGACGCCGTGCCTGACGGTTCGGATCTCGAAATTGACGAAGACATTGACGAAGTTGCTCCCTCGACCTCAGAAGTGACCGAGTCGCCTGAATCTTCTGACGACCAAATCGAGGACGACCGACAAACCGATTCCACGCCTGAACCAATAGATGGATTTTCTGACTTGACGATCGTAGGAGAGGGTGGATTCGCTGTCGTTTATCGAGCAGTCGATTCGGCTGGTTCTGTCGTAGCTCTGAAAGTCCTAACCACCACCAATAGCGAAAGCGGGCGGCGTCGGTTCGATCGGGAGAAAGATGCCTTGGAGGCATTGTCAGAAGTAGATGGCGTCGTGGAGCTTTTGGGCTCAGGCGTGACGGAGGGAGGCTCGCCATATTTGGTCTTGAGCTACCTCGAGGGTGGGACAATCGCGAACGGAATCCGAAACCAACCGTATAACTGGCATGAGGCCTACGAATTAGGCTGTAAGTTGGCCGAGACCTTAGCTGCGTGTCACCGCAGAGGGGTTTTCCACCGAGATCTAAAGCCCAGCAATGTGTTGCTCGACGCTGATGGTCAACCTCACCTGCTCGACTTCGGGTCAACCGAGATAGTAGATGGACGTTCGTTATCGTCCCGGCCGGCCTTCACCCCCAATTACTCTCCGCCCGAAGTTCTAGCGGTTGGCAATAAGGGCTCTGACGGGGGGCTGGTCGATGTTTACGGACTTGGCGTCCTGTTATGGTCGATGGTCGCTGGGCGTCGTCCGTTCGTTTCTGACGATTCGGATAGCGACGAGATTCCAACGATTTTTAACCGGGTGGCAACCGAAGAACTTGCACCGCTGACCGGCGTGCCGAACTGGTTTAGAGATGTCGTCGAAAAGGCGGTAGATAAACGAGCGTCGAGACGATTTGGGTCAGTGGCCGAGATGCATACAGCACTCGTCAAACGGTCGCTTCTGGAAGGTCCTCAAAAACCAGTCCCAGAGATGCAAGCCGGTCAGAGTCGATCAAGCAAAGTTCGTCGGACATCGAAGGCCGGGTTCATTGGACTCTTCGCACGTCGGTCATCGGACGGTCGTAACCCCAGTCCCGAGCGACCGAAGCCTTTCCCATCGAGGACTCGATCGAACGTCGACTGGTCGGCCGAGGCTAGTCGGTTGATTCTAGCTGACTTTCAACTTGCGTCGTCGCCTGGCGACCACTCCGTCGACGAGGTCTATGCCCCGGGCACCGAAGTCTACGAAATGGCCCAGGAGATGCGTTCACACTACCTCGAAGCCGGGCATAAAATTATTGCGGAGAAACCAATGGTGCTTACCGTGAATGTAATAAACACCGATGCGCCAGTCCGGTTGGAAGTCGAAGTCGCACACCCACCGTATGTTCTACTCGACGCTGATGGAAGCCAGCTCGAATCACATCCGTTCGAACGACGCCGAAGCGACCTCTGGCTGGTCGAAACCGATGCCGGGTACCGCATCTCGACGATTGCGTTGCGGGCATCTGAACAGTACGAGTCTTAACGAGCCTGCCCAAGCTTGTAGCCGACGCTGCGGACGGTTTGGATAAGGTGAGCGTGTTCTTCTCCAAGCTTGGTTCGGAGCCGCCGGATGTGGACGTCGACCGTTCTCGCTCCACCATAGTATTCGTAACCCCAGACTCTGCTGAGAAGAGTTTCTCGGTCGAATACTCGCCCTGGGTTTGACGTCAGAAACTTCAGAAGCTCGTACTCCATGAAGGTAAGGTCCATCTTGCGGCTGTCAACCTCAGCCTGATAGGTATCGATATTGATTGTCAGAGGCCCATAGGAGAGCACCTCAGGTCGGGCACCTCTGCCAGCCTTCCAAAGCAGATGTCGGAGCCTCGCCTCGAGTTCTAACGGGTGGAACGGAGTAATCATGAAGTCATCGAAGAGGTCATCTCGGAGCTGCATGTCCGGAAGCTGATTGCCTGCAACCAGCACAAGCAACGGTTCGACTGGCAAATCGCCCCGCTTGAGTCGCTTGCAGAGTTGCCAGCCTTCAGTTGGCTCGGTGCTTAAGTCGATGATTGCTCCAGTCCAGTCCTCATCGTGCTGAGCTGGACTCGCAAGCTCAGCGGTTTTCCACTCGTAGTCGGCGAGATCTAGGCAGCGGACAACTTCAGGCGGGGCAGGGTCGGGGAATAGCAGAAACGACTCGGTCATGGGGCTACCAGTTTGGAAGGTACGTGTCGAGTTCCCATTGAGTCACGTGAGACTTGTAGGCGCGCCATTCGCTTCGCTTGTTACGTAAGAACCACTCGAAAACATGTTCCCCCAACGCGTTGTGAACTAATTCAGATTGTTCCATTGCCTCTAAGGCTTCGTTGAGTGAGCGAGGTAGCGGCGCGATACCAAGTCTATCGATTTCTTGTTCCGAGAGTTTGGATGTGTTCTGTGCCACTTCTTCAGATAGTTCGTAACCTTCGGCGATTCCTTTTGTCCCAGCTGCCAGCAGGACCGAGAAAGCCAAGTATGGGTTACAGGTGGGGTCGGGGGAGCGGTACTCGATCCGAGTCGACGTCTCTTTGTCCGGCTTTGTAATCGGAACCCGAATCAAAGACGATCGGTTGTTCCGGGCCCAGGTGACCCACCCCGGCGCTTCAAATCCTGGGACGAGGCGTTTATACGAGTTGACTAAGGGGTTAGTGACCGCTGTGATTTCGGGCGCATGATGCAAAAGACCAGCCATGAATTGTTGCCCTGTTTTTGAGAGCCCGTACTTAGCCTCAGGGTCATGAAATAGGTTCTTGTCCCCGCCGTTGAACAACGACAGATGTAAATGCATTCCAGAGCCTTGGACATCTTCAATAGGCTTTGGCAGAAAGCTTGCCAGGAGCCCTTGTTCGAGAGCCAACTCCCTAACGACAAGCCGAAACGTCATGATCTTGTCAGCCATCGCCATCGCATCTGTGTAGCGAAGGTCGATTTCGTGTTGGCTTGGAGCATCTTCGTGAAAGGAATATTCAACCGGAATCCCCATCGATTCGAGAACAGAGATTGTCTTTCGCCTAAGGTCCGACGCGACGTCGGCGGTAGTCAGGTCGAAGTAGCCACCTGAATCGATGGGTTCAGGCCGAGGCGAGTCGCCGTCTTTGAAATAGAAAAACTCCATTTCGGGTGCGACGTAAAATGATTGACCTTTGTCTTGGGCTTCAAGTAAGTTGCGTCGAAGTATGTTTCGGGGATCGCCTTTAAATGGTTCGCCAGAGGGGTCATAGATATTGCAGAACATTCGCGCTGTCGTGCCGCCATCGGCCCACGGCAGAATCTGGAACGTCGCTGGGTCAGGTCTCGCGAGAACGTCGGATTCTTGGACGCGGCTAAAGCCATCGATCGCTGAACCATCGAAGTGAACACCCTCAAATAGCGCCACTTCGAGTTCGACCGGCGATATGGCCATTGACTTGAGTTGGCCTTGAACGTCGGTGAACCAAAAACGGATCAGTTTTATTTTTCGCTCTTCGACTGTTCTGAGCACGTATGATATTTGTCGTTCCACTCTCTGAGTACACCATAACTATGGCGACTAACCACCGTCTAACGATAAATTTGGTCCCACTTTCGGGTACGATTCTCAGTAACTGTGGACCGAATGCCCCATATCTATTGGCGTTCATTGTTGGAGGAATGCTAAATGAACTTTCTTGCCCGCCTGTTTGACGTAGTTGATCTTTGTAGTCCAGCTCCTGTAGCTTCTGCACACTGTGATGGCCCTTGTGGCGTATATGACCCAGCCAGCGCCCGGATCGCTGGTGAAGCTGTTCTATCGATGACCAAGAAATTGGTGGCGCTCGACATGCAAACGCCGGGCGCTCAAAACACCTACGCCCGTTTCGTGGCGATTAAGGAAGAACAAGCTGAGGACGTAAAGCGAGAACTCAATATCTTGTGGCACGATTACTTCAAGCCCGACCATCTTGAAACGTTCCCAGAACTTCACTCGACCTTTTGGAACGCAGCCAAACAAGCGTCGAAATGTAAAACTACCGTCGATGTGGCCGCTGGTGAAGAGCTGATGAGTCAGATTGAGGCCATTCACACCATGTTCTGGAAGAGCAAAGGTCGTGATATTCCTTGGTACACGGCTAGTTAGCCGACACACCAAGCTCGTTGTGATCGGAGGAGCGAAAAGATGATTCGTTTCTCAAAAAGTCAGGTTCACGCCTTCGGCCAGATAGCTCTTTGGGCTGTTCGACGCCGGAGGCGTGTGCGCGTCGTGGGCCGTTCGATGGAGCCGACTTTATTCGACGGCGACTACGTACTGGTCGACGACGAAATGCTTCCAGGAGTCGATGACATCGTTGTCACCAGGCATCCGTCGCGACCAGACCTGACAGTAATAAAACGGCTCGGGATTGTTCATCCAGACCGGACTGTCGAACTGCGGAGCGATAACCCAGAACACGGAACCGACAGTTCTGTATGGGGGCCGGTTCCGTCGGCCAGCATCGAAGGAGTCGTCACCCTTCACGTTAACCGGGCGTTCCATGATGATGCGCCTTCCAACACCGCTCGACGGCTTCAACGATAGGAAACTTGTGCTTACCGTCTCATCACTCTCGAAGTCTTTCGGAGGTCGAACGCTTTTCTCCGATGTCACTTTTCGGTTGTCACCAGGCAGACGAATAGCGCTGGTTGGTGGCAACGGCGTTGGGAAATCAACCCTGCTGGAAATAGTCGTCGGTGTTCAAGAAGCCGACCAAGGTCAGGTCTCGACCCCGACGGACTATCGGATTGGATATCTACCTCAAGAACTTCTAGAAGCATGGGATGGCACGGTTCTCGATGAAGTGATGTCGGGAGCGGCCGAGATCATGGCCCTTCAGAACGAACTGGAGGTCTTAGGCGACAAGATATCGGCAGCTGGTACCGAGACCGATGACGCTCTCATTCAAGCATACGGTGACGTGCAGAGCCGGTACGAAACACTAGGTGGTTACCAGCTCGAAGCAGATGCCCGACGCATCCTCGGAGGACTAGGTTTTACATCCCAAGATATGGACCGACCACTGAAGGAGATGTCGGGTGGCTGGCAAATGCGGGCGGTTCTCGCCCGCCTCCTGCTCCAAAAGCCTGATGTGTTGGTTCTCGACGAACCGACAAACCATCTGGATGTCGACTCGGTGGCGTGGCTCGAGGCTCAGCTCAGCAGCTGGTCTGGTGCGGTCTTGTTTGTGTCTCACGACCGCGATTTCATCGATGCTGTAGCGGAACGAGTGGTGGAAATCGCATGGGGTACCGCATCTGAGTACGTTGGAGGTTTTGTCGAATTCATCGTCGCCCGCCAAGAACGTATAGCGATCCTTGAGGCAACAGCTCGTCGCCAGGCTAAAGAGGTCGAACGGGTAGAACGGTTTGTCGACCGGTTTCGGTACAAGGCAACCAAGGCCAAGCAGGTCCAGTCCCGAATAAAGGCGTTGGAAAAATTGGAGACGATCGAAGTACCCAAGATCGCCGATCTAAAGGTCAAATTTAGCTTCCCTGACCCGCCCCGTTCGGCTCGAACCGTACTCGATATGGCGAATGTGTCAGTCGGCTACGACGATGAAGCTCTCCTTTCCGGGATCAGCCTTGTGGTTGAGCGCGGCGACAAGATTGGCCTAGTCGGACCAAACGGAGCCGGAAAGTCGACGTTGCTCAAACTGGTTTTGGGTGAGCTGGTCCCCCTCGTAGGAACCGTCGAAATAGGTTCGAATGTCGACGTCGCCTACTTTGCTCAGCATCAGGTCGACGCACTCGATCTGGACAAGACGGTTGAGCAAGAATTTCGCCACGCGATAGGCGACCAGCCGAAGAACAGAAACATTAGATCCGTTTTGGGGTCGTTCGGGTTCTCTGGTGACGCCGTGGATCGCAAGGTTCGTGATCTCTCGGGGGGAGAACGCACCAGACTCTCGTTGGCCGAAGTCATGTGTAATCCTGTCAATCTGCTCATCCTGGACGAGCCGACAAATCACCTCGATATACCAAGCTGCGACGTCTTGGAAGATGCCCTCCTGGCATACCCGGGCACTATTTTGCTCGTTAGCCACGACCGATACCTGGTTCGCAACACGGTTGATCGAGTCTTCGAGGTTCGCGATGGCCAAGTCAACGCCCGATCCGACGTCGAACAAGCGATGTTCCCCAATCGTGATCATAAGCCGACTAGAAGTGGGAAACAGCCGACCCAAAGCTCACCCAAAAAATCTGAGTCGAAATCCAACGAGTCCAGACAAACATCGAAGTCAAAACCATCCAGCCAAGAACTGCGCTCGCTCCAGAAAGAAGCGGACAAACTCGAACGAAAGGCTGACCAGGCCGAAGCTCACGCCAACGAACTGGCGGTCGAGCTAGCCGACCCTGACGTTTACCAAGATGTCGACCGGATGAACGAGCTTCTCAACCAACATGCAGTAGCAAAGAAGAAGGCCGAGACCTTATTGTCAGCATGGGAAGCTGCGGTAGAGAAACTCGAACGCTAACTACGATAGTTTCTCGAGCAAGATTGCATTGTTGATTAGCCCAAGATGGGAATAGGCCTGCGGCAAGTTGCCCAACGCCTGACCGCTCTCGGGGTCGAACTCCTCGCTGAGCAAGCCGGTCGCCCCAGTAAGATCACAGAATTCTTGAAACAACATGTTTGCGTCGTCGGTGCGGCCGATAAGCGCTAAGGACTCGATCAGCCATGTAGTCATCAGGTGAAAGCCGCCTTCTTTGCCCGGAAGGCCGTCATCGTCGAGGTAACGGTACACGGTTGGTCCGTCTTGCAGACCTTTGACTACCGCCTCGACCGTGGCCACGAACCTTGGGTCTTTCGGATCGAGAAGCCCCCACATGCCGATTGCTAAGACCGATGCGTCGAGATCGTCACCGACGTATGCTGCTGTAAAGCTATTCAGGCCTGGTTTCCAGCCGTTAGCTGTTACGTCGTTTGCGATCTCTTCACGTAAAGCAATCCATGCTTTGGGTTCGCGGTCAAGAAACTCCCGGGCGATTGCGATGGCCCGATCGACCGTGACCCAACACATTACTTTGGTGTACACATGATGGCGTGCCGGTTTGCGGATTTCCCAAATCCCATGATCCGGCTCTTTCCAACGACGAGAAACGGCCAGCACCATGGCCTCGACAAGTCGCCAATGTTCAGTCGAAAGTTCTTCGCCGCTGTTGAGCAACACGTGAACTAAATCGACTATCGGCCCGAACACGTCGAGTTGGACCTGACCGTCGGCAGCATTTCCGATTCGGACTGGTCGGGAACTTCCGTACCCCGGGAGTTCTGCTATTTCGGCCTCTGGCGGTAGATGGTGGCCGGCCACGTTGTAGAGAGGTGAAAGTCGTTCTGGTTCCTTACCTGTTTCCAGGATCCGCAAGACCCAGTCGAGATAGCTCATTGCTTCGCCATTCGAACCAAGACGCACCAGACTCGCCGCGGTCAGAGCGGCATCACGAAGCCAGCAATAACGGTAGTCCCAGTTGCGGACACCGCCGATATGTTCCGGCAGGCTGGTTGTAGCCGCCGCCAAAATAGCGCCCGTCGGTCCATGGCAGAGAGACTTCAACACCAATGCGCTTCTCGAAACCCGAGCTTGTTGAAGCTTGGGAAGGGTGAGCTTTTTGACCCAACTAGCCCAGTACTCTTCGCTGTCACTTTGGCGATCGACGGCAAGTTTTGCTCCAGGCTTAAGGGTCCCACTTCCGCAGCGAAGCTCAAGGACTAGCGCGTCGTCGCCCAACGTAGCGGTGCCAACCGCCGTCTCGTGAACGCCGTCTTTCGTGACGGTCCAGTTGACGCCTTCGGAGCGTAGAACCATCAGGTCGGCGCCACCGTTGACCACGATGCCATCAGGGCGGACCTCTAGTAGCGTTGGAGTCCGCCCAAAGTTAACTCGTGGCGCAAACTCGATTTGGACTTCCCCCGACCCTCGAATTGTCCGGATTAGGTCGGTGCGCCCAGCCTTGCGGCGGGTACGTCCGCTAGAGACATCAAGGAAGTCTATTACTGAGAACTTGTCGAAATCGGTCTTCGTATGCATCGTATTGGCGATGTATCGCTGACGTAAAGCATCGGAACCATCTGACGGCTTGATCCTGAAGTGGCCGGCCGCTGGACCGCCCAATAGTTCGGCGAAAATGGAGGCCGAATCAATCCTCGGGGCGCACATCCAGGTTACGTTGGTGTCGGGAGCTAGTACCGCCGCGGTTCGTAGGTCAGACAGAACCGAGTGATCTTCGATCGGCGTTAAACCTGCGCCACGTAGCCAGGAGCCTCGAAGCTCTGCAATAAGCGCCAGAATTTCTGCGACCGTTTCGGTGCTCGTTACACGGAACGGGGCAGCCGTTGGAGCAGGCCCTACTTTCACACCAATGTCCGGACCCGTTAGTACTGCGAAACCGTCTTCGTCGGTAACATCGTCGCCAATAAAAAGTACCGCCGAAGCCCCTACCTGTGACCGAATGGTCTCGATGGCTGTGCCCTTGTTGGTCTCGATGACCGACATCTCGATTACATCGTGGCCCGTTCGGGTGTGGATTTGGTCAAATTGGGAAACCACAGAGTGGACTTCGGCTATTGCGGCATCGGTGGTTTCTTGGTCGAAGTTCCTCGTGTGGAACGTTACCCCGGTCGGCTTCTCTTCAGAGACAGCACCGTACCGGCTCGCGATTTCATCGATGGCCTGCGTGATTTGGGTTCGTAGCCGGATCAGATCGGGGTTTAGCTTTGATGCAAAGCCAAGCTCGAACTCGCTACCGTGGCTGCCGACGAGACGGATCTCCTCTGGGAAGCGCGATAGCGTCGCAAGATCCCGAAGGCTGCGTCCAGATATGACAGCGACATGGGAGTTTGAAAGCTCGGCGAGCTGCCGCAGCGCGGCAACAGAGTCACGATTGGGATGAGCCTTCATCGGGTCATCGACGAGCGGGGCCAGGGTTCCGTCGTAGTCGCAGGCGACCAAAAGGTTTGGCGTCCGAGAAAGTTGGCGAATGTGATCGCCCAAGTTGCCTAAGTTTCCGCTTGTCATCGAGTTTCACCAGACCTTGTTCGGAATAAGAAGTTCCATGTTTTTCGAAGGCTATCTTAAACCTTCCCAATCCGATTGGACCTCTCGATTTATGTTTGGTTGTAACAAGCCTGACTAGTTATTGGTGTAGAATGATGGCTACCGTAGTTCCTTATGGATAGAAACGGCCCCTTCGAGCAGCCGACCCAACCAAATTACCCGCCACCGGGTTTGATTGGCCCGGAAGAAAACTCAAACAAACCGTGGGTTCCTGATGGGGTGCTTATCGGGCTAGCGATTGCTTCGGCCGTCTTACTCGTCGCAGGTGCCGCGGTAGGGTTCACCTGGTACCGGGGTCGAGAATCCGACGCTGCGAGCGTGGCCGAGTCAACTCGAGTAACCGGCGATTTTTCAGGCGGCACCGAACCGCCAACTTCGGAGCCTGAAGGATCTGTGGACTTCGAATTGCTCGCCTGCCCTGAGGGGACCAACGAGGTCATTTGTGATGCTGCCGAGTACGTTCAACTCACAAGAGAGAAACCGTTCAAGACGTTTCCCGAAGTCGAGCTTATGGAGTCAGAAGCCTTTAGCGCAACGCTTCTAGAAGACTACGACGAGGCGCGCGAGGAGCTGGAGGAAGCAGAGTTGGCGTTTAAGGGTCTTGGATTGATCGATCAAGACGCAGATCTCTATGAAGAGTTCAGGGAAGTTCTGTCGCTGGGTGTTGTCGGGTTCTACGATCCCGAGGATGGTCGGCTCGTCCTCCGCGGCGAGGACCTGAACGTCTACGTCCAGTCGGTACTCGTGCATGAATTGGTCCACGCCTTGGATGATCAGTGGTTCGACCTCAGCCGAGAATTTGAAGACGATGAGGCGTCTTATGGGTACACGGCAATCATCGAAGGTAACGCCACCAGAGTCGACGAGGCATGGACTGAAGAACTAAGCTCCGACGAATACGGTGAATTTCTTGCGGCTCAAGGCGCCCTGTTCAGCCCTGAGGACGCCACCAAATTCCTGGCTCTTCCACAAGCGATAATAGAACTTCAGAGTTCCCCGTATGTCGACGGCTCCAAATTTCTTACTGAAGCGACGTCTTCAGAAGCGGACATCGATGCGTTGCTCGAGAACCCCCCAGCAACGTCCGAACGGATTCTCCACCCCGACACGTCGGACGCAGACGATCCACAGGTGACTGTCGAACCCCTGGACCGTCCCGACGTTGTCGACGACGGGAAACTGGGCGAAATAGTGGTCCGCTATATGTTTGGAGCTGAAGCGGCAACCGGATGGGAAGGCGACTCATATGTCGTGTGGTCTGATGCTGGACGGGCCTGCGTCGCAGCACAAGTGCTGGTCGAATCAGAGCAAGACTTGACCCAACTGTCGGCTGCCGTAGACGGCTGGGTGGCTGAGGAACCAGAACGTTCGTCGAGCCCAGTTGCAGAACCAGGAGTCTTCGGAGTCGAATTTACTAACTGTTCAGGTTAGATGATTCCGATTGTTCGGCGTCGGTAACGGCGAGTTGCCATTTTTTTGATACGGCGACAGTCGAGTCGCGAATCAGGTCTGAACGGACGATGAGTTGGCCGTTACCAACGGAACCGAGGGTGACCTGAACCTTGCCAGCGGAGCTGTTTCTGGTAACCGAAATTGGTCCGGTCAGCAGTGTAGATGGTTCTGAGTGGACCGAAACATTCCATGGACCCGTCGACGGCGAGGGATAGCTAACGGCCAACTGTTCGCCTTCCAGACCTCTGAGAGATGTGCCAGGAGGCGTTTGCCCGTTTGAAGACGACTCTGAGCTTGCCGGATTCTCCATTGAAACGGAGGTGGCATCAGCTAGTCCTTCGAGTTCTAGCGGTGTGGCCGACTTCAACGTTGAATTCATGAAAATTAGCTGGTCTGAACCTGTTTCGGCGACGATGACGTGCCCTGATGGCATCACGCAAACGCTGGTTGCTCTGTTGAGCTGTTCTGGTCCAACCGTAGCGACACGGCGTTTGGAGAGTCGCCTCAGTCGGCCGTTGCCCGTATCGACGATGATGATCGAACCATCACCCAAAATTGCCAAGTCGCTTGGGCGTTGCAATCTAGCTTGATGAGCGGGGCCGTCAACATGGCCCCATTCAAATTCATCTCCGATAATGGTTGTAATTTTTCCGCTGTCTGTCAGGAGGCGCAGACTGCTAGCTGCAGCGTCGCAAAATACCATACCAACCTCGGTCCTTGCGAATGCTGTTGGTTGGGCCAGCGAGGCGTTGGTCGATGTTCCGTCTTCACTTCCCGACATCCCATTTCCGGCTATCAAGCCTAGCTGGATGTCTTGGTCTGCGTAGGGGTTCGGTATCCGTAGCAACTGTTCAGACGCGGAGTCAGCCACGACCAAGGATCCGTCATAATCCATGGACAGTCCAGTCGGTCGTATGAGCTGGTCGGTGAGAACAAAGCGCGTTCCGAACGAACGGTCGTATCTTATAATCGACCCGTTTGCTGGCTCGCTAACGAAAAGTTTGTCCTTATGCTTTGGGTCATCGGGGACCGCAATAGCCCCCGGACTATCAAACCCGTCGATCGTGGCAGTGACTCGAGCGGTGGAGTTCTCAGTATTCACCTCGGCGATTAGGAGCCGGTCATGGCCCGAATCGACGACTACTAGCTCGTTGTCAGATATCGCCCGAACACAGCTTGGATAACGGAGAGGTGAACCGGACTCGTCGACTGGCTGAAGTTGAGGAGTTCCGAGCGGAAGCCGAGCCTGGCCTACTTGACGTTTGTCTGCGACGCTTACAGCGAGCCAGACTGCCTCCTTGAGCGTTTCAAAGTAGTCGACGCCTGCCTGGACGCCAATAGCGTTCAGGCGGTCATCGATGACCAGTGTGGTCGGCCAGCCATCAGGGTTGTAGCGGTTCCACGTGACATATTCAGGGTCATGGACAATTGGGATAGTGATGTTGTACTGGCCGATAATTGACGCAACATTGTCGGCATCGTCCTCATAGGGAAGACGTGGAGTGTGAATCCCGATAGATGCCAAGTTCGGATACAAAGCGGATAGCTCTTGGACTTGCGCGATTCTGGCCAACGAAGCCTCGTCAGCGGCGCCCCAAAACACCAAGACGACGACACGCCCGAGGAGTTCATCCCAGACGATGGGTTCGGCGTTGAACCATTGTTGGCCCTCTACGGGAGGCGCTTTGACACTCACGCCATACCAATCGGTCACACGAATCCATTTGTTAGTAACATGAATCCATTTGTTAGAGGTGGCGCCAGGTATTGGCACCACCATCTCGCTTAGCTGGTCGGAGTTGTCATCTTGATTGGTACGACGAGCTCGTCGTATTCGGCTGCCGTGACCCCTAACTTAAGAGCGGCGTCTCTAAGGCTGAGTCCGTTCTTGTGGGCAAATTTGGCGATCTCAGCGGCCTTGTCGTAACCGATCGCCCGGTTCAGGGCAGTAACCAGCATTAGGTTCTGATCCAGGTTTTGTTGGATTCGCTCTCTGTTAGGTTCGATACCGACAGCTGTGTTGTCGTTGAAGGCCACGCAGGTATCGCCGAGCAGACGGATACTTTCGATCACGTTGTGAACCATTACGGGTTTAAAGACATTTAGTTGGAAGTTACCTTGGCTGCCGGCAAAGGCGACCGCAGTATCATTACCGAACACCTGAGCGGCAACCATCGTCATGGCCTCGCACTGCGTGGGGTTTACCTTTCCGGGCATGATCGATGACCCCGGTTCGTTAGCGGGGATAACGAGTTCCCCGATACCATTTCGGGGCCCGCTAGCAAGCCACCGAACATCGTTCGCCATCTTGAGAAGGACTCCAGCTAAGGTCCGTAGCGATGCCGATGTAGCAACGATGGCGTCGTGTGCCGCGAGGGCAGCGAATTTGTTTTCGGCTGATGTAAACGGATGGCCGGTTCGTTCAGCTAATAGGGCTGCCACGCGATCACCGAATTCCGGGTGCGCGTTGAGTCCAGTGCCAACCGCCGTGCCGCCGATCGCCAGTTCGCATAGCCCTTCGGAGGCCTGGTGGACGCCGACTAAAGCTTGGTCGATCTGTGCTACCCATGAGCCTATTTCTTGACCGAGGGTGATTGGGGTAGCGTCTTGCAGGTGCGTTCGACCGACTTTGACAAGGTCGGCGTACTCTTCGGCCTTGGCGTTTAAGGTCTCTCGAAGTTTCCCAACTTTTGGGAAGAGTTCTCGTTCGAGTTCTAGGCGGGTTGCGACATGCATAGCGGTAGGAAATGTGTCGTTCGATGATTGACCGCGGTTGACGTGATCGTTTGGGTGAACTGGAGTCTTTGACCCAAGGGTGCCGCCAGAGATCTCGATCGCCCGATTCGCAATTACCTCGTTGGAGTTCATGTTCGACTGCGTTCCTGATCCGGTTTGGAACACGACTAGAGGGAAGTGATCATCGTGGTTGCCGGCGGCGACTTCGTCAGCTGCTTCGACGGCTAGCGCGACGACATCTTCGGGGAGCTGGTCTAGCTCACCGTTGGCGGTTGCAGCGCAGGACTTGAGCAGACCAAGGCCCTCGATTACAGCGCGACCCCAAACAAAGCGATCTCTGCCAATCGGAAAGTTCGCGATACTTCGCTGGGTCTGCGCTCCCCAATAGCGGTCGCTGGGAACCTCGATTGGTCCCATCGAGTCCGTTTCAGTCCGAAATGCGCCAACGTTAGACAACTGTATGCTCCATTCAAGTTTCCGGCGCGACGCGCCCTTAAGCCACACCGAGACGATACCCCCGAGTCGTGCCGAAGGGCGGGTCGAGCTGCAAGAAATATGATGGAGATTTCTGTCTGCGAATCGATGGTTCGGCGGAGGGACGTGGCTATGCCGCCGCGCATTAGCCACGTCCCGACCTAGGTGACTGAGCAACAAATGAGACGTAAACGAAATTCACGTGCTTGTGTTGCTGCGGGTCTCTCGATCTAATGTCCCTACAAGCATCGTACTCGAGCCGTTTGGTTCTGACTGTTACCAGTTGGTGAAGTTCGCGTCTGGGTAAAAATGCTCCAATTACCCCGCGCGCGGATTCATGTCGAGGAGGATTGTTGGCGGAAAGGCGTCTCCCGGATGATCAATGTCTAAAAAAGCGCATTTATGTACCTCAAGAGTCGCTTGTTTGACTGTCTCGAACGGGCGGAAATAGTCGTGCCCGTTAACCTCGAGATGGCCCTGGCCTTCTATGATCGTGTTCGCCCGAAACTGGGTCTAGTCCTTCTCGGGGCAATCGTGAGCGTTCCAGTTGTGACAGTTGCGTATCGCCAGCTTTCGCACCCCGAATTGGAACTTCGGACCGGGGTGACAGAACGCGAGCAGGGTACTAGTGAAACGACTCCTCGCAATTCTGATGTCGAGCGCGTAGACGAAGATCGTACCGCTTCAGATCGGCGAAGCCCGCAAGGTCCTTCGAAGGGCGAACTTAGCCGGGAGAGCCAACCCGGAAGTACGGCTAAAACAACTACCTTAGTTCAACAGCCTGACGAGCTTCAGGTCGGTGGTCTACAACAGCCGACGGTTGGTGAGTCTGGTGCAACAACGACGACGACTGCAACAACTACGCGTTTGCCTGCGACGACTAAGGTTAAGCCGGCTACAACTACGCGTTTGCCTGCGACGACCAAGGTCAAGCCGGCTACAACTACGCGTTTGCCTGCGACGACCAAGGTTAAGCCGGCTACAACTAAGCGTTTGCCTGCGACGACCAAAGCCCAGCCAAGTCGGCCGGCTCCAGCCGCAAACCAAACCCCAGGGGCTTTACCTGAAACGAGTAGACCGGCGTCGGAGGTCGACTAAGGTGCCGCTGGAGGAGGCACTTCTGTGGGCGGAGGCTTTTCTGTGGGCGGAGGTGGTGCGACTGTGGTTGGTGGTGCGACTGTGGTCGGCGGTGCGACGGTCGTCGGTGGCGGATTCACACCTGGTCTGGTCGTTGGTCTGGCCGGACGCCTTGTTCCCTGGGGGCTTGTGGCATTGGGAGCGGGTTCGGAATCGTCTGTGCTTATAGCGGGGGGCGGGTTCAACACTGGAGCTGATGCTTCCGAAGGTTCGGTGGTCCGCGGAGGTAGGTCAGCCCCATTGTTCGTTGAATCACCGCCATTGCCGTTGATAACGCTAAGCGTTATCAACGAGATAGCGACCATGATGCACCCTGCGAGGGCGAGAGTTAACCATTGCCTATTCGACTGCCAACTGTCCTGAATCGACAGTAAGATCCCATCTGACTCGGCCTTGTGGTGCAGTCGGTTGTCTGAGGCCCGCATACGTGGGCCGCTTCGATAGGGCTCGGATCTGGCTTCTCGAAGGGCAGGCTGAGCGTCCAGCGGGGGTTGTTGCCGGCCGGGTTGGCTGGGCTCTTCCCAAGGGGGGTCAGTCTCGGACGCGCTAAAGACACGAGTTTGGCGGAACAGGTCTGAATCCGACTTGTCTTTTGGAGGCCTTGGCTTCTCAATCGGGGCGTTGAGCGAAGTGATGTCCACCTGCTCAGTTGAACCAATCGAATCGTCTGGCAGCGATAGGAAAGAGGAATTACGGCCCCTCATTGACTCTTCTGAAGTAGAAATCTTTGACCTCGATTCTTTAGCCGAATCAACTTTTGACTCCCCTTCGACCTCAAAATCCTCGTCGGGAAGTTTGGATTCGCTCACCGCTGGTTCCGGATTTATGTCGGATTCACCGATAGAAGCTGTCGTTCTGAATTGACTCGCCGCCTGCGAGGCATCGCCTTGTCCTAACTGTACCAACACGTCCATACCGATATCTGCCCGCTTGGGCGAGTTTACCTGCTCGGGATCGTCGGCCTGGCTTGCGTGGCTGGCTCCGATTTTCGGCTCAGGCTCCAGCGCTTCGGCGTCTTTTGCCAGTTCAGGTGGCCCGAGCAGTTCGTCGACGGAAATTGGGCCGTGATCGTTTCTTAACTCTTCGGTTTTTTCGGAAACCTTAGATTCTGGATTCGGAGGTTTGACTAGGGTAGACGACTTCGTCTTGATTTGCGAAGTCGTCTCGGCGGCGATTGCTCTAGCAAGTACGTTCGCTAGATGTTTAGCCGAGCCGTACCGATTAGAAAGAGCGGTCGCCGATCCATGTTCGATAACCTCGTAGATTCTCGGCGGTACCAAGGGTTCAATTTTTTCGAGATACTTCTCGGTTGGCGTCGACCGAGAAGGCATCTCGCCGGTGATCAATGCGCCTAGTGTCATCGAAAGGCTGTAGACGTCGCTTGCGAGTTCAGGCCTACGATCTTTCTCGACTTCTGGGGCAACGAAAGAAGGGCCGCCATCGTCAAAGTGGCGCGTCGCCATTCCATAAACGGCTATTCGAGGTGTCTCGGGGTCGCTAAGTAGGATCGACGAAGGCTTGATATCGCCTAGGGCAATGTCAAAGCCGTGGGCTAAGGCGACCGATTCGGTCGCTCGCTGTATAATTCTGGCAGAAAGATGCCAAGGCATTTTTCCGTGATTTATTTGATCTTGCAGGGAGCCAATCCTGAAATATGGCATCACGATATACGGCTTGCCATTTGTCGTCTCACCGCTGTCGTAAAGCGGAACGACATGGGAGCTGCTGGTGTATTTGGTGAAGTCTTTCCGGCGTCTGTCGAACCGTCGAGGCAGCAGCGGCTCATTGTGGGGGTTAAGTATCTTTAAGGCGACGGTTCGTCCGATGACACTTTGGCGACCAGAAAAGACAGGATTCCGGTTCTCGTCCAACGGCTTGATGTCGTCGATACCCGCTATTCCTAAATCTTTATGCAAGTTCGCGGACATCGGAATACCTTAGGTTCTTAGCCTCTTTGCTGGTAGATGCACAAACAAGCATAGCCAACCAGAGCCAGAAATATTTTCACCCGCCGGCAAATGGCTAGCTAAGACGACTTTCGTAACAAGCATTCGTTTCAACCGGCTTCAGGCGCCCATCAGCGACAGGACTAGGTAACGGTTTTGTCGGAGCCCTGAAGGTCTTCTAAACCCATGGTTGCCGTCAGCTTGTTTCAGGTGGATCTACAGGGCCGCGGTCGAATCGTAGGACATTCCCATCCTGAGTAAACGTGTACCACGAATTGCTCTGACTCCGATGGAACGCTGATCGTTCATCGATAGGCACAACCATCGACGGCGAGATATGGGCGTCGACGCCGTCGTCACCAGCTCTGTTCCACGTCTCCACATAGGCGGCGAGGTCCTCGGAGGAGAAGTCGGAGTTCTGAATGAACTGTTTGGTGTCTTCGGCATAAGCTGCTCGTCGAATTAGGTCCGGCTTCTCGTCGAGTTGAAGATAACTCTTCGTCTGATTCAATAGCATCTCGGTAGCCCGTTTCAGTGCGTCTTCACCGATCGAACGAAGACCCTCGGCGTCGAAGAGGGGAGTGTGAGGGGGGTCCGTGGGCCAGCTAGTCAGTTGGTAGTTTTCGATGGCGAGTTCGGGCGCCATTGGTAGTTCAGGGAGGTCGTTCGTCCATGCATCGACTGCGAGCTGTGGGCGATATTCAAACGATGTTGTCGACGAGGTGATTGATGCCAGGAACTGTTCACGGGTGCGACCCAAGAAACGCATCAGTTCGAACGGGTCCTCATCGAAGTGTTCTCCCAGATAGTAGAGCAAGGCATAAATATGTTTGCAACGATCGGGGTTTGGGCATGAACAGGACGATTCGAAATCTGACCAGTGTGGAATAATTCCGATCGACTCCGACTGAGCGTAAATGCCAGCTTCGATTGGGAGTTCCCCCAGGCTGACTTCACTGAGTAAGGCCGGATTACTTTCGATGTTTTTGTCGAATAGTTCCCAACCTTGTTGGGTTGCTTTGGGAGCGTGGATCGAAACGTCGTAGACCATTCTGGGGCCAGAACGAATCTCCATCTCAATACGTCCCGGGGAAATGTCGATCTCGAGTTCATCGTTGCGCTCAACGAACATTTTGCCTGGTCTAAGTTTGGCGTCATCGATTGATGATGCGGCCAAATGATCAAACCACAGTTGCCGCCAGGTGGAAATGCCGCTGCTCACCACCGGTCGACACTCTCCCCAGATAACGTTACGAGCTCAGCTAGGTCTTCGTCGGTGAGGTCTGATAGCCAGCTTTCACCTGAGCCAACGACCGATTCTGCTAGCTGACGTTTGCTCTGCAACAACGCAGCAATACGATCTTCGACGGTTCCTTCCGAGATCAGTCGATGGACCTGTACCGGTTTGGTTTGACCGATCCGCCAGGCCCTGTCTGATGCTTGGTCTTCGACAGCTGGGTTCCACCAGCGGTCGAAGTGAATAACATGGCTCGCATGGGTCAAGTTAAGTCCAACCCCTCCGGCCCGCAGCGAAACAATGAAGACATCGGTGTTGCCGCTTTGAAAATCATTTACGAGGCGGTCACGTTCGGTGAGGGAAAGAGATCCATTTAGGAAGCTGGTGCTGATGTTCTCCGACTCCAGGTGCTGGACGAGAAGGTTTCCCATAGACACATACTGGGTGAACACCAACGCCGCCTGGCCTTCTTCCTTTATCACTCGTAACAGCTCAGTTGTAGCTCGGAGTTTTCCGGATCGTCCAGCCAGGTTGTCTGATTCCTTTAAAAACTGAGCTGGGTGATTGCAGATCTGCTTGAGATGGGTAAGTAGTCTAAGAACGAGACCTTTGCGTTCTATCCCTTTGGTCGAACGGATCTCGGCCATCGTTTCTGACACAACCGCCTGATAAAGCGCTGCCTGCTCTGATGTGAGCGGAACGATTTCGTCGGTTTGGGTCTTCGGTGGCAGTTCAGGCGCGATATCGGGATCCGATTTTTGTCGGCGGAGCAGGAACGGGCGGAGTTGGCGGTTGAGCCGTCGGGCCGCATCTTCGTCGCCTTGTTTCTCTATCGGGGCTGCGATTTCACGTCTAAACCGAGTCAGGTTTCCGAGTAGTCCGGGTGTCGTCCAGTCGAGTAGGGCCCAGAGGTCTGAGAGTTGATTCTGGACAGGGGTTCCCGTCAGAGCGAGCCTTGTCTGTGCTGGAACTTTGCGAATGGCCTGGGCGGAACGAGAATACGGATTTTTGATGGCCTGCGCTTCGTCGGCTACGACGAGGCCCCAGCGTATTGACGCTAATGTTTCGGCATCTTGTCGTACGATGCCGTAGGTCGTCACGACGATGTCTCCATCTTTGACCTCGTCTATGGACCGAGAAGAGCTGTGGTACCGGTAGACCTTGGTCAATGGGGAAAATTTGTTCGTTTCCCGTTCCCAGTTTCCTACGACAGATGCCGGGCAGACAACGAGGGTTGGTCCGGGTTCGTCTGCTTGGCGTTGAAGGTGTAATGCTAAAACTTGGACGGTCTTGCCCAACCCCATGTCGTCGGCCAGGATGCCTCCAAGCCCTAGTTGGTCCATCTCGCGCAGCCAAGCCAAGCCGCGTCGCTGGTATGGGCGCAATGTCGCTTTTAGGTCGTCTGGAGCTTCGAGGGTGATCGTCGTGTCGCGGTTCCGAAGACGATCACCGAGAGCGGCGAGTGGGCCTACAACTTCGATATCGATGACTTCGCCGTCTAAGGAGACCGGGCCACCGAGAGAAGCTGCGAGAGCGGTTGATTTCTCTAACTCTCGACGTTCTGTTAAACGAGTTCGGTCGATGTCGTTGAGTTGCACCCATTCCCCGCGGAGGCGTACAAGGTTTCGTTTTGACGCGACAAGGTCGGCAAGTTCTTGGTCCGTTAAATCACTCCCGTCAAATGATCCCTGCCAGTGAAGTTCGACCAGTTCGTTGAGGTCAATACGGTTTGGGAGTCCCAACGATGGTTGATTTTCGTTGAGCTGAGCATACTCGAGGTAGTCGTCTGTGGTTGAGCCGAGAATCGGCTTGAGACTAACCGATTTGAAAAGGTTGTCAGGTATGACCGGTGGTAGCCCGGCCATAGCGAGACGCTGGCTGGTTTCCGGCTTTAGGAGGTCGGCGACTTGTTCTTCGTTTAAGGTGATTTCTGAAGGGAGCTGCTGATCTAAGAGTCGTTTGAGGTTTGGCTCGACGCGGACCGCACGCCTCAGGTTCCGTATGAGCATACTCTCGGCCATGTGGAGTTTTTTGCGGTCCGATTGTGACGCCGCCCATAGTGCGGTTGCTGGAACTTGTCGACTCGGATCCGATCGGTCTTGAAAGGTGAGTGTCCCAAGCACCTGTTCTGAGTTTGTACGACGCTCGAGCGGAAGCCAATCAATTCTGAGAGTCAGAAGCGGAACCCCAGAGTCTGCAAAGAATTCGAGAAGTTTTGGGACCTGTGAGCCGGGGTCGACGATGGTTTGCCGGTTCGATGAGAATGCGTCGTGTCCGCTGGCTATATGTGCAGCGGCGGTACGGACAAAAGTGTCGGCGACGGCATCGCCGAAGGCGTGTACGAGCGGAGCTGCTGCGCTGAGTGTCGGCCCTTCGTCATCAATTGAATCGTCGGCCGGGGTTGCTCGGGCCGCCGGGGGGAGGGCTTGGGCCATGGAGGTCTGCCAAACGGTGTCGCTCTGCTCAAAGGGGCCAAGACGCCACATGTCGAGCCCGGTAGCCGAGAGTGCAGGCTGTAAACTTCCTTTGCCTATCATCCCGAGGCTAAACACTGTTGTTTCGGACCAGGCTCTAACAGACTCCGAGATGTTTTCGTGCTGGTTGTCCAACTCGACGAGCGGGTCGATCGCGGCCCTAAGCGGTAGCTTCTTGACCATTACTTTTGATCTTGAAACTCCGTCGCCGGAAGGTGTGACCAGTTCGACCTGCTCCGTTGCCAGTGATGACCGGGCGAGAAGCTTAGTGGTATTGGTATCGCCTGACCAAAGAGCAAGCCAAGACTCTCTTGGGGGGTCAGCGGGAATAAAGGTTGCTTCAATACCAGACTCCAAGATCGAATTGGGTGACGGGCGGAGTGGCATCCCATCGATTCTAGACGCTTCCAGCTCAGATTTGTATTTCGAACCCGAGCCTTTTTCTGGTCGCGTCCGCCGGAAGGGCTGAGTTTGGACAGCTCATGGTCAGATCTCCTTGGTTGTTGAGTGTAAACAGCTCTGAAGTCAGGGGGTGTTCCGACTGCGTCGACCACATCGACAATAGTGCCCTAAGTTGCTGCCCCTGCATTCCAGCAACAGATCTCTTGGGACGGATAAGGACGACCGTTTCGTGTGTCGGCAGGGCGAGCAACGAGGGCATTGGAAGTCTTGGATCGAAATAGTTGCCTATGTTGGTCACGATCCCCGAGGCGTTTAGATCTCCGGAGAAGATCTCAAGGTCGGCACCACCATGGCGCAGTAGTGTTCGTTGAACGTCGATATTTCGAGTGTTGTTATCGAGCCCGGTTTGCCATGCGGTGTTGTTGCCGACGGGCCAAGACCGAAGGTCTGCAGATGTGACGCGAACGCAGTAGTCTTCGGTGTTGATTACTAGCGTGTAGCAAAGGTTGGGCGAGATCGGCTTGCTGATTCCGTTTACGGTGCCCGACTTTCGGACACAAACATGCAGTCTCGGTCTGGCGTGATGCCAATCACTGGTGTCTTCTGCAAGTCGTTCTGTTACCTCCAGCATTTGCTCAAGCCGGGAGCAAATCGCCTCCATCCAATTGTCTGGGTCAGTTGAGCTGAGGTTGCGGTACAGCTGAACAAGCGGCACGAACCGTCCGTCAAAGTCGATTGCCTGAAATCTTGGGTTGAGTTTACTTCGCGGGCCGAAGACTGTGCGGGCCGCCGTGGAAGCAGCAGCGACAAACTCTTTCGGAAGTCTGTTCGGAAGGTGGTCATGCTGCGGGTCAGACTTCACTCTCTTAAAATACTTTAAACAACGCCTAAATACTACAAACAATAATAAATAGAGTTAAAAAGGTTCAATATGTGACGAGGGAGACGCCTACTGTGGTTGTGGGGGCGCCGGGGTGCCGCCAGGTGGATGCCCTGTCGGTCCCGTAGCCCTAAATGGTGGCGCTTCCCCGGCTGGGGTCGTCGCACCGAATCCGACGCTTGGCGTCACCGCCCTGAGGGCCTGTAGCTCTTTTTTCGGCAGCATAACTGTTTCGTTGCCGATCGAAACTCCGTTATTGAGCATGGTGACACTGGGGAACGTTCCGATGACCGATTTTGGCCGGCCGGTCCAATGCGAGGTGGTTAGGTTGGTGTAGCCTGCCGGGCCGACCGCGATCACGCGTCGCGGCTTCGTCATCGTAATAAAAACGACTATCGGAAGCGCAGCCGGGATTGGAATAACTTTGAATACGACGGCGATTGCGATCATAGCGACGACAATGACTGCAATGAGCGTCCAGGCTCCTGGAGTCATAGCAAACTTTCGTTGTCCGAAAGCGGTGGTTGTCTGTTGCATGTTCGTTATCGCCGATGCTTTCTCGGCTTGTTTTTGACGGTGTTTATCAGAGACCCCAAATATTCCCATAGACAGATTCTAGCGAGGTCGCTAGTTAGCGGCGATAATCGGGTCTAGCCACGCCTTGAACGAGGATGACGTAATCGATCGGCCCGTGTTGGTTTCGTCTGCGCCAGCTGCGCCAGCATAGACGACGGCAATGACTTTCTCGTCTTGGTACACGGGACTTCCCGACGCCCCGGGCCCACTGGTGAGCGAAGTCGTTACCACGGCGTTCTTGACATCCCCGTCATCGTTGCATTTCACGCCAGGCGGGCTGCCCCTCGGTATTTCCAGGTCGCCGGTCGGGTTGTCGCAGCCAGGCCAAATAGCGAGACTTGCTGCGTTTCCAGAATCAGTTCCAACAGGTGGAAGGAGGACATTGCCTTCGTCATTAGTCGAAATCGAGTTGAAGCTGCCAGGGAACCCGGTGCTGAAGACTGTCGTTCCTAGAACCAGACCCTCTGATTCTCCAACTTCGACGAACGATTCGCTGCCCGATTCGAGCGGCTCGATCGCGTAGCCTGGGAACGCGACATCCGGGTCGTCCTCGAATTCTGGGGCGGGAACCAGCTCCCCCGTCAACTCAAGTACCGCTATATCGAGAAAGGGATGTAGCTCGACGATTTCGGCGACGTAGGTCAGCTCGACCGGGTCGTCGTTGCCCTTCGACACAGCCACTTCGACAAGGTCATCACCTGCTACGACGTGCTGATTGGTCACGACCAAGGTCTCGCTGACAAAGAACCCGCTGCCACTGGAGACATCTCTGCTGTCGCCTTCGATAATCAACACGGTCGATCGTTTCGCCAAGTCGAGAAATGCGGCTTCCATTTCGGCTTCTGAAATTGTTGTAGGTGCGACTTCTTCCTCGCCGCGGGTTGCGACTATCCCTACAGCCACTACGCCGATGAGCAAGATCGCGGCCGCCGCAATACCTGCAAAGAGGGGCCATCGACGGGCAGTGTTAGATTTGTGTTCGCCAGGAGCGACAATCTTCAGCTCGGTTCCCGCTTGTTTGTTGCCAAGAAAGGCAATAAAACCCCCAGTGGCTTCGTACGGGTTCTTGATCTGGGTGCCGTCGACAAAGGTTCCTTTGCTGGAAAAGTCTTCCAACCACCAGGAACCATCACGAAATGCGGCTCGAACATGTCTCCTCGAGGCGAGTGAGTGCCGCTTGTCTAAAACGATGCTGCATTCTTGATCGCGCCCGATGGTTACTTCTTGATTGGGATGAAAGACATGATGCTCATTATCGACTTCGATCCGAAGCGAATGGTCCTGGATGACTGTCTCCGACGGCTGAGACGCCCAATGGCCTCCTCCGGCCGCAGGTTGGCTGACGGCAGGCTGGGGTGGTTTCTGAGCAGCATCAAAAGGACTCGTGACCGGAAGTCCTTTACCCGCTCCCGCTGGGGGCGGCGCGCTGGCCGGAGGGTCGGTGCTAAAAGGTTGGCTCGTTGGCATTGGAGGAGTCTGCGCAGCGCTGGTCTGAAGTGCCGAATCCGCGCTGGCAGGCGGTTGGACCTGTGGTTTCGCCTGATCGGCAACAGCGGCCGAAGCGGTCGGACTAAGTGGCGCTGCTTGTTCTTGGGGCGTCCCGGCAATCGCAGTAGGCAGATCTGGTTCATCGCTTGAGGTCTCGTCGGCCATGACTTCAGTTCTGTTCGGCGGTTCGATCGTTATGGGATTGGTTATCTGAACCGTCGCATCCGCCACACCCGTGGACGAGTCGATCGAGCCAGGTTGTGGTGTTTCGGGGGCTGGCGTTTCTGGGGTTAGCGGGGCGTCGAAGGTTGGTGGTTGTGGTGTCTCGGGGGTTTGCGGGTTGCCATCGTCGGCTAATTGTCCCGCAGTGGCTTCCGCTCGGTTGGCATCTGGGACAGCTTCAGCTTCATTGATCGCACCCGGCATTGGGGGCACCCCGCTAGAAACGGCCAACAAGTCGTCACCTGGGTCCTCTGGGGTTTTCTGATCGATGGAACTAAAGCCACCGATGCGAACGTTGCTCTGATCGCCGTCAATCGCTGGGCTGGCTTCATCGAGAGGCGATGTCATTCGATGTTCTTGGGCCTCTGGCGGAAGCGGCGGCTGTCGCGAAGCCTCCGAAGCGGTAACCAACTTGATCTCGATGTCTTGACCGTCGGGATCCCCTAGACGAATTGTGGTGTCTTCAGCGACAGTCCACTGTTTCTCGAGAGCATCACCTGACGAAGCGTAGCTTCCATGAGTAGATACGTCTTCGGCGACCCAGGCATCGCCGGTCCAAGTAATTTCTAGATGGTGCCTTGAAGCCGTTAGCTCAACCACAACCACAGAAGACTCGAGAGATCTCCCCAACGAGACTGGAGAATCACCAGAAGAAAAGGTCTTTGTGCCAGACGGCCAGGAAATAATCAAGTCATGCATGCGCCGCTCCATCAATGACTGAGACAGTTCAGTCGGTAGCCAAACTAACGAAATTGTCATTAGCGTGTCTCCGGACAACGGTACTACATGAGGGGCACCGCTAAAACTCGGCTAGCGTAAATGTTGCCCCTACGTAGCTCGCCTAAAGGTGCCCGACAATGCGTTTGATATCTATTTCAAGCACTACCCGGTCCGGTCGCTCGCGAGGAACTCGGTACCGTTGGGAGTACCGATTGACGGCCGCCGACACTCGGGCCGTGTCGCTCGACACAAAAGCGTCGCCGTAAAGGGTAGCCCATCTACCCCTGTCGACTTGGCAGATAGCTACCCGGCGGTCTTCGCCAGCTCCCAACGTCTGAGCTTTGTATGAACTCGCTCGCGTTATGACCCGGGCAAGCCTTGGCTCCGCATCGTAGGTAAAACCGACGGGTGTGGCTTGCGGAGCCCCGTTCGGCCGCAAGATCGAAAAAACCGCTAGATGTCGTTCACCAAGAAACTCGACCAACTTCTCGTCGAGATTTTCGAGATCGAACTCAGTCGCCAAGAGACACCTTTCGTCAGCTGTTATCCATTTAGGTTGGCCTCGACGTCAACTTCTTGAACGTTTGGCGCGTAAACTCTTGGGCTCGAGTCGCCGCCAAGTAATAGAACGGGAACGCCAACAAGACTAAGAACGTCGACGACAGCAGACCGAAGACGATGGTCATTCCGAGGGCTTCCCAGAACGGGTCGCTTAACGCGAGGGGCAAAATTCCAGCGATCGTTGTCATTGTGGTAGCCACCAGAGGCCGGAACCGTCGCCGGATCGCGTTCTGAATAGCCGTCTGAGCATCATGGCCTAGC
>CAZKEM010000091.1:0-5899 GCA_964551835.1 uncultured Acidimicrobiaceae bacterium | reverse complement strand
CTGTGTATCCTTTCGTTGCTCTTTCGTTGTGAGATGAGAACCGATCCTTCAAATCGGAAGAGTACCCAACATAGATCTTGTCGTGTTTTGCGGAATACAGAACGTATACGGTGTCCATAAAATCTTTCGTGCATGAAAAAGCCCTCCTAATTGCTTAAGAGGGCTCTTCTTTGGTAGCGGGGGCAGGACTCGAACCTGCGACCTTCGGGTTATGAGCCCGACGAGCTACCTGACTGCTCCACCCCGCAATGAATGGATTAACCATCGTAGCAGAACGGTGTCCAAAGTCAACAGCGTTCGATAAAAAGAACCAACAAAACGGCTACCCCAAAAAAAATGCTACGGCCAGCGGGGGCTGGCCGTAGCAAATAAATGGCTCGAAGGTCTGGACAATGCTAGGTCTACGTTGTCCAGACGCTTCGAGCCGAGTGTGTGAGCCGCGAAGCGCCCCACACACACGTCCTCGAGAAGTTCCCCCCCACAACTACGGCGGATAATCGCAGAGTTTCGAGGATCGATCTAAGGACGGTCTATCCCCAACCCATACCTCCGCCAATGACTCCAGCTGGGCCGAGTACTGTAATAGCGGCGGTGCAAGTGGCGATAATTGCTAGTTTGACATGTGTGCGAGACATAGGAGTAACTTCTTTCCGGTTGGTGGTAAGGATCATCATTGTCCAAGCCTGTCTTTCCAGTGTCTTAGATCCAAGAGATTTAGGCGTCTCCCATGAAGGACATCGACCTAAAATAGGCCCTGAACAGGGCAAATACCAGCTCTAGCCATTCCTTAGAAATTCCCGGATTTATTTACGAGTGGCTCCAGACTCCCTCAACACGAATAGATCTCGCTTGATTGTCCGCTCGCTCACGCCTAGACAATCCGCTAAATCGATCAACCGGACTGAGCCGCCTTGTTCGGCAGCCTCCGCAAAGATACGAGCGAGGCGACATTGTCGACGATCAGCGTCGGTTGCCAAGTCCCAATCTGTCGGCTCTGACACCGTCAGATCAACCTCGACAAGGTTACCGTCCGCCGAACTAGCGGACCCGACACGAACCCGTTCGATAATTGGTTCAAGCCGCTGGTAAGCCTCGGCAATCTCGCAATGTTCTGGGACGTTCTTCCATGCCATCGCTCGTTGGGAACTGTCTAGCACATCGAGATTAGCCGACAGCCATTCGTACGCGAGAGTGACCATTTTGTTCCTGCGTTCATGCTTACCGAGACACTCCAATGTCTCCGCAAGCCTCCAAGCGGTCAAGTGAGAGTACCAATGATTACTCGAGATGCTTTCAACCTGGTTAACGACCTCCGATGCTTCAACGATTCGACCAAGCTTCGCCAAAGCCAACGACCTGATGCCAGACAAGATTGGGGTCATACCTAGAAGGTTCAACTCGCGACGACTCTTCAAAGCACGTTCCGCGTCATCAAGAGCACTTTCATAGTCACCGAGCTGCAGGTGGACCTCACACAAAGCGATAGCTACCTGGACTTCGGACCAGGGTTCATCTACGACCTCGTCGCGGTTTAGTGCGTCGGTTAACATCGCCTTTGCCTTCGTGCGGCGACCTCGACGAAAGTCAACCCCCGCAAGAGTGTCCATACACAACACCTCAGAACTGGCATCATTCAGACTCCGGAAGAATACGGCTGCTTTCGTTGCCAACTCGAGTGCCCTGTCGTCATCTCCGAGTAAACGATGGCAAATGCCCGCGATATTCAGTTCAATAATTGCCTGACCGCGTTCCGCCGAAAGAACCGGAGTAATGACTCTGGCAGCCTCAAAGAACTTCAACGCCTTCGCCGGCTGACCTACCAGTCCGTGCGCCATTCCCAAATTTACGAGGCTAACGGCTTCACCTCGTAAGTAGCCGATCTGCTGAGAAAGCCTCCGTGACTCTTCATAGAGTTCCACTCCCCGGTCTCCAACGCCCTCGTACATGTATATCGAAGCTTTGGCCGCCAACGCATCCACCCGGAACCGCAGGTTTTCGTTCGGCTGAGCAAGAACTGCCGCCTGGTCCAATACCTTATGAGCTTCGCTGAAACGCTCCCGTTCGATGAGGGCCTTTGCCAGCCAAATAGACGGCTCAGATGAGGAGAGTCCAGCTTCGCTGAGTTCTTCGACGGCCTTACCCAAGACATCGATGGCCTCAGTCGGATTTCCACTCCAAAAAAGCGACGCTCCTGCATAGGCACGAATTTCACCACACTGCTGTTCTAAGCGCTCCGCCCGTTCAATCGCAGCCTTTGACACCTCAGCAGAATCTTCATACCGGGATGTATGGGCCAACAAACGGACACGCCGGAGCTCCACTTCGGTACGTTGCTGGTCGTCAAGGTCGAGCGGACCGAGTCGTTCGAGCAAGGTCGCCTGTTCATCTCTCAGCGCCAACACATCGAGGGCGTCTTCGTACTTCATTAGGTCATCGAACCACTCGACCAAATTCAAACCTAGCTTGCTCGCCGCCTGGTCAGCAAAGTCGAAGTGGGTACGTGCCGTCTTGTATGCATGGAGGTTCAGGTCGGCAAGCGCCGCTCGTCGATGCAAGTCAAACGCCTGTTTCCAACGCCCTGCCCGCCACGCATGAGTGCCGAGTAGTTGGTCGGTTTCGCCTCCCGCCGCGTCGAGCGAATCGTACACTTGCCCATGTAACTGACGCCGTCGTTCTGGGTCAATTTGCTGGTAGACCAGTCGCCGAATTTCCTTGTTGACAAATCGACACCCATCAATAGACTCAGCCAAGAAACGGGACCTTACGGCTTCGTTCATATCAACTATCACGAGGTCACGTGGCACGTCCAGAAGCCTGGCGACCAGCTTCGACCCAGTGGGTTCGTTCAACACAGCTAGCAATTCCAGAACTTTTTCGACCCCCGGACCTGCGAGACCAATCCGTTGACGGACTACCCCTGCCATCACGTCTGAAGCGACTTGTTCCTCTTCTGAATCACCCGCCAGCTGACGACTGAGAAGTTCGGGGTGTTCTAAGACCTGAATTGCGAACATCGGGTTGCCGTGAACCACGTCCAACAGCTTTTCCGAAGCCGATGCCGAGAGACTGACCGGACCACTACGGGAAGCTAGTAGTCGCCTCATGCTCTCATCGGCCAACGGTTCGACTTCGTAGCGACAGACCCCGGACAAACGGGCCAACTCCGAGATCGTGGTTCTTATAGGTTCGGAGTTCTCCACCTCGGAACGCCGGTACGTCAGGAACAGCAAAATACCGCTACCTGCCAAGTCTCTGCTCAGAACTTTGAGCGTGCCCATGAGCTCGTGATCTGCCCACTGAAGATCTTCTAGAATTACGACAGTCGGTTTCAGACGACCGAGCGCCAGAACAACTCGGGCCAACGCTTCTGCCGCCCGCCAGCCTTCTTCTTCACCTTTGAGAACCGTCGGGCTCGGGTGGCTTCGTTCATCAAGCTCGGCCCCGAAACGGGGAATAAATTTCTGAACCTGGGTGACCCACAGCGGGTCCAGTGATTCCGCAACGTGCTCACCCCGCAACCCAACACATGACGGAGCGATAGCCTCGCATAGTGAACCGTAGGGCATCCAACGGCTACGTTCGGTGTGGTTGGCCGAGATGACATCGGCTCCGCGCCAACGAGCGCCCTCTACTAGTTCATCGACGAGACGAGATTTCCCCATACCCATCTCACCTTCGACAAGTACTAAACCGCCGCCACCCGCTAGTAACTCCTCCACTTTAGACAGAAGGCCAGCCAACATCTGTGTACGACCAACGAGCGGATCAGACGTCGTAACAGTATCAGGTTGGGTGCCGACCGATGTTTCCCGCTCAACTCGCCGAAGTAGCTCCGTTGTCTCCTCGGACGGCTCGAAGTTCAAGCCCTTTCCGAGCGCTTCGCGACAAATTTCGTACTGTCGTTTCGCTCCGCTTACTTGACTCGTAAGCCCACACAAACGCATAACTTCGCGATGCGATTCCTCACGAAGCGGATCGGCTGCGACCAGTTGCCGCGCGTGTCGTAGCGCAGCGTCATAGTCGCCGTAGTTCTTGAAATTCTTAACCAGCATTTCCAACGCGTCGATATTACGAGCCGACAAACGGGTGCGTTCAAAGTCTATCCAATCGTCGTAGTAGCCAGCCAGAAAGACGTCATAGTCGGCGACGAGGTCGGACAGCTTCACCAATGACGCCGGGTCTCGTAGTTCGGAATCCTGATTCCGGAGTCGATCTTCGAAGTCGTCGACCCAGCCGTCAAAGATTTCGCTATCTACGCAAACGGCGATGTCTGATCGGAGCGAGACGGTTTCCTTCTGTCGCACCAGAACAGACTCCGAACCTGCTTTAGCACAGGCAGAGCCAATCTGCCACAACGCGTTACTGAGTCGGCGGCGGGCCTTACTTTCGTCGAGGTCCGGCCAGAACTGTCCGATCAGGAGATCGCGGGTGTGCTGCTTTTCTCTGTACAGAATTAGGTATGCCAGAAGCGATATTGCCTGCCGGCCCGCAATGGTTCCGACGCTCGTCTCACCGATGGAGAGCGAGAACCCACCAAACATCTTAACGTCTATCACATCTCCGCGAGAACCAACGGCGGGTGCGTCCCCCATATTTCAATTATCCCTAACTATAAGCCACCTGGCAAAACCCATGGTTGCAGTAACCGTTTGGATTCTTAGCTAAGTATTGCTGGTGGTATTCCTCGGCGTAGTAAAATTCAGCGGCCATCCCAACCTCAGTTTCGATCTTACTAAAGCCTGACTCCGTCAAAATCGACTGGTATTTTTCAACCGACGCTCGGATCGATTCAAGTTGTTCCTCCGAAGATGCAAACAGTGCCGAACGGTACTGACTTCCGACGTCGTTGCCTTGTCGGTCCTTCTGCGTTGGATCATGGTTCTCCCAGAACGTCTTCAATAGCTGTTCTAACGAGACCTGCGCCGGATCGTATACGATAAGAACCGCCTCGGTATGTCCAGACAGACCGGTGCAGGTTTCTTCATAGGTTGGATTTCGGGTCGTTCCCCCTGCATAACCAGCAGCCGTGGTGTGCACCCCGTCCATGGTCCAAAACAAACGTTCAACACCCCAAAAACAACCCATACCAACGATGAGCTGCTCGGTGTGATCTGGAAACGGTTCGACCATAGAGGTAGAGAGCACCAAATGCCGACCGCTGATATCGACAGGTTCGTCTCGTCCCGGCAGTACGCGGCCTGGGTCCTTAGAGTTCTTACGGGACAAAAAACGAGAAGCCATCTCTAAAGCCTACTTCGGCGGACCTCGACTTGCCAAGAGGCCAAAAAGCGAAAGCTTGAACGACGCCTGAGCCAACCTTCCGCCGTAGAGGGGCCCAGACGTCGATCGAGCCCATCGCCCCACCGACTTTCAGTATCAATGTGCTTTATTGATCGGGTCGTCAAAGGGAATATTTAGCAAATATCGAAGAAAATGACAGGACAACAAATCTTGCAGTCCGGGCCCGTTCCGCACGGGCGCGGATGTGCCGATTAGTTCCGAGATTACTGTCCTTCGAGAAGCTTGCGTGCCTCAGCGGTAGCTGCTTTGGATTCCCTTAGCCGCTGCGCGGCTAGTTCGGTGTCGCCGTCTACAGTCGCTTGTTCCGATTCTGCGACCAAACGGTCTATGTCAGCCAGGAGCTCAACAAGCGACTTCCCCGCCGGATCATAGGTATCGGAATCGTCCGGAAGTGGTTCCGGGTCTTCCGGGTCTGGAGTGGGCTTTGGGTCTTGCCGGTCCGGATCTTGCGGGTCCGGTTCGGGTTCGGGTTGCTCAGGGTCTGGTGATGAAGACCCATCGCCGCCTTCAATCGTCGACGGCGCCCCAGTGACGACCGCTGTGATTGCGGCGCCGAGTGTCTGACGCATTGCGATTCGGTCGCCATTGACCGCAATGA
>CAZKEM010000090.1:0-19175 GCA_964551835.1 uncultured Acidimicrobiaceae bacterium | reverse complement strand
GTGTGGCGGCAATCTCGTCGTCGCGGCCCGCGGTGGTGCTCTCAGCGGTCTTATTTGGTGGTAGCTTTCTGGCGGTGGTGGGTTCGGTTACCAGTCTCGTTCGAGACCGGCTCCCCGTTCACAGGCTGGCGGCAGCTGTGGCCCGGCTCACCGTGATTTTCGGGGTCGGCCAAATCGCCGGACCTCTTCTGACAGGACTGATCGGCGACAGTAACGTCGGACTACGGGTCGGTCTGGCCACCTCGGCGGCAACGTTGGTCGTCGCTGCGGTTGTCTCGCTCGGTGCTTCCGCAACGTCGGGGCGGTTAACGTCGCTTCTGAGACGGCTTAGGGCCGAACGCGGGCTTGAGAGCCGCTAGACGGGAGCAATTCTATTAGTACCCGACAAACCCGAGCCCCATAGTGGTCGCCTGTATTGTGGCGCCGTCGACGAACTGTCGTTACGGACCGCCGAAGGCTTCGGATTGTTCGTTGAGGTGCAGCTGACCCGGTTCGCAACGTTCGTTGATTGGGCACCATCGGCAGTTCATGCCGGGAGCGAATTCGGCTGGTCGAGGCTCGGACTGGTTGAGTTCTATATATTTGCCCACGCCGTCGATAACGCGACGGGCAGTTGACTGTAGCAGTTCTTCGGTGACGGCCTCGTAACGGGGAGTCCCAGACTCGAGGTAATAGTTGACGAGTAGCCGTGGCGGTGTTCCGACTTTAAGGGTCTCGAGTAGTGCGTAAAATCGGAGATCGTCGACGTGGCTTTGGTTTGCTTTGCCGGTCTTGAGGTCGAAGATGACTTTGCCAGCTGTCATACCTTTGGCTTGTCCGAGTGTTAGGTCGATTTTGCCGGCGAGGGTAATATTGTCGTCACAGAAATCGGCTCGTACTCGAGATTCGCAGACCGGTACCCATCGGCGTTTTATTGGGGGGAAGGTCTCGAAGAAGGTGGCTACAACTTCGTTGGCATCGGCGACGAGTTGGGAACGGTCTGATTCGACCAGTTCACGTAGAAACCCTGAGATCGATCGTTCTTCGTTCTCGAGTCGGCTTATCGCATCTTCGACGAGGTCAATCGGGGTGTGGTTGCCGCGCCGTCCGATGTGGAGTTCGATTGCTTTGTGGGTGACGGTTCCCCTGGCGATCGGAATCGACCATTCGAAGTCTTCTTCTTGTTCTGCCATAAATCGGGCTTCGCATCCGTGGAGGAGGTTAAGTCCATGTTTGGACAGAAAGATCGGTAGTTTAATTTCGTCGTGAAGTAGCTCGAGGAAGTTGTGTTCAATTTGACCTCGGAGATCGTCTCGTAGGTCATCTCTGAATGTTGGACGCTCATCGACCGATGCTCCAAGGGTGTCCTGGATTTCACGTTGAGCCGGGGTCAGCCGAGGGGCGTCAATATCGTCGGTCACCGGAGAGTCTCACTTCTGTCTCGCTCGGGCTAAGTAGTTCGACGGGTTCAGGCTACCACGGCGTCAAGGCCGAAGTCCGGGAGTCAAGGCGTCGGAGTTCTAGTTTGTGCCGAAGTTCTCTTGGCTAGCTTCAGAACGAGTCGGGCCGAGCTTTAGTTCTCAAAGCGATGCCTGGTTCAAGTCATGTGTTACAGGAGGGTTTAGGCACATCTTCTTCTTCCACCAGAGCCCAAATAATGAAACGCTTGGTTAAGACCTGACCAGGAGTAGACATGAACCGCACAAAGACCGTCGTAGCAGCACTTTGTCTAGGAATAACGTCGTTGAGTTTTTCCGCAACGGCAGCAACACCGGCAGCAGCTCAAGAAACAGAAGTTCCAGCGCCAGCTGCCGTCACGAACCTTACGTCCACCCTGCAGACCAAAGACCGGTTTGTCGCTGTCTGGGATAAGGTGCCTGGCGCGATTGCCTACACCGTCGACATTTACGACTTGTATTCGGACATAGAAACCGATCTAGCGTTCTACGAGAAAAACTGGATTGTGTTCAAGACCAATTCCGGCTCGGCTCATTCGGTTGCGGTAACCCCGATCTTCGAAGAAGGGGATATGAGAGAGGTCGAGACACAAGAGATAGTTGTCACCACCAAGGGCATCGCACCCGTCCGGTACCCAGAAATCACCAACTATAGCCAGACAAGTGCGACGCTTAAATGGACCGGATCACCGGGAGCAACAAAATATATCGTCCGCAAACGCATAGTGGGCGAAGAAAACTATGAACGAGGAGGGTCGGTCCGTGCTAGCGGGGGCGACACTCAACATAGTCTCCGTATGACCGACTTGGAGCCGGGTTCGGAGTATTCCTTCAAGATATGGGCTGTTGACGCTGAGGGAGACCGAAGCTCAGTCATATTGTCGGGCGTGACAACAGTCGAGAACTTCCCTGGCATCAACAGGTTTGAATCCACGTTTCAAACTAGGGAACGAATCGTTCTAAATTGGGACAAGTACTTTGGCGTCAATACCTACCAGATCAAAGTTTCTGAAGGGGATTCGTTCTCGGAGTCAGACCATGAAACCTTCACCAGTGGAGGTCTTTGGTTTACCCACAGGAACCTGAAGCCGGGAACCACCTACACCTACCAGATCATGGACGTAGATGGTGAACTCGAACCGGTATTCCATACGGTAACGACAAGGAGCTAGTAAACGGGGCCCGCCGCCGAGTGGTAGGTGGGTTTGCCAGCGAAGCCTAGTTCTTGGTGAACCAGAACTCAATTTCTGCGCTATCGACATTGAACACAGCGCTGTGTTCAACTCCGGCCCCAACGTGATACCACTGGCCCACTTCGTAAGTGGTCGTTGTACCAGCGACGGTTAACTGCAGCGCCCCTTTGGTGATTACCCCGACATTTTCTGTTTCGTGACTATGGGGAGCTATGTCGGTGCCAGCCGGGTAGCTGGCAAATAGAACGTCGCAGTTCTCTGCCGTAAGTTTGAATGCGTTGAATGGTCCTTCGAATGGGGGTAGGTTCTGAATTTGTTTAGGAAACATCGATGAGATCCGATCGTTGGTGTAACTAACGTTGCTCGTGGTGTCGACAGCCGTTCTTCGGTATAGCGCAGCGCATCACCAACAGTAGTGCAACGAGACGAATTCCCCGTAGCTGGTGTTGGGTGTCGAGATCCAGGTTGATTTGTCAGTTTTGTTGTCCCCGTGTTTCCCGGCCGGGTGGTTCGGGTTCTGTCATGTGAGGAATCTATTTAGTTACACGTCACGGCCACTCTGAAGCATGATTCAAATGGACCGACACGACGAGCATGTGGCGTTGACTAACAAACTAAGCGGTGCGCGTAACGCCTACCTAACGGTCCGTCGATGTAGGCTGCCGCGAATGATCAGTTGATAGTCGAAGCGATACAAACGATATTGATGTCAACGGAATTGAAGGGACGTACCGAAGGTACGTCTGAGGGGTCCTCGAAGCGCAACTCGAACCTATTTTTACGTACGTTGCTGGGGGTCTAACTGTGCAGTGGTCAGCGGGTCGAGTGAAGGTTCTGGCGAAATGGACGATGATGCTGCCCTGGCATTCTCAATACTGGAGGTATACGGCTTGCGTGCCTGCTTCGGGATGTTCAGCCAGGCTGGCTTTGAACTGGTCGTGGGCCGCATCAGCCACCGGTAAGTCGAGTCCGAGGTCGCTTGCTCTTCCCAGGGCGAGCCGGAGGTCTTTGTCTAAATCTTGTGTTCGAAAACCTGGTTCGAAATTGCCAGCTATTACTCGAGGGCCGAGAGCTGTTAGTGACCATGACCCACCAGCCCCAGGGCCACATACTTCGGTGACCAGCGCTGGGTCGAGGCCCTGGGCTTCGGCAAGCGCGAGTGCTTCGGCGACCGCTGTCGTGCTTACGGCGCAAAGTACTTGGTTCACCATTTTCAGCGATTGGCCGGAGCCAATAGGGCCGCAGTGGCGCGACGATCCGCCGATTACGTCGAAGATGGCGCCGACGCGGTGAATGTGGTCGGTCTCGCCCCCCGCCATGATGGACAGCGTCGCGTCTCGTGCCCCTACATCGCCGCCGGTTACCGGAGCGTCGACAAAACCGACCCCGGCATCCACTAACCGTTGACCAAACGCAACGGCGTTAGACGGCCCGATGGTACTCGTGTCTACCACGATTGTCCCAGGCTCAAGGGAGTCTAGTAGCTCGTTCGTGAAGATTTGGTTCAGCGCGTCGATGTCGGTAACGCAACTTAGGACAATATTGGAACCAGCTACGGCCTCGGTTGGGGATTCGACGACAACGACACCGGCAGCGGACGCTGCCCGGACACCGGGCCGATCCGATGATCTGTTCCATCCCCGAGTTGTGTATCCAGCGGAAGCGAGGTTAACGGCCATCGCGGCGCCCATCGTCCCGAGACCGAATACCGTTACCGTCTTCTTCTCAACTTCAGTCACGTAGCTCCTCATAGTCGACAGCTTTTCTATTGGTTGATGATATTCGGTCGCCATCCTAGCCGCGTATGTGACTAGTATCACTTGGTTAGGGTGTTGATCTCAAGTCGGCTTGAGGTTGTAAGGTCGTTGTCATGGCCTCACAAACCTCAGATAAGATCGACCTTCTATCGCTAGCTAGGGTCGCTGGTTTCGCGACACTAATAGCTACTGGTGTCGTGTTAGGCCTCGTCGTTCTCGCAGGCGTGGTAGGCGCGAACCTGGTCGTGGCGCCCGAGTTTGGGTCTGGACCCCCAGATGAAATGGAGGCGTGGGCTGCTGCGGCAGCTACCGTCTTCGGAGGTTTTGCCGGTCTGGTCTTAGCGTTGTTGTCTCGGCAGCTGAAGCAACGGCCGACCGGACTATTTTTGTCGCTATGTCTGCTGGGTTTGCTCGCATATGGCTTTATCGCCGTCATCCGCTCCGAGGAAATTTCCACAGCTATCTGGCTAAACCTAATGCATCTCGCAGCCGCAGTTCCGATCGTTGGAATGCTTGGCACGGCATTGGTAAAGGAAACTAGCGACGAGGGAATCCAATCCACGTGAAAAGACAGACCAATACCCGTCATTGGGTTTCTAACGGCATCAAATACGGACGACACCGTCCCCTCAGCTTCGTGCAGTTTGGCACCAGCCAATGTATCTGAGAATCCAAATGCGATGTATGCGATCGCCGAGATGATAAGGAATAGCTCGTCCGAGATGGAAGCAACCCCGACCAGGAAAAGAATCCGGACCCTCGCCAAGGCCTCGGCAGCCGTGGTCGTCGCTTGTCTGGCCTGCTTTTGGGCTCCTGTTGGGGCAGTGGCGGCATCGGTGGCCGTGGGCCTCGGGTCGGGAGTTGGCGTTATTGGCACTATCGTTGTGGCCTCCCTGATCGCCGCGCTTTTTGTGTTGCGTCATCGGCGGAACACAACCATCAAAGTCGCTAGCCGAAAGGGTTATGTAAATGGTAAATAACGTAGCACCGGATCACGTTTCGATTGGGGCGATAGCCGAAGCCGCTGGCGTCACCGTCGCAACGATTCGGTACTACGAACAGATGGAGTTGGTCGAACCGGCTTGTCGGGTCGGCGGAAAGCGACGCTTCACCGCGGACACAACCGGGCGCGTGAACTTCATTCGCCGAGCTCAACAGGTGGGGTTCAACCTGGTAGAGATCAAGGCTATTCTTGACGATAAGGACCGTCGCTGGCCCGACCTTGTCAAAGCGAAGATAGCGGCGTTAGAACAGCGCCGAACAGAACTGGACAGCATGATTGAGGTCCTAGCTGAGATCGGTTCATGTGGTTGTTCGGCCGTCTCAGCGTGCGGCCGGCTCGATGAGTTCTGAACCGAACAACGAGCGGGTGAACACCGGTCGATCGTTCTAGGGCGCTGTAAGCGACGAGCCGTTGTCGTCAGCGCTTAACCCGAGTAGAAACGGTGCGGCTTTCGCCGCCCACTGCTGTGGGCTTTGGTAACTTTCAGCCCCTTCACCCCAACATCGTTGAAGCATGCCGGTGTTGATGACGCCTGGATTTAGCGCGACGGCGGCTACCCCGTTAGGAACCTCTTGAGCTAGTGCCTGAGTCATGCCCTCTATCGCCCATTTACTCGCACAATATGGCGCCACGTCAGCAGAAGTAGAACGTCCCCAACCCGAAGAGAGGTTAACGACGACCCCGGTTCGGCATTCGGCCATTAGGGGAACGGCATGACGGATAACGTTAGCTGCGCCGTTAACGTTGATCGCCATGACCAGGTCAAACTCATCGGCCGAAACCTCCCAAAGCGGGGCGGGCTTGTTTATAATCGACGCATTGTTGATCAACAAATCCGGCGGTCCGACCTGTGCCGCCGCGGCTTGACAGAATGCACTCACCTGCTCATCGTTGGAGACGTCGACCTTGGCAAAGTAGCCCGACGAAAATGCTCTGCCCAGCTCGTCGAGTACTGTTTGGTTTCGGCCACACCCAGCGAGGGTATGTCCGAGCTGAGTGAACTCGTCTACCAAAGCTCGACCAATTCCGGCGGTGCATCCTGTCAGCCAAATGTTCATCTTTATGAGCGTAGTGGCTTGCTGTAACGAGTCCCCAACCGTTCCTGCAGAATTTGTTCGTCCGTGGTCCGCTGGGCGGGAACCTAATTCTTGACCAATTGAGCTCGGGACCGGTTGGATCGTGTCGACAGGATTCGTGCCGATTTCCCAAGCAGTACCCCGACGACGATATTGAGACGCGCCATGGCAGCGGCGACAAACCCGACCTTGGCTGAAATACCGATTAGTGTCGAAAGAAACGAGACGATACCTTCGGCCAGCCCTATGCCTGATGGGAGTACACCGACGGACGAAGCGATCGGCCCCGACACAATTACGACCGTGGTTTGTAGTGTGCTGATCGGAAATCCGACAACTCGGAACGCTAGATACATATTCAACGTACTAACGGCGGTCAGGTAGGCTTGGATAGCAATAAGCTGAACAAATCCGGGGAGGGTCGCAATGAACCTTCGGTAGAGATAGAACGAGCCGAAGGTTAAAGCCAAGCCAATGCCAACCGCGCCGCCTGCCAATACATATATGGAAAACAGCGACAGTGACAGGCCGCCAACTATGAGGGAAACTCCAAGCCAGCACAAGCCGACGACCACCGCCGTCAGCGCCGCCTCAACCCGGTCGTTGTTCTGAGTGAGCCTGTGCGTTCTAACTAGCAAACTCCCAGGTATTGGTAACATATTGGCCATTGAAGCGGTGAGCGTTACATCGTGACATTCTCGAAGCGAGATGTGTTCGCCGAGCATTCGACCCTGCGCTCTGAACTCCAACGCGTTGGCAAGCTGCATGGCTGGGGCCACGACCAGGCAGCCGAAAATCAACCACCAGAGGTCAAACTGTTGAAGGCCACCGGCTGGAAACGTCAATGCTGAATAGGCGGCGAAACCAATGAACGCGCAAAACCCCACGACTCCGAACCCTCGACTATGCTCCTGTGAATAGCTTCTAGCGGCGAGTAACATTCCCGCAAGTCTCGACACTAGTGGTCCTTCAGACATGCGAGATTTGCCTTGACCGACACCGAAGGAACGATGGAACGACGAGCATTTGCAGTCATGGATGAGCCAACGGACCGTATGAACCGGGCACTAGACATTGCGGCGGTTGTCGGCCTCGAACGTGACACGCTCAAGACTATACTCGACATCGGAACCGGGAGCGGGGGGATCGCGCACGGCTTCGGCACCTTCTTTTCTCGGGCTGATATTGTCTCGATCGATGTGGCCGATCACAGGTCCATTAAGGGCAGCTATCGGTTCGAGCTGTACGACGGGAAGAGGTTGCCATTCGCCGATAACCACTTCGATCTAGTCGTGTTCAATCATGTCCTTGAACACGTCGGTAACCGAGATGCGCAACTGTCGATTCTGGCCGAAATTAGACGCGTCCTAGACACAGAAGGGGTTCTTTACCTTGGGGTTCCAAACAAGTGGGCGGCCATCGAAACGCACCTTCGGATTCCGTTCCTAAGCTGGCTGCCGAAAGGCGCCGCGGACAGTCTCGTCAAGAAACTACGAAAGGGCGAATATTTCGACGTCGACTCACCTTCGATTTCTCAACTTCGAAGGATGTTAAACGAGTCCGGTTTCGATTGCAGTCGCCGGGAGTCGCAACTGTTGCGGGCCCGATCAAGGAGATCGTCCGGTATAACGAAGTTTCGACTCGCTGCTCAGAGCGCCTTGTTGAGAGTCCCGCTGCCGTTCGTCCCAACGATCATCACACGTTGCAACCCGACCGAGACGAAGTCCTGCTTCTTCGGCACCCGGAAGTTCCCGCCATCGGTTGGCGGTATGGAAAGTCATTCCAAAAACGTATACGAGATCGTGGGCAAAGCCTATGATGTCGAACTGGTTGCTAGCGGGCGTAAGTCGCCGAAACATTTAGTTTGGTTCTTGCCGTATTTCGCCCTGCGAGCGTTGAAGGCCCGGCTGCGAGGGGAGCGGTTCTTCCTGTTGGGCGACCCGTTGATGCTGGCCGCAATCAAGTTGTTCCTACCACCGGAGGCGTCAGTGACCTTGTTTGTTCACGGGCTCGACATGACGTTTCCAAACCCGGTCTACCAGCGAGTCCTGAAGTGGAGCTTGGGGCGAGCCGACAAGGTGGTGGCTAACAGCGAAGCGACCGCCCGCGTGGCTCAACGCTTAGGCATCGACCGATCGAAGATCGTGATAGCGCCTCCAGCGGTGTCCTCAGTTACTTATGCAACAGCCCGGCAAGGTCGAGCGGCGTTGGAAGCCGAGTACTCAATATCGCCTGACCAGGTTGTCTGTTTTACAATGGGCCGGTTGGTGAAACGCAAAGGCGTCGCGTGGTTCGTTGAGCATGTCTTCGCGTCCCTTCCAAACAATTTTGTGTATCTCATCGCTGGTGAAGGTAGTGAACGCCCAATAATTGAACGAGCCATTTACGATGCTGGCATCGGTGACCGAATAAAGCTGTTAGGCCGTGTGTCGGAGAAAAACCGGATTCTTCTAGCTCAGGAAGCCGACATCTTTGTTATGCCAAATATTCCGGTTGAAGGAGATATGGAAGGGTTTGGGCTGGTTGCAGCCGAAGCAGCCCTCGGCGGGACGATCGTGGTCGCTAGTTCTATCGAAGGAATTAAAGATGCGGTCATCGCCAACGAAACCGGAGTCCTCCTCGAACCGGCCAATGCCGAATTGTGGGTAGCCGAGCTTACGAAGCTAGCAGAGACAGACTTGCGTAGTCTGGGTTTAGAAGTCCGCGACAATGCGTACCCTTACTTTGGTCCAGAGGCGATCGAAGTGCGAATTCTCGGGGTCTGTGGCGACGAGGTTGGGCCCTCAATGTGAATGTCAGGTTCGGCTGCCTCTAGCCGCCCGGGAGTTGTTGCTCAAAGTCGTATTCGCGCAACCAGACCTCGTACCATAACGGGTCGACCAAATCGCGCGGATCGTGTCCGGGTAACGCTGAAAGTACCGATGCGTTCAGAAGATCAAAGCTAAAGGTGGTCGCCCACCAACTGAGGCGACACCACGCGACAGGGTGAAAGAACCGCCGGTCGGAAAAGCTCATCATGACTATTCCGAGGAGGACGAAGACGACCCAAACCAAGATGGCAGCGGTAAGCGCCTGGATGTATTTGATCGTTCCGCCGCCAGCGCATTTGTTTACGTCGAAGGCGACGCTCTTGTGTTCTACTTCCTCGGCCAGATGCCAGATAAACATCGATGACACAACTGGGTCAGCTCCCGAAAAGAGCTGTGTCCGGCGTTTCGCCGTCCACCGAGCTATGGCAAATGCGATTGTTTCTGACGCAGCCGTGAACGCCAAATTGAAATTCTGCGAACGTTTACTGAGTCGCCGGAAGAAGCGTCCTAATATTCGGTCAACTCGGCTCAGACTCGGGTATTGCCTACAGATGATGTCATTGAATGACCGGTGTTGGCCGTGATGGGCAGACTCTTGTGCAATATATGTTCGGACGACGACAGCTTGGTCGGGTTCGAGCTGGGGGAGAACAGCCCGCATCGATCTGACGAAATAGGGTTCGATATGGGGCATCATGAGCGAAAGCGCGTTGGCTGCCCAAGAAAATTCTGGCAACGCAGGCGTCCAACGGGCGTCGGTCGAATCGGGGTAAACGAATTTAGCCTTGCGGCTGGTCAAGGCTTGTTTGACACCAGGGTCCGTCGGCATGCCAGCGATACTTGGTGCCGCTGGAATGTCGGCTATTTGTGCGGATGGCTTCACGACTATCTATCGGTCAAAATTTGATGTTTGTTTACTGAGGATATTTTGGTTTGCTAGAAACGTGCCTATACCTGTGGTTTATGATAAGCGTCGATTGGCTTGGAAACGTTGGGTCCCAACGGTAGCTGTTGCGGTGGTAATGTACGTGACGCTTACCGCATGCGCAAACAGCAATGCGAACGACCCAGACCCAGCTTCTGAGCCGGCCCATAGTTTTCAACCGACAGACCAAATGCGTGACTTAGCGACCCAACAGTGTTTGGACGACCCGACCAAAGAGCAAGGTGTGGTGCAGGCCGCCGACCCCAACGATAGCGAAAAGGTCATTGGTGAAGTCGTGGTTGAATGTGACTCTGTTCGCTGATTACCCGAGGCGTTAAGAGCCGAACCGGGTTGTCGTAATCCTTGAGCCCGGCTAGAGCAGGGCACCGAACTCGAGCCCGACCACGGCTACAAGAACCCCGGTTGCAACGGTGACGCCGACATAGATACAGGCGAGACGAACGCGTCCGTTGTATGCCAGACAGGCCACTTCGTTAGCCAGCGTAGACCAGGTAGACAACGTCCCAGCGAAACCTACCCCCAAAACGAGCTCCGAAACCTGATCCCAGCCAACAAGGAACGCTAGCAAGCCTGAAGCGGCAGTGTTGGCCACCAGCGTGCCGGTTGGGAAGTCTCCGTTAAACCGCTGAGCCAACCCATATCGAGCCAGACCACCCAAGCCTGCAGCAACGACCGTCAAGAAGGCCATGCCAGCGGCGTTCATAAATGGTCCTTAGCCAGGCGGAAACCGACCGATGCCACAGCCGTTGCGCCCACGACGGTTACGACAAGCATACTCAACGCGATTGGGTTCGTGCCGGCTCGGAATAGTCCAGCAACGTCAACTATGAAGGTCGAAAACGAGGTTAAGCCACCACAAAATCCGACGCCGACAAACAGCATGACCCGGTCGGGTATTCCAGCCGAGGTACTGGCCCGACGTCGAGTCGAGGCCCAACCGAAGACACCGCCCAATACGAACGACCCGAGGACGTTCAACATCAGGAGTATCCACCGGCCTTCGAAACCTGGTGCCGAGCTCGTCGCGGCCCATCGAACAGCGGCTCCTAACACGCTTCCTCCGGCAACCACGACATATCGACCTCGCCTACCCATTGGTTCCATTCTGGCCCGACTATCCAAATTCGCTACTATCAATGCATGAGGAATAACGGGGACGTGACATTTCACGAAAATTCGGATGGTCAAACGTTATTGCGGCGTCACTGGCCGGCGAACGAACCGACTGCGGCGATCCTGGGTGTTCACGGGATAGGTGAACATTCTGGACGGTACGAACAGTTGGGTCAGACGTTTGCAGGTTCGGGGTTCGATACCGAATTCTTCGATTTACGAGGCCATGGACAAAGTGCGGGACGTCGAGGTTACATCGCATCGTACGAACAGTTTCACGACGATATTGAACACCGACTGAACTTGCGGCGAAGGCTGGAGGTGCCGGTCGTTTTGCTCGGTCACTCCCTTGGAGGGTTGATCGTAGCCTCCTACTTGCTGAGCGGCCGGCCGCAGCCAGACCTTGTGGTGTTGAGTGCCCCAGCGTTCGGGTCTTCTCACAGCGACTTCGACAGAGGCCTGGCAAAATTTATGGGGAAGGTGGCTCCGAAAGTTTTTGTCAAACGGACGACCGACCCAGCAATTCTGAGTCAAGATCCGGAGATCGGAGCCGCTTGGAAAAATGATGAACTGGTGGTTGAAGGCACTACGGGGGCGCTTGCAGCGAACTCGTTCCGGGAAATGCAACTGGTCTCGCCGCGGTTGAACGAACTAACGTTGCCGACCTATGTACTTCACGGTGAAGCAGACGAATTGGTTCCGATACGTGTTTCGGAACCACTAGAAGGTCGGCCTAACGTTACATACCGTCGGTGGCCCGAAATGCGTCACGAATGTTTCAACGAAGTTGGTCGCGAAGCTGTTTTAACCGAGGTGGCCGACTGGATAACGGCAAACGTCAGTTAGGGCGTTGCTGGCTCACTGGAGGGTTGTCGTCCCATGGGTCGCTTTCGCGGATAGCTGGCGAATGATGCCCGGTCGGGGATTCGAACCAATCTTCTTCCTGGGGCGACGACTCTTGATGCTGGTTCGGTCCCGAGTAGTCTTCGACCGTATTGTTGTCGACAAACTCTCGGCTATTTGCTGCCCTTGATGCGTCAACCTGTCGCTGTAATCTCTGATTGTCGAAGTTGGCTGGACGTGCTTCTGGTTGGTAGCCCTGCTGATATCGAACATCCCCGCTGGCGGGTTTGGGTGTCCGGTGCCGAGTGGCTTGTTGTTGAGGCCTGGCTCGTTGTTGAGGTCTGTGTTGTTGCGGCCGTTGGCGGGAAGCCTGTACCTGTCCTGCGGTCTTTTGTTTGTTGTACCGCGGAAGAAACGAGCTGATGCCAAACAGTACGGCCCCAAAGATTGCCATACCAATTGCAGGGGGAATCATAGCTCCAAAGAACACGTTGATCGCTGCTGAAGCTAGGACCATTGATGACGGCGAAATGAGACTTATCACCCATGGCGCAACTATCGCCGCGACTATCCAAAACGCGGCGGCGCCGAAGGCCCAGTAAGCGACTCGGCGAAGTACACGGGGCCGATCTGAGGTGATGAACAACGAGATCAGAATTCCAGCGACGGCAGCTATACCGGTAAATAGTGACACGGTCCGCACGTAGCTGTTCACTGTGCCAAGCCATGCAAAACCACTGGTTGGGACACTTATTTCGACTGGCGGCACTTCAGGTAGTACGCCGTCGAGTGCTGGTTGCTGTGCGACAGCGGCGTCTCGGCCAGCTTGGCCAATAACTGTGGCATCGACTTGTACCGGCTCATCGACTCCATCAAGGGCATTTTGGTGTGCAACGACGAGCTTTTCCTTGACGAGCTCCTGCACTGCTGCATCATCCAAAACCGTCTCGGCCGCGGTTTCGAGTTGTGCGTCGTCAATAGCGATGTCGGGTGGGATAGTTTGGTTGATCGTTTCAGCTAGTCGTTCAATGATGACGGCGCGAACATCTTCGTTTTCTAGGAGCTCGTCGGCTAGGCGTTCTGATCGACCTGGGTCGAAAACGGTTCTAGTCATGATAAAACCGGACCAACTGACGGTGGCCAACACGAGCGACAAGCTTAACAATAGTGATCCGAGTGCTCTGCGCACGGCGACTCCTGAGGTTCCGACTGAGGCTTTAAACGAGCTTAGTGTATTAATGGCGGGTTCAAGGTCACGCCTTAAAGTGCCCAGTACGGGTGGACAGAGGTATCGGCGGGTTCAGTCAGAATTACCGCTCCGTCATCTTCAATCAACAGAGTGTGTTCGAATTGGGCCGTCCAGCTGCGGTCCGCGGTTGAAGCCGTCCAGCCATCTGCCCACATGTCAGATCGCCATGACCCGGTCGTAATCATCGGTTCAATGGTAAAGGTCATTCCGGGTTCGATAATTCGCGTGAGGCCTGGGTGGTAATAGTGGCAGATCTGCAAGTCTGTATGGAACTGCTCCCCGATGCCGTGCCCGACGAAGTCGCGCACGACCCCGAAGCCTTTTGCCTCAGCGTGGTCCTGAATGGCGCGACCGATAGCGTTCAGCGGCTGCCCTGGTTTGGCGGCGTCGATGCCGTACCGGAGGCAGTCACGGGTGACGGTTGTCAGTTCCTTTGACAACTCATCGACTTCTCCGACAAAAAATGTGGCGTTGGTATCCCCATGCACGCCACGTTTGAACAAGGTGACGTCGATATTGATGATGTCGCCGTCTTCTAAGCTCCTGTCATCGGGAATACCGTGGCATATTACTTCGTTGACAGATGTGCAGACCGACTTCGGGAACGGGTCGGCCATACCAGGGTAGTTGAGAGGACTAGGGTAGGAGCCTTTTTCGATAGCCATGGTGTGGCACGCGACATCGATTTCTTCGGTCGTGGTTCCGGGCGTACACAACGATCCGAGGTACGCCAGCGTGTCCGCCGCCTCAACCGCTGTGAGACGCATGCGTTCGATGATTTCGGGTGACTTAACTGCAGGTTCGTCCCAACGTTCAACTACCCCTGTATCAGCCCATGTCGGTTTGGCAATAGTGTCAGGGACTGTCCGCTGGGGTGTCAATTTGCCAGGCGAAACAGTCTTCTTGCCTTTATGGCAGCGCTTATATTTTTTGTCACTACCGCACCAACAACTGTCATTTGCTTTTGGCAAGACTCCCATATGGTCCGAGTCTAGCTGGGTAGTCCAACTGCTCGCTATCCGTTCATGTCGTTAAGCCAATTCCTCTAGGAGATGCCGTTGGAACAAGTCACGGTATGTCGACTACCCTAAGGCCCATGTCCTCGACTCATGCTGGTCGAATCGTGATCGCCCGGCCAGACTATTCAGATATTCATTTCGATATGACGGTCACTATGCTGCTTGAACACAATGAACAAGGGGCGTTCGGGCTTATTCTGAATCGACCGTCGAATGTGACAGTCGCAGAAACCCTCGCAGGGTGGGAAGATTCAGTTAACCAGCCCCAGAATTTGTTTGCAGGCGGTCCGGTCAGCCCTGAGTCGATCGTGGCATTGGGTCGCGGTTCGGTCCCGGGGGAGTTGGCGCATGGCATGCATTCGGTCGACTTGGACAGCCAGCCAACGTTGGCGACCAGCTCGGTTGACGAGGTCCGTATTTTCGCTGGCTACGCTGGTTGGGCGCCGGGTCAACTAGAAGGCGAAATAGGTAGCGGAGGGTGGTGGATTGTCGACGGTACCGCCGACGATGTCTTCTTTCCTGAGCCTAAGAAACTATGGGCTGCAATTCTGCGCCGGCAACGCGATGAGATGGCCTGGTACGCCCACTACCCAGCCGACACTTCAGTAAACTAGTTTTTCGCCGTTTGCCTGACTGAAGTTTGATTTATTCGCCTTTTGGGCAGCGGTGTGGCACACTAAGTTACTGGAGGTTCGAGATGAAAGTAGCAGATATTCTTCGTTCCAAAGGGTCCGCCGTCGAAACCGTTCAACCGACTGACAGCGTCGGTGTCGCCGTCCAAAAACTCGCCGATTTTGGTATCGGCGCGTTGGTTGTGTCATCCGACAACGAAACCGTTGAAGGTATTTTGTCAGAGCGAGATGTCGTGCGTGCTATCCCGGACTCGGACGAACTGACGTCGACGCGAGTTGCGGAGTTAATGACCGCGAAGGTAACAACCTGCACGCCTGACCAGAGTGTAGACGATCTTGTGTCGATGATGACGACCGGCCGAATCCGTCACGTTCCTGTACAAGTTGATGAGAAGTTAGTCGGAATTATCAGCATTGGCGATGTGGTCAAGGTACGACTGGGAGAACTCGAGCGAGAACGATCTCAACTGGAAAACTACATTTCGGGTCGCTGAGCTGGACTTAGGCGGGCTAGCGGTGCCGACCTTTTAGCGCCGACTCCGCCCGTCGGGCGAGGGCCTGAGCTTGTTCGAACGAATCTCCCATGGCTGTGATGTGGCCCAGTTTCCGGCTCTTTCGTGGACGTTTCCCGTACAAGTGAACACTGACTCCCTCAACGGCCAACGCATCGGGGAGGTTCTGCGCAGGGTCGAATCCATCCAACCAGCCGATGATATTTATTGATACGACCGCCGGGGATCTAAGTGTCGTTATACCTAGCGGTAGATCTAGAATCGCTCGCACATGATTCTCAAACTGTGAAGTTGCGGCCGCTTCGATTGTCGGATGTCCCGCGTTGTGAGGGCGCGCGGCCAACTCGTTGACTACCAACCCCTTGGTCGTGACGAAGAGTTCAACGGCCAAAACACCGACGGCTTCTAGCTCGGAAGCGATTCGTTCTGCGAGTTCGACCGATTCGGCCGCCACGCGGTCTCCGATCGATGCTGGGATCCGAACGGTATGGCACGAACCATTCTCGATCATGGTTTCGGCGACAGGGTAGGTTCGTATATTTCCACCCGGACGTCTGACAACAAGAACCACCAGCTCGCTCAGAATGTCCAGATGTTCTTCGGCCATGAGATCACGGCCAAGGTTCTCCGCTAAGACCCGCAGCGCAGTGTGGCTGTCTGGCACCTTCCAAACATTGGATTGACCTGGCATACCGGATCGAATGGTCTTTATCACGAACGGGTATCCAACCTTTTCAGCAAAGTCGATTACGTCGTCGGGGCTTCGGAGTTCGGCGTAGGTGGGGACCAGAAAGCCCCTATTCGAAAGTGTTCGTCGCTGATGAAGGCGATCGAACGCGGCCCGGATTGTTTTGACCCCAGGACGAATGATGACAGCTTCGCGTTCGAGAGCGGCCAGCAGACCGATATCGATTCGCTCATGTTCAAAGGTGATGACTTCACAGTCAGATGCGAAACTGTAGAGGGTGTCCGGATGGCTAAACGTTGCCTGCGGCGCGGCTTGAGCCGCTGAGTCGCTGGCGTTCTCAGCTAAAAGACGGGGAGTGATTCCTAGTTGCAGAGCAGCTTGGTGAGTCATCCGTGCTATCTGGCCCGCGCCGACAATTCCCAGCTGATGTAGAGCAGGCAGTTCTCGTGTCACCCATAAAACAGTAGTCGTTGCTGACGCAAACAAGCGCGAGTCAGCAGATATTCGTTGCGAATGACGTCTGCGGCGCTTCAAGTGTTTGCATCGATGCCGAGGTTAGCATCCTCGCCCTAACTACGCCGCCGAACTACTTTAGAAACGATGTCAAGTGCTCCGAGAAGTAGCAGCCGGGACGGGTTCTTCCATAGAAGAAGGGCCGCGTCGCTGATCGGAGCCGACGTAAGTCGACGCGAAATGCTCGTCGCTGCCTGTTACGGGGCGTTCGGCCTATATCTTGGCAGCCAGAAGTTACACGACAACAACCAACGTCTCGTCGTCGACGGGCCTTCCAAACAATCGTCATCTCGAACCAAACCTCCGGTCCTTCCTGAACCATCGGTCGATGTTAAACGGTTTAACGGAATAGTTTTTGATGCGACCATTGACGGCGGCAGAGTGATCGACCCTGAGACGGGCTTCGACGCCGTCGCGAACGTTGGGATCCTCGACGGTAGGGTCGCCGCCATCTCGTCGGCAGAACTGGCGAGCCCGTCGAAAATCTCAGCAACCGGTCGGATTGTAGCCCCGGGGTTCATCGACATCTTGTCCTACGAGCCAAACCCCTTCGGAACCGGTCTGAAACTCCTCGACGGGGTGACCACCAACCTGGCCATGCATGGCGTGTCCAACTATGCACCCGAATATTTCGAAACCTATAGCGGCAAGACAGCAGTCAACTTCGGAGGCGCGTTCCATCAGCACTTTATGCGCGGCTTCGATCTTAAGTCGAGACCCGACCTCCCGCTATCGGCATCTGCCCTTGATCGACTTGAAGGCCTTGCAAGAGATGCGCTCCAAGGTGGCCTGGCAGGCATCTCTTTCTCACCCGAATACTCTCCTGGGACCACAACCGATGAGCTCTACAGGTTGGCGTCTGTGGCGGCTGAATACGGTCACACGTGCTTCTTTCATACCCGGCATAGTGGAGTCGACTCGCTGCAGCCAGCGCTGGATGGTATCTCCGAAGCGATCGACGTTGCGCGTCGGTTTGGGGTGCCGGTCCATATCGAGCACATAACCAGTACAGGCGGCACCACCCAAATGCGTCAAGCGATCGAGCTGATCGAAGTCGCAAGAAGTCAGGACTTAAAAGTCTCAGCTTGCTTCTATCCCTACGACTTTTGGGGAACCTTCCTAGCCAGTGCTCGGTTCTCCGCTGGTTGGCAGCAGCGTTTCGGATTAGCCTACGAAGACCTTCAAGTGGCGGGAACCGATCAACGTCTGACAGAAGCGACGTTCGGTCAGGCTCGGAGCGACAATAAGCTGGTGGCTGCCTTAGGGTCGATACCTGAAGACGATGTCAACCAGGCATTCGGTGTTCCTTGGACAATCGTTGCGAGTGACGCCATAGCGAGCTCCGGTCTGAACCACCACCCCCGCGGCGCGGGAACGTTTTCCCGAACCCTCGGACGGTATGTTCGCGATCTCGGTGTCGTCGATATACACGCAGCTCTGCGCAAACTGACTATTCTTCCTGCATCGGCGGTGTCTCCTATGATTCCCGCGATGAAAAACAAGGGCTGGCTACGGGAAGGCGCCGACGCCGACATCGTCGTTTTTGACCCGGCTACTGTTGCCGACCGGGCGACGGTAGCGAACCCAGCCGAGGCGTCTGTCGGGTTCGATCTTGTGTTAGTTGGCGGAACGAGAGTCGTTGACCATGGCCACCTGGTCCCTGGGGCTGTTCCAGGCATGAGTTTGCGTAGCCGTTGAGCCTAGCAACGTCGCCTATGTTATTGGTCGAGGAGCGCCCCGACCGATATCCGTACCTGGTCGACGTAGTGTTGGCAGGAACGCCCTTGTTCTGATAGCCCGTCAACAAATGCTTGAACGATCTGAATCGAGAACCTTTTTTGGGTATTTCGTTCTTCGGGCGTTGCGGATTGGCGTATGGACCTCGATTGCAGGCAGCGCTCGAAGCCATGCAACAAGTATTCCGCTTGATCACTTTCGATAGTTTCAGACCATCGAAAGATGGGGTTTTTGCGGGCCTGTTGATCCCACTGGTCGATTAGCCGGGACCAAGCCACCAGCATGTCTTCGGTAACGACGCCTTGCAAATCATCGGGGTTGAGGCGGATTTCGCAAATGATCCGACGCGCGAATTTCACCCAACCAAGTACTTCACCACTATCGACTGGCCCTAGAACAACCAACATCGTTCCACTGTACCAACGTCGACGTGCTGGTCGATTCACGGGCTCGCAAGATCATTCAGCTAGACGCGGGCAGCGCCTTGTCAGTACTGCTCGGCTACTGTCATGGTTCTTCGGACCGCGACGGCTCCCGCTAGACACGCTGTCGACATAAGCAGATTTGTGAGCCACTCCGCGCCGGTGATTACGGTCGACAACGTCCCGGAGGGAAAAAGTAGCGGCTGTAGTCGCAGTAGTGCTAGAC
>CAZKEM010000089.1:0-50043 GCA_964551835.1 uncultured Acidimicrobiaceae bacterium | reverse complement strand
ACGTTTATGAGTCTTATGAACAGGCGATTTTGATGAGAGTAATTTCGGGTACGGCTGGTGGTCGGAAGTTTCAGGCGCCCGAAGGTGACCAAACAAGGCCTATTACCGATCGGGCCAAAGAAGGCATCTTTAACATGCTGTCCTGCTATTTGGACTTCGAAGGCCTGACGGTTGTCGACCTTTTTGCTGGAAGTGGTTCGTTCGGGATCGAGGCTCTCAGCCGTGGCGCCGAAACGGTGACCTTTGTAGAGAAACGACCTCAAGCTCAGCAAATCATTCAAAAAAACCTCGACCAGTTGGGTTTGGGTGCCGATGCCACAATCCTGCGAGGTTCAGTCGAACAGGCCCTAGGTCAGCTGAGTCATGTCGATCTGGCGTTTTGTGACCCTCCATATGCGCTTGACGAATGGGCCACGTTGCTGCCCAACGTTCGGGCCGATTATGTAGTTGGCCATGCAGCCTTTGAGATTGAGCTCACAGCTGGTTGGGAAGAAGTACGTCGACGAAAATATGGTCGTTCGAGAGTAGTCATTGCTTCTCGATCAAAGTAGCTCGAGTATTCGACAGCGGTTAGTACCTGGATTGAGGCCATTCGTCAGCGGTCGCTGAGCCTGGGCGACGGAGAAACCAAGGGCCCTTGACTTAGTATAATACTCGGTATTATACTAAGAAACCGGGAGGCAGTATTTTGAGTATACGTTATGCGTTGCTGTCATTGTTACGTGAGGGTCCTAAGTATGGGCTGCAACTTCGTGAGGAGTTTGAGGCAGGTACCGGTGAGGCCTGGCCACTGAATGTCGGGCAGGTGTATTCGACCCTCAGGCGCCTGTCCCGTGACGGGTTGGTCGAGTCCGTCGACGATACCGATAATTCGCAACAGACCTACAAGATCACCGAAGACGGCCAAAACGAGTTAGAAAGTTGGCTGCTGACGCCCTCTGGTATGGACACTCCGCCCAGAGACGAGCTGGTGATAAAGGTGTTAGTGGCGCTGCGAATGTCTGGGACTGATGTGGGCGAGGTTGTGCAGGTGCATCGTCGTCATCTAGTTAGCCTGATGCAGCAGTACACCCGGCTCAAAGAAGACATGTCCAACGACGATGTGACACTCGGAATCGTCGTCGATGCCGAGCTATTTCGTCTGGACTCGGTCACTCGGTGGCTTGACGCGGTTGACGCTCGCGTTCGCCGCTCAGGTGTTCCGGTTCCGCTGGCCGACCCAGTCGAGGCAACCGCACCGCAACGACTTCGGCTTCGGATCGGTGAGCGGTCATGAGTCTGCTCGAATTGCGGAATGTGTCAAAGACTCACGGTGAAGGAGCGTCAGAGGTGCGGGCGCTCGAAGATATTAACTTCTCGGTCGATGCTGGTTCTCTCGTGGCGGTCATGGGCCCGAGTGGGTCGGGTAAAAGTACGCTGTTAACAATCGCTGGAACCCTCGAAAAACCCAGCACAGGTGAAGTCCTCGTCGGAGGGAAGCCCATCTCAGGGCTATCGCCCAATGCACGAGCGCGACTGCGACGCCGATCGATCGGCTATATCTTTCAGGAGTTTAATCTCCTCGCCGGACTCACCGTGGCTGAAAACGTGTCGATGCCGCTTGAACTCGATGGTGTAGATGTCTCCCACGCTCGTCGTCAAGCGCTCGACACACTAAAGAAACTAGAGATCGAAGACAAGGCCGACCACTTCCCAGACGACCTTTCAGGAGGTCAACGCCAACGGGTTGCTATCGCTCGAGCCATGGTTGGTGACCGGTTTCTGCTCTTGGCGGACGAACCGACAGGAGCGTTGGATTCCGCCAACGGCGAGATCGTGATGCGATTGTTGCGTGCGAGCTGCGAAACTGGAGTAGCAGGCGTGGTGGTTACCCATGACGCTAAGTTGGCGTCCTGGGCTGACCGCGTCGTGTTTCTTAACGACGGACACGTGACCGACCAAACTCGCTCAACCAACACGCCCGAAACCCTTCTCGGTGCCGAGGTTTTTGGTGAGTAAACGGCGACAAACCAGCAACGGCGGAAGGGTTGCCCGAAAAGCCGTGATGCGATGGGCATGGAGGTTGTTCCGCAGGGAGTGGCGCCAACAAGCCGTCGTCTTGGGGCTGTTGACCGTAGCTGTCTCGGCTGCAGTGTGTCTAACGACAGCGGTAACTGTCATCTCACCGGCCGCCGGTAGGGCCCAGTTTGGGTCGGCCAACCATCGATTCACCTTAGACGATACCGATCCGGCTACGGTCGAAGCCACAGTTGCCGCCGCGGACGACTGGTTCGAACAGACAGAGGTCATCAGGCGCCAGAAAATTCGGCTTCCAGGCCGGTCGGATCCGATTGAGACCCGAGCACAGGACCCCGAGGGCGCACTGAGCGCTCCGATGCTCGAACTGCGGAGCGGCCGATATCCCGTGGGGGCGGGCGAGGTTGCCTTGGCCGAGACCCTGGCCGTTCAACTGGGAGTAGAGGCAGGGGAGTTTCTAGAACTGGCCGACGGTGAATCGATGAACGTGGTCGGTCTCGTCGAGAACCCGAATAGGCTCGATGACCGGTTTGGCCTACTGCCTCTTGAGGCAGGCCCTGGGTCTGGGTCGGTGACGATCCTAGTAAGTGATACCACAACTGACCGGGCATTGTCGTTCGGGGGAGTGGATGACGCTAACCCGGTGTATTCCTCGCTGTCTTCCGGTGAGGGCATAATCGCGGCGGTCGCTTTGTTGGCTGTAACCGAACTGTCCCTTGTCTTAGTCTCACTTATAGCGGCTGCTGGTTTTGTCGTTGTGGCTCAACGTCGACAACGTCAGCTCGGCATGCTCGCAGCGATCGGCGCCACTGAGCGACATCTTCGCCTCGTTGTGATCAGCAATGGAGCGATCATCGGCGGCATCGCTGCATCAGTCGGCACAGCCGTGGGCCTACTCGCCTGGTTCGTCGTGGCACCTGCTCTCGAGCAAACCATTGGTTTACGAATCGACCGACTCGGGACGCCATGGTGGCTCGTAGGTCTCATAGCCACCTTGGCTATCGTTACAGCGACGGCGGCATCTTGGTGGCCCGCTTCGCTAGCGGCCCGAGTTCCAATCACTCAAGCCTTAGCTGGGCGACGGCCCCGCCCTCGAAAGTCAAGAAGGTCGATCGTATTAGCAGGAATGATCATCGCTGCTGGCGTCGTTGCCGTTGCTTCCGCCGGCGATGTGTTCGACCCAATGGCCAATGGAGTCAACCTAACCAACGCTTTTCTGAGTGTCTCAGGAACGATAGCAATTGTCTCTGGGGTCCTGCTCTTCAGTCCAAGCGTAATCGCCGGTCTGGCCTCGGTGCCGCACCGCTTTCCGCTCTCGGTTCGGTTAGCGTTTCGTGACCTAGGCCGCTACCAGGCCCGTTCGGCTATGGCCCTGGCCGCGATCAGCCTGGCTCTCGGTCTCCCGATGGCGATAATCGTCGGCATTAGTGCGGCGGAGTCCCGAGCGGAGGAAGGTAACCTCTCAGGTCGGCACCTTCTGGTCACCACCGTTGAACTTTCAGCTCCGTTCGTGGATGATGTCGGCGGGAGCGAACAAGAGGTCCTCGACAGCGACGTTGATGAACTTGCGGTCGAACTTGGAGCCGAGAGAGTTGTGGAACTCCATAAAGTTGTCGATCCGACCAGAGAGCTGAATGAGTTCGGACTACCTACCCTTCGCATCTCCCGACCTGATGAAGTTATCGACGGGCCGCCAGTGTTCTTAGCCGCCGAAGACCTACTCGATGTCATGGACCTATCGGTCACTGGCTCCGACGCCGAACTTATTACCTCGGAGGTTGGGGACATCAAATACGCAGGTGTGTCAGATCCGGCCACCGGGAGAGAGGGCCGCCTGGACGTGGAGGACGAGGTCACGATAGATCCCGGCTACTCCTCGATGCCCATGGCGATGATGACGCCTGAAGGAGTCGAAGAACGTGGGTGGGAGACGAGGCCAGCAGGGTGGCTCATCGAATTATCCGAACCGCTGAGCGATGCCGACGTGGCCAAGGTCCGCGATCAGGCTATTGCCAACGAATTCTCGGTCGAAACGCGAGACAACCAACGTGGCCTCCTTCAACTTCGTACCATTGCTACGGTAGTCGGTCTTGCCCTCGCCTTAGGAGTGTTAGCCCTCACGGTAGGACTCGTTCGTACAGAAGCGACACGTGACCTTCAAACCCTCACCGCTAGTGGTGCTACGAGCATTCTTCGCCGGGCTTTGGTCGCTGCGACGGCGGCTGGACTGGCGTTGCTCGGTACCTTTCTCGGCTTGGTTGGGGCGTACCTGGGGCTCATCTTTAACCACATAGATGATTTGTCGGCGCTCACCCCGATTCCAAGCCTGCACCTCGGTGTACTGTCCTTGGGCGTCCCAGCAATCGCTGCGCTCGCCGGATGGGTTTTCTCTGGCCGCGAACCAAACACTATCCGAACGTAGGTGACCGGATGAACGTCGTACAACGTGGTCTAGCTCGTGGGTGTCTATCGATTTTGGCGGCAGCCTCGTGCTCGCTGGCCGCCGCGTGTAGCCCGGCGACTGACGGTCCGGCCGGATTCTGTGGTTGGATGGGAACCGACGTCGAAGGACTCGAACCATTCGTTACCGAAGACGGTGCTGAGTTGGTCGAGACGTGGCACTACATATTCTCAGAAGGCGTCACCGATGCCGATGATGCCAGCCGTCGGGCTATCGCCGAGGCCGTGGCCGCCGATCAAGCCGGATTCGAGCGTGTCCGCGACGAAGCGCGTGAGTCTGTAAGGCCAGCTCTCGGCCGTCTTTATGATCTTCTCCAAGACCCGGTGGAGGCAAAAGCCCGATCTGTCGATCCAAGCGTTCTCGAAGACGTGGCCCTGATAGAAGCTCAAGGATGCGACTTTCTTCGCAACCCAACCTAATCGATCGCATATCTGGTTTGCTGAGCCAACTCGTATTTACAATTTGTGTAGTCCTAGCGATCAAGTGCTCTTTCGTCGCATCATGAATTACCTGTATATCTGCGCTAAACTGGTGTGACTATTTGTAGCTAGAGGTGAAAAGATGGGCGTGGCTTTGTATCCCGGATCGTTCGATCCGATCCACAACGGCCATATAGCGGTAATCGAATCCGTGTCAGAGGTGTTTGAGCGGGTAGTTGTGGCGGTCGCCAACAATTCCCGAAAGGTCGGGTTTGCGCCCGCAGCTGACAGAGTTTCACTTATTGAGCAATCGACCAAACATCTCTCCAATATCGAAGTAGTGATGTTCTCGGGTTTGACGATTGACATTGCACGAGAACTGCAAGTGTCCTGCCTGGTCAAAGGTGTCAGGAATACATCTGACTTTGACGACGAGATGGCCCAGGCAGCGATGAACGCGGCATCGGGCTCGGCTAGGACACTTCTGGTGCCAGGATTCGGTTCCCATGGTTTGGTTTCGTCCCGCTTCGTTCGGGAAATCGCGGCCAAGGGTGGCGATGTTAGTGATTCAGTTCCGCCACCTGTAGTTGAATATCTCAGCTCTTCTAACCCCTCAAGGCAGGTCTAGATGGCAAGTGACGATGTACCAAACCAGTACGCGGTTCCCGAAGTCGAGAACCTCTTAGAAGAAGCAATTGAAATTTTGGCAGAGGCTCGCCCGTCGCCCATGTCAACAACGGTGAAAGTCAACCGGGACGAACTTCTACACCTTCTGGAACAGGCCCAGGAACGGCTCCCAGAAGAGCTAAGGGCAGCACGTTGGTTACTGAAGGAGCGGGAAGATTTCATCGACGCGGCTCGCCAAGAGCACCGTGACCTCATCGACCAGGGTCGCGCCCAGGTTTCGCGAATGGTGGAGCGCCAAGAAGTCGTCAAGGCTGCAGAGGCCCGGGCCAGGCAAATTATTCTCACAGCTCGTAAGCAGTCCAATACGACGCGCCGTCAGACCGAAGAGTATTGCGACAACAAGCTTGCGAATTTCGAAATGGTTTTGGGCCGTACTGCATCTACTGTCAGAAAAGGTCGAGAGCGCTTGATGTCGAGTTCGACGGATCTTGGGTCAATGGACGACGATTCCCGGCAGATCGATCTGAGTAATGGAGACGGATTTGACGTCACCGACCATGGTCAGCGAAGGCATTCAAATAGTAACGACGACTATGACGACGACGATTTTGAACAAGACGACTTTGACGACTATGATGCCGAATATAACTAGTCGGGCGATTGTTTGCAGGCGTACAAGGTTGACCCGCTACCGCAGCTGGAACGTTATTGGTCGGCAACGCCAAACCGTTTAACTGTTGGGTGATTTTCCACTGGTTCGCATTCTGGTTTGACAATTTCTGTCGAATACTCGAAGGTTTGGTAATGGGCTCAAACGAACATTCTGCTAATTCTCTCGCAGATACGACGAAATTGGTAACAAAGCTGCCAGTCTATGTAGGGGACTTACGCAAGACGCTTGGCGAAAAACGGACCGAACCGGTCGACGTTGTTTTGCCGACCACTGTGGTGATTCAAAGTCGTACCACATCGGATCCTGTAGTTGGTCAGGTGCTGATTGAGTCGATTGAACGGGGCGTATCGGTTACCGGCATGGTCAAATTTGGGTGGGAAGCGGATTGTCGTCGTTGTCTTGAGATGGTCGAACGGACCCAGGAAGTTGACATAGATGAGATTTTTCAACTCGAGGCTCCGGAAGACTCGGGGCTGATTGACTTTGACGGTCAACAAATCGACCTTCTTCCGGTCGTCCGAGACGCAGTGGTGTTGTCATTGCCGCTCGCCCCACTTTGTGGGCCTGCATGTGAAGGACCAGACCCTTCCCGTTACCCGGCCGAGATCGAGGGTGAACGGGCTTTGGTCGACAATGGTCCCGATCCCCGCTGGGCTGCCCTTGATGGCTTAACGTTTAGCGAAGACTAAGATAATTCCAGGTCTTATCGGTGCCCGGTCATGTCATCTTCGCCACCAGTTTTGTATTCGGGTTGGGTAGCGGCAACAAACGGATACTCTGAATCGGTCGTACCACCGTTGGTGGTCGGTTGTCGGTTTCCAAAAGGGGGCTGACATTCATATAGTGAAGATCGAATTCCAGGACTACGTATGGCTGTCCCCAAGAAAAAGAAATCCAAATCGAAGACCCGGAGCCGACGGGCCTCCGCCTGGTCAATTTCAGCTCCGGCGAAAACCAAATGCTCTCGCTGTGGTGCAGTGAAGCTGCCCCACAGAGTATGTGGCGAATGCGGCTGGTACGCCGGTCGCCAAGCCGTCGAAGTCGACTAAAACGACGGACCAGATTGTGTTTGGTGTTGTTCTATGACCGAGCAGCTTCCTGTCGCTATCGATGTAATGGGCGGGGACAACGCACCCGAAGCCTTGATCGAGGGTGCTCTTTTAGCCGTTGACCGCCACGACTTGCCGGTCTTACTAGTTGGCGACCCAGAGACAATCTCGGACCGTGTTGGTTCGCGAACCGAGAATGTGTCGGTTAAACCGGCGTCGGAAGTGATTGAGATGCATGCCGAACCGGCGTCATCGGTTCGAAAGCTTCGGGACTCGTCGGTAGTCCGTACCATGGAAGCGGTCCGCGACGGCGAGGCCTGTGCTGCGTTAAGTGCTGGGAATACCGGAGCTGCAATGGCATCATCGCTACTTCGGCTCGGTCGCATCAAAGGTGTTTCTCGTCCCGCTATAGCGGGACCGTTCCCCGTATTAGGTTCTACTCCAACCACGATCCTTGACATCGGGGCAAACGCCGACTGTCAGCCCGAATGGCTCCGCCAGTTCGCCATTCTCGGATCGGTATACGCCACCACCCGATTTAAGATTGAACGACCAAGGGTGGGTGTACTGACGATCGGCGAAGAAGCCGGTAAAGGTAACGCTTTGGTGAAAGAAACCGTCGACCTGCTCCGGGAGCCCGAATGGGCGGAATCTGTAGGCGCCGACTACGTGGGTAATGTCGAAGCGAGCGACCTGTTGGCTGGTGCCGCCGACGTCATCGTGTGTGACGGATTCACTGGAAACGTAGTCCTTAAGACTCTGGAAGGATTTAATAGCAGCTACGCAGCCGCTATGCGAACTGAACTAAAAAAGGACCCAGAGGCCGAACGGACAGCCTCACCACTACTCGAACCGCTCTGGGAAACATATAACTCGGGCAATATCGGGTCGGCCATGCTGTTGGGTACCAGGGGCGTGACCATGATCTCACATGGCTCAGCTACCTCGGAGAACATCTCGAACGCGGTGAAGACCGCCAAACAGCTTGATTCCGAGGGTGTCGTGTCGAACCTACGGCGAGCTATAGGTGCCACCGGGTAGTTATCCACAGTTCCCGTTATTGGCAGAAAAAGACACTAGGCTTGAACTCGCCGTATCGATCAACCAAGGAGAAAAATGCCTGCTGAAACGCAAGTCGAGCAATCTCCGATGAGTCGCGCCGAAGTTGTTGACTTGGTTCGGGATCGTCTGGCCGACATTTTGGAAATAGAGCCCGATCAAATTCGTGAAGGCGATTCATTCGCTGATGACCTTGATGCCGACTCGCTGGCGTTAATCGAACTAGTCGAAGCATTAGAAGAGGAGCTGGCCGACCGAATCGCCGGCTTCCGGATCGAGGATGAAGACCTCCAGGATCTAAAGAGTGTGCGAGATGCCGTCGACTACGTGTATGAAAAGGCAGGGGCCAGCTCCTGACATTCACTGGTGAAACCAACGGAACGTGCACCGGACTAGGTCACACATTCGATGACGTAGGGCTGCTCCAACTGGCTTTAACCCATCGAAGCTACTGTGCCGAACACGCAGGAACACAGTCAAATGAACGATTGGAGTTCTTGGGTGATTCCGTCCTCGGGTTAGTCGTAACCGACTATATCTACACGAACTATCCGGACTTGGCTGAAGGCCAGTTAGCTAAGCTGAGGGCATCGGTCGTTAATACGGCGACCCTCGCCGAACTAGCAGCGAAATACGGAGTTGGAGAATACCTGCGTTTGGGTCGAGGTGAAAACCAGTCTGGGGGTCGGCAAAAGGAGTCGATCCTCGCCGATGCATGCGAAGCCCTCCTCGGAGCCATCTATGTCGACGGTGGGTTTGAAGTGGCACGAGAAGTAGTGATGGGAATCGCTCTGCCGTCGATTACTGCGGCCGCAGAGCGTCCAGGACACAAAGACTACAAGACGCAGTTACAAGAGCTAACCGCCCGCGAGTCGATGGGCACGCCAGTTTACGAGATCGACGAGTCTGGACCAGATCACGACAAGACGTTTGTCGCCACCACTCTGGTAGACAACGCTGTGTTGGGTCAAGGTGTTGGGTCGTCCAAAAAACGTGCCGAACAAGTCGCGGCCCAAACCGCCTATGAGGCTGTCATGGCGCCGGCGCACCAAGGCAAGGAAACCTGATGATAGAACTCGAGCTACCGGAAATAGAAACCTACAGACGAGATCTCGAACGGGACATTATCGGTCGGAAGGTGAAATCGGCTGAAGTAACCGGCCTGAAGTCGTTCCCCGGTCTTCGATCCAAAAAGGCCTTTGGGGTCAACATCGAAGGAGCGAAGATCGCCACCGTTGAGCGAGTAGCGCTCCACATCCTAATTCGACTTACCAACGAGTTCGTAATCGTCATCGAACTCGGCGAGCATGGCAGGCTTGGTCGCATGCCCTCCCGTCAAGACAAGTCCCCGGATACCGTTGGTATCTTGACCTTCACCCAAGGCGGAGATCTTCGCATTTTCGACAGCGAAGGATCCAGCTCGGTTCAGGTGGTTTCCGATGAAGACCTCGACCCAGTGCTTCCCGACCCACTGTCTACCGGGCTCGATTTGCAAAGCCGTCCGGTTTCCTGGGTCGACTTTGGCCGTCTGATTCGCTCTCACAAAGTTCCGCTAAAATTGTTGTTGTCCGACCCAACCTTATTTGTCGGGATCGGTGAGATCTACAGCAATGAGATTCTGTTTGACGCTGGCCTACGTCATGATCGAGTGAGTAACGAATTGTCCACCCAAGAGATTCGCCGCCTGTACCGATCGGTGGCAGGAGTAATCCACGACGCTATCAAGCACGGCGGGACCTCCCTCGAAACCCGGCCGTTCGACACGGTTCTCGGTGAACCCGGCGAGTACAGCGAGTATCTAGCCGTCTACGGCAAGGCAGGCGAACTCAGCCCGAGGTCTCGAGAGCCGATTCAAAAAACCAGCTTCAAACACCACGTCGTGTTCTTCTGTAACACCCAGGTGTAAGACGTGTTCCTAAAACAGCTCACACTCAAGGGATTCAAGAGTTTCGCCGACCCAGCGAAGCTTGTGTTGGAGCCCGGAATTACCGTCGTCGTTGGCCCGAACGGCAGCGGAAAGTCTAACGTCGTCGACGCAATAGCCTGGGTCCTGGGCGCCCAAGCTCCAAAGACAGTTCGTTCCCAAAAAATGGATGATGTTATCTTCGCTGGAACGACGTCAAAGAAGGCCTTAGGTCGAGCTGAAGTCTCGATAACGATCGACAACAGCGACCAAATCTTGCCGATCGAGTTCACGGAAGTCACGATTACCCGGACGTTGTTCCGGTCTGGCGAATCCGAATATTTAATCAATGGGTCTCCATGCCGGTTGCTCGACATCCAGGAGCTGCTTTCTGATTCTGGCGTTGGACGTCAACAACACATCATTGTTTCACAGGGGCGTATTGACGATGTCTTGAACGCTCGACCAGAGGATCGCCGTTCTATCATCGAAGAAGCTGCCGGGGTACTCAAGTTTCGCAAGCGTAAAGAACGTGCTGAGCGACGACTAGCAGCGACCGAAGAAAACATGGCTCGAATCAAGGACGTGACAAGAGAGGTTAAACGTCAAATCCGTCCGTTGGAAAAACAAGCCGACGCAGCGAGACGCTATGACGCCGTCGTCAGTGAGCTGACGCAGCTAAAGACTCACTTGGTAGGTCGTGAACTCTCGGCCTTGCAGGGCAAGTTGGAAACCGACCGGCGCCAACGCATCGACCTTCGAACGCAAAGCGTCGACTTAAAAGCTACCCTGGGGTCGCTCGACGCATCGATCCTTTCAGCTGAGTCTGATTTGAGCGCGTTGGGTACATCCGACATCGCCAACGTCATCGGTCGGGCCCGTAGCCTGACGGAACGAATCCGAGGACAACGCAACGTCGTCACAGAGCGTCGCCGTCGGCTCGAAGGTGAACTTCACGTTTCGGTCGACGAAGGCGTCGTGTCGAACCTTGAAGCTGAAGCTGCTCGACTTCAACGAGAACTCGAAGAGGCCGAGGCTGAGAAATCCGAAATCGGGCCGCAGTTCTCGAAGCTCGAACTGGCTGAAGTGGCCCTTACAGACGAACAGCTGTCCTTCGACAATGAATGGGACACCGGTGTCGTCGAAGTCTCGACGAAAGCCGCTGAGGTGAGAGTTGAGCTTCAAGCGGCCCGTTCGTCGTTTGACCGGACTGCTCAGCAAGTTGGAACGACCAAAGAACAAATAGCTGCGAACAACGAACGCCAACAGGAACTAAGCAACCGGCGTAACCGGTTCGAGTCGCAGTTCAATGAACTATCGATAGCGGTGCCAGAGCTCGAGTCTGGTGTTGGGATTGCCACAGCCGCCGTTGCCCGGGCGGAATCGAGGCTGGCCGAAGCCGCAGAGCTACGACGGAAGGCCGAAAAAGATGCGAGTCGTTGGAAAGCGCGAGCCGACGCGTTGACCCAGGCACTCGACGAAGCCCGCGCCCAGGCCGGAATCGATACGCTATCGGACGCCGACGGAGTCCTCGGAACGTTGCTGGATCTAGTCGCAATTGACGAAGGTTGGGAAGACGCCGCAGTTGCAGCTATTGGTGAAGCTCTGCAGGCTATCGTCATCGACAGCGCTGGGGCTGCCCGCAAGGCACTGTCACTGCTGAACACTAATGACACCGCCGGCGCGGTTTTGGCACTTGGGTCAACCGGGGCGACCCAGGCCGCTACCCCTCCTGTCGTTGACGGCAGGTCTTTGCGCTCTCATGTCAAAGCCCGACGCTCCGATGTTGACCCCATACTTGACAGCCTTCTCGGTGAGGTGGTGGTCGTCGATGGTACCTGGGAATCGGCAATTGAGGTTTCGCTCGATAACCCAACGGCGTTGATCGTGACCAAATACGGCGACCGGTTTGGTCCACATGGTTGGCGGGTCGGCGCCGACAGTACGGGTGCGACGGGGGCTGCTTTGGAAGAAGCCCTTGTCCGAACCGAGGAAACTCAGCAGGCTGTTGTCAAAGCAGTCTCGGAAGCAACCGGTGCTCAAACCGCGGTTGACGAAGCCCGCCAAGACGTTCGCCATTCCGAGGTTGAAACCCAGAAAGCTAAGAACAATTTGGTGTCGGCTGAAAGTGGTTTGGAGTCGGCAAAGTCGGAATACGGTCAACTCGTATCCGACTACGGCGAACTCGAATCGCAGCTGTCTGAACTTCTGAGACGTCACGAAGTCGAACGTCTCCGAGTATCCGAACTAGCTGAGAATCTGCCGGCTCTCGAAGAACAGGAAGCCGAGCAGAAGCGGCGGGCTGAATTGCTGGCCCAGTCTCGAAGTTCTCTCGAGGAACGAGCCCGAGAGATGGCTAGCAAGCGGACCGAACTAGAGGTTCGGGTTTCTGCGCTAGACCAGCACACCTCAGCCTTAGGGCAACGATGGACAGAGACAGAGTCGCGACTTGAACGCCTCGTTGAAGAACGAGAACAAGCTAGGACCCGTCGAGTCAAGATCGAAGCATCGTTAGCGATCGTCGCTGAACTCGACCACGAGCTTGAGACCCGGCTGACTATTTCAACCGGCTGGGTCAGCCAGCTCGCCAACGAGCAACAAACCCAGTCCGAGGCTGCCCGCAAGGTTTCCGCCGAACTCACGAGCCAGCGGGAGCGACGGCTTATGACCGAACGGACGCTTGCCGAACAGACCGACAAACATAACCAGCTAGAACTGGCTGAAACCGAAAGTCGAGTCAAGCTCGAAACGTTAACTCAAGCTCTTCGTCAGGACTTCGACGTCGAGCCTGAAACAGCCATGGCTTGTGCCGCTCCAGAGATTCCGGAGGGCAAGACGCCCGAGGCCCGACTGCGGGAGCTCGAGCGGGACCTTCGTCTGATGGGTGCCATAAATCCGCTTGCGATCGAAGAGTTCGAAGAACTGAAAGAACGATACGAATTTCTTGAAGCCCAGATGTCCGACGTAACCAACGCCCGTCGTGACCTAAACACGTTGATTCGCTCGATCGACGACGAAATCGTAAATGTATTCGCGGCTGCCTACGCCGATGTGGCCGAGAATTTTAAGTCGCTATTTGTAATCTTGTTTCCGGGGGGCAAAGGTAACCTGACGTTGACCAACCCGGAAGATGTTCTCAATTGCGGCATAGAGATCGAAGCCAAACCATCGGGTAAGAATGTGAAGAAGCTGTCGCTTCTTTCAGGTGGCGAGCGGTCGCTTGTCGCTTTAGCGTTTCTTTTTGCGGTGTTCCGAAGCCGACCATCGCCGTTCTATGTGATGGACGAAGTCGAAGCGGCGCTCGACGACATCAACCTAACCAGGTTCTTGTCGCTCATCGAAGAGTTCCGGAAAGAAGCACAGCTCATTGTCGTTTCGCACCAGAAGCGGACAATGGAAGGCGGCGACGTTCTTTACGGCGTGTCTATGAAACCTGGTGGTTCATCGACCGTGGTTTCCGAACGCGTCGACGATCGCCTGGCCGGCTAGTCAGGGCCAACCTAATCAGGTTACGGTAGCCGTTGGAACCAGAACAGGTTCAGCGTGGCGGCTAAGGTCATCAGAAGAATGGATGCCCCGAGAAACCATTCGGTCACCTCTTGTTCTTCCGTCTCAAACCCGATCGCCGAGCCGATGTCATCGTAGACCGAGTTCAGTTCGTCGAGCGAGCTGGCGCTAAAGAACGTGCCATCAGTTGCATCAGAGACGGTTCGTAGGCTTGACTCGTTAACCGGTACGTTGATTGGAGCGTTCTCAACCTCAGGTGTTGTCGGGTCGTCGTAGATAATTGAACCAAAAGGGGTTCCGAACGAGATCGTTGAGACCGGCACCCCCGCTTCGACGGCAGCCTCGGCGGCCAATGAGTCGGAACGCCCAGCAGTGGTTTCTCCATCCGAAAGCACGATGATGACCGCCGGTGCGCTGTTGCCATCGGCGTCGACGGGAACGTTCTTTATGGCTTCAAGGGAGGTGAAAATAGATTCACCGACCGCGGTTCGCTCGGCTAGTTCAAGGCCAGAGATGGTGTTGATTGCTGATTCTCGGTCGGTCGATGGTGACAATAACACCGAAGCTGTCCCAGCAAATGACACGACGCCGACGTTTAGGGTCGGTGGCAGGCCCTCGATGAAGGTAGTAGCAGCGGTTTGAGCCGCCTCGATGCGGGTTGGCGAAACGTCGTCAGCTTCCATTGACAACGATACGTCAATCGCAACAATTACGGTTGCTCGTTCTCGTGGAACCTGGACGGATCGGGCTGGCTGAGCGAACCCGAGGACCATTCCTAACAACGCCAGGATTGTCAGTATCGCCGGTAAGTGGGTTCGTAGACCGGGCCGGTCAGGAACTATGCCGTCGAACATGTCAACGGATGAGAAACGCAGAGCATATTTTTTGCGCTGGCGCTGGACGATTAGGTAGCCAATTAGAAGAGCTGCGACGAGGATTACGAACAAAAGTCGCCATGGGCTGAGAAAGGTCATAGTCGGGTTTGTACCTGCCGTTGAATTCGATACTTCCGGGCGCTCACGAATCGGGCGAGGTCGGTGAGCCAAGGACGGTCGGTGGAGAGCTGAAGGTGGTCAACTCGTAGTGCTCTCAATGAGTCCACGAGTTCGGTTTGCTGCTTGCGTGCGTGGTTGTTGAACGCTGCCCGGACCGAAGCCTTTTGAGTTGGGATATGTCGCTGTTGACCGGTAGCTCGGTCTTGAACCGTGATTGGCCCAACGTTGGGGAGATCGAACTCTCGCGGGTCGGTGGTTTGGATAGCGACGACGTCATGTTTGCGGGCCAAGGAGCCCAACGCTACCTGCCACCCGGGCTGAACGTTGAAGTCAGAGATAATAGCTACGAATCCGCTGGTCTTGGCCAACGAGTTGCACCGGGTGACAGCGCCAGCCAGGTCAGTTACGCCAGAACCGTCTGCTTGTCCGCCTTCGGCGATTTGGTGGAGCACGCGTAGTAGGTGCTTACGTGAGCCGCCAGGTTCGATGAGTTTTTGTGATTCGCTGCGAGCGAGAAGCGCTCCGAGCCGGTTGCCGTCCTGGTTTGTCAGGTATGCAACAGCAGCCGACGCCGAGAGAGCCAGATCCCGCTTTTTCTGGGAATGAGTCCCGAAGTCCAGACGAGCTGAGCCGTCTACGACCAACCAAGACTGGAGTTCTCTTTCGGCGATGGTCTGGCGGATGTAGGTGTCCGGCAGACGGGCTGAGACATTCCAGTCGATACGTCGGACGTCATCACCCGGCTCGTACCGTCGGGTTTCGCCAAGTTCGGTACCGTGTCCCGCTGTCAGGCCCCGATGGTCGCCTTGTAGTAGGCCGTCGAGCCGTCGGGTTATTTCTAACTCAAGACGCCTCAGGGTCTCTCTGGTTGAATCGTCAGTAGTGTTAGAGAGGTCGGGGCTCATGGTTTGTCGGAAGGCTGAACCTGTTCGGTCGACCCAATCTGGTTAGAGCCGGCGTCAGTGGGGTTGACTTGGCTCGTGCGATCCGACGTAGCTTGTGTCGGTACCCGGGCGGTACCTGGAACTGACGCGGCTTGGGCTGAAGTCGTTTGGTTTTCTGACGACGAAGCGGCCGTCGTCGATGCGACCGAGGCGGTTGCCGTCGTTGGAGTGGTGATTGTCCCGGTTTTCGTTGGCGCGGTAGTGGATTGGGGTGTCGTTGCCATGGGAGTCGTGGCGGTCGGTGTTGAGGCGGTCGCCGTTGTAGCTGCAGCCGTTGGCGTCGTGTCGCCTGCTTGCAGAAAGTTGGAGCCAGGCGAGACCGAGCCTGCACGGACGATTGACAAGAGTCGGTTCATTAGATCTTCGACCGTCAGCTCTTTGGCTAAGGCCTCGTAGGTGAGGACAAGTCGGTGACGGAAGACATCTTTTGTGACGTCGAATATATCTTGGGTAGTGACGTAGGTGCGTCCCCGGATCAGAGCTAGTGCTCGGCCGGCTGAGATCAGGCCTAAGGTTGCTCGTGGGCTGACGCCAAACTCGAGTAGCTCGCCTAGTTCGGGCATACCTCGAAGCTCGGGTTCTCGCGTAGCCATTACCAGATCGACAGCGTATTGAGCAGCTGCGTTGTCTACAAAGACACCGTCGGCCATTGCCTGGTATGACTCTAATTTGTCAAGCGTCATTATTTGTGACGCTTCGGGAGCTCGGACACCCATACGGCGGACGATCTCTAGTTCGTCGGCCGGCGATGGGTACGCCACCGTGACCTTCATCAAGAACCGATCTCGCTGGGCCTCAGGCAGGGTGTAAACGCCCTCGGACTCAACCGGGTTTTGGGTAGCTAGGACGAGAAACGGCGATGGAACTTTCTTGGTGACACCACCGATTGAGACTTGTCCTTCGCCCATCACTTCAAGTAAAGCCGATTGGACCTTGGCCGGAGCGCGGTTGATTTCGTCGGTCAGCACTAGGTTCGAAAAAACTGGCCCCCATTCGATATCGAAGGTTTCTGAGGACGAACGCCAGATCTGGGTGCCGATCAAGTCCGAGGGCAGGAGGTCAGGCGTAAATTGAAGTCGAGAGAAGCTGCCGCCCATAGTGCGGGCCAATGTCGAGACGGCCAGCGTCTTGGCTAGGCCGGGTAAACCTTCTAGGAGGATATGGCCACGGGACAGTATCGCTACGAGCAGCCGTTCGACCATATGGTCTTGACCTACGATTACTTTCTTCATCTCGTAGGTGACCCGCTCAAGGTCGGCCGCTACACGTTGACTTTGGTCCATTACTCTCCTTGAAGGGCTGAACGGGCTATGGTACCCATTCTCTCAGATGTCCCTGGTTTCCGGCCGTCGGAATTAACGTTAAGTATAAGTTACCGAGGATCGATATTACGTTCACGTCAACGGGCTAGGGCCATTTTTTGGGGATGTAGTTGGATAGCTGGCTCGGACAGCGGCAACGGATTCATAAATCGCCGGTACCCGATTCCGGAACTCGACATATATGCACTATCGTTAGTGTCTCTGCTTGATGTTAGGAACACAGAAAACTATGGCTGACAAAGCCGCTCAATCACAAGATCCAGGTTCAGTATCAACGAACTCGTCGGTTACTGAAACTACATCGGAAACCTCACAGCCGTCCGGCGCTCTCTGGGCTGCTCCAACGTCACCAAATACTTCTTCCGCTGACCGGTCCCCGGACTACCTACCACCAGTTAGCCCGCCGCTGAAATTTGCGAGTTCAGCTCCTGTGATACCGGCAGAACAGTTGGCGAAACCCCGAAGACGTTCAAGATGGGGCTGGAGGGCGTTGGTTTCTTTCTTGGCTGGAGCGATTGTTATGGGTGGAGGCTACACGACCAGTAACGTGCTTGCTGGACGTAACCCTAGAGTTACCCCTGCCGTTGAAGTTGATTCGTCCGCCGGGGAGCCCACCACGAGGTTGGCTGACGCTAGCGGTGAGAACATTGCGTCCGGTGTCGCCGAAGTGCTTGGTCCTGCTGTTGTACAAATTGAGACCGATGTCGGTCTTGGCTCTGGCGTTATCTATGGCGATGGTCTAATCATCACGAACGCTCACGTTTTAGAAGGCTCGCGACAGGTGCGAGTTCGGTTGTCAGATGGTCAGACGTTACCTGCAGAGGTAGTTGGTTCGGCTGACACGGTCGACGTCGCCGTTGTCTCCGTAGGAGAGGGTCTGGATTTGCCAATAGCTCAACTGGCGACCGACGAACAGGTTGTGGTCGGCCAGCACGCTGTAGCGATCGGCTCTCCGTTCGAGCTGCAACAGACAGTGACACTCGGCATCGTTTCGGCAGTAGCGCGGCCAGTCCAGGATCCGACGAACGGGACGATTACCGCCATGATCCAAACCGATGCGTCGATTAACCCTGGTAATTCGGGGGGAGCGTTGGCCGATTCCCAAGGCCGAGTGGTCGGTATCAATACTGCGATTCAGACCGATGGTTCTGCAGGAAGCGTCGGTGTTGGTTTTGCGATTCCAATCGACACCGTTATCAATGCAGCCGACCGGCTTGTGGCAGGTGAAACCTTGGAATCTGGCCTGCTTGGAATCACGGGTGGTCAGACCGATGATGGTTCTGCAGGTGTTCAGGTGGTCGAGGTTACGCCTGGTTCGGGGGCGGCGCAGGCCGGGGTCCAAGCCGGAGACCGGATCTTGAGTTTCGACGGTGCGCCAGTGACTCGCAGCGATGAATTGGCGGGTCTGGTCGTCGCCCACCCACCGGGCGATGAGGTAGTTCTCGAAGTGGTTCGAGGTGGCGAAAATCTCGAGATTAGGGTGACTCTAGGGTCCAAGTAGATGTCTGCGAATTTTCCGGCCGAGCTACCCGGCTTTATTCCGATTCGAAGAATCGGGTCCGGGGGGTTCGGAGATGTCTGGCTTGCGGAACAGTCTGGTTTGGACCGAGAGGTTGCAATCAAAGTTTCGCTACGCCGTCTAGAGAACCCTAACGAGGTACTTCGTTTCGAACGGGAATGTCGGGCGCTGGGTCGACTTTCAGGCAACCCCAATATCGTTGACGTTTACACATCGGGTCTTCTGAACGACTCTCTGCCGTATCTCGTTATGGAGTATATAGATGGTGGCACCTTGAAGTCTCGAGCCGGGGACCTTGACGAGGGCCACCTCCGGCGTATAACCGCCCAATTGTGTAAGGCGATGCAAGCAGCGCACGATGTCGGTGTCCTGCATCGAGATATGAAGCCGGACAACGTATTTTTGCGAGCAAACGGCGATGCCGTCATCGGTGATTTCGGGATTGCACGCGTCGCCGAGAGTGGTCTGACTTCCACTGGTATTCCCGCAACGTTGCTCTATGTCGCCCCGGAAATTCTCAAAGGTGAAGAGCCGACACAACTATCTGATGTTTACGGTGTTGGCATTACTATCGCTTCTGCGATTCTTGGAATGTCGCCATTTGCGGCCGATAATTCATCGAGTGCCGCGGTAATCGGCCGAGTACTGCACGCCAAGCCAGCATCGCTAGGTGACAGGGGGATTTCGCCAGAGTTCGTCTCGCTCATCGAATCTGCAATGGCCAAAGACCCCAGAGAACGGCCGCAAAGCGCCACGGAACTTCATGCCCGTCTGTCTGCGCTTGGTTCTGGCATCAAAATTGGTGTCGACGAACCCAACGTTGGTGAATCGCCGATATTTTCCCGGGCCCTTGGGTCAGGAAGTCAGACGTCGTCACAGTCGGTGCAGGACACTAGGCCAAGCACACCGTTAGATGACGAGCCGGGGCGGAACCCGCTTGCCAACCCGTTGTTAGTGGGCTTATTTGCGGTTGCAGCCGCGTTGGTTTTTCTGGCTGGCGCGCTTTTGGTGTCGAATTCAAGAGGCGGTAACGAGGTCGCAGCCGAGACATCTTCGGGCCCAGAAGTCTCCGTGCCTGGAACGTTGTTGGAGCCGCCCAGAGCTGGCCCGTTTTCGTCGATCGGAAACGAAGTTCCTGAACCTTCTTTGGGTAGTTTAGACGAACCGCCGACGCCGGAAGAGGACTCTGGTTTGCCGCTTGACGTTCGGTCGGTCTCTGGCGCGACCGGGCTGGCAGATTCCGAGCCGGGCTTTGTTGTTGATGAATCGCCGGCAAATTCTCAACTTTTTTGCGGGAACCGTCCAGTCATTGGAGGACTGCTACAGACAGCAGCCAGCAAATATAGGCCGCAGTCCGGTTATGTAGTTTCGCAGCGGGTGGCCGAGTTTTCTTCTGAGTCGGAGGCGATCGCTCACGTCGAGTCATTCACTTCGCTGCTCACATGCGAGTCTTGGTTGACTGGCGATCGAGGCGAAGCCAAGACCATATTTACTGCCGTGGAGTCGTTCCCGGACGAACTGTTCGGGGACCAGATATTTCAGTTCGATGAGGAGGCAGTGTTACCTAACGGGGGTGAAATATTTTCTCGTGTCATCGTAGTTCGTCGCGGTAGCGACGTGTTACGAATCAGCTATTCATCCCCGGACCGGGAAATGACAAATGACGGGGCAGGTGAGCTGTTGGTCATAGCGGTTTCCAAAGGAGGTTTTTAGCTTAGTTTCAAAAGACCTACCTTGAGGTGCAAGATTTTTGTGTGGAACGTAGTACCGATACTGGTTTGGCTACATCTCTAGCACAAAGTCTACGTTGCAGAGTGCTGAGATCTTCATTTTTGCGGTTATGCGGATCATGAGGTTTACCCGACCGCTGGCGTACGTTCGATGATGGTGGCTATTCCTTGGCCAACGCCAATACACATAGTGCACAACGCGTATGTCCCTTCGATTTTTTCGAGCTGGTTGAGCGCTGTCGTGATGAGGCGGGCTCCCGAAACACCGAGGGGGTGTCCAATGGCGATCGCGCCGCCGTTTGGGTTAACGCGTGGATCGTCGTCGGCCAAATGTAGATCCCGAAGCACTGCCAGTGATTGAGAAGCAAAAGCCTCGTTCAGCTCGATGACGTCCATGTCTTCAAGCGTGAGCCCGCTGAGGGCGAGTACCTTTCGCGCAGCTGGTGCCGGACCCATGCCCATTATTCGTGGTTCGATTCCGACTGTTGCAGTGGAGAGCACAGATGCCCGTCGCGTCAGGCCGTGGGCCTTGGATGCTTCTTCGGACGCGAGCAGTAAGGCGCAAGCACCATCGTTGACGCCTGAGGCGTTACCAGCCGTTACGGTGCCGTCGTTCCGGAAGGGTGTCGGTAGTTTGGCTAGTTTTTCGGCGCTGGAATCAGGTCGAGGGTGTTCGTCGACCTCGACCATGTCAAACCCTTCGATCACCCGGCCGCGTTTCCGTTTCGGTACCGCTACCGGAGTTAGCTCTGCAGCAAAGAAGCCCGCGGCTCGAGCGGCGGCCGTTTTCTGCTGGCTGGCGACGGCGAAGCGATCTTGGTCTTGTCGAGAAACGGAGAACTCTTCGGCGACGTTCTCAGCCGTCTCGGGCATTGACTCAACCCCGTACTGGTCGCGGATGCGCTCATTTATGAAACGCCAACCGATGGTCGTGTCGAATATTTCGTTCGAACGGGCGAAAGCCGACTCTGACTTTGGGAGTACAAAAGGGGCACGGGACATCGACTCGACTCCACCTGCCACCATGAGCTGCGCGTCGCCGACCTTGATGGCACGAGCCGCCATTGCCACGGCGTCCATGCCTGAACCACAAAGGCGGTTTATGGTCGTGCCCGAAACGTCGACGGCCAGACCAGCTAGAAGCGCCGACATCCGGGCTACGTTGCGGTTGTCTTCGCCTGCTTGATTGGCGCAACCGAGGATGACGTCATCAACTTTAGACCAGTCAACGCTTGGGTTTCGCTCGACTAACGCTTGTAGGGGAACTGCACCTAGATCGTCGGGGCGCACAGAAGACAATGCGCCGCCGTAGCGGCCGAATGGCGTGCGGATGGCGTCGCAGATGTACGCCGTTTCTAGCTTCATTGTGATACCCCATTTTGCTGGTCGTCTTCGGGATGGTCAAAAACGGGTTGGTTGAGTTCAAAGGATCGGCCAGTAAATATGGCCAATAGCTGGTCATCTTCGTTTCGGACGCGCACTTCGTAGATTCCGGTTGTCTTACCGCGATGTTGTTCGGATGCGGTGGCGCTCAGTCGTTGACCTAGGAGGGCTGGCTTGACGAAGTCGATGGAGATTCCTTGGGCGACGGTTGTCCGGTTGTAGCTGTTTGAAGCATGAGCGAAGGCGGTATCGGCCAGGGTTGTTATCAATCCACCCTGGCAGATGCCGTGCCCGTTGGCCATGGTGGACTCCACGACCATGGAAACGACAGCTGAGCCTGGTTGGACGTCGTCGATTGTGATGCCAAGCAATGTTGCGCAGGCGTCTCGATCATGCAGGGTCGCTGATGCTTTTTCGGCGATCGCTTGCCGGTCGAGATCCGTCATTTCGCCGCCACGAGCGGCGTAGCCCCATACTGGTGGCGCAAAAGCAACGGGGAGCAACGGTAGCGGTCTTCGCCATACTCGGACTGCATGCCTTGTAGTACCTCGACGACCGTCGACACGCCTAGTTTGTCTCCCCAGGCCATCAAGCCTTGTGGGTAGGCGGCGCCAGCCTGTAGGGCGACATCGACGTCGTTAGCGGAGCAGATACCCTTATCAACCGCGTCCGCCGCTTGGTTGATGAGCATCGCGACGGTGCGCATGACGAGCATGCCCGGTACGTCCTTGATGACACAAACCTTTTTGTCAAACCCTTCGAAAAGACCCAGAGCGTCAGCGCGGGCGGCGGCACTAGCTTGTTGAGCGAAGCTCACGGCTACATACTCACACGTCAAGTAGTCGGCGGCTAAGTCAACGAGAACCAGGTTTGGCGTGTTTTGGCGATGTGCAGTCGAGGTGGCGCTAGCGCCGTTGGTGACTTGGATCTGCGACGAGCCTGCGAGAATATGGTCGCGTTGGTTCGGCTCGCTATGTTCTGTCAACTGGACGTCATCGCCCGAGGTGCGAAGTAGGTTCATTAACGATGGGGCATGTTCAAACGAACCGACTATTTGCCGGTTTGTCGGAGGCGTGGCGGGTGAATCACTATACGGTACTGGCTCGGACGCCGTAGCTCCGTCTTGGTCATACCGGTAGAAACCCCGGCCGCTCTTTCGGCCGAGTAACCCAGCCGCCACCATCTCGGTTTGAACGACTGATGGACGGTATCGAGGGTCTTCGAACATCGCCCGATAGACCGATTCGGTAACCGCAGCGTTCACGTCGTGGCCAATCAAGTCGGTTAGTTCGAGCGGTCCCATCTTGAAGCCGCCGCAGCTCTTGAGCACCGCGTCTATAACCGAAACAGGGGCGACTCTTTCCGACACGGATCGCAACGCCTCGGCATAGAACGGTCGAGCGACTCGGTTGACGATGAACCCCGGTGTCGACTTCGCATTGACCGGGGTTTTACCCCATTCTTTAGCCAACCCAAAGATGGCGTCGGCGACGGCTTCGGTTGTAAGCAACCCAGAGACGACCTCGACCAACTTCATGATTGCGGCGGGGTTAAAGAAGTGCATCCCAACGAAGCGCCCGGGATGTTCCATTCCTGCGGCAAGCGCCGAAATTGAGATCGACGAGGTGTTGCTGGCGATAACCGTGGAGTCTTCGCAGAGCTGCTCAACGGAGCGGAATACTTGACGTTTCACATCCAAGTCCTCGAGTATTGCTTCGATGACCAAACCACTGGTGGCGATGTCTTCGAGCTTCGACGTGACCTGTATTCTTCCGCAGATCGTATCGACCTGTTCAGCGGTGAACTTGCCTCGCTGAATCAACCGCTCCATCCCGGCTCGCAGTTTGGTCACCGCAGCCTCGGGTGCGCCTTCGGCAATATCATAAAGCACAACGCTATGGCCGGCGGTAGCCGCAATCTGGGCAATCCCAGCGCCCATCGTGCCCGCTCCGATGACGGCTACCCGGGTTCCGCCCAAATCGACCGTCTGCTCTTGCTCCGGCATTCTACAAACCTCGGTAGGTTGGTGTTCTTTTGTTTACAAAGGCGTCGACGCCCTCTGCGTAGTCGGCGGTACGTCCCGCTATGCGCTGGAGGTCACGTTCGAGATCGAGCTGTTCATCGAGTGAGTTGGTACTTGAAGCTCGGAGCGCCCGCTTTGTAAGTGCAAAACCTGTTGTCGGGCCTTTTGCCAGCTCGCGCCCAATGCTCGTTGCCTCGTTCAGTAAGTCCTCGTCGTCAACGACTCGCCAAATCATCCCCATCTTTTGAGCGTCGGCTGCGGCTACTTTCTCGCCCAGGAGGCACAACGCCATAGCTTGGCTGTGCCCGACTAAGCGAGGTAGCGCCCAGGTCCCGCCCGAGTCTGGAACGAGACCAATTCGGCTGAATGATTGGATGAAGCTGGCCCCCTTGGCGGCTAGAACGATGTCACAGGCGAGGGCGATATTCGCTCCTGCTCCGGCAGCGACTCCGTTAACGGCACAGACAACGGGGAGTTCGAGGCTCGTTAGTCTGCGGATCAGTGGGTTGTAATTCTTATCAATCGATTGGCCAAGGTCTGGGGTCTGCGAGTCGCTTGAAACGGTTCGGTCGGTTAGGTCCTGGCCAGCGCAGAAACCTCGTCCGTTTCCCGTCAGCAAGAGGCATCGAATTTCATCGTCGACGCGCACCTGTTTCAAAACTACACGGATCTCTTTGTGCATCTGCTGGTTCAGGCTATTGAGCCGTTCCGGTCGGCTCAGGGTCAACGTGGCGAGGCCCCCATCGACAGAGAATTCGATCGTTTCGTAACTCGTCATGGTCTGCTCTCCAAAAACGCCGCCATCTGCTCGGCGGCTTCGGTGGTTTCGGAAAGCTCGAGAAACATTTGCCGTTCCTGTAGCAAGCCTTCACGTTGGCTCGTTTCGAAGGAGTTGAGGATGGACGCCTTGATTGCCTGGGCGGCCGGACTGGACTTTGAGGCGATTTGTTCGGCCAGCTCAATGGTTCGGTCGAGGTACAGTTCTGGCTCGGCAAGTTCGCTGACGAGGCCGAGTCGGTGGGCTTCGTACGCATCGATAAATTCGCCGGTCAGTGCCATCTTCATCGCATTGGACTTACCAACCGCTGCTGTGAGGGCCTGTGTGCCACCGGCGCCCGGCATGATGCCCAAATTTATTTCGGGCTGACCTATGGTGGCTTTCTTCGAAGCGATAACGATGTCGGCGACCATCATCAGTTCGCAGCCCCCACCAAGGGCATAGCCGCTGACCGCGGCGAGGAGTGGTTTACGGAATGCTCGTATTTGGGACCAGGCTTGTTGGCGCTGCTCTTCGGGAAATTTGCCTTCGGCCTGGAGTTTGAGTTCTGCGATGTCGGCACCAGCAGCGAACGACTTTTTATTCCCGGTTAGCACAGCCACTTTTAGCGACTTGTCGGCGTCTGCCTCAACTAGGGCTGCGGCTATTTCAGCCAAAACCGCCGTGCTCAATGCATTGAGCGACGTTGGACGATTGATCTCTATAAGGAGCACGCCTGAGTCAAGCGTGGTTCTCGCTGTCAAGGTCTCGGTCATGACTATTCCATCGATCCTCTGCTTATTAAGGGAGCTATCGTCGATAGAAACATAGTACCTTTTTCTATATGATACAGATTGGCCAGTGATTGTCCTGTTAGTGTATCATGATAGTGGTAGTCGAGCAGTAAAGGATACGAATGCCAATCTACGAACTACATGGAGTGAAGCCAGTCGTTTCGCCGAACGCATACGTACACCCACTCGCTGTGCTGATTGGTGATGCCATTGTTGAAGAGAACTGTTTTGTTGCCCCGTATGCCACGATGAGGGGCGACCTAGGTCGGCTAGTGCTGAAGCGGGGTTCAAACCTGCAGGAACACTGCTGCATGCACGGATTTCCTGGGTCCGACACCATCGTCGAAGAAGACGGACATATTGGCCACGGGGCAATCCTTCATGGGTGTACCACAATGCCAAACGTACTAATTGGGATGAACAGCGTAGTTATGGACGGTGCAGTTATCGGGGAGAACTCGATGGTGGGCGCAAACTCATTCGTCAAAGCCAACGCACCAATTCCAGCCAACAGCCTGGTCGCTGGAAGCCCAGCCAAGGTTATCAGAGAGCTAGAGCCTGGTGAGATTGCATGGAAATCCGAAGGCACAAAGCACTACCAAGGACTAATAGACGTATACGGCAGCACACTGCGCGAAGTTCAGCCCGATAGCGAAGTTTCGAACGACCGCCCGCGACTCATGCTAAATGACTATCAAACAAAACCAGCTCGCCCCGACCAAGCTAGCCAGACGGTAAAGGAAGGCAACTGATGGCAACGACACACGCGCCGACGAAGACACCCAAACTCGGGAGTTTCAGTCAAGGCGAATGGTTCCATTCTCCGACTAGCGGCGACCTACTGTGCGACGCCAGTACTGGCCTTGAGGTAGCAGAAATTTCTAGCGAAGGTCTCGATTTCGGTGCGATGGCTGAATTCGCTAGAACGACCGGCGGACCCGCGTTGAGAAGCTATACGTTTCATGAACGAGCGATGATGCTCAAACAGCTGGCCGCTTTCTTACTCGAACGCAAAGAGCTTTTCTATCAATTATCCACGGCAACAGGCGCGACCAGAAGTGATTCTTGGATCGATATTGAAGGTGGGATCGGAACTCTTTTTTCGATCTCGAGCAAAGCGCGCATCGAGATGCCGAACAGTCGGGTTTACATCGACGGGAAGGTCGAACAACTATCGCGCGATGGGACCTTCATCGGTCAACACATCTATTCACCGCTTCAAGGCGTCGCGGTCCAAATTAACGCCTTCAACTTTCCTTGTTGGGGAATGCTAGAAAAGCTGGCCCCCGCTCTCGTCGCCGGTGTCCCAGCGATCGTGAAACCGGCTAGTCAGACCGCTTACCTCGCCGAACTAATGTTTCAACAGATCATCGAATCTGAAATTTTGCCGGTTGGAGCCGTGCAACTAATCTGTGGCCGCACCGGAGATCTACTCGATCACATGACATACCAAGATGTTGTGAGCTTCACCGGTTCGGCGACCACGGGGCGCATGCTCAAAGACACCGAGTCAATTGCCGCGAACAACACGCGCTTCGTGATGGAAGCCGACTCGCTCAACTGTTCGATTCTCGGCGACGACGTCGACCCTGGTTCTGTTGAGTTCGACCTCTACGTGAAAGAGGTCGTGAAGGAAATGACGGTCAAGGCCGGACAAAAATGTACTGCTATACGTCGGGCGATCGTTCCGCAAAGTCGACTTGAGCCCGTGGCCGAGGCGATAGCCGAACGTCTTTCAAAGGTGATCGTTGGTAACCCCGCAAATGAAGATGTGCGTATGGGCGCCTTAGCCGGCCTAGCCCAGCGCGATGACGTTGCCTCCGCTGCGACCCAGCTACTCGATGGCAGCGAGATTGCTTACGGAGATCTCAGTCAATCCGAGTTCGTCGACGGCGATCCCGATTGTGGTGCCTTTTTATCCCCACTTCTCTTGGTCAGTGGAGACCCGCACTCGAGTAAGGCTCATGACGTGGAAGCGTTTGGTCCAGTCTGCACATTATTGGGCTATGACGACAGAGACGATGCGGTGGCCCTCGCGGCACGCGGCAAGGGAAGTCTGGTTGGCTCACTTATCACCGCCGATGAAGCCGTAGCAAGAACCATCGTGTCAGGGGCAGCCGCCCATCATGGAAGATTGTTGATCCTGAACGAAGTATGTGCCAAGGCGTCGACGGGGCACGGCTCGCCGTTGCCCCAACTCGTGCACGGCGGTCCGGGTCGGGCCGGAGGCGGCGAAGAGCTCGGCGGGGTTCGGGGAATCAAACACTACATGCAACGTACTGCCCTGCAAGGGTCACCCGACATGTTGACGGCGATCACAGATACATACATGCCTGGCGCCGCGCCAACAATTTCAGAGGTCCACCCCTTCCAGAAACACTTTGAAGAGCTCGAAGTCGGCGACACCGTTGTTAGCGAAGCTCGTAGTGTCGAATTGGCCGACATCGAAGCGTTTGCCGAGTTGTCGGGCGACAAGTTCTATGCCCATATGGATGAAGACGCGGCGGCCCGCAACCCGTTCTTCGATGGACGAGTGGCCCACGGATACTATCTGGTATCGCGGGCCGCTGGACTATTTGTTTGGCCCGACGAAGGACCGGTCCTGGCAAACACCGGCCTCGAAAATCTGAGCTTCCAAAAACCCGTCTACCCGGGCGACTCAATCTACGTGCAATTCACCTGCAAACAGAAAAAGAACCGCGAAACCGAAAGCTGGGGCGAGGTTAGATGGGACACCACAATCTTCAATCAGCACGACGAAGTTTGCGCTAACTATGATGTCCTAACCGGTGTCGCGAATATCCATCAACCCAACTCAACCCGATAGCTTAGAAGGTCGTAGCATGTCTACCGAAGCCGTTGAAGATACCCACTCCACTTTTGAACAGCTGCTTGCTGACAGCCAATCGATCGAGCCTCGAGACGAGATGCCCGACGCGTACCGAAAGACGTTGATCCGACAAATCGGCCAGCACGCTCATTCGGAAATAATCGGCATGCAGCCGGAAGCGAACTGGATCACCCGGGCGCCGAGTCTGCGGCGCAAATCGATTCTGTTGTCCAAAGTCCAAGACGAAGCTGGCCACGGACTCTACCTATACAGCGCCGCCGAAACGTTGGGAGCCGATCGAACCGATCTTTTAGAAAAGTTAAACGACGGCAAGATGAAATACTCGAGCATCTTTAACTACCCGACGCCGACGTGGGCTGACATGGGGGCGATTGGCTGGCTAGTTGACGGTGCCGCCATCGTGAATCAGGTTCCACTTTGCCGGGCCTCCTATGGGCCGTATGCGCGGGCCATGGTGAGAATTTGCAAGGAGGAAAGTTTCCACCAGCGTCAGGGTTTCGAAATTATGTTGGCGTTGTCAAAGGGCACGTCGGAACAAAAAGAAATGGCTCAGGATGCGTTGAACCGGTGGTGGTGGCCGGCCGTAATGATGTTCGGCCCACCCGACGACCAGTCGCCCAACTCCGAACGATCAATGAAATGGAAGATCAAGCTTTACTCAAACGATGAGCTTCGGCAGAAGTTCGTCGACATGTCGGTGGGACAGGCCGAAATCTTGGATCTTAAGATTCCTGATCCAGAACTCGCATGGAATGAAGAGACCGGTCACTACAACTTTGGTGAACCGGACTGGGAAGAGTTTTTTGCGGTCATCAAAGGTAATGGCCCTTGCAACAAACAACGCATAGCGACTCGACGTAAAGCCCACGAGGACGGCCAATGGGTGCGCGAAGCCGCCGTTGCATACGCCGCCAAGCAGGCCGCTAAGGAGCAGGTATCACCATGACCACAGACCTTGAAATGTGGGAGGTCTTCGTCCGGTCTCGACGCGGCCTCGACCACAAACACGTCGGCAGTCTGCGAGCCGCCGACGCCGAGATGGCCATTCAAAACGCCCGCGATCTTTATACCCGCCGGAACGAAGGTGTGAGTATCTGGGTCGTCCGGTCCGAAGAAATATCTGCCTCAGAGCCGAGCCAAAAAGACGCGCTATTCGATCCGGCCACCGACAAGATCTTCCGGCACCCTACGTTTTATGACTTGCCCGACGAACTCGAACATATGTGATGGGGCCGACGATGTATAGAACGACAGAAACTATAGCGGACCCTGATCTGTATCAACATGTTCTCCGTCAAGCCGATGACACGATGATTCTATGTCAACGGCTCTGCCAGTGGGTGGTCAACGCTCCCTCGCTAGAGGAAGACATTGCGCTGGCCAATATTGGCCTTGATCTAATCGGGAAGTCTCGTTCGCTATATGCGTACGCGGCGAACCTCACCGGTACCGAGCTGTCCGAGGACGACCTGGTCTTTATGCGTAACGAGCGAGATTGGGTCAATTGCCGACTTGTTGAACGGCCAAACGGCGACTTTGCTGACACCATCGCCCGCCAGGCATTTTTTGATATTTGGCACAGAGAAGTACTTGCGGTACAGGTCGAGTCGGCCGATGAGACGCTCGCAGCGGTGGCGGGTAAATCTCTGAAGGAAGCCACCTACCATGTTCGCCATAGTAGCGAGTGGGTACGCCGGCTCGGAGATGGCACCGAACTCAGCGCATCGAGAATGCAGCGAGCGGTCGACGACTGCTGGCCCGATGTCTACGAACTCTTTGAGATGGATGATCTGGCCAAAAAAATGTTAGCCAGAGGCGTCGGACCGGACCTAGAAACCATTAGCAACAAGTGGTTTGAACAGGTTGACGAACTTCTTTCCCAAGCCAAGTTACGTCGACCCGCCGATGTCTTTGCTGCCACGGGGGGTCGCAGTGGAATGCACACAGAGCATATGGGGTACCTGCTAGCCGAGATGCAGGTATTGCCCAGAAGTATGCCCGGATGTACCTGGTAGGTGGAGATGACTCGTTCGATTGGCTCCTCTACCACGTCGTCGACCGGCGGCGATAAAGCCTATATTTTTTCTCTCCTAGCTGAGGTCACCGACCCCGAAATACCGGTGCTTACGATTGAAGAGATGGGGATCTTGCGCGCCGCTTGGTTTGAGGGAAGTCGTGCGATTGTCGAAATTACCCCGACGTATTCAGGCTGCCCGGCGATCGACCAGATCAGCGACGACATTCGATCAACTCTGGTGGTGCACGGGCATACCGAGGTTGAAGTGCGCCGGGTACTCGCTCCTGCGTGGACTACCGACTGGCTGAGCGAATCGTCACGACAGAAGCTTGAAGCTTATGGGGTTGCGCCCCCGTGTCAAACTTCAGCGATCAACGAAAGCGCCGTTTCGTTGACCGTGAGGTGTCCACAATGCCGCTCGAGCGATACCAAAGTTCTTAGTGAATTTGGCTCGACCGGGTGCAAAGCATTGTGGAAGTGTAACCACTGTCAAGAACCCTTCGATTTCTTCAAACCACTGTGAAGACGCGCCGCAAGCATGGACACAGCACAGTTCCTCTCGATGAAATGGCTTAGCCGATGGATGTAGCAACTATCACGAACATAGTCAGCGAGACCCCTGATTCAGTCGCGGTCACGTTGGAAGTCCCCGATGACCAGATGCACCGGTATCGGTACCGGCAGGGTCAGAACATAGCGCTCATAAAAGAGATCGATGGGGAAGAGGTGAGGCGATCCTACTCCATCTGCAGCAGCGTGGCCGACGATCGTCTGCGGGTCGGCATCAAGAGAGTTGAGAACGGCAAGTTCTCGACCTGGGCGACAACACAATTGAAGGTTGGCGACGAGGTTGGTATTCTTCCGCCCTCTGGCAGTTTTTACGTCGAGCTGCAACCCGAGCATGCTCGCGAACATCTCGGCATCGCTGCCGGAAGCGGCATTACGCCAATTTTGTCGATTCTTAAAACAACGCTGGAAACGGAACCGAAGAGCACCTTTACGCTGATCTACGGGAACCGAACGACTGAATCGGTGATGTTTCTTGAGGAGCTAGCCGACTTAAAGGACACATACGTTGAGCGGTTCCGAGTTTTTCATGTCTTGAGTCGGGAAATACAAAACGCCGAGTTGCTGACGGGTCGGATTACTGGTGAAACACTGGACGGCTTTTTCGAATCGCTGCTCGATCCGGCCTCGATCGACGAAGTATTTCTGTGTGGACCCTACGAAATGGTCTCTGACCTCCAAGCCAAGCTGACCAACGCCGGGGTTGAGCCAGCGTCGGTCCACACAGAGCTGTTTGGCGTTCCGACTGAACTAGCCTCGGTGAACGCTCCAAGCCCCGACGGCGCCAACGTTGCTGGAAGTACCGTTCAAGTAATTCTGGATGGAACCGCAACCGAAATTACGATTGAACCAGGCGATGAATCGATACTGGACGCCGCCTTAAAGATAAGAAAGGATCTTCCCTTTGCCTGCAAGGGTGGGGTCTGCGCTAGCTGCAAAGCCAAAGTTACACAGGGTTCTGTCGAGATGCGAATCAACTACGCGCTGAGCGACGATGAGGTAGCTGACGGGTTTGTGCTCACCTGCCAGTCCCATGCGACCAGCAGCGATGCGGTAGTCGACTACGACCAACGCTAACACTGAGCGTCGAGGAGTCTGCGTGCGCTTAAAAACGGTTTGCGAAGTGTCTTGGATATTTGGTGTCGAGAACTTCGCTTAGCCAAGGCGCTGCTGTTGTACTCAGTTGTGGGTACAGCTGGCGAGCAACTTCGTCGGCTGCGTCTCCCGCCCAGCCCGTCGGAAGTAGCGCGGCCGGGATGTCGGGTCCGCTGAGCTTAATTCGACGCAGGTCGTGAATGAGCATCGAGCGTAGAGCGAATGCTTCCGCTGGTGCCCCGGGGTTCGAGCTATCGACAAGTGGACCATAGAAATGGACGATCTTATCGTAGGCTTCCGCTACCCCGGTCATGTCAAGCGCTTCGACGAAGAAGCCGTCGACGACTAGAGACTCAAGCTCAGAGAAAGTGAGAACGGCTAGCGGAACGTTTACATCTAGCGCGATTCGACGACACAGGTCCTGGGTGCTCTCAAGGCTCTCGTTTGGAGAACCTAGTAGACCCCGACTAAGCAGAATAAATCCATGCCATCGCAAATGTCGAGCCAACTGCTCTCTTATGGAAGCCGAAACCGACGGTGCATCGAGAAAGACAACGGTCCATTCTTCGGACCAGTTTGGGTGAGGCGAATGGTAAATGCGTTTCGCCGCCTGCTCGGATTCTTCGATAGCCATACGTGTGAGCGAGTACTGGCTTTTTCGTCCAACTCGCTCATTCGTGAACCATCCTTCGGAGGCCAGCCGGAACATGGAGGTTCGCACTAAGCGACCAGCGAAACCGAACACTTCAGTGAGCTGGAACAGCTGCGACAACCAAATCTCTCGCCCGATGGGCAGAACCGTATCGCCGAATATTGTGACCAGCATCGATCGGGCAGTGTTCTTGGGTTCTGAAACCCAAGATTGGATCATTTTTTCTACTTCGCTAGCCATCTTTGATTAAGTCTAGAACCCGCGTCGCTTATTTAAGATCGTGGGTCATCAAACGGTCATTCTTGCCCTGCTATCTTGGTTCCAACCTAAAAGTGACACAACTATTGCACATAAATGCCGATTTTGGTATCATGTTCTAGGACGTCACTTGGCTCACTATCTGATTCGATATTAGAGGAAGACGTGTACGACTACACCGGTAATAAGAGGCATAAAGTCTGACTATGGGCGACACCCCTGCAACCACTCACGTTGATCAACAGAACTACAGCTTGGTCAGTAAATACATCGGCGAATCGGGACGGATCTTTCTTACCGGAGTGCAAGCGTTGGCTCGAATTCCGATCGATCAACTGCGCCGAGATCGTACTGCCGGTCACCGTACCGCTGCCTTCGTTTCGGGATACCCAGGGTCGCCGCTCGGTGGCTTCGACCTCGAAATGGTCCGCGCGCTTAAGGCCGTGGATGGCGAGTTCCCAATCGAACACCTACCTGCGGTAAATGAAGAGCTGGGTGCGTCTGCTGTCATGGGCAGCCAGCTCGCTTCGACCCGTGACGACGCGTTGTATGACGGTGTCGTGGGTATCTGGTACGGAAAGGCGCCGGGCCTCGACCGTGCCACCGACGCGCTACGGCATGGCGTGTTTGCTGGTTCAAGTTCCGGCGGTGGAGCGCTCTGCCTCGTCGGCGACGACCCATCGGCAAAGTCGTCCACCATGCCGTCGTCCTCGGACACCGCTTTGGTCGATCTACACATGCCAATTCTCTATCCGTCGACACCGTCTGAGTGTCTCGAACTGGGGCTGCACGGCATTGCTATGTCGCGCGCCACTGGGCTGTGGTCGGCGTTGAAAATCGTGACCGCTGTAGCCGATGGCTCGGGCACCGTCGAGCTTCCCGTTCTCCGTGCTGAACCGATCATCCCGGTTGCCGAGGTGAATGGTGAGCCGTGGAGCTGCGTTCCATCGGCGCAGTTTCTTGGGCCTCGAATGGTGGAGGTAGAGCGAGAATTTCACGAGATCCGAACCGGTCTCGCCCTTCGCTACGGTCAAGAGAACAAGCTGAATCGGATCGAAGCCAACCGGACCGACGCATGGCTTGGTGTGGTAGCAACCGGGTTTACCTACCGCGAGGTTATTGAGGCCTTTCGGCGAATCGGGTTCCCCACTATCGAGTCGATTGGTGAGGCGGGTATTCGGTTGCTGAACCTTCGAATGCCAGTTCCCTTCGACCCTGAAATTCTCCGGGAGTTCAGCAAGGGCCTTGACCAACTCCTCGTCGTCGAAGAGAAGCACCCGACACTTGAAACAATGATTCGCAGTGCGCTCTATAGAAGCACCCACCGGCCCGAGGTGTTCGGTAAACGCAATTCTGGCGGCGCACCAACGCTGCCGTCGTACGGACGCCTTGACGCCGACACGATCGCGCCCGCGTTGCGTCATCACCTTGAGCAACGCATGCCCGAACGTCTGGCTCCACGGGAGCCCAAACCCCGAATGCGTATCCCCCTCACCGTTCAGCGGACACCGTTCTTTTGCTCAGGCTGCCCGCACAACTGGGGCACCAAAGTTCCCGACGGCGCGGTCGTCGGTATGGGTACAGGTTGTCACGGTATGACCCTGTTGATGGACGAAGAACGAGTCGGTGACAGCATCGGCATCACGGCGATGGGCAACGAAGGAATGCAATGGCTTGGTATGGCGCCATTCGTCGAGACCGACCACGTCTTCCAGAATTTCGGCGACGGCACCTTCATGCACTCGGGCCAGCTGGCGTTACAGGCAGCCATCGCGGCTGGAGCAAACCTGACGTTTAAGATCCTCTACAACCACACCGTTGCGATGACCGGTGGCCAAGATGCCTCGCACCTCGTCGACCCGTCCAAGCTGGCCGAGATCTTGTTGCTCCATGGGGTGAAGAAAGTAGTCATTTCCACCGACGACGTCTCAGGCTACGACAGTCGTTCGCTCCCCAAGAACGTTCAAGTCTACGATCGAACCGAGATCGTCGACATTCAATCCGAACTCTCGGCGATTGAAGGAGTCACTGTTCTCATCCACGACCAAGGTTGCGCGGCCGAACTTCGCCGAGATCGCAAACGCGGTCGAATCGAACAACCATCTCGCCGAGTCGTGATCAACCATCGTATCTGTGAAGGATGTGGCGATTGCGGTGATGTGAGTAACTGCTTGTCCGTTCAGGCCGTCGACACACCGCTCGGACGCAAGACACAGATAGACCAGGCCAGCTGTAACTTCGACTACACCTGCATGAAGGGCGATTGCCCTGCATTCATGACCGTCGACGCTCACGCAGACCAGCAGGGGCCAGCGGCTACGTTGCCGAAACCCTTTGACATTGACGCCCCCAACCCCAGCGATCGCGAAAGTACCGTCGTTCGAATAGCCGGCATCGGGGGCACCGGGGTCGTGACCGTGGCGCACATACTCGCTACCGCAGCGACCCTCGACGGCCTCCAAGTTGCAGGGCTTGACCAGACCGGACTGTCGCAGAAGGCGGGGCCGGTCATTAGCGACCTGACGATCTCTACTTCGTCCGCATCTGCACGCACGAATGCGCCTGGGCGTGGACAGGCTGATGTGCTTCTCTCGTTTGACCATCTCGTCGCGGCAAGTGACCGGTCTGTGCACGCGGTTAACGCAGATACCGTCGTGTTCAGTTCCACAACTACAACACCGACGGGCCGCCAGATCACTTCGCCCGAGCTTGTCGCCGCGACATCGGAGGAACTCGCAGAACGAGTGGGTTCCGTTGGAGTTCAGGTCGATTCGGGACTAGCCGCAGAGGTACTCGCAGGGTCGCGGGCGTCGGCAAATATTCTCTTGCTCGGAGCTGCGGTACAATCCGGACAACTGCCGATTAGTCTCGACGCACTAAAGTCAGCGATCGAGATGAACGGTGTGAGCGTCGAAAGTAACCTTGTTGCGCTTGAGTGGGGTCGCGGTCTCGTGACCCACTATGAGGAAACGATGGCGGCCATTGAACAACACTCACCAGCAACGCATCGTTTCACGGCGTCTCCTCTTCCGAGCGCCTTGCAACGCCGGGTCGACGGCCTCGACGTAGATTCCTCGACCAGAGACTTGATCTCGACTCGAGCCGCCGACCTCGTCGATTACCAGTCCAAGCAGTATGCGGGCCGCTACCTTGACCTCGTCTCTGCCACCGTGCCGGTCGGCAGCGCGGAGCTTACCGAAGCTGTCGCACGTAATTTTCATAAACTCATGGCCTACAAGGACGAGTATGAGGTTGCCCGGCTCATGCTTCACCCTGATGGTCTTGCCGAGGCTAAATCCATTGGGGACAAGCGGGTCTGGCACTTACACCCACCAATCTTGGCCGCGCTCGGGATGAGCTCGAAGATCAAGGTCAATGAGAAGTTCACACCATCGATCAAGGCGCTTGCGAAAGGTAAGCGCCTCCGGGGAACGAAACTCGACCCGTTCGGGCGCACGGAAATGAGGCGCATGGAACGCGACCTTGTCGACGATTTCGAACGAATGGTCAACCGATTATGCACCACCGATGGGCTTGCCGGCGATGCTGAACGATTGTCGAAAGCGGTCGAGCTTGCCGAACTTCCAGAAATGATTCGGGGCTATGAAGAACTCAAGGTCACGAGGGTCGCGGAGTACTCTCAACGTGTCTCGGAACTACTCGTCGCATTCGACCATCAGTCGTAGATTGCCGGTCGTTGGCGCGCTTCGGCGCAAGGCCTTTGGTTTCGACCAGGGAATCGGGCGCAGCCGACAGTGTTGCCTGTGGTCAATGGCGGCTGAATAGTGGTCGCATGAAGAACTAAACTCGAACTGTGGGTTTACGAAGCATTCTCAGCGGTGTATTTGCGTCCAACCATACGGTCGGCCAAGTGACGACGACCAGGCGGCCAAAGAAATATTCGAGAAAATTTAGGTTCGCTAGTGGTTTTGACATCGCCGAGCTGGGAGGCACTGTCTTCGAGGGCGCCGAGATTCCGATCATCGGCATCGGATTTGCTGTTGTCGGCGGACTGATCTTTGCAATCGGCTTTGCGATTGGTCTTGTTCTCCTGGTGGTCGTGGTGATCGAGCTTGTGCTTATTATCCTTGCTTTCGTGTTTGTCAACCTTTGGGTGTGGCTCCGTGGACACCCCAAACACGCCGTCGTGCTCTTTGAGCAGCAGCTCTGGACGCGTCGTCTTGACCCAGACGAAACCACCACGCAGGACCAGCTTCAGTTAGACGCTGGCCATACTCCTGAACAGTGTGGGTATACCCCGGTCTAGTGGACGGCCGCCCGGATTGTCCGGCACATACCTGAACTAAAGCCAAAACGGTTGCGTCGTGCTGGCTCGGAGTGACTAGGCTCTACAGCGATGGAACTTCTAGAAATTCTAATTGCTGCTGGTGGCGTTGGTGCCGTCGGCCTCGTAGGGGCGTTTATTCTGCTCCGAGGTCGCGGTTCTAAGTCAGAACCGCCGACGTCTGCTACCAAACCTGCGCCCTCTCCAGCTAGATCGGGAGACGTTGACCTCATCGATGTCGACGACCCCGATGTTGATTTGGTTGATAGCCCAGTCGAGACCGCAGAACCCGACGTCGAAGTAGAATTAACACCGCCGGTTAAACCGTCATTTTTTGATCGCCTCGGCAAAGCCCGGTCAGCGTTTACCGGCTACTTGGGCGGTCTAGCTGGACTTAAAAAAGTAGACGACGATACGTGGGAAGATCTCGAAGACGCCTTAATCCAAGCCGACGTTGGCGTCCAAACCTCGATGTCGTTGATCGAAGATGTTAAGACCGAGGCTAAGGAGCAAAAGGCTGAAGGCGGTGCCGAAGTCTTAGCGCTGCTTAAGGCACGTATGCATCGAGAGCTTGACGGGAAAGATCGCAGGCTGACGCTCGACGAAGACGAAGTTAACGTCTGGCTATTTGTTGGTGTAAACGGGGTCGGGAAGACTACGACTATCGGCAAACTTGGCAAACGGCTCACGCTTGAAGGTAACAGCCCGCTAATGGCTGCCGGCGATACCTTCCGAGCGGCGGCCGCCGAACAACTCGGCATGTGGGCTGAACGATCCGACGCCCAGTTCGTTCGCGGATCTGAAGGTGGTGACCCGTCTTCAGTTCTGTTTGATGGCGTAGAAGCCGCCGAAGCCCGGGGCTGCAACATCGTTCTGGGTGACACCGCAGGCCGCCTTCACAACAAATCCAACCTCATGGAAGAGTTAACGAAAGTTCGTCGGGTAGCGGCCAAAGGCGCCGGGCATGTAACTGAAGTCCTATTAGTCTTAGACGCTACCACCGGCCAGAACGGTATGGCCCAGGCCAAAGTATTTACCGAAGCTGTCGACGTCACCGGTGTCGTGCTGACAAAGCTAGACGGTTCTGCAAAAGGCGGAATTGTGTTTGCCATCGAATCCGAGTTAGGTATCCCAGTCAAACTGGTCGGCCTAGGCGAAGGCGTCGACGATCTCGTCGACTTCGAGCCGGTCGAATTTGTCGATGCCTTGTTCGAATAGAGGACGTCGGACTTCTGACGTAGCCTCACGCTTACATTCATCGCCCATACCGGCCACCTGGCCTGTTCGGGCGCTAACCTAAGAACTTCTCATGTTTCAATCTTTAACAAACAAATTTGAAGGCATCTTCGAACGCCTTTCCAAGAAGGGTGTCCTTTCGGAGGCTGACGTTGACGAGGCGCTCCGAGAAATTCGAGTGGCGCTTCTCGAAGCCGACGTCAACTTGTCGGTGGTTAAGAGCCTCCGGACGAGAATTAAAGAGCGTGCGGTAGGTGAAGAGGTTCACAAAGCCCTGAACCCTGCCCAGCAGGTCATCAAAATCGTCAATGAAGAGCTCACGGAGAGCTTGGGTGGCGAGACCATCTCGATCGCGTACGCCTCCAAGCCACCCACCGTCGTAATGATGGCTGGTCTGCAGGGCTCTGGTAAGACGACGAGCACCGGTAAGCTCGCAAAATGGTTTAAGGCTCAGGGCCGCAACCCGCTTCTCGTTGGCGCCGACCTGCAGCGACCAGCAGCGGTTGAACAACTCCGTACCTTGGGTGAACAGGTCGGAGTCCCCGTATTTAGTGATCCGTCAAGCCCTGTTCAAGCGGCCGCCTTGGCGCTCGAAGAGGCTCGAACCACTGGACGAGATGTCGTGATCGTCGACACCGCCGGTCGTTTGGCCATCGATGAAGTGTTGATGGAAGAAGTTCGGCAAATCTCTGAAGCGGTCACCCCTGACTACACCTTCTTGGTCGTCGATGCAATGACGGGCCAAGACGCCGTCAACGTAGCCGAAGCGTTTAATGACAAACTGTCGCTCGATGGGGTCATTCTTACCAAACTCGACGGTGATGCTCGTGGTGGTGCGGCACTGTCGGTTAAAGAGGTAGTCGGCAAGCCCATTGCCTTCGCGGGAACGGGCGAAAAGCTCGACGAGTTCGATCTTTTCCACCCCGACCGGATGGCGAGCCGGATTCTCGGCATGGGCGACATGCTCACCCTTATCGAGAAGGCCGAAGACACCTTCGAGAAAGATCAGGCCGAGGAGACCGCGGCCCGCATGCTCGAGGGCCAGTTCACGCTCGATGACTTTGTCGATACGATGCGCCAGCTAAAGAAGATGGGTCCGTTACAGAACTTGGTTGGCATGATGCCCGGTCTTCCCAAGGAAGCCCGTGACGTCGATATCGACGACCGTGAAGTCGCTCGTCTCGAAGCGATCGTCATGTCTATGACACCGGGGGAGCGGACCGAACCCGAACTTATCGACGCTAGCCGTCGAGCGCGTATCGCTCAAGGTTCGGGTGTGAACCCGAGCGCGGTTTCCGATTTGGTCAAGCAGTTCATGGCGATGCGGAAAATGATGAAGCGTTTCGGCGATGCTGGTACCAAGAAAATCAAAAAGAATCGCAAGAAACGCGACAAGAAGAAAAACAAAAAGAGTAAAGGCCGTGGTGGTCGCACCACACCAAAAGGTGGCGGCCGAGTCACACCTAAATCAGCCAAGATTAAGGGTAAGGGGCTTACACTTCCTGGTCTTGATCAAATCAGTGATCGTCAGTTGGAAGAATTTGGCGAGAATCTTGAATCGATTAACGACCAATAGGAACTTTGCTCTAACTTGTCACCGATGTTACGGACCATCCACGAGCTGGTGGAGCTAGGAGCTGTGGGCGCTACGCTCATACAGTGCTCAATTCGCCTTGCCTAGCAAGTCGACTGGGCCAGTACATGATCGCATAACTAGAAGATTCAAAGTCCTAACCTGTAGGCAAGAAGAGAGATTCCTGTGGCTGTTCGACTCCGCCTGATGCGGATGGGTAAAAAGAAGCAACCGGTCTACCGCGTAGTGGCGGCAGATACCCGCTCGCCTCGAGACGGACGGTTCATTCAAATCGTAGGTACCTACAACCCCCGTACCGAACCATCATTGATCGACATCGATAACGCAAAAGCGGTTCGTTGGCTGCGTGAGGGTGCCCAACCATCAGAACGTGTTCAGAAATTGTTCGAGGTTTCCGGAGCTTGGGCAGCGTTCAAAGACGGTACATCCGTTGAAGATCTCGAAGCACAAGCGGCGGCCGTCAGAGCAGCCGCCGACGCTGCGGCTGAAACTGAAGCAGTCGAGGTCACCGCGTGAGCGGTTCGCCAGCTCCGACGGCTGAAGCTGTCCTGCTGCACCTTTGCCAGTCAATGGTCAGCCTGCCTGACGAAGTTTCAATCGAGACCACCTCTGACGGGGACAATGTCCGGATGGATGTTCGGGTCAACCAAGATGACATGGGTCGCGTTATTGGCCGACGAGGTCGGGTGGCGTCGGCTATTCGAACCGTTGTTGGTGCTGCGGCGGCTAAAGATGGTGTATCTACCGAGGTTGAGTTCGTAGAGTGAGCTCGGCTAGCTCGGAAAGCTCCGAGTTGCTTGAGGTCGGCTACATCGGCAAACCCAACGGTTTGTCCGGTGGCGTAGTAGTCAACTTAATCACGAATCGCATCCAGGAGCGTACGGCACCTGGTGTTCGCCTTTTTGCTGAAGACCGCTGGCTTGAAATCGCTTCAGCTCGCTCTCACAAAGACCGTTGGGTGATGACCTTTGTTGGCGTCACCAGCCGCGAGGCTGCCGAAGCACTCCGGGGTCGAGTTTTGACTGCTGAGCCCATCGACGACCCTGACGAGTTGTTTGTTCATGCCCTGATCGGCTGTTCTGTTCAGGACGCTACTGGCAATGACCACGGCGAAGTGGTGGCAGTTGTGTCGAACCCTGCATCGGACTTGTTGGAGCTGGAGTCAGGTCGACTTGTGCCGCTGGCCTTTTATGTTTCCCACGACACGTCGACAATCGTCGTCGACGTGCCAGCGGGGCTGCTGGACGACGAAGCGGTAATAATCGAGCAAAATGGCTAGCCGCTAGGCTTGAAAAGGTGGTGGTCCCGATGCGAATAGATGTACTGACGATTTTTCCCGACATGGTTGAAGGCTTTGCGTCGGCTTCGCTTCTGGGCAAGGCCCGTCGCGAGGGTATTCTCGATATAACTATTCATGACCTACGTTCGGTAGCCATCGACCCGCATCGTTCGGTCGACGACAGCCCCTTCGGTGGCGGCGCAGGCATGGTCCTAAAGGCCGAGCCAATCTTCGACACGGTCGAAAAAGTAAATCCACCACGGCCTTTGCTGTACCTATCCCCGGCTGGCAGGCGGCTTGATCAGGCCTACGCAAAGGAGCTCTCGGATCTCGACGGCTTCTCGTTGCTTTGTGGCCGGTATGAGGGCGTTGACGAGCGGGTACGTGAACACTTGGTCGACGGCGAGATTTCGATCGGTGACTACGTTCTAGCCGGCGGCGAAGCTGCGGCTGGTGTTGTCCTCGAAGCTGTGGGCCGTTTAGTGCCTGGCGTGCTCGGCAATTACGAATCGGTCGACGAAGAGTCGTTTTCTGATGGGTTAGTCGAGTACCCGCATTACACCCGGCCGGCGAGTTTCAGAGGTTGGGAGACACCTGAAGTACTTCTTTCCGGCAACCATAAACGGATCGAAGACTGGCGAAAGGCTCAAGCGCTGTCTCGTACCATTGCGTGGAGACCGGACCTAATCGAGGCCCGCGGTGGCCTGTCAGAAGCAGATACTCGCCTTCTTGCCGAGTTTGGTCTCTGAACGTGGGTTTATCTAAGTAGCGCAGACCTTCGGATACGGTATAAAACCGGTTTGGCGACATAGTCGATACGTCTCAAGGCGGGCCGATTGAAGGTCGCCCGCTGGAACAACGATGGATCTGAGCGATCCCCTACAAGTCAGTTAGTTGCAAAAGTCGCGCGTGGGGTGCAACGGGGCTTCTTCGCTCGTACTATTGACTAGTCGTTAATAGCAGACCTCTTGGTTTGCGTAAGTAATAGGATCTGGAATGAACCCCACACAGCTAGTAGAGCAAGATCTAATACGAACAGATCTGCCCGAATTTGCTCCTGGTGACACCGTCAAAGTACACGTCAAAGTTGTCGAAGGTGACCAGCAACGTAATCAGGTTTTTGAGGGCGCGGTTATCGCTCGCCGGGGTGCTGGTTTAGGAGAGACCTTCACGGTCCGCAAACTCAGTTTCGGCGTCGGAGTAGAGCGTTGCTTTCCGCTCAACTCGCCAATCATCGACAAGCTCGAAGTTAAGACTCGTGGCGATGTGCGAAGAGCCAAGTTGTACTACCTGCGTGACCGTGTAGGTAAGTCTGCGAAGATTAAAGAGAAGCGTAAATAGCGAGCGGTAGTTTCGGCAGGGACTTGCTTTTGTGAGCAGCGAAGATCTGGAGAAGTACGAGGCGGAGATCCAGCTAGCACTGGTCAAAGAGTACCGCGACGTCATGTCGATGTTCTCTTACGTTGTTGAGACCGAACGCCGCTTCTATCTGGCGAACAAGGTCAAGAAGGCAAAGGACCCCGTCACCGGTTTCGTAACTTACGATCTGACCGATGCCTGGGTTTGGGACATGTACCGCCAATCGAGGTTTCTGACCTCCGTGCAAATTTCGAGTTCGCGGGGCATTTCTGTCGAAGAGCTTCCCGCTTCCGAAGTTTGACCGGGCGTAACCAACAGTTCGGCCGCTGGGGCGAAGGCTTAGCGGCCGAATGGTATCGAGACCATGGTTTTGAGGTCACGGCTCAGAACTGGGCGACGTCTGAAGGTGAGCTTGACATCGTCGCCATTGATCGGAACGCCTCGTTGGTGGTCTTCTGCGAGGTGAAGGCTCGAAGCTCCGATCAATTCGGTACTGGAGCTGAAGCGGTAACGAAGACCAAACAACGACAGGTTAGAAAGATTGCCCTGCTCTGGTTACGAGAACACGGCGCGCAGTTCGAAGAGATCCGATTCGATGTGGCGTCGGTTAACGGGGCTGGCGAGGTAGACCTCATAGAAGGCTGTTTTTAGTACCAGTACTGTCATTCACACCGGGTGATAGCGCTAACACCGACAGCTAGAGCCACCACTGCTCGAGCTCTTGGCCATCGTTCGCCTGAGCTGGGAGATGACTTTTACGTGAGGTACGATGGGGACGTGAGCGTTTCAGATCCAGTCGCACCAACTAAAAAGCATGCTGGTGGTACCGAGACGCGCGTCGACCCTGAGTCCGCGCGTGAACAACACGAGCAAGCCCAAAAAGGCTTCAGTCGTTCGGTTATCATTTCTGGCGTCCGTTGCCTGATCACCTACATTATTTTGCCGTTTGTGTTTCCGACGGCGTTAGGTGCGGTTGGGCCAGCGATAGGGCTGATCGTCGGTTCGATTGCGTTAGTGTCGAATGTGTTCAGCATTCGCCGGTTCTGGAAAGCCAATCATGCGTGGCGTAAGCCGATCACGGTTATTCACCTCGGGGTAATTGCGCTGCTTCTTTTCCTGATGGTTCGCGACATCCAACAGTTGATCGGCTAAGACGCTGGGGTGGTTAATGTCGCGCCCGGTTCGTCCAGCAGGCTCGATGCCAGTGTCGTCGAAGGTCGGGAGCCGACTTCGGTACCGCGACCATGTGACCCATGCCGGCGGGGATGAACCGGTTGCAGCCGGGGCATAGATACTCTTTCGTAGCCTGGTAGGGCTGGACAAACCGAGTTTCAGTGTCGTCTGCGTCGGAAGGGTCGGGGGCGCGGCGCGGCCCGGGCTTTCCTGGCTTCTTCTTCTTCGGCTTCTTCTTCTTCTTCTTTGAGCGAGACATCGAGGTTAGCGATCTGAAATGAACGGCGGCAGCTAGCAACCTAACCGAATATGACCCACACTAGAAGGGCGGCGACAACAATAAGGGCTGATGCCACGAACCAGTAATCGCTGGGTCGGGCTTTATATTTGCGGTTTGGATCGAATCCCATGGTCTTAGTATGGCTAGGATGTTGGGGTGATGGCGAATAAAGGTAGATGGATTCTTCCAGTTGTCGTAGTTCTGGGCATCGGGATGGCGGCTTGTGGTGACTCGACAACGGCTCCTCCAATTGATTCGGGAGACGTTGAGCTTGCGACCGGGCAAGAGGTTTACGCAGATAGCTGCTCCCGGTGTCACCTCGCAAATGGTGGCGGAGGCTCCGGGGTACAACTAAATGAAGGCAAAGTGGTGGCCGCGTACCCTGACGCCGCTGACCAACGGGCCGTAATCGTCGAAGGAAAAAATGGGATGCCTGGCTTTGGCGAGACCTTGACCGTCGAAGAGATCGACGCCGTCGTTAGGTACACGCGCGAAGTCCTCGCCGAATCGCCTTGAGCTAAGCGATCTCCAAATAGTGTCACATCTGTTCGGTAAGGTGAGTACATAGCGATTGTCGGCTCTGTGCCGGACTTGTGGCATCACGCCGCCTGAAACTCTTATGACGACGGACGTCGTCGAGGCGGTAGAGAAATGTTGGCCACTATTCAGTCAGCTGTCGTTGTTGGAGTGACCGGACACAGCGTGTCGGTCGAGGTTCACGTCAGTAACGGGCTGCCCGGGTACACGCTCGTTGGCTTGCCCGACGCGTCCTGTCGGGAATCTCGGGATAGGGTTCGGGCGGCGATTTTATCTAGCGGCCTCAAATGGCCAGCTAAACGGGTGACCATTAACTTGGCCCCTACCGAGCTACGCAAACATGGCGCATCTCTCGACCTTCCTATCGCGTTGGCCATTCTGGCCGCCTCGAACCAGGTCCCGGTTGAGTCGTTACGTCACGTCGGAGCAGTAGGCGAATTGGGCCTTGACGGGTCGATCCGCCCCGTGCCCGGGCTCGTGTGTTTGGCCGACGCGATTACCGCAGACGAGCTGATCGTACCAGTTGAAGGAGCAAGGCAAGCCGCGGTCGTCCGGCCAGGCGCCGTCCGCTCGATCGGGCACTTGAGGCCGTTGGTAGGAGCGCTAGTCGGCGACGAACCGACGCCTAGCATCGTGCAGCCCGCCGACCCAGTCGAACTCGATTCAGAGGTAACCGTCGGTGACCTTAGCCATGTGCGAGGTCAGCCGATGGCGCGGTGGGCCTTGGAAGTCGCTGCTGCTGGAGGTCACCACATTCTGCTGGTGGGTCCTCCGGGGGCTGGCAAAACAATGTTGGCTAGTCGTCTGGTCGGATTGTTGCCGAAGATGTCTAACGACCGGGCCATCGAGGCAACTCGGGTACATTCGGCAGCAGGACTCGAAGTCCCACCTACTGGCTTAATTCGGACGCCTCCATTTCGGGCGCCGCATCACGGGGCTTCGTTCGTTTCAATGGTCGGCGGTGGTTCGTCATCGCTTCGCCCTGGCGAAATTAGCTGTGCCCACGGTGGCGTCCTATTTCTCGACGAACTCGGGGAGTTCCCTGTCTCGGTGCTCGACTCATTGCGCCAACCGTTAGAAGAAGGCGTCGTGCGGGTAAGCAGGGCAGCGCGCTCAGCCACGATGCCTGCTGATTTCTTGCTCGTCGCAGCTATGAACCCTTGTCCTTGTGGTCAAGGCGGCCCGGCTGGAGCGTGTAGGTGCAGTGATGCTGCCCGGCAACGGTATTCCCGCCGGCTCTCCGCGCCGTTGTTGGATCGGTTCGGGATCAGGGTTGAAGTCAGCCCACCGGACCCTTCGTTGCTACTAGACGGACCAGTCGAAGAAACGTCGGCCGCGGTTGCTGAACGGGTTCACAACGCCCGTCGTAAGGCTGTCGAACGAGGCGTTCGGTGTAACGCCTTGCTTGCCCACGGCCAGTTAGAAGAAGTCGCTCCGGTAACTCGGGCGGGTAAGAACGTTCTTCGTTCCCTGCTTGAGCACGGGAAGTTGACCGGGCGTGGCCTTAGGCAGGTACGGGTCTTGGCCTTGACGCTGGCCGACTTGGCCGACGACCGGGAAGTCGGCCAGCCTCTCGATGTCGAATTGTTAGATGCAGCGATCGGTTTGCGGGGTGTACCTGCATCGGTGTTCGGGCAGGCAGCATGAGGTATCAAATGTCAACAGAAATCTCCGAAGAGATAGTATCTAAGCTCGCAATACTGTCTTTGCCGAAAGTGGGTCCAGCTAGGTCGGCTTGGCTCCTTAAAGACGGGTTGACGGCTACCGAAGTCCTCGGTCGACTCACCGATCGAAATTTGCCGCTAACGGGAGAGGCGCTGCCGTCTGGAGTGTCAATCGACTTAGTGAATCAGTGGTACGACCACATTCGAGGTCTCAATATCGACGAGCTGGTCGATGACGAACTGGGTCAGGGCGTCACAATTCTCGATGACCAACATGTCGATTGGCCGTTTGGTGACGACCCCGAACCGCCGCTTCTTCTTTTTTCAAAAGGCGATACGAGCTTGCTTCGGTGTCGTCCGTCGGTCGCGATAGTCGGCACTAGGCGGTGCACCTCGGTCGGGCGAAGAGTTGCGTTTACAATCGGTGCCGAGCTCGCCGAAGCAGGCGTGACAGTGATCAGCGGGCTAGCCGCAGGAATAGACGCCGCAGCCCACCGAGGCGCGCTCTCAGTAAACGGCAAGGCAGTCGGCGTCGCTGGTACTGGTCTCGATGTCGTCTACCCCAAGTCGAACTACGAACTCTGGCAAGACGTTGCCGACAGTGGCGTTCTAATCACCGAGTCGACCAGAGGGACCCGGCCCGAACGATGGAGGTTCCCGGCTCGCAACCGGCTTATTGCAGGCCTGGTGGACGCCGTGATTGTCGTCGAATCGCATCGGTCTGGCGGTTCGTTGCTAACAGTGGATGAGGCCGCCGACCGTGGCTGCCCAGTCTTTGCTGTACCAGGATCGGTCATGAGCCCCGCATCTGACGGAACGAATGCCCTATTGGTAGATGGCTGTAACGTGGCGACCTGCGCTCAAGACATCATGACGTTTCTCGACATGGCGACGCCAAGCCGACCGGAGGTAGAAGATGAGCCGGAAGCCGCGGACAGACAAGGCCAACTAGCGCTCCCAACAACGAGTCCGTCGGAAGAACTGTTAGACGCCGTAATGCTTCAAGTATCGGCGGGACCAGTCCACATAGATCAACTCGTCAGCGAGCTCGGGATTCACCCTGGACAGCTGCTGGGGTTCCTGCGCCGATTTGAAGAACAGGGGCATATTGGAATCGACGGCTCTTCGGTCGGTTTGCCGAACCTCCACTAGGCCCTGGCCGGTCGTTGATAGAACAGTTTCACCGCACGGGTCAGAATTTGCTGCGCTGCGCGGGTGGCCCGTTAAAGTGGGCGAGCGTAGAAGTCGTATTGCGATTCGAGTGTTCAACGTGGGCAACGAGAAATCCCCAAATTGGCACGACCCCCAAAGCGTCCAAGGTCAACTTGAAGCGGGGACGGGGTGAAGGGTTCTTGCGGGCGCGGTCAATGTCCAGAGACAAAGCGACAGAGCTGGCATTCTACTGCATCAGTGAGGACCCTCGTTGGGATAGCCAAGTCGAGTCCCGCAGTGGGTACTACGCGGAGTTGCTCAGAGATCTCGAGGTGGACCCCCTTCGACTCGGCCCAACAAATTTCCATGAGAAATACCCAACTAGCGATCAGGCTCTTGCGGTTGATGTCGTTGGGAGACTTGTGATTTTAGGTGTCGACGGTGCCGCCGAAGTTCTACTGGACCACGTGGCGGCTGGGGTTGAGTGGGATTCAGCCATATTCCATACGTCGCGAGCCCCGGAGAAACTGTACGGCCGGCTTAAAGTAGGATCCCGGTTCGGCTAGTATCATCGTGGCTCAGCGACTTCAAACGCTCTCGAGCTCCTGGGCTGAGGGTCATCAGGATCACAGCCAGATACATTCCCGAAGCAAGTACGAACATCGAGCTTCCGAAGACTTCTGACATAAAGGACTCGTCGGGCGACGTCACCAATTACATCTGGCTAAAGGTCCCAAGGTTGGCGCTCCAGTTCAGCTACATTAGCGCCGTGACTGCCGCACGCCAGCGATATCTAACCGCACTTGGGTTCACCAAGGTTGAAGACCTGCCGAATGTCACACCGGCACCGAACCCCGCCGAGCGCCATCCAAGTAGTCCGAGGAAGAAAATAACCACGCCGCAACCTCACATAAAGTGGCGAAGTGTCGACGGAGAGTGGGAGAGAGAATCGGCTGGAGAAGTCGTCTCGATCCGACGTAACTCCAATCGAACGACCTTGGCGGCATCAGTGACAACTGCACAAAATAAACCGACGTTAGACGCAAGCGCATTAGACGAGGTCTGGCAGCGGTACAAAGAGACAGGCCGGGAACAGGAACGAGATGAGTTGATCGTTTTTTACTCTCCGCTCGTCAAATATGTAGCGAGTCGCGTGGCGGCTGGCCTCCCGCAAAGCGTCGATCAAGCCGACCTGGTTAGCTACGGCATGTTTGGGCTCATCGATGCGATAAAGAAGTTCGACTTGGAGCGCGGCTACAAATTCGAGACGTATGCCATTTCTCGGATCAAAGGGGCGGTGCTCGACGAACTCCGCTCGATCGATTGGGTTCCCCGGTCGGTCAGATCGAAGGCCAAGATGATCGAACGGGCGTTAGTGAAGCTCGAAGCCAAGAACCATCGAGTTCCCTCCGATCAAGAAATTGCCGATGAGCTAGGTCTGTCTAGCAAACAGCTCAACAACATGTACAAGCAAATCTCATCCCTTGGTTTAGTCGCCCTCGATGGGGTGTTGTCGGGGAACGGCGCCGAAAGTTTGACCTTCGGCGACACTCTCGCAGACCGCAGTGATGGACCGGGCGGAGTCTACGAACGGCAAGAAACGCGTCAAATGTTGGCCGAAGCAATCAATACAATGAACGAACGCGAGAAAATAGTCCTCACCCTCTACTACTACGAGAACTTGACGTTGGCAGAAATCGGAAACGTGCTTGGAGTTACCGAAAGTCGCGTTTGTCAGATCCATACCAAGGCAGTCCTGCAACTACGTTCGCGTCTGACAACTGCCGAGCGGATCTAACCCACTGAGCCTGGAAACGTCCATGTGTAAGATCGCTTCACCAATGCTGGCCTCGTGGGCGCATTTTGCTTGTGTGACAGAGGTTTTGCTTCGTCGAGAGTCGGCTAAACTCATGACGGTCTCCGAAAATCGGAGCTGTAAACCAACGAAAACCTCTCTAGCTGAAATCCACGGTCTTGACAGCAATGTCGAGCAAGCTTGGGAGGCTTAACAACCGGAGGAAAAACGTGACTGCAGTTGTCACCATGCGCCAAATGATCGATGCCGGAGTACATTTCGGTCACCAGACTCGTCGCTGGAACCCCAAGATGAAGCGATTCATCCACGGTGAGCGTAACGGCGTTTACATCATTGACCTGATCGAAACCATGAAGCGGGTCGAAACGGCCTACACCTTCGTTCGCGACACCGTTGCTGATGGTGGGACCGTCCTGTTCGTGGGAACCAAACGACAGGCTCAAGACTCGATTCGGCAAGCCGCAAACTCGGTCGGCATGCCCTACGTTGACCAACGTTGGCTGGGTGGAATGCTCACCAACTACCAGACAATCTCAAAACGTGTAGCGAAACTCATCGAATACGAGCGCATGCGCTCGGCAGGCGACTTCGAAGAGATGCCTAAGAAAGAGGCCCTTCGTTACACCCGTGAACTCGAAAAGCTTGACCGCAACATCGGTGGAATCAAGACCATGGGTAAAGTTCCGAGTGTCGTGTTTGTGATGGACACCTTGGTTGAACACATAGCGGTAACCGAAGCTCGAAAGCTTGGCATCCCAGTCGTTGCCGTCGTCGACACCAACTGTGACCCGGACCTAATTACGTACCCGATTCCCGGTAACGACGATGCGATCCGGTCGACGAACCTGCTCACCCAGGTCGTAGCTGAAGCGGTTGCCGAGGGCAAGATTATGCATGCTCAGAAGAACGGCTCGGCGGCAGCCTCAGAGTCGACTGAACGTTCCCCAGAAGAAACCGCAGCGATCGAAGCTGAACAGGCGACTGCTCGCGCCGCGGCCGCGGCAGCAGCCGCTGAGCGAGAAGCTCGAGTCCAGGCCGGAATAGACG
>CAZKEM010000088.1:0-45671 GCA_964551835.1 uncultured Acidimicrobiaceae bacterium | reverse complement strand
CTCGATGCGATAGACGATCGAATTGGCGAACAACTTGAGATTTGCCTGGCCTATGTAAACCGACCGCTCGCAAAGCGGCGTGATTGGAACATACCTGGCATGCCTTACCATAAGGTCTGTTCCGCCCGGTCTGAGCTCGATAAGATTGTCTACGCCGAGATCGAAAAACGTCGAACCGAGAGGTCGATCGGTGATGACATATTGGATTGGCTGATCGATAGTCAGGCCGAGGACGCTCTGACCGGCCAGGAAGTTCGAGACCAAGTAGTTAGCCTTATCGCTGCTGGATACGACACGACGGCCTCAGCGATGGGTTGGATCGCCGCTCGCTTGGCCACAGTCCCAGAATGGGGTCAAAGAATTCGATCTGAAGTCGATGACGTTGGCGGGATAGACCAGCTGTCTGTCGAGGCTCTAGCCAGACTTCCCTACACAGCCGGCTTTGTCAAAGAGGTACTTCGAACCAATTCGCCCGCAATGTGGAGTGTGAGAACAGCAGTCAGTTCATTCGACATTCACGGCCTCGCTATCCCCGCAGGGGAGAAGGTACTATTTGCCCCTCATGTAACCCATCATCTTCCGAGTGAGTTTCCCGACCCCGATGCGTTCAGGCCAGGCCGTTGGATCGATGGTCACCCCGACCAGCACCCCAGTCACCCGTACGCCTACATTCCTTTCGGTGGTGGGCCTCGACGATGTCTAGGTTTTGCGTTTGCGACTCAGGAACTGATAACGATGACGGCGATTCACGCAACTCGAACGCAAACAGAACTCGTTGCGGACCATTTTCCAAAGCCGTCTGGGATGATGTCATGTGCCCCAGCTGGCGGTGTCGAGCTGCAAATCCGTGGTCTTGACTAGGGAGTGCTTCAATCGGGTTCATCCGACGATGGGCTCCTGGCCTCGGATAACCTTCCGTGCAGCTCCGCTTCGTAGCCTCGTGTTGTGGGCTTGTAATATCGGCGGCCAGCTAGACCATCGGGCAAGTACTGTTGGTCAACCCAGCCCGACTCAGCATTGTGAGGGTACTGGTAGCCCTCGCCATGTCCCAAGGAAGCAGCGCCTCGGTAGTGGGCGTCTCGCAGATGTTTTGGGACGTCGCCCGCCGGACGGTCTTGGACGTCGCTCATGGCTTGGTTGAGTGCGTCGTAGGAACGGTTAGATTTCTCGGCTGTGGCAAGGTGAACCGTAGCTTGCGCTAGGTTGATTCGAGCTTCAGGCAGGCCAACGAACTCGACGGCATGCGCAGCGGCGTTAGCGACCAGCAGGCTCATCGGGTCGGCCATGCCGATATCTTCCGAAGCGTGAACGATCAAACGGCGGGCTATAAATTTGGGGTCTTCGCCAGCGGAGAGCATTCGTGCCAGCCAATAGATGGCGGCGTCCGGGTCGCTGCCTCGGATGCTTTTGATGAACGCGCTGATGATGTCGTAGTGTTCGTCTTGTCCGTACCTCAGAGCTTTGAGGTCGGTGGCGGCTTCAGCGTGAGCCAACGTAATTTCTACCATCGGCTTACCTTCTGTGCCCTTGGATAAGGCGGCAGCCACTTCTAATGTGGTCAGGGCTTGGCGCCCATCGCCGGCGGATCGGTTAGCGAGATACTCCAATGATTCTTCAGAGGCGGTTGCGTTTTCGTACTCGAGGCCTCTGCGCAGCAAGATCAGAAGTCCGTCGGTGTCGAGCGAACGCAGTCGGAACAGCGTCGACCGAGACCGCAGCGGTGCGTTGACTTCGAAGAACGGGTTTTCGGTAGTCGCCCCGATGAGCGTGATAATGCCCGACTCCACGGCTGGAAGTAAGGCGTCCTGCTGGTTTTTCGTGAAGCGGTGGACTTCATCAAGAAACAGGATTGTTCCCCGATCTGACGTACCTAGTCTTTCTTTTGCTCGGGAGATTGTCTCGCGTACGTCTTTGACCGATGCGTCCACGGCTGACAGTTGGATGAATTCTTTAGCCGATGTCTTGGCGAGTAATCTGGCGATCGTGGTTTTGCCGACTCCCGCTGGTCCCCACAGAAGCACCGATGTGAGCTGGTCGGTTTCGGCGAGAACGCGCAACGGGCGACCTGGGCCCAAGATATGATCTTGGCCGACTACGTCGTCTAGAGAGGTAGGTCGTAGCCGGTTTGCTAATGGGGTTCTCTTGGTTAGGTTCTTCTCGGCGGCAGCGGTGAAGAGGTTGTCGTCACTCATGAGTTGTTTGTCCCACCTTCGATAGGTTTTGAGGCTATCCGTGGTGGCAAGGTTTCCTTTACAACGACGCGAGGGTCCTGGTAGCTTTGCGTCATGGTAAAACTCACGACCAACCCAACTCATAGCATCGGCTGGGTAGACTTCGCTGCGAGCGACCTCGACGCTTCTAAAGAATTCTATGCCGGCCTCTTTGGTTGGACCTATTTTCAGGACGACGACAACCCATACTTGGTGTGCATGGTAGACGAATCACCCGTGGCTGGGATGATGGCCCTCACACCGGAAATGGGTGATATGCCTCCAGGTTGGAGCGTCTACGTGCCGGTTGAAAACCTCGAGGCGTCAATCAAAGTGTCGACCGACGCCGGAGGCATGGTGTACCAACCGCCGTTCGAAGTAGACGCAGACCTTCGCATGGCCGTCATCGGTGACCCTCGCGGCGGCGCGATTTGTTTGTTTGAGGGGCTGGGCGACTCCGGTCTAAAACTTCAAGACGAGGTGGGTGCTTCGTGTTGGTATGACTGTCTATCGAGAGATGTGCCGGGGGCCGTGGAGTTTTACTCGAAGCTCTTTGGGTGGACGACCGAAGAAGTGCCGATGGGTGACGACGGGGTTTACACCATTTTCTCGCGTGAGGGCGAACAAACCTGCGGCATTGTGACTATGCCTGACCAGGTCCCGGAGGAAGTGCCGTCGCATTGGATCGTCAATTTCTCTGTCGCCGACGTCGACATCGCCGCAAAATATGTAACGGACAATGGAGGCACGATCACGATGCCCGCAGTGGACACACCATACGGTCGCCGAGGTGGATTGATGGATCCTTGGGGCGCTCCTCTAAACGTGATGGACCGATCAAGGGCCGCCCAGTAGAACTAACTCTGCTACACCCTCTCTTGTCCGCTACTAGAATAACTCTCGGCGACGCGCCGCTCCAAGAAGAAGAACGCCGCCAAGGACGGCAATCAATGAGATCCCTAGCAACACCCAAGGCGAACCACAACGGTGTTGGTGTATTGACCGTCGACGACGGGCAAGTCGATTTCGTATATCCATGTCTCTTCGGTGTCGAGTAGTCCGTCGTCGTTGGTGTCGCCGGAAACTAGACTTGGCGTTACATCAACGGTGGCGTCGCCGGGCGTACCAGCATCGTCGGTGATCGAGACAACGGTCAATGGAGCGTTTCCTGTGTTTGTGACTTCATAGGTAAACATTGCCGTTTCATCGGCGTCGATCAACACACCGGGAGCTTCGTTAGCATCGTCGCCTTGCACATACTTGGTGATGTCGATCCCGACCATGGTGCCGTAGTAGTTTGATGGGTCTTCTGCTTCGACTTCTTCTCCGTCGACTGGGTTGCCGTTTTCGTCGGTTGTGTCTGGGCCGGTGCCGGCTTTCATAGTTACCGATTTTGCCCTCGGTGGAGGCGAACCGACTAGACTGTGAAGATGAAAGTAGACTCGGGTGGAGGCTTCCGGGCCATCTGGTACACCTACCAGAAAGGCCGAGTGGTGGGCGGCCCCATTCGCGGTCCGTGGAGACTTTACCGGGCGTTGCGAACTAAGAATGCCTGCAAGACTTGTGCGTTGGGGATGGGGGGCCAACGCGGAGGAATGGTTAACGAGTCTGGAAGGTTCCCCGAAGTCTGCAAGAAGAGCCTGCAAGCCGTGGCGGCCGACATGCAACCCGCAATCGCCTCCGATTTTTGGCGAACTAACACCGTTGCCGATCTGGCAAAGCTCAGTCCGCGCCAGCTCGAACACGCCGGTCGGTTGGCCGAACCGGTTCGGTACGTCAAAGGTTCAGATCGGTTCGAACCAATTTCATGGGACGACGCTATCGGTTCGATAGTGGCGAAGCTAGACCGGATCGAGCCCGACGAGAGTTTCTGGTATTTCAGCGGTCGGAGTAGTAACGAAGCTGGGTTCTTGTTACAACTTTTGGCCCGGCAGTTCGGCACCAATAACGTCAACAACTGTAGTTACTACTGTCATCAGGCAAGCGGAGTTGGCCTCTCATCGACCGTAGGCTCTTCGACGGCCACAGTCGTTCTTGAAGATCTCGAAAGCGCTGACACTGTTTTTGTTATTGGAGGAAATCCTGCCAGTAACCATCCTCGACTGATGACCAGCCTGATGCACGTTCGTCGACGGGGTGGAGACGTAGTCGTTATAAACCCGGTCGTTGAGACTGGAATGAAAAGGTTTCGGGTTCCATCCAGCCCATCGTCGTTGACGTTAGCTACGAAGGTGGCGACCCACTATATCCAACCCCACATCGGGGGCGACTTGGCCTTGCTGTGGGGGTTAGCCAAAGCAGTCGTGGAAGCCGGTTCACTGGATGAGTCGTTTTTGGAATCTCACTGCGACCAGAGCGAGGAATGGCTGGCAGCGGTTGACGCCTTCGGTTGGTCGGAGATCGAATCGAAGTCTGGGGTTTCCAAGGTCGATATCGAACGAGTCGCTTCGGTCTATGCTGCATCCAAAAACACAATTTTCTCCTGGACGATGGGCGTTACTCATCACCTGCACGGGGTTGAGAACGTTCAGGCGATCGCTGCTCTGGCCATGTCACGGGGTATGGTCGGCCGTCCCGGTAGCGGACTGATGCCGATTCGTGGTCATAGTAATGTGCAGGGGATTGGCTCGGTGGGGGTAACGCCCAAACTTAAGAAGCAGATCTTTGAGAAGTTGGAGACGCTCCATGGGCTTGAGCTTCCACGAAACGAAGGTATGGACACGATGGCTTGTATCGAAGCGGCCGCGTCGGGCGACGTCAAGGTGGGGTTTTGTCTCGGCGGTAACCTTTACGGTTCGAACCCCGACTCGACGTTCGCCGCCGAAGCGCTCGCCAACCTTGAAATGAACGTCTTTTTGAGTACGACCTTAAACACCGGTCATGTTCACGGGTTGGCTGACGAGACCATCATCTTGCCGGTTCTGGCCCGAGATGAGGAGCCGCAGCCGACGACGCAGGAGTCGATGTTTAACTACGTCCGGTTGAGCGACGGTGGTCCTCGGCGTTTTTCCGGCCCCCGCAGCGAAGTTGAGATCGTTTCCGAAATTGGAAGTCGGCTTTTTGGCGATGCTAACCAGGTTGTCGATTGGTCCGCGATGGCGAACACGTCAACCGTTCGCGATTGGATAGCTTCGGTCGTTCCCGGCTATGGCAAGCTGGCCCAAATCGACCAGACTATGGAAGAGTTCCAGATCAACGGGCGCACGTTTCACGAACCGAGTTTCGCGACCGAAAATGGGAAAGCTCAAATGTTTGTTCATAGCTTGCCCGACCTCGTAGGCTCAGAGTCCGAACTTCGTCTGATGACGGTTAGGAGCGAGGGTCAGTTTAACACTGTCGTGTACGAAGAAGAAGACCTGTATCGCAACCAGGACCGCCGCGACGTAATTCTCATCCACCCCGATGATCTACGTCGTCTCAATCTCAGGAACGATCAGCGGGTTACCGTCAGAAATGACACCGGTTCCATAACGGTTCTGGCTCGTAGTTACGACAAGATCCGTCCCGGCAATTCGTTGATGTATTTTCCCGAAGCAAATGTTTTGGTGCCGCGCGCCGTTGATGGTCAAAGCCGTACTCCCGCATTTAAAGGTGTCGTCGTGACGGTAGAAGCCTCGTAGCTGGGTTGGATTCGCGGCCTCCGGTTAGGCGCCGCGGTTGGCTTGGTCGTCTAGAGCGTGGTCTTGGCGGCATCTAAAAGTGCGGCGATCAGATTGTCAGAAGCAGGGTTCGGTATTGCGTCGGCTCGCTGAGCAATGACCAAGTGTCGTTGGAGGAGAGGTTTGGCTTGGGCTCTTCGAAGAGGGTTCGGACCTTCTTCGGCTTGGACGACTGGGAGTACAGTCCAGCCCAACCCGAGCTGCACCATCTCTCGGAGAACATCTGGCTGGTTTGAAACCGCCGTGACTTGAACCGGGGCCCCTCTGGCCTGCAAAGCCCGGGCTACCAATTGCCTCGTGTGGGAAATTTCCGGGAACAACACCCAAGGGCCCCATGTCGCCGGATCGCGGCGGGTTGTGCCACCCGGCGCGTAGATAGCCAAATCCTCGGCTAGCACCTCGGTCAGATGGCAGTCGACAATACTCTTAGCCGGTTTGACTACCAAGGCGAATGCCAACTCACCGTCTAGTACGGCATCGACCAGCTGAGCCGAAGAAGCAACAGTCAGGCTCAGGTTGAGATCAGGGTGTTCGGCGATGAACGACTGCAGTGTCCGAGGGAAGTGAGCCACCGCGGCAACGTCAATCATGCCAATTCGTAAACTGCCAGTTGCACCGGCACCTAACTCTTCAGCCCATCGGGCGAGATCTGTCGTCTGTGCCAGCACGCGCTGAGCGTACTGAACTACTTGCTGCGCGTCGTCAGTAAGGACTCGTCGCCTACCCACGCGCTCAAACAAGGTGACTCCCAGCCGGCGTTCTAGTTCGGCCAAGCCCTGACTGAGAGCGGAAGGGGTCACCTGGAGGCGTTTCGCCGCGGCCGCCCAGGTGTCTTCGATCGACACCGCCGCCAAATATTCGAGTTGTTGAATTGTCAGTTGGGGTAATTTGGTTCGCACACGTCTTATTGTTAAGTAAATCTAATCATTTAGCAAATCGGCTTAAGAAACGCTTAGCATTTAACCATGACTACTTCGTCTGAAAACCCATCCGCTCTGGACATCAAGCCAGCTACCGGCAAACTCGGTGTTCTTACTCCCGGAGTTGGCGCAGTAGCGTCGACCTTCATCGCCGGTGTCCTTGCTGCTCGCGCAGGATTGGTAAAGCCGATCGGCTCGGTCTCCCAGACCGCACATATTCGGCTCGGAACCCGAGACGAGGACCGCAACCCGCTTATCCGAGACTTCGCTCCACTAGCATCACTCGACGACCTCGTATTCGGCGGTTGGGACCCAGTCTCAAACAATGCGCTCGAAGCGGCCAAGCATGCTGGCGTACTCGAAGGGGGCGACCTCGGTGAGATCTCAGCTGAGCTCGAAGGTGTAGTTGCTATGGACGCCGTCTTCGACCAACGTTGGGTTAAACGCCTCGACGGTAAACGGGTCAAAGACCTCGATTCGAAATGGGACCAGGCGATGGCCCTGATCGATGACATCCAACGGTTCAGCACCGAGAATGAATGCGACCGGATGGTCATGGTTTGGTGTGGGTCCACCGAAGCTTTCCAGACAGAATCTGCGTGTCACCAGACAGTCGAAGCGTTCGAAGCAGGCCTCAAAGCCAACGACGACAACATTTCACCAAGCCAGATCTATGCATACGCATCGCTTCAAAGCGGTGTCCCGTTCGCTAACGGCGCCCCAAACTTGAGTGTCGACATCCCATGTATGGTCGAGTTGTCACGCAGCTTGAACGTGCCGATTGCTGGCAAAGATTTCAAGACTGGCCAGACCTTAATGAAGACCCTCCTCGCTCCGGGTCTCAAGGCCCGAATGTTAGGTCTTCGTGGCTGGTTCTCTACCAACATTTTGGGCAACCGAGATGGGGAGGTGCTCGACGACCCCGAGAACTTCAAAACCAAAGAAGAATCAAAACTTGGGGTTATCGGAAGTATCTTACAACCCGACGTTTATCCTGAGCTGTACGGCAACATCGACCACGTAGTTCGTATCAACTACTTCCCACCTCGCGGCGACAACAAAGAGGGCTGGGATGCCATCGACATTTTCGGTTGGATGAACTATCCGATGGAAATTAAGATCGACTTCTTGTGCCGCGACTCGATCCTCGCAGCGCCTCTCGTTCTCGACCTGGCTTTGTTTATGGACTTGGCGTCACGGGCTGGACAAAACGACGTCCAGGAATGGTTGAGCTTCTACTTCAAAGCTCCACAATCTCGGGGTGAAGTGGAAGCTGAACACGACCTGTTTATTCAACAGACCAAGCTCAAGAACACCCTGCGTGAATGGATGGGCGAAAAACCTGTAACCCATTCAGAAGCCGGGTAGTCATAACTAGTTAGCAGGCAAAGAAGAATCTAAACGATTCTCTCCAAGTAACAAGAGGCACCGAATATCGACATTCGGTGCCTCCTTATTTGGTTCGTAAGAGAACTACGAGACTGTTACACGCCAGTTGTGGATGTCTTCAGACTTGCCGATTTGGGTTTCTACGAGAGCTTCACGAAGTCGAAGGGTGTTTGGCCCAGGTTGTCCGTCTCCTAGGACGATCGTTTCGCCATCATGGATGAAGGTCCCAACTGGGGCGGCTATTGCAGCGGTCCCAGACAGCAACGCTTCGCCCTTCGTCGCCCAAGCCGCCAGTTCGTCGACGGCTAGCACGCGTTCCTCAATCTCATAACCCAGGTCGGCGGCCAATGCCACCAACGACGAACGAGTCACCCCATGCAGAAATTCAGAAGACAGCGCAGGCGTAATCACCCGCTTGTCGTCAACGAGAAAGAAGTTCGAAGCGCCGGTTTCGGTTATCGTTCCGCCAGGGGCGAAAAGAATCTGGTCGGCTCCGTGTTTCTCCTTCGCCTCGAGAGTTGGCTTGAGCGCCATAGCATAATTAGCTCCCGACTTCACCATGCCAAACTGGGGAGTTGTACGCGGCGACTCCGTTTCGACCACAACCGTCAACGGTCGGATACCGCCCGCAAAATAGTCGCCGACGGGACAGGTCACTACGTAGAACAGTCCGGCCTTGCTTGGGGTCGCCGCGGCTCCGACATCGGCGTCGGTGCCAAACACGACCGGTCGAACATAAAGAGATCCAGGGCTGTCTGGCACCGTGTCCAAATTGGCGGCGACCGCGTCGACGATCATCTGACGGGCGAGGTCAAACTCGGGAACCGGTAGACACAGCTGGGCTGTGCTGTTTTGTAGCCGTCGAACATGATCATCCAACCTGAAAATCGCCACCGAGCCGTCGACCTGCCGGTGAGCTTTCATCCCTTCAAATGCTGAACTCGAATAATGAAGAGCATGCGCCCCGGGGTGAATCGCAAAGGTTGCCAATGGTTCAGCCGAACCTCGGTAGGAGTACTGGCCGTCGACGAAAGGAGCGATCGTCACGTTCTCACTAAACACAGAACCAAACGGCTCAGATAGATAGTTTAGATTGGTTCGCAGATCGTCGGATACCATAATTTCCCCTTGGTTTACTGTGCCGTCCAGGCAGGTGTCGGTTCAAAGCCGTAGACGTATTGTGCCTCAACAGACGACGAACACACACCCGGTTGGGTAGCGTGTCAGTGATGGTTGATTCTATTGTTTTGCCTGCTGATCTACATACTATCATTGGGGCCGATCGGGCGGGCCGAATTTCACAGTCCTCAGGCTGTGCTCGTTTGTGTACCGAACACCATCTATTGTTTGACTATCCAACAGCCGCACAAGCCGAAAACGCCGCGGCCCGACTGAATTGGCTTAGTGCCCACGCTCCAACACCGGAGGTTGCTGCGCGGCATGAGACCTGGCTCGTTACGACACGTCCCGACGGGCAAAGTGCGGGAGATCCGGAACTTCACGCCGAACCAGGTCATCTAGCATCTCGCCTTGCCAAAGCGTTGCGGCAAATCCATTCGATCGATCCTGACTCGTGCCCATATAGTCGAACCTGGCAAGACTACGCCGCCGCTATCAATGTTGCCATCAAGGCCAGAACCATAAATCCCGAACAACTGCCAGACCCGTACTGCCGCTACACCGTTGTCGAACTCGAAGAAATGTTCGCTTCCGGTCGCCCTCCGGTCGAAGACTCCGTTGTCGCTCTCGGAGCACCGACCGTCGACGATTTCTACTTCGAGGGTGATGCGCTGACCGGAATAATTCCCGGCCCCACCTTGGGCGTAGCGGAACGGAACGCCGACCTGGCCTGGCTACATCGCGGCGTGCGCGAAAATTACGGGGACGAAGCGGTCTTTAGCTACTACGATTCCTACGGTCCGGGTGAAAACTTGGTCGCCATCGACAACTTCTTCCTTGCGAGCATCTTGCTGGCATGAACCACCATCAGGGGCATCTGTTTCAACAGCGACGACCACTCGTGATTGTCGGTCCGACTGCTTCAGGTAAGTCGAGCCTGGCGATGAATCTCGCCAAAAGAAACGACCAAACCGAGATCGTTTCAGCCGACGCCATGGCCGTATATCGGAGCCTCGATATCGGAACAGCGAAACCGACGGCCAAAGAACGAGACCAAGTTCGCCACCACCTCGTGGATATTGTCGACCCCGAAGACGACTACACGATGGCTAGGTTTCAGACCGAAGTGCACGATGTTCTCAAAGGCGTCGCTGAACGTGGAAACAATGCAATTGTCGTTGGTGGGACTGGCCTCTATGTCCAGGCCGTTGTCGACAACTTTGCGGTACCAGACCAGTTTCCCGAACTCCGCGCCCGTTATGAGGCCGAACCAGACACCGCCAAACTTTGGAACCAACTCGTCGAACTAGATCCCGTCGCCTCTAGGAAAATGGAACCGACTAACCGGCGACGAATGATTAGGGCGCTCGAGGTCACCGTCGGTTCCGGCCAACCGTTCTCCTCTTACGGTCCCGGAGTCGATGCCTACCCGACAACAGACTTCGTTCTTATTGGCATGAACCTTGACCGTGACGTCCTCGACGAACGAATCGATACCCGCTTTCGCCAGCAACTCGACGACGGCTGGCTAACCGAAGTCGACAACCTTCGGTCGGTTGCGCTGTCACGTACAGCGGAACGCGCCCTCGGGTACGGTGAGCTGCGGCGACATCTCGACGGTGAGCTGACCCTGGACCAGGCGTTCGACGAAGCGACCCGTCGGACCCGAAAATTCGCGCGTCGGCAGCAGCGCTGGTTTCGTCGAGATCCTCGAATCGAATGGCTTGACGCGGTCGCCGCTGACGTTGCTGAACAGGCCGAAGCAATCTGGGGTCGCTACGTGTTGTAGAATTGGTATATAAATTGCAGCAAACCGGCCAGAAAATTGCGACAATAGAAAGTACATGTATTTGCCTCAGAAGACCCATCTTACAAAACACCATGGTCTCGGGAACGACTTCCTGATCGCTGTCGACCCTAGTCGTGACGTATCGTCGATCGATGCGATAGCGTGGTGCGACCGCAGAACAGGTGTTGGCGCGGACGGTCTAATTGTGGCAGAACCATTAGCTGACAATATTTGGTCGATGTTGCTGTTCAACGCAGATGGGAGTCGAGCCGAGATATCAGGCAACGGGATCCGATGCCTTGGGCAAGCGTTGGCGCAACATCTTGACTTGGATTTGGCGAACGACAATAGTCATAAGCTGCAGATTCGAACCGATGGCGGAATGCGTACACTCGAACTCACCGACGACCAGCGGGCGGCCACCATCCAAGTCAAGGTAGATATGGGCCCCGCCAAATCTGGCCCCGGGCACTCTGAACGCTGGGACAGCGTCGGCGTAGACATTCGTCAACAGGCAGGCGTTGACATTGGTAACCCGCACCTCATCGTCGAAGTGGCCGAGCCCGAAGCGGTAGAGGTCGCGGCAGTTGGCCCGGTTATCGAGGCCGACTACGAAGAAGGCGTCAATGTTCACTTCGTTTCGGTTACTGGCGAAGATGCAATTCGAGTTCATACTTGGGAACGCGGTGCTGGCCTAACCCAGGCGTGCGGTTCAGGGGCGTGTGCCGCGGCCTATCAATTCAATCGATGGGGCCGGGTTGGCCCCAATGTCGAGGTATCCATGCCAGGCGGTAAAGTCCACGTCGAACTCGGCGGTTCTATCGTGTTGCAAGGTCCGGCCACCTTCATAGCCCGAGTGGAACTAGTTCGATGAGTGCAGGGTCAGAACATGGCGACGAACCAGAACTAGTAAGTACCGAACCGTACGACCCGATCATCGATTCAACCGAGGATGACCTTTTCGAGCCCACACCTCAAGAGCCTGGAGCTTCGGTCACCAAGGAAGTAAAGAGCGATCACCGTGGAGCCTTCGGAGAATTCGGAGGAGCCGAAACTGGCTTCTTAGATCGCGCCTTTCGCGAACGAATTATCCTGGTTGGGGTAGCGCTTGGAGGAGCGACAAAAGACGAGACGAACGTGTCGTTAGACGAGATGGCACTGTTGATCGATACAGCAGGCGCAGATGTCGCTGACCGAATTATCCAAACCCGCCAAGCCCCGGATGCATCAACATTTATCGGCAAAGGTAAAGCACAGGAAGTGTTGGATTCGGCGTTGGCTCACGACGCAGACACCGTCGTGTTTGACAATGAATTGTCGCCCGCCCAGCAATTTAACTTAGAACGAATCTTTAAGCGTTCGGCCCTTGACCGGACAGCGGTCATTCTCGATATTTTTGCACAACATGCAACGTCGGCTGAAGGTAAAACCCAAGTTGAGTTGGCCCAGCTTCGTTACCGTCTGCCACGCCTGCGCGGCAAAAAGAACTTCAGTCAACAGGCCGGTGGTATCGGAACCCGCGGTCCCGGCGAAACCCAGCTAGAAGTCGACCGTCGGCGCCTAGTCCGCAAGATCCACAAACTCGAAAAAGAGTTACGTTCGATTTCGGACCGAAGATCAAACCAACGAAAGGCCAGTCACCGTTCCCCGTTCAGTCGTGTCAGCATCGTTGGGTACACCAACGCTGGTAAATCGTCGCTTTTGCGAAAGATGACCGGCGCTGAAGTTCTTATAGAAGATCGATTATTCGCAACGCTCGACCCGACGACTCGCAAGTATCAACTGCCAGGCGGTGAGCAAATTCTGATGACCGATACCGTTGGCTTTGTGAAGAAACTTCCCCACCAGTTGGTTGAAGCGTTTAAGTCGACGTTAGAAGTATCGATTCACGCCGACCTACTGATCCATGTTGTCGATGGGGCCGGACCAGAACCCGAAGCCCACATCACGGCGGTCCGCGAAGTGCTACGTGAGATCGGCGCCACAGATATCCCGCAATTGCTTGTGTTTAACAAATCCGATTTGTCGCCTGAAGTGAAGAAGTTGGTCGATTTGAATCCGGGTTCAGTTGGGGTATCGGCGATCACCGGTGATGGTCTTGACGAACTCGTCGAGGCGGTCGGCAAGCACCTGCGAGCCGGGTCAGTTCTATGTGAACTGTTCGTTCCCTACGACCGCGGTGATGTGGCAGCTTCGATTCACCGAGAGGGCCAAGTTCTAACGGAGACAAGCGAAGATGCAGGGATGCGGTTTAGTGCGCGGTTGGAACCGGACTCTCTGTCTAGATTGGAAGATTTTGTGGTTGAGGTCGCTCATGGTTAGAACTACTCAGATGGGGAATTGATGAGCAAAGACCGAGAAGGTGCCGGCTTCGAACCTCCCCCGTACCCATATGATCGGCTGACCGAGATTCAACAACTCGCAGCCTCTCACGATGGCGGTGCCATCAATCTTTCGGTGGGAGTCCCTTGTGACCCGCCTCCGGAGTCGGTGTTGGCGGCGATCGGTGGCTCGGGGACCGAACGCAGTTACCCTGCTTCGATCGGCACCCTTGAGTTTCGACAAGCCGCAGCCGGTTGGCTTTCGAGGCTACTCGCATCCGGAAATCCCAGCCCGCTTCTGTCTTCGGACGATGTCAGGGCAACCATTGGATCAAAGGAGTTCGTTGCTGGTCTGCCGCACTGGTTGCACCTTCGCCAACCATCCAAGGACACCGTTCTTTATCCGGCAATCAGTTACCCCAGTTATGCAATGGGCGCCGAACTGGCTGGTTGTCGGGCTGTTCCGGTATCCGTTGACCAAGATTGGCGGATCGACCTTTCGACCGTTTCAGACGAAGACGTTGAGCGGGCATTGTGCTTGTGGGTCAACACGCCATCGAATCCGACCGGAGCGTTGGACGATTTAGTCGACATCGCGGCCTGGGGTCGAGAACACGACGTTCTTGTGGTATCGGACGAGTGTTATATCGAGTTCACTTGGCTCGGTTCGCCAAGATCGATTCTCGCAGCTTCCCACGCGAGTGGCGACAACTTCGAAGGGCTGCTAGCGGTTCATTCGCTGTCGAAGCGTTCGAACTTGGCGGGAGCTCGTTCCGGGTTCTATGCCGGTGACCCAGACTGGCTGCACTACCTTAGCGAGGTGCGTAAACACGCTGGTTTCATGCCCCCTGGACCAACCCAGGCAGCCGCTATAGCAGCCTTTGACGACACTGCTGGGGTCGTCCAGCAACGACAGAGATACCACGGACGGTTGACCAAAATGATCGACGTTCTCGCCAGACTTGGAGCGGATGTAGAAATGCCTGAAGGCGGGTTTTATTTGTGGGCGGAGGCGCCAGATGGCGACGCGTGGGGCTTTGCCAAAAAGCTCGCCTCCGATGCCGGCGTCGTCGTCAGTCCGGGCGAGTTCTATGGCGCTGCCGGAGAGTCGCACATCCGGTTAGCGGTTGTTCAACCTGATGACCGGCTAGATCTGGTCGCAGAACGTCTCGGATTTGAGTGACAAAGCCACTAGCTTTGGGGTGGACTCGCTACCCTCAGAGTCATGACCGATACAGCTGTGCTCCGGAAGACAATCGAAGACCTATGGGAACGACGGGATTCGCTTTCCGCCGAAGATACCGACGCGGTGACGACAGTGCACCAAGCCATCACGCTGCTCGATACTGGCCAGGCTCGGGTCGCCGAAGTCCTTGACGACGGTTCGGTTCAAGTCAACCAGTGGCTCAAACTCGCAGTCCTGTTACTTTTCCGGCTGTCGAAGATGGAAACAATCGAGATGGGCCCGTTCGAATTCGCCGACAAGATTCCGTTAAAGAAAGACTACATGGATTCTAAAGTTCGCGTTATTCCGGGTGCTTCAGCCCGCTGGGGTTCGTATCAGGCGCCAGGCGTTGTCATGATGCCGAGCTACATCAATATCGGCGCCTACGTCGATGAGAACACCATGGTGGATACCTGGGCGACAGTAGGTTCATGCGCACAAATTGGCAAGAACGTGCATTTGTCGGGCGGTGTCGGTATTGGTGGCGTTCTTGAACCGCCGCAGGCGGAGCCAGTAATCATTGGTGATAACTGTCTACTTGGGAGTAGAAGTATTGTGGCCGAGGGGGCACGAGTCGGTGAGGGAACCGTCTTGGGTGCAGGTTGTATTCTCACCAAGTCGATTCCCGTTATCGACGTCGCAACCGGCGAAGAAATCGCTCGAGGCGAAGTTCCGCCTTGGTCAGTTGCCGTGACTGGTACCCGGCCCCGGAGCTTTCCTGGCGGCGAGTTCGGCCTGCCTGCGGTGTTAGTCATCAAACGGCTTTCCGAAGGCGAGCGGCATGACAAGAGCGCCCTGAACGATATTCTTCGCGATCATGGAGCGACCGTCTAGTGACTGACCTGTTGGCTCTCACTGCTGATCTCGTAAATCGGCCGTCGGTTTCATTCGAAGAAGGCCCCTTTGTTGACTGGCTCGAAGAAGAGCTGTCAGGCCTCGACCACCTGGAGACGGTCCGGGTTGGCGACAACCTCGTCGCCCGAACCGAACTAGGCCATGATCAGCGGCTTCTGCTGGTCGGTCATACAGACACGGTGCCAGTCAATGAGAACGCTACGGCTCGAATCGAGGGCGATCGGCTGTGGGGCCTCGGCTCGACCGATATGAAGAGCGGTTTAGCAGTCTTTCTTGAGCTAGCGCGTTCGGTGGCGACCCCAAGCGTCGATCTGACGTATGTCTTCTATGCCCGCGAAGAGGTTGCGCAACAGCACAACGGTTTGATCGAGATCATAGAACATCGTCCAGACTTACTCGAAGGGGACTGCGCAATTTTGGGTGAGCCGACGTCGGCGGGGATTGAAGCCGGTTGTCAAGGTGCCATGAGAATCGAGATCGTTCTAGCCGGTGCTCGGGCACACACAGCTCGTCCGTGGATGGGCCGCAATGCGATTCACCGGTTATCCGGTCTGCTCGATCAGCTGTCTTCGTATGAGGCACGCACCCCAACTATCGACGGCTGTACGTATAAAGAATCGGTCCAGGCAGTTTCGGTTGAGGGTGGAGTAGCGGGGAATGTCGTTCCTGACCGGGTTGCACTGAAGGTCCATCACCGTTTCGCCCCTGACCGCACTTCTGGAGAAGCTGAAGCGTTTATGAGGGAACTGACGCAGTCGTTTCTCGAAGAAGGGGACAGTTTCGAAGTGATTGATTTGTCGCCTGCATGTCCGCCGTCGTTGTCGCACCCGCTTCTACAAGAGCTGATATCGACAAACAAACTTCCAGTCGATGCAAAGCTTGGTTGGACCGACGTTGCCCGGTTCGCCACATTGGGCATTCCGGCCGCGAACTTTGGTCCGGGGGACGCAACCATTGCTCACACTCGGAATGAATATGTCGAACGGGACGCATTAAATCGCGTCTACGCATCGTTATTGTCGCTTATTAAATCTCCCGTGGACACATAACTGAGATACGGCACAAGTTTGGATGTGATTTGAGGTCCCTGTCTCTAAGATGTAGTGAATCGAGACGCTGAGACAAGGGTCTCATCAAGTTTGGGGGGTCCAAACTGCCGAGTGGCCTAGATTTCTTCTGGGCCACTCGGTGGTTTTGGCTTTATAACCGGCGTAGGACGGTGACGACCTTGCCGAATAGTTGGACTTCATCTGGTCCAAATTCCATTGGTTCCAACGATTCGTTTGCGGGGACGAGCACGATCTTGTTGGACTTCTTTTGATAAAACTTGATGGTCGCTTCCTCGCCCGGGATACCGGCAACAACGGTGTCGCCGTTGGAGGCAGTGTTCTGCACACGGGCGACGGCATAGTCTCCATCGAGTATGCCGGCATCGATCATCGATTCTCCCCGAACCTTCACCATAAATAGGTCTCCTTCGCCGGTGAAGTCTGCTGGTACGGGAAGGGTTTCTTCGATGTGCTCTTCAGCGAGAACGTCGGTCCCGGCGGCGACGTTGCCAACGAGGGGAACATGCCGGAAAGGGCGTCGCTCGACGTCGGAGGTTCCGCTGACGGCGTCCCAGCTGACCTTTATAGCTCGAGGCTTCGTTGGGTCTCGCTCGAGGTAGCCGTGGCGTTGCAACGTCGCCAGGTGGGAGTGCACGGTCGACGGCGAAGTGAGCCCAACCTCAGCCCCAATTTCGCGGACCGATGGAGGGAACCCCCGGTCGTTCATTTGCTGGACGATGAATTCAAGTATCGATCGTTGGCGGTCGGTTAGTTGATGGTTTCCCATTCGTACCCTCGCAATTGGTTGGCCGGTAAAAGGAGATGAACTGCCTGTTGGTTGAGCGCGTTGCCCAATCGAACAAACGTTTGTTCGATGACATACTAGACCGTACGTGTGTTCGATAGCTCACTATTTGGAAGAAAATTGGTAGGTTTGGGTAGGTATCGAACAAATGTTCGAAAATCCCTTGCAAATCGAACACGTGTTCGCTATCTTCAGGGTTGTACCTCTGGTTGTGACTGTCCGATAGAGCAGCTGGAGTCCTTAACTGTCACACCTCAACCCGAAAGTAGTGTTTATGGTGACATTACTAAAGACCGACAATTCGCTGACTAGCTCCCCGTATGTTCGTTCGGAGAACACCGTCCACCCTGTTGGATCTCAGCTGGCTTTCGGGTTGGGGGGACGACGAAACTATCTAGTGGTGGCAGGTCTCGTAGTCTTTGTGTTGGTTCTGATGGTGAGGGTGGCCCAAGGATCAGCCACCGAATCGATGCCTGATGGAGAACCTGCGGCGGTTGTCTCGTCAGCAGACACCTATGTCGTCCAGCCTGGTGACACGCTGTGGGGGATCGCGACTGAACTCGCTCCGGGTGAAGACCCTCGTCCTGTAGTCGACCAACTGGTTGAGCTAAATGATTCTGCCTCTATAGCTGCGGGTCAGGAGATCGTGCTTCCAGATGATCTATCCGTTGACTCGTGAACCCCATCATTCCTAATCCAACGACCGAAGAGCATGTCATCACCTTGCCAGAGCCTCACCAATGTCATTTCAGTTGGAGCGGTGACAACCGTTGGTCCGATCGCCGGACGGGTTGATGTGCCGCCGAGTAGTAACGGGCTGATCGACAAGTTCCACTCGTCGATCAAGTTGTCCTCAATGAGTAGACCATTGAGCGTTGGGCCACCTTCAGACAGAATCGTTTTGTTGCCATGCACGCCAAGTTGGGTCGCCAATTCCTTCAGATCGACTTGATCGTTGCCGGAAACCAGTACGTCTGCCTGATGTTCTAAGGCCTTGAGTCCGCCGGTAGGCGCTGACCGGGAAGTAGCTACTAGCGGCCGGTAATTATCGTCGGCGAACAAAGGAATATCATGATCAAAACTCAAACTCGAACTAACGACCACCAGCAGCGGAAGCTCAGATTGTCCTCTCTTCAGGCGGGCGGCCCTGATTTCCTCTGTGAGCTGGGGGGGTCGGTATCGCTCAGATCGAACGGTGGACCCGCCAACAATAATGGCGTCAGCTACGGACCGCAGAGCCACAAACTGTAGCCTGTCGGCGGGTGAGCTCAATCCACCCGAGACGTCGTCGAGTGCCGTGGCGCCATCGATGCTCGCAACCATGTTGCTATATACCCAAGGGCGTCCATCAGCGTGGTGTCTGCGCTCTGCAGTCACATCTACAACCGGGTTGACCGGACCGGAATCAGGATAAAGACTGATCATGAATAGAACCGTAGACGGTTAATGACACTAAGCGTGTGATCTGGTCCACCCGAAGTGATTATCCCCATGATTTTCACATTGTCCCCATGTAATTCACAGGGTAATCCTCTTTTGATCCACAGTGCCATGCCGTAGGATGAAGTAGCCCTGTGTGGGGCATTGTGTGACGAAGACCGACAACGACTGGTTCAACAGTATGGCAGGGTCAACCTTGGGGAGCCCTTGGGGGAGAAATTCAACTTGATGGCGGGTGTGCATTGCTCATCAACGCCGAACTCGAACCTCGACCTGTTAAACCAAAGTTGGTCTTCGTCACCTTAGGCGTTTAGGTAAAAGGGGTGTCAGTCGCAGCGGACCTAGGGTTCGCTGCGCAACCTTTTTCCTGGCGAAACAACGGAACCGAGCGTGAACCGTTTGAACTAAACTAGGAGCTATATGAGCACAGGTCATGAGTACGACGTAGTCGGTATAGGCAACGCAATTGTCGACCTAGCGGCCTCGGTTGAAGACGACTTTTTGGACCAATACGACCTGATAAAGGGCTCGATGGCCTTAATTACCGCAGACCAAGCCGCAGATTTGTCCTCGGCGCTCACCGACCCTGCTGTTGCCGCTGGCGGATCAACGTCGAACACCATGACTGGCGTAGCCTCATTTGGTGGCTCCGGGGCCTTTATTGGCAAAGTCGCAGATGACGATCTAGGTGCCGCCTTCACCCAGGAGCTAACAGCGGCAGGCGTCGACTGTCTAGTCGAACCCACCTTAGGGTCGCTGCCAACCGCCCAATCAATTGTCCTAGTAACCCCGGATGCTCAACGCACAATGAATACATACCTCGGAGTAGCGGGACACGTCGACGAAGCAGACATAACGACCAGCGTGATAGCGGCATCTCAGGTTCTATTTGTTGAGGGTTACTTGTGGGACAGCCCAACAGCGGCTGACGCAGTGAAGATCGCCGTGGCCACAGCGAAAGATGCGGGTACGCGAGTGGCCCTTTCGTTGTCTGACTCATTATGCGTCGACCGCCACCGCTCTTCCTTTCAGGAATTTTTGGCCGAATCAGCCGATATTGTCTTCGGCAACGAATCAGAGGTTACCTCGCTCTACGAGGTCGAAGTTGATGCCGCCATCGAACGGTTAGGTTCTGAAGTTACTCTCGCATTTGTTACTCGCGGCGGCGACGGCTCAGTTGTCCTTGAGCACGGAGTTCGCAGCGAAGTTACCGTTCAGACCTTTGGTGAGGTTGTCGACACGACCGGAGCTGGCGATCAGTACGCCGCAGGTGTCTTGTACGGGCTGACCCAACGTAGTTCACCTGTTGATTCAGCCCGCCTTGGCTCAATTGCGGGCGGCGAGGTAGTCACGCACTTTGGTCCTCGGCCAAACGTAAAACTGTCTGAGCTAGCTGCGGAAGTCGCTAATTGATCGGCATAACCTTTGGGGAACCGAACAGATTACCTTGACCCCAGTCAACATCGAGCGACCGTAGAATGTCGGCCTGTTCCTCGGTCTCGACGTGTTCGGCAACCACCCATGCCCCGGTTTGATGGGCTAGGTCGACAACGGCTCGAACGATAGCGATCGTTTCGGTGCTAGGAAGCGAGGTCACAAGTTGACCCGCCAACTTGTAGACATCAGGCTTGAAACTAGTCGCTACTCGAAGGCTTGAGTAGCCATCACCCACATCGTCGATTGCTATTCGTACTCCGGAATTCCGGAGCTTGGAGAGCTGCGCTGCAGCCAGGTCGATATTGACATACCGATTCCGCTCGGCTGCCTCGAATACCAACTGGTCGGGCTCGAGACCGATATCTTCAGCATGCCGGATCGTGCGGCGCGCTGCCGCTAAATCAAAAGTGCCGTCGGGGGCCATGATGTTCAAGAACAGCAAGCCTGCGCCTAGCCATGGGCCGATGCCTCGAATTGCTAACTGGCGGGCCATCTGGTCGAGCTCATCCAGCCACCCGCCTTTGGTTGCCCGAGCAATTAGTTCGTTCGCTGTGATAGTTTCGGAACCGAGCTTCGCTCGAAGTAGTCCCTCGAAGCCGACGATGGACTGGTCGGTCAGACGGACGACTGGTTGGAACCGGATTTCATAGTCCAACGGTTCGCTAGCAAGATCGGCTCGGTCTAACTGTTCCGCGACGGCCTCCAAGCTCGGAGCTAGGAGGGCCTTGGAAGCAAGGTCCTCGAGGCCAGTTGCCGCTGGAGCGAACGCAATGCGCACCTTGCCGAGTTCTTGCGGGCCATGTTCGATTAGTTTTCGTAGCATCGCAAGCCCATCCGGGACCTCAACCCACAAAACCTCAGATCTGATATCGACTGCCTTTGCATGCTGAGAGATGAGGTCGCTAATTTCGGTTAGGACAGGCTTGGACTCAGAACCAAGCAGAAAAAGAGTTGGTTTCGCTGTCGGTAGGCCGGATCTCTGATCGGTCAATTCCACGGTCCCAGGCTATCCAAGATTTCGTGTCGAGTAGGGGCTCATTCGGTTTCAGGCTCAAGGTAGGCCAGAGGCAAATCGCCCAGGCGAACGAGCGCAGAAGTTATCCAACCACCAATTGTGGCAAAATCTTCGTCCAAGGCATCACCGTTTTCGAGCTCCTTCTCCCCAAGGTCGTAAGAACCCGAGAATGATACTTCAGCCGCATGGGAAACAACCGCTAACTCTGGGTCGTAGACCGTCTCGACAATGGGGCCTAACGAAACTACAGCCTCGCCCCCAACCAAGAGCCTCTTACCCCCAATCGCATTCATGATCACGGTTGGGTTGGCTGGACTCATAAGCCGCTGAACCCGCAAGACAATCTCGAGGCCAATTTGAGGGTCTTCGTCGTAGTCTTTCTCGAGGTACCAGCGCCGGTACGCCGTTTGGGCCCATGTTGGCCATTCGAGTCTAAGTTCGACTTGTACCCGAGGAGGTAGTCCTTCGCCCGGCAGGCCGTAAGAAGATTCCCACGTGATATCGCCCAGCAGAACGTCGGTCTGGAATCGTTCTTCTAGCGCCTGACGTTCAAGCATCGCCGACTCTAGGGCGACTCTTAAGGCCCCGATCGCATCAAGAAACACGTGGTCAAGCACGAACCGGATACTAGTAGGGCAGGTTAGGTATTGGGGATTCGTCGTGAAATCGACAAATTCGACGCTAGCTGACTGGAAGGCTTCCCAAGGGCTGAGCTTCGAGCGAGCCAAGATAGGCGGCTGTACTAGCATCTGTCATTTCGGCCTCGAACCGGATCCCCAGTCCGGCCTCTCCAATGATGGCCAGTCCACGCTGGATAGGCATGCTCTGACTTTCTTCCGCCGTGAATCTGACCCTAAGGTCGGTGAGTTTTGTTCCCCCTGGACCTCGTACTAAGTCATCGATTAGGTCGACGAGGTTTGGGCTAGTTATTTCGACCCAACCGATAACGCCGCGTATTTGTGGGATCGGGTCGGCAACTGCCAACGCCTTTCGGGTGATTTGGGTGCTGCATCGGTTGACTACCAGAGCGGTTGGTCCATCGAAGTCAGCCTTATTTGAGCTTTGGTCGAATAGGTGAAGTTTCATGTATGACTCACTTGACATCGTTGGAGCGTAGTCATTGAATAATGGGGCTGTAGGATGCAAGACGGCTCGTTACTTGAGTCGAGGCATCGTTGGGAGTTCGCCCAAACTTCTTAGGCGTATCATCGCAAGAACATCGACGGAGTGCGAACAACAATGATTTCCCCCAAAAATCTGATCGGAAAGGTCTGGACGGCTTTTGACGGCCTAGCAACCGACACTGTATGGTCGGCCGCCAAGGATATTTTGTTGATGGTAAACGCATACGCGTCAGCTCAGTTCTTGCAGTTAACATTCGAAAAAGAAGTTCTCGGTAACTACTTCGCAATTTTCGGCGTTATCGGAGTTCTCGGTGCTTTCGTTCATTCGGGTGTTGGCATGGCCGCATTGCAACGCATTCTTGGTGAGCGTAGCGATGCGCAAACCACCATCAATTCGTATGTTTCTTGGGCGCTAGTCCTTTCAGGCGCGGCGGTGGGTTTGACACTTGTCGCGTCCGGGCTTCGGCTTGAAAAGCTTGGCATTGTCGAGATTTTGGCGTTGGCCGTTGCCGAACTGGTCGTAATCGCCATCGTAGTGGTCATTACCTCGTCGGTTCAAGGGATTTTGGGCTTCCCGGAGTCTGCTCGGCTTCGGATGGGGGTTATTGGAATTCGCTTTACTGTCACAACGTCGCTGTTTCTCTTCGGAGGTCTGAACGTTCGGAACCTTGCGTTTGGGTTCCTTGCCGGCTTCATTGCCTATGCGGTTTGGATATTGAAGGTCTACCTGCCGCATCATGGACTGAGTTACACCTTTGTCAAGCCGACCAAAATGGTCATTACCGGTGGGCTGACCTTCTCATCTCCAATGGCGGCCGGCAAGGTTCAGACCGATGGTGACAAATACCTCCTATCGTCGTTCGGGTATGAGGCGGCGGGGGCCTCCTACGGCATCGCCTACAGAGGGATGCAGGTAGCGAACGCTCCGTTGATGGCTTTGGAATCGGCTGCCTTCCAGCGTTTTTTGCCTAAAGGTGAAGGCCAGCGAGACTTCCATATGAAAAAAGCGAACCGTTTTACCTGGCTGATGTTCGGAGCCGGAGCGGTCTTGGCTGGGATCATGTTCTTGGCGTTGCCCGTTCTTGAATTTCTGTTGTTCCGCGGCGAAACTAAGGATGCAGGAGAGATTTTGCCTTGGCTCCTCGGGTTGATTCCAGTGATGGCGTTGAGCGGAACACCGCTAAATGGCATGATTGGTTTAGGGCGAGCGAAAGAGCGGGCCTACATCTTTGCGGTGTCTGCCGCAGTAAGCATGGCGCTCTATTTGCCGTTGATTAGCCGGTATGACTGGCGAGGCGCTCTAGTAGGCACGTATCTCTCTGAGACGTTTTTGATCGTTGTTGGCTGGTGGGCCCTGCGACACTACCAGCAGGTCGAAAACAAGCGTATCGATGACCAAGAGTCGATGGCGAGGGCGAAGACTCCGACCTAGTACCGCGACGACCAGCGTTCATCTTCAGCAAACGCTTCACCGCCAACGACCAACATTTGTAGCTGGCAGTGGTTAGTTTCGGCCAGCGTTTGGCTTGCGGCCGTGGTTAGCTTTCTTCCGGCGAGCTTTGAGCCGTTTCTTATTTCTGCGCTTAGACATAGCGACCCAGCATATCGGTTCCGGCTTTAGAACGGAGACTTCGTAATACGGTCTTTGCAGGCCGACTTCGCCGAAGCTGCCCAGAACGCTACTAGTCTAAACGATGTATGGAGAAATTTGGATTCGTTGGGTTACCCAACGCTGGTAAGTCATCGCTCTATAACGCATTGACAGGTGGCAGCGCTTTCGCTGCCCCGTATGCGTTCGCCACCACCGACCCAAACATTGGTGTGGCCAAGGTGTTCGACAAACGACTCGATGCGTTGGCTGAGATGAGCTCATCGAAGAAGGTTGTGAACGCCAGTGTGCAGTTCACCGATATCGGTGGCCTGGTTGAAGGCGCAAGCAAGGGTGAAGGTCTTGGTAACAAATTCCTGGGCGGAATCCGCGAAGTGGATGCCATCGTTTATGTACTCCGAGCCTTTACCGACAACGATGTACCCGGCCCTCAGGACCCGCTTGAGCATCTAGCAATTGTCGAGCTCGAGTTGACCTACGCCGACCTTGACACCGTCGAGAAACAGGTCGATAAGAAACGCAAAGCGGCGAAGGGTGACCCGAGTCTGCGGGCCGAAGTCGAAGCGCTGGAAGAAGCCTTGGTGTCCCTCGAAGCCGGAACCCCTCTTTATAGAAGCGATATCTCGGCTGAGGCCGCTGACACCTTGAAGCCATACTTTCTTCTCACTAACAAGCCGGTTTTAGCTATTGTTAACATTGGGGAAGACCAGTTGGAAGAGGTTGACGATATCGTCGCTCCGGTCCAAAAGGAGCTTGGTGATATTGCCCCGGTGTTCGGTGCCTGTATTCAGCTTGAGGCTGAAGCTGCTCAACTCGAAGGCGACGACCGTGCCGAACTGTTGGAAGGGCTTGGCTTGGGTGAAGGCGCAATGCCTCGATTTATCCAAACCGCCTACCACACTCTTGGCCTGAGAACGTACCTCACCACCGGTGAACAAGAGTCACGGGCCTGGACATACCGTGTCGGTTCGACCGCCCCCGAATGTGCGGGCATTATCCACACTGATTTGGAACGCGGTTTTATCTGCGCCGACACGATCCGTTGGGACGACTTACTCGAATGCGGGTCCTGGTCAGCGGCTCGAGACGTTGGTAAAGTTCGTCAAGAAGGAAAAGACTACGTAGTCGAAGATGGGGACGTGCTAGACGTGCGTTTCAACGTCTGACGAATCGCGATGAGGTTCCTCATGCCCGATCGAAAATCCACGGCTTGGCTGGTTAGGGAAGACGAAGTTCTCGCATCGATTATGGTCGTTTCGGGTTGGCGCTCTGCGGCAGCCGGAGCTTGGGTACCCCAACACGAAGACGTCGATGGCCCTGTGCTGGTTCGACCGGCTTTCTGGGCTCAGAGCGCATCTAGCGGCAACCCGTTAGACATTGCCTTTCTGGATTCGGAGAATATTGTTGTGCGAACCCTCAGGCTTAAGCGAAACCGAGTAGCGTTGCCAGCTGTCTCGGCCCGTTCAGTTTTGCGGGCTAAGCGCGGAGCCTTTGGTGCGTGGGATCTCAAAATCGGCGATGTGATGGATATCCGACCTTGTGAATGACTCTGGTCGATTATTGGTGGTAGGTACTCCGCTCGGCAACTTGGCCGATATGAGTAGTAGAGGCCTTCAAGCGCTACAAAACGCTGACCTTCTAGCGTGCGAAGATTCTCGTCGGACCGGCCAGTTACTGTCGCACCTCGCCGTTGGTAAGAAGAAGATGGTTGTTGTTAACGAACATACCGAGGTTGATCAGATCGAACGGATCACTAACTCTGTTGCTTCGGGAAGTCAAGTTGTTCTGGTCAGCGATGCCGGGATGCCGACGATATCGGACCCAGGGAATCGACTAGTGGCAGCGGTTGCCGACGCTGGGCTCCCAATTGGAGTCGTACCTGGCCCAACAGCGGTCACAGCGACGCTTGCAGTCAGCGGCTTTCCAGCCGATCGCTTTTTGTTCGAAGGTTTCCTGCCGAGAAAAGGGGCTGAACGCAACCGGCGGTTACAGGGACTAGCTGACGAACCACGCACTGTGGTCTTGTATGAGGCGCCACATCGGGTCGAAAAAACTGTGGCTGACCTAATAGCGGTTCGAGGCGAGCAAAACTTGGTTTGTGTTGGTCGCGAGCTGACCAAGCTCTACGAAGAGGTGGTTCATTGTTCGCTGGCTGAACTGCGGGCATGGTTCGCCGAGACTAACCCGCGAGGGGAGTTTGTTCTGGTTCTCGCTGGTGTTGCCCCGCCGGTTTTCGATGATGCGGAATTGCTACGTCGACTTGAGCGGTGCGTCTCCCAGGCTATGAGCCGTCGAGATGCCGTTGCTGAGGTTATGACTTCTTCGGGTTGTGCGAAACGTCGAATCTATGACCTCGCACTGACCATAGATTTCTAGCCATGTCGAAGAGCGACGGTGTTCCGGGGGTACAGCGGGTCGATAAATGGCTGTGGGCTGTCCGATTGTATAAGACCCGAAGCGCAGCGAAGAAGGCGTGCATCGACGGGCGCATTTCGATCAACGACGATGCCGCGAAGCCAGCTTCGCGGATTAAGGTAGGTGACTTGATAACCGCTCGCAAACGAGATCGCACTATTTGTTACGAGGTTGCCGAACTCATCGATAAGAGGGTGTCAGCCTCGATCGCGGCGAAGTGTTATATCGATAGATCAGAGCCCTATAGTCGTGCCGTGAGACAACTCCCACCTCCTGGCGGAGCGAGGCTTCCCGGGGAGGGCCGCCCAACCAAGAAGGAACGCCGAAAACTCGACAGATTGCGCGGAGTGGACCGTTAGAGAAGGATTAGTATCTATTGTTCGTAACTTTTCGAAGACAAACACGCTAAATGATCTTTGCTATCACCAAAATTTCGAAGATTGAATAGCGGCTTCGTTATCCTTTAGGACGAAGTTTTGGTGTCGCTGCTTGGTGCACCGCATGGCGACGAATTCGGTAAAGCACTTACGTAACTCGTCCGAGAAAGACTCGGAGTGTGTTTCTCTTGAAAGGCTGGGGAAGTCTGTATGCCTTCCATAACTGACTCTGTAAATTCTCTGCTGGGACGGGGTGGAAATTTCGAGAAGCTGGGCAAGGCTGTCGGGATCGACAAAGACAAGGCCGAACTGGCAGTTAATGCTGCTGCACCGGAAATCGTTGGCGGCATGGCCAACAAAGCGCGAGACCGCGGCGGTGTTAAAGCCGTGAATGCTGTCGTCGACGGCAACGACGGCTCGATATTGGATGACTTGGGCGGGTTCTTCGCCAACAAAAAGTCTGAAGAGGGCGCCGTAATGCTCGACCAGATCTTCGGGTCCGATCGTTCGAATCTCTTGGAAAGCCTGGTTAGCAAAACGGGACTTTCTGAAGGAATGGTCAGCAAGGTTCTTCCGTTATTGGCTCCGATCGTCTCGAGCGTAATCGGCCAAAAAAAGGCTGACGAGGACCTCGATGACGAAGGCGTTGTCACACTTCTCTCAAACGAAACCGCGGACCTTGAAAAAGGCGGGTTTCTTTCGGGTTCGACAGCGGCCAAAGGCGCTGCTGTGACAGGGGCTGCCGCGGCAGTTGCCGGTGCCGCTAGTAAATCCACGAAAAAAGTTAGTACGCAATCGAGTCAACCTCTGAAAGGTAAGACGGAATCAATGAGTGATAAAGCAAAGGACGAAGCGTCGTCGATGAAAGATAAGGCATCGGCTGCGAAGAAGAAGGCTGGTGACGTTAAGGGCCAGGTCGAAGGTAAAGCTGCTAAGGTCAAAGGCGAGGCTGGAAAGGCCAAAGGTAAGGCCACCGATGCAGTGAAGGGCCAGGCTGCCGCCGCCAAGGACCAGGCCGCATCTGCGAAAGGCAAAGCCGGCTCTGTCAAAGGCCAGGCTGCCTCAGCGAAGGGCAGAGCTAAAGCGGTTTCAGGTAAGGCAACAACGGCTGCTGGAAAGAAGGCCGCCGCCACAACAGCGGCTGCTGATCGAGTTGGCGCTACCTCCAAGTCGACAAAGGTTCCTACCGCTTCGGCTAACAACGGTGGAATGGCTTGGCTCGGTTATGCCATCGGCCTACTTGCACTAGTTGGAGTTCTCGCATTACTCGCTACGCAGTGTTCGAGCGATGACGAAGTCGCTGGAGACGGCACGGCCGCTTCGGTGGATGCTGGTGCTTCTGATTTACAGGCTTTGGTTGACGCTGAGTTGCCTGATGGGGTTTCTGCTTCTATCGATGGTGACGTTGTTACCTTGACTGGTGAAGTTGCTTCTGATGCTGATGCTGCTGCTGCGGTTGCTGCTGCTGATGCCGTTGAGGGTGTTGCTTCGGTCGAGAATAAATTGACCGTCGCCGACGCTCCAGATGCCACAGAGCCGGATGCTGGTGCTTCTGATTTGCAGGCTTTGGTTGACGCTGAGTTGCCTGATGGGGTTTCTGCTTCTATCGATGGTGACGTTGTTACCTTGACTGGTGAAGTTGCTTCTGGTGCTGATGCTGCTGCTGCGGTTGCTGCTGCTGATGCCGTTGAGGGTGTTGCTTCGGTCGAGAGTGAATTGACCGTCGCCGACGCTGCAGATACTGACGACGCCGACGCTGAGACTCCGTTGGATGACCTCGGTAATATCGTATTTGACTACGCTCAGGCCACAATCACCCCAGATGGCGAAACTGTCGTTGGTGAATGGGCTACTTTCCTTGAAGAAAACCCTGATGTGAATGTCCTGATTGTTGGTCACACCGATAACACCGGGCCAGAACCGGGCAACGTGACGCTTAGCCAACGTCGAGCCGATGCCGTCAAGGCGTCGCTGGAAGCTAAAGGCATCGATGCTGAGCGCCTGACGACCGAAGGTAGAGGTTCAGCTGAGCCTAAGGTAGAAAATGACACTGAAGCGAACCGAGAGACTAACCGTCGAATCGAGTTCATCGAGCAGTAAGTCGAACTTCCAAGTTTGATAGATCACCGAAGAAGGTCCCTTTGTGAAAGCAGAGGGACCTTCTTTTGTATTATCCACAGCTGATCGCCTAAATGTCACAGGCCCCAATTATGGTCAGGCTATGATGTTTGCCGAGTTAATACCTGCCGTTCTTGTGCTGCTTGTTGGGTTGTTTCTAGGTTGGTTCGTCGCCCGACGGAGCCAACAATCTGTTGACGCCCACAACAGTGAAGTAGCGTCCACCCTGAGTGACGCAGTCGAGTTGCTTAGGTCTGAGCGGTCAGAAATGATGCAGTCCAATATCGACACTGTGTTGAATGTAGCGTCCCACAAACTCGGTGACCAGCTGGCGGTTGGTAAACAAGTGATCGATCGCGAACGCGACTCCTTAGCGAGCCAGGTCGACGATGTTCAGGGTGAACTACGGCGAGTCGGTGACCTGGTCACCGGCTTACAAAAAGACCGGGCCGTGCAGTCTGGTCAGCTCCAGGAGCGTTTGGTCCAGACATCTCAGATAACGGCTGCATTGAACGACACGACGAGGTCGTTGCAACAGGCTCTCGCTTCACCGAAGTCTCGGGGCCAGTGGGGCGAACGAATGGCCGAAGATGTTCTTCGAGCCGCCGGATTTGTGGAAGACATAAATTATCGGAAGCAAACGAAGGCCGCTGGCGGGGGTATCCCCGATTACACGTTTGACTTGCCGAACGGCCACCTGGTCCACATGGATGTCAAATTCCCGATCGACAACTACCTACGCTGGCTCGAAGCTGAGACAAGTCAAGAACGAGAAGGTTTCGCCAAGACATTTCGTCGAGATGTGAGGCAACGGGTTAAGGATCTTTCGACTCGAAACTATATCGACCCCGAAACGACGCTCGACTATATGTTGTTGTTCGTCCCGAACGAGAGTGTCTACGGGTTTCTACACGAGCACGATCCAGAATTAGTTGATCTTGCGCTTCGTCAAAAAGTTGTCCTTTGCTCGCCAACTTCTTTGTTCGCAGTGTTAGCGGTGATTCGCCAGGCGGTCGACAATTTCTTGGTGGAACGTCAAAGTAACGAAATCCTCAACGCTTTGACCGGACTGAGAATGCAATGGCAGCGTTGGAGTGACCCAATGGGCAAGATGAAACGAGGCCTCGAATCAGCGCAGAAAGCGTACGACGATTTGGCAGGCCCCCGTACCCGAGAGTTTGAACGCCAGTTGCAGAAATTGGAAGACTTTCGCGATGACGATGGAGAACAAAAACTGTCCAACCCTGGCGATCCGGAGTCGGCAACCGCGGAATCTCAAACGATCGGTGTGTTAAAGAGCGCGTAACCTCCGAACGTCTTCGGTGGCTGTTCGGTAGGATTGGCCTTTGTGGGAACCTTCTACATAACAACTCCGATCTACTATGTAAACGACGTGCCACATATTGGCCACGCATATACGACCATCACCGCCGATGCGGTTGCTCGCTGGCACCGGCTGCTAGGTGATGAGACGATGTTTCTTACCGGCACCGACGAGCACGGATTGAAGATCCAGCGAGCTGCTGAATCAAACGGGGTAAGTCCTCAAGAGCAGGCAGACAATACCAGTCAACGGTTCCGCGACACGTGGGCTGACCTTGACGTCGCTTACGACCAGTTCATTAGGACCACCGAATCGCGGCATCATGTCGCGACCCAAAAACTCCTCACCCAGATCAAAGACAACGGCTACATTTACAAAGACTCATACGCTGGCTATTACTGCGTTGGTTGCGAGGCGTATTACAACGAAGACGACCTCGTCGACGGTAAATGCCCAACCCACGAACGTGCCGTCGAGTGGCTCGAAGAAGAGAACTACTTCTTCGCGTTGTCAAAGTTGGAAGATCCTTTGCGAGCTTGGCTCGACGGTAAAAGCGTCATTCCGGAGGGCAAGCGTAGTGAAGCTCTAGGGATTCTCGATACTGGGCTCGAAGATGTATCGATCAGCAGGACCTCGATTGACTGGGGAGTTGACGTTCCTTGGGATGAAGGTCACGTGTTCTATGTGTGGTACGACGCTCTCATCAACTACCTAACCGCCGTTGGTTATGGCTCCGATGATGACCAGTCGGACAAATGGTGGCCCGCCTCTCACCACATTATCGGCAAAGACATCCTCAGGTTTCATTGTGTCTACTGGCCCGCAATGCTGATTGCCGCTGGTCTTGAGCCACCAAAAAACGTTCACGTTCATGGGTTCCTTTTACTCGGTGGCAAGAAGCTGTCTAAAACAGGTCTAACGCAGATTGCCCCAGCTGACCTGACCGAAGAGTTCGGAGTGGATGGTCTGCGCTACCATTTGTTGCGCGACGTCTCATTCGGACCCGATAGCGATTTCAGTTACGAAGGTATGATCTCTCGTTACAACACCGACCTAGCAAATACGCTAGGCAATCTCCTTTCCCGCGTCGCCACCGTCGTTCACAAGAAATGTGGCGGAAAAGGTACGGCCGCGAACCCTGATAGCCCCTTAGCGGCGGTCGCCGCCGAATCCTATACGGCGACGGCCGAAGCGTGGGGTAACGTCACACCATCGGTAGCTCTTGAAGCGACGTGGCGCCTCGTCAGACAAACCAACGCATATTTGGAACAGCATGAACCATGGAAGTCCGATGAGGGCAGCGTTGAAGTCCATCGAGTGATGGGTGATGCGTTGGAAGTCTTGAGAATCGCAGCCATCCTCTCCAGTCCGGCCCTGACCAGTTCAAGCCAGAAGATCTGGTCGGCGATTGGCCTCGACGGCAATGTGGAGGACCAACGGATTCCGGAAGCCGCAGGATGGGGCGGCTATCCGGCAGGCCTGGATGTTCGCAAGGGTGATCCGCTGTTTCCGCGACTGAAACCTAAGGAGTAGAGATGTGGTTCGACAATCACTGCCACCTGACGACGATCGAGGACGATCCCTCAGAAGTCGTTTCATTCGCTGTTTCCGAAGGCGTCACTCGGCTACTCACAGTCGGTTGTAGTGTTGCTGATTCGATCGAGGCAATCGAGATAGCTTCTGACTTCGACAATGTGTGGGCGACCGCTGGAGTCCATCCACACGAAGCAGCCGGTGGAATAGAAGGGCTAGAGTTGTTGCTCAACAACGACAACGTCGTTGCGGTCGGGGAGTGTGGACTTGACTATTTCTATGAACATTCACCTCGGGAAGCCCAGATGGACGTGTTTGCCCAACAAATTGGATTGGCCCACAAACATGACTTGGCATTGGTAATTCACAGTCGCGACGCCTGGGAAGATACCTTCAACGTCTTAGATGAATGTGGCGTTCCTCAACGCACCGTATTCCACTGCTTTACCGGCTCTCCGGCCGAGGTTAAAGCGGCCGCCGACCGAGACATATATCTGTCGTTCAGCGGGATCGTGACGTTCCCCTCGGCGAGCGAATTGCAGGCTGCAGCCAAAGTAGCGCCACTTGACCGGGTATTGGTCGAAACCGACTCGCCGTTCCTCGCCCCGGTTCCATTCCGAGGTAAAGCCAACAAGCCGGCCCTAGTCAGCGTAGTGGGCCAATTCTTAGCGGACCATATTGGTATAAGTGCTGACGAACTCGCAGCCCAGACCACATCGAACGCTCATACTCTCTACAACATCGACCCCGGTGTAACCATTGGGGTCTAACCGGCTCACAAGGACGAAGATCCACCGGTTGTTAGACCACCATGAGCTTGCTCCGAGCCGCGCCCTTGGTCAGAACTTTCTTTGCGATGGCCAAATGGTCGACAAAATAGTTCGTCTCGCAGGTGTGTCTGAAGGGGACCATGTAATCGAGATAGGGCCTGGCCTCGGGTCCTTGACGGTTGGTCTGCTCGATGCGGGAGCGACCGTTCACGCTGTCGAGATCGATAAATACCTGCTGCCAGCCCTCCAGGAGACAGTTCAACAGAGTTCGTATGCGGAACGGTTCACGCTGCATGCGGTCGACGCGAGAGAAGTCGATTGGGGCGCTATTCTTGGCGAACAGTCGTGGTCGGTCGTGGCCAACTTGCCATATAACATTGCAACCCCGCTGATCCTCGACTTTTTGGCCGACCGTCCCGAATTCACAAAATTCTTGGTGATGGTGCAACGCGAGGCAGGTGAGCGGCTTGTCGCCGAACCAGGTTCGAAAACATTCGGGATCCCGTCGGTGTTAGCTAGCTATTGGGTGAAAGGCCGAATAGTTGGTTCGGTAAAAGCCGAACTTTTCTACCCGAAGCCAAAAGTGGAATCGGTTCTGGTCGAGCTTGTCCGCCGTGCAGGTCCACAACCAGACTGCAGCTTCAGGGACCTTCAGAAAGTAGTGAAGGCTGGCTTTGGTCAACGTCGAAAAATGATTCGACGGTCGCTGTCCTCAATGCTGACCACAGACCAACTAGAATCCGTCGGGGTGGAACCGACGCTGCGCGCCGAACAGCTTGGCCTAGAGCAATGGGTGAGTCTCGCACGGCTCACAACCAATCCGGCCGATCACCAATGAACTCCCTTGATCCCAGCCGAGAAAACGGAACGCCAACGATTGTTGAGGCGCCAGCTAAAGTCACGCTTTCTCTGCGGATCACGGGCGTGCAAAAAAACGGCCTTCACACGATCGACGCCGAGATGGTCACCGTCGACCTGTTCGACACGCTGGCCATAACCGAAGGTGGACAGGGCCTGACCGTAGTTGGGGCGGGCCCCGATGTTGTCGACAGCCCCGATAACCTAGTGAATCGCGCCCTCGAGTTCGTTGGTCGTCAAGCTCACGTCGAACTGACAAAGCGCATTCCGACCAAGGCGGGTTTAGGGGGCGGTTCAGCCGATGCGGGTGCTGTTCTTCGGTGGGCAAACCACCCTGACCCGGCCGCATCCGCCGAGTTAGGCGCGGACGTACCATTCTGTGTCCGGGGTGGCCGTGCCAGGGTGACTGGTATTGGCGAACAACTTGAAATTCTCCGATTCAAGGATCTGACGTTGACGCTCGTCACTCCACCGGTCGATTGCCCGACGCCTGCTGTTTATCAAATGTGGGATGAACTCGGTGGACCTGCCGGTCCTAACCGTAACGATCTCGAACAAGCCGCCTTAACAGTTCGACCTGAACTGGCCGAGGTCCGAGACGATCTGGCCAGAAGTACCGGGCAGCAACCCCATCTCGCTGGGAGCGGCTCGACATGGTTTGTGTACGGGAGTTTTCCCGGTGAAGGTCGGATAGTTGTTCGAAGCGTCGACCGCCAGCGTTAACGGGAGAATCCAGCAACACAAAGAAGAAGGCAAGAGGGTTTGGGCCTGTTGTTAGACAGAGCTGAAACCCTTAGCGCTATTTCTTCTTTTTGTTACGACGTTGAATTCTCGTACGCTTTAGAAGCTTACGGTGTTTCTTTTTACGCATGCGCTTACGGCGCTTCTTGATCAAGGATCCCATTGAGGGTTGACCCTAGCTTCTGTGACAGCTGACTGCACAGTTGCGCGTCAGTCCGATACAGACTTGTCAATCAACTCATACCAGCAGTGGTCTGAATTGGTTGCACAACGAGGTGCAAATATCGAAATGCAATCAGATTAAAGTCAGCGTGGGCGGAGTGTTCCGAGTAGTATTATGGCTATTGTTACCTACACCTTCGCGGGTAGTTCAGTTGGTAGAACACCAGACTTTGAATCTGGGGGTCGCAGGTTCAAGCCCTGCCCCGCGAGCTTTGAATGCGCTACCGACAAATTTTTGTCCGAAGTCGTAACAAATCGATTAGCGGGTCCGATAGATAGTTGTCTCCCCGATGCTGTAAGGGTTGGCGACTTCTCGTCGCCAACCCTTACCGGTTTTTTGTCCGACGTTGAATCGATTGTCCTCCCGTGACAAAATGGACGCTTCTGAGGAGCGCGCCCAGAAATCAGCCAAGCTGACTATGCTAAAAAATTGCTGGCAACTGGACGCTAATCCTTGACCAGGTGCTTGTATGAAAGGGCGTCTAGGCGTGCTTTCCTTTTCGAGTCTCGCAGGAGAATGATGGAAGTCGTAACGACAAAGAAGCTTCACCTATTTACCGGCCGGAACCATAAAGAGCTTGCGGCACAGGTGGCAGCTGGCCTGGGTGTTCCAGTGACCGAAGCTAGTATCAGGGAATTCGCTAGCGGTGAACTGCACTGTCAGTTTTCTGAGTCCGTTCGTGGATCCGACGTCTTTATTCTCCAGGGGCATGGTGAACTCGATGGTCGTTCAATCAACGACGCCATAATGGAACAACTCATCATGGTTGATGCAGCTAAACGGGCATCGGCCAAGCGTATAACCGCGGTTATGCCGTTCTATGGGTATTCCCGCCAGGACCGTAAGTCCGAGGGACGCGAGCCTATTACCGCTCGCCTTATGGCCGACATGCTCCAAGCGGCGGGAGCGTCTCGGCTGGTTTCTCTCGATCTGCACAGCGGTCAGGCTCAAGGGTTCTTCCAAGGTCCCGTGGACCACTTGACCGCTATGCCGGTTTTGGTCGATTATCTAAAAGGCGAAGACCCTAACCTGGTGATCGTTTCTCCGGATGCTGGTCGTGTAAAGGTAGCGGAGCGATATGCCCAACACCTACATGCTGACCTTGCGATCGTGCATAAACGCCGGCTCAAGGGCCAGATGAACAGCACCGTCGCTAAGGACGTCATCGGCGAGGTAGAGGGCCGCGAATGTGTGTTGGTCGATGACATGATCGACACGGCCGGAACTATCTGTCAGGCTGCGGAACTTCTGCGCGAAAAGGGAGCAAGCAGCGTCGTTGCTGTCGCTACCCATGGAGTGTTCTCCGGGCCCGCCATCGACCGCCTCAAGAACTCGGTAATCGACAAGGTGGTCGTGACTAACTCGCTACCGATCCCTCCGGAAAAGCATTTCGCGCAGCTAGAAATACTCTCGGTAGCCCAAATTTTGGCCAATGCTATTCAAGCCGTGTTCAAAGACACCTCGGTCAGCACCATCTTCAACGGTGAGAATCAGACCTAGCTCGATGCCTGAATCTGGGGCTTGAAACCCACGGCAGGGTGTCGGAGTGTAACGAACAGTAATGTAACTGCCGAAAATATCGTCTAAGCGCAATGCCGCGAAGGTGTTGTGTGGTCGTCGCCCAGGTATCATCTACAGCTGGCATCTCAGAAGATGGCTTCGCGTGGATTAGCGAAAGTCCCGCACCTTCAATATCTGCAACATCGCAAGGAAACTCCAATGAGTCAGACAGTCGTTACAGCATCAACAGGTCGAACTGCTGGTAGTCGTCCGTCTCGTCGGTTGCGGGCTGAAGGCCAATTGCCAGGCGTTCTGTATGGACTTGGCGGCGACTCAGTTCCGCTCGAGGTCTCGTACAAAGAGCTTCGAGATGCTCTTCAGACCGAAGCAGGCCTCAACACAATTTTTGAACTTGACGTCGAAGGTACGAAAGAGACCGTCCTGGTTCGAAGTATTGAACGGGACCCAATCAGCCGTAACGTCCTCCACGCCGACTTCTTGCGGATCGATACTACGAAGAAGATCACTATTAAGGTGCCGGTCCAGCTCGTCGGTGAAGCCGACCTCGTGGCAGCCGACGGTGGCATGGTCGAACAGAAGCTGTTCGAACTCGAAGTCGAAGCTTCACCTCTCAACATTCCGACCGTGTTCGAAGCCGATCAGTCAGTGATGACTCTCTCCAGGTCTCTCACCGTTGGCGACTTGGACCTACCTGAAGGCGTCACCACCTTGGTTGACGATGAACAGGCTCTCGCTTCAGCGACAATAACGCGAGCTTCGATGATGGATGAAGAAGAAGCAGCCGCAGCTGAAGCAGCCGCCGAAGCTGCTGAAGGCGAAGAAGGCGAAGAAGGCGAAGCTACGGAAGAAGGCGAAGCGTCTTCTGAAGAGTCAACCGACAGCGAATAAGGCTGCCAGTTCCGTCAACAACTCGACAAAGGGCCTATGTCTGAGTTTCTACGAAGTCTAGGCAAAGTAAAACGTAAGGGTGAACCGACGGACTTGTTGGTGATCGGTCTGGGTAACCCAGGCTCAGAGTTCGCTGGTACACGCCATAACGTGGGCGCCGATGTCGTCGACGAGTTGGTTGAGCGCCACGGCACGCGTCTGCGTAAGACGAAGTCGAGGGCACTAGCTGCGGGAATTGTGCTTCATGGTCGGCGGGTAGTGGTCGCTTTCCCCCAAACGTTTATGAACAACTCAGGTGAAGCCGTACGATCCCTTGCTCGAAGTTACGGGGTTCGGGAGCCTCAACATATTGTCGTTATCCACGATGAGTTGGACCTCGAACCTGGACGGCTGCGGCTCAAGGTAGGTGGCGGATTAGCTGGGCATAACGGTCTCCGATCTATCACCCAGCACCTGGGGTCCACCGATTACCTTCGACTTCGGATCGGGATTGGTCGGCCGCCCGGTTCACAAACCGGAGCGAACTATGTGCTTCGAGCACCAGGTAAAGCCGACCGGGAAATCCTTAGAGTAGCGATTTCTTCGGCAGCCGACGCTATCGAACGGCTAGTAACTGACGGGGCTGACGCGACTATGTCGGTTGTGAACCGGCGTGCCCCCGGCGACGGCTAATGCCCATCGTTTAGTTCGTTCATTTCATTGGTTGATCGAGGTTTCACGAATCGGCCAAAACCTCTTCGTTTGCCCTAGCCTGGAGCGGTGAGCCTTCGTTCTCTTGCCTCTGTCGTTGCCAGGGACCCCGCCTTCGATCAGGTAGTGGGCCGAACGGTTTCAGTTCTCGCCATTGCCGAACCCGCTCAAGCTGTGGCGATAGCAGCGATGGCGGAAGCCTCCCAACGTCGGCCGATACTTGTAGCGGTACCTTCGGTGGCCGAGGCATCGAGGTTAGCCCATGACCTACGGGCTTTCGTCGGTGAAGAGGAAGTGGATGAGTTTGGAGCCTGGCAGACCCTCCCGTTCGAACGGGTAAGCCCTTCGGTCGAAGTCATGGGCAACCGATTGCGGGTACTATGGCAGCTGCAGGACCCTGACCATGGCGCCCAGATCATCGTCGCTCCCGTACAAGCTCTCGTTCAGCGGTTGAGTCCCCATGTACAGGATTTCGAACCAGTCACAGTCGGTGTCGGCGACGAGTTAGATCAGAGCGAATTGGTACAGAAGCTCATCGGCTTTGGCTATCGTCGCGAAGCTCAGGTTGAACACCGCGGAGAGATGGCTATTCGCGGTTCGATCATCGATGTCTTTGGGTCAACGGCCGACGCTCCAGTTCGGATAGACTTGTGGGGCGACGAGGTCGAACGGCTCTGCGAATTCGCCATAAGCAGTCAGCGTTCGTTGGCGAACTTGTCCGAAGTTGAGCTTTTCCCCTGTCGAGAACTGTTGCCGACACCGGAGATCCAACAGAGAGCTGAAGAGCTCCGAGCGTCTGAGCCATGGGGAGCTGAGCAATGGCAGCGGCTATCCGACGGTGAGCTGTTCGACGGAATGGAGTCGTGGTTGCCGTGGCTGTGTCCGCAACAACGGGTGCTTCCCGACGTTCTTCGAGATGACGCATTGGTTGTGCTGGTCGACCCGTCACGTATGAAGGCCCGAGCGGCCGACATACTGGACGAAGAAGCTGATCTAGCCAAGAGTTTAGCCCGCACGTGGAACGCAGCCGACGATGACTCAGACCCGAATTTCCCCCAGTTGCACCTGCCGTTTGAACAGTTACTTTCCCGGACCTCGGCCCGCTCTGTGACGATCAACGCAGTTCCCGAAAGCCCAGGTGTAGCGGCGATAACGGCTTCAGGCTGGGACCAATCAAATGAACGACTCGTCGACCGCATTAGAAAACTGGTCGCCGAAAAGTGTCAGGTCCTAGTTGCCGCAAACGGTGCCGGCACGGCCAAGCGTCTATCAGAACAACTTATGGAATGGGGCTTGAATCCGACCCTTCATGACGTGAAGAGTGCCGAGGAAGCCTCTTTTGGTTCAGGTTTACACGTGACCGTCGAACCGCTCGAACGCGGTTTCGTACTGCCAGATTCCAAGGTCGGTGTTCTTTCTGAGACCGATATAACCGGTCGTCGGCGCACTAAACGTCCACGCAAATCAACAAAGCGAGCCAGCGAAGGTTTCTTCGCCGACCTCGAACCTGGCCAACATGTCGTCCACTACACGCACGGCGTCGGAAAATATGCTGGCATGGTAAGGCGCGCCATGGGCGGCCACGAACGAGATTACCTGTTGCTCGAATACCGGGGCGACGACAAACTATATTTACCTTCGGACCAGATCGACCTGATCCGTCCTTTCACGACCGGTGACTCTCCATCGTTGCATCGCTTGGGGGGAGCCGAATTTGGTAAAGCTAAGGCTAAAGTTCGCTCCGCTGTTGCCGAGATCGCTCAAGAACTGGTCGTTCTCTATCAGCGTCGCCTCGCCACGCAAGGCTACGCCTTTGCCCCAGATACGCCATGGCAGGCCGAAGTGGAAGCAGCGTTCCCCTACGAATTGACACCTGACCAGGCAACGACCATCGACGCCATTAAAGAAGATATGGAGACTGCCCGCCCGATGGACCGCCTCGTCGTCGGTGACGTCGGTTTTGGCAAGACAGAACTAGCACTTCGAGCGATCTTCAAGGCAGTTCAGAGTGGTAAACAGGCCGCTCTGTTAGCGCCAACAACGCTGCTGGCCCACCAGCACTTTCAGACCTTCAGTGAACGATTTGCCCCATACCCGATTCGGGTCGAGGTTCTCAGTCGGTTCTTAACTGTCGCTCAGGCTAAGAAGATCGTTGGCGCGGTAGCCGACGGTGAGGTCGACGTCGTCATAGGTACTCATCGGATACTCTCTCGGGACACCGAATTTAAAGATCTTGGCCTACTTGTTGTCGACGAAGAGCAGCGGTTTGGGGTGAGCCACAAAGAGACGATCAAAGAGTTCAGTGCTGGCGTAGACGTTTTGACGTTGACAGCGACACCGATTCCGCGGACGTTGGAGATGAGCTTGACCGGAATTCGGGACCTTTCATTGCTGAATACGCCGCCCGCCGACCGCCAACCGATTATGACCTACGTGGGGGAGTACGACGAGCGCCCGGTCGCTGAAGCGATACGGCGTGAGCTTCTCCGAGAGGGTCAAGTATTTTTTGTCCACAACCGAGTTCGGAGTATCGACAAGGTTGCAAACGACATTCGGAACCTAGTACCCGAAGCGAGGGTAGCTATCGCCCACGGCCAGATGGATGAAGCCAGTCTGGAAAAGATCGTCTACGACTTCTGGCAGGGAGACTACGATGTTTTAGTCTGCACCACGATTATCGAGTCAGGCATCGATATGCCGACAGTTAATACGTTAGTGGTTGACCGGGCTGAGTTGATGGGGCTTGGACAGTTGCACCAACTGCGTGGACGGGTAGGGAGGTCTGGGCAGCGGGCCTACGCATATCTCTTTACGAGGCCGGATGCCCGTTTGTCCGAAGATGCATATGAACGGCTGAAAACCATCGGTGAAACCACTCAGCTCGGATCAGGTTTCAAAATAGCGATGCGGGACCTTGAAATTAGAGGCGCTGGAAACTTGCTTGGAACCGGCCAGTCAGGCCACATTGCGTCGGTAGGTTACGACTTGTACTGCCAAATGGTTTCCGAAGCCGTAGCCGAACTAAATGGAAGCGATTCCGCTTCGCAAGATACGGCGGGCGAAGTCAAGATTGACTTGCCGGTCGCTGCGAACCTGGCTGAGGATTATATTCCAAGTGAACAACAACGGTTGGCCGCGTACCGCCGCCTAGCCCGAGTGGAATCAGCCGAAGAGGTTTCCGATATCGAAGCTGAATGGAAGGACCGCTACGGTCCGCCCCCGATGGCCGCTCAACGCCTGTTAGAAGTCGCGAGCGTGCGGGCTCAGTGTGTGCGCAACGGTGTCACTGAACTGGTAGTGACCAAAGGATCTGGTTTCGGAGGCCCGGAATTTGTGGCTAAGTTAGGTCCCGTAAGGATGAAGACTAGCCAAGAAGTAAGGTTTACTCGGTTGTTTCGTAACGGTGTCTGGAAACCGGCCGAGTATGGTGAGTCCGGTGGCCAGCTGCAGGTTGGCCTGATGAAAAAGAAGAATGTGGCCGAGGATCTTGTAACGTTCTTCAACACGATGTTTCCTGAGGAGGAATAGTGGCATTAAATAGTTGGAACCGGGCGCTTGTTACTGGGGCCTCTTCGGGGATAGGCGAGGGGTTTGCCCGCCGCTTGGCTGAAGAGGGAACTGACTTGGTGTTAGTGGCCCGCAATGGTGAGAAGTTGAACGCCCTCGCCGAAGAACTGTCCGTTGAGTCCGAGGTAATCGTCGCTGACCTCCTGGATCGCCAGCAGCTGGCGGCGGTAGAGGACCGATTACGCGACAGCGGGCGGCCGATCGATCTTTTGGTTAACAACGCTGGCTTTGGTGTAATCGGTGACTTTGTGGCCACCGACATCGATGCAGGAACCGACGTCGTGATGTTGAATGTCGTTGCCCTCCAACGGTTGGCTCATGCTGCTGGTTCAACAATGGCTGAACGTGGGCGTGGTAGTATCTTGAACGTTTCGTCTGTGGCGGGAATGGCTCCATCACCGGGCTGGTCGACCTACGGTGCGTCCAAAGCGTATGTGACGAGTTTCTCCCAAGGGCTTCATCTAGAGCTCGGGCCGCTCGGCGTGCATGTGTCGGTGTTGTGCCCCGGCCTGACACGAACCGAGTTTCAAGAGCGGGCGAATTATGACACGTCGCATTTGTCCGATTTTATGTGGCAGGAAGTCGGCCCCGTCGTTGAGGCTGGGCTCAAGGGTCTTCAGCAGAACAAGCCGATTGTGGTTCCTGGCAAGCATAACCGGGTCTTTAGCGCCGTTACGTCGGTCGCTCCCAGTGGTCTGACTCGAATGGCCGCAAAGGCACTCCGTAAGCGAGAAATGCTCTAGTACCACCAACCTCAGTTGATCAAGATGGCGAGCCCCAGCAAACGAATGTTGCCGGGGCTCCGAACCTTTGACCTATTCGGTTGCTTGCAGCAGTCAGCTAACGAGACGTAACCGTGATTGGACTGCTCGGGCTTGATCTGACTCCAGCGGCATCTACTGCCCTAACCCGATACCGATAGGTTGTTCCTGAGCTGACCGAGCGATCCGTAAACCAACGGTTTGATTTGGTTCCTACCTGCGAGAATGCGCCTCCTCCGATGCTGCGTTCAATCACGTAGGATGACGCTCCGGAAACCTTGTTCCAGTTAAGGACTATTCGTTCCTTGGTTTGGAGTGTTGAGCGCAAGCCAGCAGGTGCCGAAATGACGGCATCCCCGGAAGTCGAGGCAGAGACCCTAGCCGCCGGACTTCTATTGCCTGCAGCGTCGACCGCGATGACCTGGTAGTTGTAACTCGTTGCCGGGCTTAGGCTTCGGTCAGTGAACCAGTATGTTGCTGGTCGTCCTGCATCCTTGGTTCCAACGAGTTGCCCATTGCGACGCACTTCGTACTTAGCGACACCAACATTATCGCTAGAAGCTTTCCAACGGAGAACAACCTTGGCTTTCTCTTGTCGAGTCTGCGTGAGTTGCGCTGGCGTCGTCGGCGCCTGTGAATCGACGAGGTTGGCCGAGTCGCAGAACTTGGTGAAGCCACCGAGCGACCGGTTGTTTCCGTTCTCCATCGTCACGCGAGTCAGGTCGCCGCCGACCCAGAGACACCCATCGGGTGACCCATGGATCGCCCAGACACCAGCACGTTTGGCACTAACATCGAGTTGGAACGAGCCAATGTAGGCCGCGGAAGTGGCTGAATAGGCTGCAACATACTTCAAGGGGTTGACCGAAACGCCAGCCGGAGCTGCTGCCGCGGGCGGTCTTCCGGCCGCCCACCAATCGATGTCGGCCCAGTGATTTGTGTAACAATGACACGACGCATAGACGCGGTTTCCGACGACTTCAAGATCTTGGAAGTCTCCACCACGGTCGGAGCTGTGCTTTCGAACGAGTTGGCCGGTAGTGGCGTTATAGACGTTGACGACGTGTTCGCTGCCGCCCCAAAATACAAGGTTCCCAACCGCTACAACATCTTGTCCATATTGGCGGCTTGAGTTGCCGACGTAGTTACTGAGCGACGGAATGAGCTTGCCATTACTGGCAGAGAGTACCGAATAGTAGCCGCCGCGAGGGTCGCCGTCGACAGCTGTTTGGTGCCCAGCCAAATAGACCTTGGACGAATCGGGAGCGATCGCGATTCCCCAAACAGCACCTCCTGTCGCGCTCACGGTGAAGGACTGATCGGCTTCGCCTGTCGTTAAGGACAGTCGGCCCGCGCCTGTTGTTCTGTGGAGCTGGCGTGGGCCGCCGCCTAGAGAATCGAATCGTCCGCCGACATAGAGATGCCGTCCGTTGGTGTCGATGCTGTATATGATTCCCCGAGCCCCGCCGACATTTCTGGCCTTTGATCGCCAGCTAGTATCGACGGCCCCCGAGATGGGGTCTAGGGCAACCAAGGCACGGGCCTCTGTGTCGCCGTTTACCTGACCAAATTCGCCTCCGACGAACAGTTTAGAACCGTCAGGGGACGCCTGTAGAGAGTAGACGGCACCATCAAACGCAGGCCTGAACGAGCTGACGAATTCGCCTGTGTTTGCGTCAAAGGCTGCGATAAACGGCTGCGAGGTCGCCGGGGAACTCTTGTTCTTTCGAACTTCGAGAAATCTTCCACCAACATAAATTCGATTGTCGATCTGTTCGATCGCCCAGACCTGATTCTGGATTGCGTCGGTTTGGGTTCCGGTGGCGAGTCCATATACGCCCCAGGTTTTCTCGCCAAATGAATCGATTTCTGCGCCACTGGGAACCGCCCAAGAGAGGACTCCGACCAGAATAACTACAGTTGCCACAATTTTGCGACCAAATTTCATGCATGCTCCTCGGTGTTTCGGTGCTAGTCCCCAGTATGAGGGGTTACCGAATTCCGGGCATGAGACAACAGGTCAACTTGAGTGGGGAATGCTGCTCTTTTTCTAGGCCGGTAGTGCTCTACGACTTGAGCCTATATGGGGACGTTTGCCTCGAAGACGAAGGTCCGACGACCTAGCGCAATGGAATCTCCCGGCCGAATGTTAACTGCCTGATGTGGAGCAAGCTGGTTCCAACGTTCGAAGGTTTTGTCCCACATGAAGGTTCCGTTAGTTGACTCAAGGTCGATTATCTGAACCGAATTGTCAACGAGCTTAATCTCTGCATGATTTCGAGACAGCGTTTTGGCGTCGGTCTCTACCTTCAACGGCTCTAGGTCTCGTCCGGGCTGAGCGGAGGGATCCCGACCAACTATATATGAGCGATCAACAGTGAAATTAGTGTTGTCGTCAAAGACCAAATAGCCGGCGGCGCGTGTCGCCCTGGAACTGGCCGGGTTGCCGGACTCAGGGGCGGTGGCCATCGGGCCGCCTTGACCGGATTGCGCTGATGGGGGTGCTTGGGCTCCAGCGCCATCTGGGAAGACGTTTAACGCCGGTTTAGCCTCAGCGGGTCGATCTAAACCGTTGCCAGGTACCCGTTGAGTGCCAAGCAATCCGGCGTTGGGTGGATCTTGTTGCGAGAATGGTGCCTGGCTGTTAGCGCCAGCCAGTGCCGGTGACGGCTCAGGCTGAGCTGGTGCAAGTCCAGGGCCTGGCATTGGACCTGGACCCGGTTGGGCAGGCGCGGCCCCGAATGGGTGCTTGGCTCCCGAGGTCGCTGGTTCTGGCGTGCCCGTTTGGCCCGGCGACACCGTGACGAGTGTCAGTCCGCCTCCGGGAGCGATTCCTTGTCGTAGGTCGAACGGAGCGACTGGGTCGGCGGCTTTTGAAAGGTTCGATGTTCGAACTGTAATGCGGGCCACGTCTTTAGGGAGCGAGCTGTTTGAGATGCCCCGACTTCCGTTAGCGACGATCGCCCCGTCTACGACGACTTCAACCGCTCCATAAAGTAACGCTTCGATTCCTGACGGTCGATCGATTAACATTGCAACTGACCGAAGTACTTGAGGCTCACGAAGTCTCTTCGTGACAGCGCTATAGACCTCATCGGCGTTGGGTTGTGATCCCAGATGGTCAAACATCTCATCGACGGCGACATCATGACTCGAATCGCTTGGGATTACGAGCAACACTTGAGGCCAACGTGCAACGACGCCTAACCCTCTGTGGATCAGTCCAGCTTTGGTATCAAAGTCGGTCATTCCGTGCTCCTAGTAGGACGAATTCTTTCTTGATGATAACTACTGTAGACCTCGACGGCGACCATATTCGTTTCGAACATAATGCTCGTCGAAATACGAGCCTAGTGACCATGACGTCGTGATCATCAATCAATTCTGCCACATTTGTCCTATTCAGTGTAGTTCAAGGCACCGATCCGTCCAGTTTCGGTTCGAATTTGGTTGGCAGCGGGTCTTTCTGAGCCTTGTGATACTAATTCTAATGAGTCGGTTTTGTGGGTGAGGCGCTGCTTCTTGGTACATTCTTTTGAACGTCAGACGGGTACTTCTCGCTGCTGAGGCTCTCTGGAAAAGTTGTAAATGGGCTCAATCGATCGACGGGATTTGTTATGACGACCGACTATTTGGGTCAATGGTCAACCTCAAATGAAGCGGACTTGTTGAGGAAATACGCCCCAATTCTTCGATTCGATAGCCGAGAATTGTTCTTTCCGGTGGCCATCGATGGGTTTGTGGCGTCTTCAAGCTTGACTTCTGACGGTTCAGAACTCGTTCCTGCTGGGAAAGTGACCCCGGACTCCCTGGCCGTGCACTCCGAGGCTGGCACCTATTTGCAGTTTGTATCCGACCAAGACCGTCTGGAAGTAGTTTCTGGGGAGGTGAAACGTCTTGCGCGTCGACTCTTCGGACC
>CAZKEM010000087.1:0-7897 GCA_964551835.1 uncultured Acidimicrobiaceae bacterium | reverse complement strand
ACCTAAGGCTACGTAGACTCTTAACTTCTCGGCAATTTTCCAGCCACCCAGGACGGCCAAGATGGACCTCGATCTCGAATACGACGACCTTCAACCCGGCATCTCACCCGACGAACAACAGTTAGGAATACGTCGGGTAATTCAAATCGGCGCCGGTATCCTCCTTCTACTTAGTGGCATCGCAATGATATTTGTCCCAGGACCCGGTCTACTAACCGCACTCGTCGGGCTAAACCTCATCAAACCCGACAATGCCGTTGTTCGCTGGATTCGACTCAAAGTCCCAGGCATTCCCGAAGATGGCAAGGTTCCTAAGAGATACCTCGCAATCGGCCTATTATTTTTCGCTGCAACCGCCGTCGTGAGCGTCATCTACGGCGACGACTTCTTCAACTGGGTCAAGCGTCTTTTCTAACAACCAGGTTCTAGCAGGGCGTGAATACCTGCTAGACATGGCTCGACACCGTCACATCCTTATGACCGATCGACAGGCAACAATCTCTAGCAAATATGCCCTTCATTCTCTAGAGTGATAACCAAGGAACCTAGATTGTCTCCGTTCAACGGATCAATTCGGGGAGAAGGTGAGTATGCACGAGAAGCAGCCTTTTGGTTGCTCTCGTGCATGCGACATATAACGAACGTGCTCCTTGAGCCTGCTCGCTAACTATTAGCGCTGGCTCGACGACAATTGCTGCATCGACTTCGAGACCCTTGACGAGATGGATCGGCATTATTGTTAACTGTTGCTCTAGGCCCTGATGGTCACCGCGCCCGAAGTCGACACCCGCTGTCTGGAAGCCGAGAATCAACGCTTCGTAGAAATTTCTCGGACAGATCAAAGCCACGTTACCTGAACCCGCCAACTCAACTTCGGCCGCCGTCGTTTCAACGAGCTGTTTCATCAAGAGTTCCTGATGCTCAACTGAAACGAAAACCGGGTCGTCCCCGTCGGTTCGGACCGAAATAGGAGGCGACAAGCCAGGTCCGGCTTCGACCAGGATTCTGCTGGCCAGTGCCATTACAGGAGCTGGAATCCGATACCCAACGGTTAGTTCAGCGGTACGGGAAGGCTGCCGTTCCGGTAAATGTTCAAGAATCTCATTCCAGTTCGAATGAGCCCAGGCACCCGTCGACTGGGCGATGTCACCAACAACGGTCATCGACCCGTTCAACGAACGCCGACATAACATACGGAGCTGCATCGGCGAAAGGTCTTGAGCCTCGTCGACCACGATATGACCATACGTTCGAACTTCATCGTCGACGGCCGAAACCCCACCGTCGTGTTCGTCTGCGTCCCGGTTCTTCGGCTTCGGGATCGAGCCCAACCTCTCACGCGCTTCATCGAGAACTGGTACGTCGTCAACCGACCAAATCACCTTGTCGAGACGCTTATCTTCGCGCCAAGGACGAAACAGAGCGTCCCGTTCGGCTTCGGTCAAACTCCTCCCAGCAGACGCCAAGAGCGACCGAGAACCGTACAAGTCATAGAGCAGCTGGGCCGGGCGGAGCTTCGGCCACATCCACAGAAGAGCCTCACGAACGTCAACTTGGTCGATAAGCTGGTCCCGCACCGCCTGCGGGTCAACGTTTTCTGCCGACATCTCCCCTTCGTGAGTGGCAGCCAACGCTGCGAAGACCTCGGACTCAACGAAACGGCGGGCACGATTATGAGTCGAGAACTTACGTCTAGCCTGCTCGACAATGGTTTCCGATTGAGCGACTGTCAGCCGAAGACGCCGGGCCCCGAACCCAACAACTAGATCCGACCGCAAAGGTCGTTGGCGGTCGGCCACCGCCCTTTGCACGACCTTCGCCATCGAAAGGTCACCTTTCACTCGGGCGGCTTCAAACTTGTCGCGACCCGATGCCCGCACATTAGGCACAAGATCAGCGAGAACAGAAACCTCGACGCCGGATTCGCCCAACGACGGCAAGACCTGTTCGATGTAGCTTAGGAACACCCGATTTGGTCCGATGACCAGAACACCTTGGCCCTCTAACGGGAACCGGTGGGTGTAGAGAAGATACGCGGCTCGATGGAGAGCGACGACGGTCTTACCGGTCCCAGGACCACCCTGAACGACGAGAACACCACGAAGCTCGGCGCGAATAATCTCGTCTTGTTCAGCCTGGATGGTTCCCAAAACATCGCCCAATCGGCCAGTTCGACTCTCGGTAAGGGCGTTAATAAGCGCACCTTCTCCTCGAAGTTCCCGACCGTTTATAACCACCGGGCCATCCCCGGAAGCCGCTTCGCCAAAGAACTCATCTTCGAGTGCCAGCAGTTCTTGACCTCGGGAGGTAAAGTGGCGACGTCTGACCAACCCGGCAGGTTCTCGACCAGTAGCCCGATAAAACGCTTCGGCTATCGGAGCCCGCCAGTCAACAATGAGCGGATCTTGGTTTTCGGCTGCGACGGCGAGACGCCCAATGTGATATGCTCCGCCGCCTTCTTGTTCGCTCTGATCGATCCGCCCAAAACAGAGCGACTGCGACCCGATATCGAGTTGTCGAAGCCTTTCAGCAATGTTCTGGTAGAAGATCTCTCGCTCCCACCGGGCTTGGTTAGTTCCACCTTGACCGACCTCGACCATCCCCTTCAGCCGGATCGCCTCGGTCCGGGCTTCCTCCAAACGGCGATAGGCATGGTCGACATGGGCCTGTTCAGCTTCGAGCTCGAGATGAGAATCACGCAAAAGGGGCACTCCAAAAAGCCAGCGGTTCGACTGCCGAGCGAGCTAGCATCCAGCACGAGGCAAACTCGTAGTGTAGTCAACTTGCCGCCAACTTGGGGCACCATCGACTGGCGCGGATACTGTTAAAGGGTGACCTCGTCAACACCCAACAAAAACCTGCTCTACGCCGCGAAAAAACAGCCGGTCAGTAGAGTCCCAGTCTGGTTCATGCGCCAAGCTGGCCGATCGCTCCCCGAGTACTTTCCGGTTCGCGGTGAAGGCTCGATCCTCGATGCCATTTCGGTTCCGGAACGGGCGGCCGAAATTACGATGCAGCCAGTTCGCCGCTACGACGTGGACGCCGCTATATTATTCTCCGACATCGTGACACCCATTTGGGCTTCTGGGTTCGGCATCGATATCACCCCAGGAGTCGGACCTGAGTGTGCCAAGCCGTTCAGCGACAGCAGTGACCTCGACAGGCTACGCCCCCTCGACCCGGACAAAGATCTCAAATTCCAGACCGACGCAATAAAGATCTTGGTGGACGAACTCGACGTACCCCTGATCGGCTTCGCGGGAGCGCCATTTACGCTGGCCGCCTACCTGATCGAAGGTCGCCCATCACGCAGTTACGACAAAGTCAAGACGTTGATGATGAGTGACGAAAAACTATGGCACGCTCTCTGCGACCGTCTGGCCGACGCCGCTATCCACACCCTCACGTCACAGGTAGAAGCGGGAGCTCAGGCAATACAACTCTTCGATTCGTGGGCTGGGGCACTCCACCCTGACCACTACCGTCGGTTCGTAGCCCCGCACAGCGCAAAGATTTTTGACGCCATGGGGGCACTAGAGGTACCCAGGATCCACTTCGGCATCAACAGCGGTGAGCTGCTAGACCAGTTCGCCGACGTCGGTCCAGATGTGGTCGGCGTCGACTGGCACACATCGATCTCGTCGGCCCGTGAACGAACTCAGAACCGCGTCGCCCTTCAGGGTAACCTCGATCCAGCAATCTGTCTGGCTCCGTGGGATGTCGTCGAGGCCGAAGTCAAAAGAGTGCTGGCGGACAATGGCGGCGACCCTGGCTACATCTTTAACCTTGGCCACGGGGTGCTACCTAACACCGACCCCGAGACTCTCAAGCGGGTGGTTAAGCTCGTTCATGAAATAGGCACCAGCTATCAGCAAGGCAACCCCATTGTCGAATAGAAGCCCAGTCGACGACTCCTTGAGGCCCACCGCTGCTGTAGTCGGCGGCGGCATCGCCGGGCTGTCAGCCGCGTACGAACTACAACTCGCCGGTGTCGAAGTCAGCGTGTACGAAGCCTCGGACCGTTGGGGCGGCAAGATCCTAACCAGTCGGGTCGGCACCGAAATGGTAGACGCGGGCCCAGACACTTTTCTAGCACGCGCCTCCGAAGGCGTGGAGTTGTGCACAGAGCTTGGGCTGGCCGACGAACTGGTCGCCCCGATTGCCCCCGTGCCCGCATATATCCATCGCGACGGCAAACTTGCGCAATTGCCATCGGGGACGATCCTCGGCATCCCGACCGACCTTGACGCCGTCGCTGCTTCGGGACTGGTTTCCGCCGCTGGCATCGATCGGGCCAAACAAGACGCTGTACTGCCTCAGACCACCTACGTCGAAGACTGCTCACTGGGGTGGTATTGTCGCCAGCGGCTCGGTGACGAACTGACGATGCGACTCGTCGACCCGCTCCTTGGTGGTGTAAACGCATCAGACATCGACCATTTAAGTCTTGAAGCCGCATTCCCGGCGCTGGCAAAAATTGCCAAGGCCTCGCCAAGCCTACTCGAGGGACTACGCGAACACCGCAAATCGATCGGGCCAACGCTCGGTTCAGCCACATCAACGGACGAAGCCGATCAGGCTCCGCCGGCCCCGGTCTTCTATTCGCTTGCCGGCGGCATGGCGAGACTTAGCGACCGGCTTGTCGAACGACTCCAAGCTCCGACCGATCATTCGCTGACACCAGCCCGGCTTCACCTCGACACCCCAATACGCTCCATGGAAGAACTCGACGCCCAAATGGCTATTTTGACCTGCCCAGCTCCGGTAGCGTCGCGCCTGTTAGCAACGTCCAACGGTGAGGCGTCACGTCAATTGGCAACGGTCGACTACACGTCGCTAGCTCAAGTCACGTTTGTTTTCGCCAGCGATGCCACAGACCCGATCCTCGACGCGTCAGGCATCCTTTTCCCAAAAGTAGATGGTCTTGTAGCGACAGCCGCTACCTGGTTATCGACGAAATGGGCGCACTACGACTCGGAAGAAAGGGTAATTATTCGCGTCACCTCGGGACGATCAGATGACACCCGATCATTCGATATGACTGATGAGCAGCTCACGAATGAACTGTTGTCCGACTTGTCGACCGTCATCGACATAAGCCAAGCACCTAAGGCTGTGCGCGTTCACCGCTGGACCAACTCGCTACCGGCATACACGCCAGGACACGCCACTCGGATGAACAACGCAAGGACGGCTCTGGCAGAGATGACCAACCCGAGCGTCGCGATTGCGGGTGCCGCCTACGACGGAATCGGCCTTCCAGCATGCATTCGAAGTGGTCGGCAAGCGGCACAGAAACTATTACAGGCGGTTTAGGTTGACAACTACAAAGTCTGAATCGGAAACGGCGATTCAGTCGAGACCGAAGACCATGCTCCTAGCCGTTGCCGCTGGCTTCTCCATCGCAGCATCGGTCCCGCCGTGGGGATGGTGGCCGATGGCTTTTGTAGCATTCGCGCTTGTCGACCAACTCCTCAAAGGGGCCTCCGCAAAGGTCCGTTTCGGTCGCATGTGGCTCGTAACGATCGCCTGGATGTACCCTGCGATGTTGTGGATGTTTGACCTTACCGCACCCGGCTATGTCGCCGTTGTGCCGTTCTTTGGCGCCTATTTCGGACTGGTCGCCGCGTTAACTCCAAACACAACTACCCGACGGTTTCTCCTGCCGGGAGCCATCGCTTTAGCCGAATGGGTTCGGTGGTCATGGCCGTTCGGCGGTGTACCTCTAGCTCACATTGCGCTCGGTCAGGCCGACTCACCACTTGGGCAAACCGCACGCCTACTCGGGCCTTTGTTGGTGGTGGCGCTGGTGGTCGTCGTTGGTCAAGCTATGTCGTCGGCGTTCGACCGTAATTGGAAAGCTGCTGGATTGGGTGCTGCTGTTTGTATCGTGGCGGTTCTCGGGGCTTACATCCACCCTCGGGCAACCAATGTCGGCGAGATCGACGTCGCCTTAGCACAAGGAGGGGGACCTCAACGGACGAGAGCCTCATCCGACCAACAACCGGTGGTTCTGGCTCGCCATATCGAAACCACAAACCAGCTTGACAGACCCGTGGATCTCATTGTGTGGCCAGAGAACGTCGTAAATCCAGGCAGTCTTTTACCGAAAGCAGATGCAGATAGTCTCATTCGGGACCTTGCTACAACGCAAGGCACGCCAATTTTGGCCGGATGGTTCTACTCAGTTTCAGACACACAGACGGTGAACTACCATTCTGTCATCAATCCGGACGGCAGCGAAACCGACCGGTATGACAAGGTTCAACTCGTTCCGTTCGGTGAGTTTGTGCCTTTCCGTTCGATCATCGAGCTGCTGAATGATGAGATTCCGAACCAAGATGTCCGCATTGGCACAGCCGAACCAGTCTTGGACACGCCCTATGGGCCCGTTGGGGTGGCGATCTCCTGGGAAGGCTACTTCGAACATCGTTACCGTGACGCGGTCAACAACGGGGCCGAAGTGATCATTAACCCGACTAATGGTTCATCGTATTGGTTGACCCAGGTCCAGACCCAACAGGTCGCCTCGAATCAGCTGCGAGCGATCGAAACCGACCGCTGGGTAATGCAAGTCGCTCCGACTGGGATGACAGCCTTCATCGACCCTGACGGAAATGTCATTCAGCGTTCAGGACTTGAGGAACGGGCTCTACTTATCGAGACAGTCAACCGTCGGCAGGGTCGAACCCTGGCGAGTATCGTCGGGCCTTGGCCCATGATTCTACTGGGAGCGGCTGGTATCGTAAGGACTGCGATTTCAAGCGGTAGCCCTCTAACACGGAGATTCACATGACACGTAGGCTTATCTCAAGCGGATCAGAGTTTGAAGAAAAGATTGGCTACTCCCGGGCCGTTGTCGACGGCGACTACGTGTTTGTGTCGGGAACTACCGGCTACAACTATGACACCATGACGATCTCGAGTAACGCCGTTGAGCAAGCCGACCAGTGTTTCAAAAACATTGAGAAGGCATTGACCGAAGCCGGAAGTAGCCTCGACCAAGCGGTCCGGGTTCGTTACATCTTTCCCGACGTAGACGACTTCGAGCCATGCTGGGGAGTTTTTAGCAATTATCTAGGAGTGTCAAAGCCAGCGGTTACCGTCGTTGTCGCCGGACTCTTGGATCAAGAGATGAAGCTAGAGGTCGAAGTGACGGCCAAGATCGACTAGCCGTGCAAGGGCTGAGCTGGCACCGGTTCGACATCTATCCGCCGGAGGATACGGAGAGATCCGACAGACTTTAATTCTTCGTACTCTCCGGTTTCAATGGCCGGCACATACAAGTGCTCGTAGGGGGCAGAATCTCCGTCCTCGGTGTCTATCCAAACTCGATTGATCACCAGAAGACCACCCACCTCTACTTGAGGAACCCACCCTTCGAAGTCCGCTCGCAACTGGTCTTCGTCATGACTTCCATTCAGAAACAGTAGCGAAAGCGGTCGGTTCCAATACTGCGCAACCACCGACGACGCCCCGACGACGGCAATGACTGTCTCTTCGAGTTCAGCGTCCATGATGGTTTGGCGAAATGTCGGCAGCGTGTCAACAACGACGTCTTCAACGATCTCGGGGGTTTGGCCATCCCATCCGATGGGCCTTGCAACTGAATCTCGGTGCGGGTCGACACAGAACAAAACGGTACCTAGCCGTTGAGCTACTGGACCCAGGTAGCTGGCTGAGTTCCCGCTGTAACTTCCGACTTCGAGAAACGGCCCTAACGCCGCTGGTGCGGTCGTCGCCGCCTCAACAAGGGCAGCGCCTTCAGCCAACGGCATGAAAGCTGAAGACATATCGTCTCGGTCAGTTGACTGTCGCCGGCTCATCTGCGGAATGAGTCTCCTCGGTAGTGACGGCTGGCGCGAATAGACGATCGAGTAACGCAAATTTGATTACC
>CAZKEM010000086.1:0-9376 GCA_964551835.1 uncultured Acidimicrobiaceae bacterium | reverse complement strand
CGACCTCGTAGAAAGACTGGTTCGTCTGCGGAAAATTTGGCTCTTTCGTCGGCATCCAACGTGGCCAACGTTATCGACCCTCGGTCAGGTCGGATGGGTTGGTTTGTGTCGACACGCCCGCGACGCTGTCGCAGCCTTGGGCCGACAATATCGACGGCTGAAACGACACCATTGGCGTCGACCACGACGGCTTCGATCCCTGCGAGGTCGGGGACTCGACCCGCCAAATCAAAACTACGCTGGAGGTCAGTCGACGTGTTCGCGTCCGCCGGATCATCAATAAACGCCTGAAGCCGGTTAGCAACCTGGTCTTCGGCGTCGCGGCGGGCGCCAACCTGCGACAGAGCGAGCACACCGCCACCGAGGAGGACGACGGAAAGCAAGGCCATGGCGGCAAACGCGATGGTAAGGCGACGTTGCAAACTATTAGCCTAATCGATATCCGTAGCCGCGTACGGTGACGAGGGGCAGATCGTCGCCCAGTTTTTTCCGTAGCTGGCGAATGTGAACGTCGACGGTCCTCGGATCACCGACCCAGTCGCCACCCCAGGCTGAATTGAGGATTTGGTCCCGGCTTAGAACTACCCCTCGGTTGTCAATCAGCGTCTCAAGTAGCGCAAACTCTTGGGTGGCCAAGGAGAGAACGTGGCCATCATTTGTCACCTCTCGCCGGTCGAGGTCGAGGATCAAGTGGCCAAACTCAATTTTTCTATCCGGTGAGGGTTGGGTAGCCGACGAACTCCTCCGAAGTACCGCCTTTACGCGGGCTACGACCTCGCGCGGCGAGAACGGCTTGGTTACGTAGTCATCGGCGCCAAGTTCAAGGCCGATGATACGGTCCACCTCGTCGTCTCTGGCGGTAAGAAAAAGAACTGGTATATCTGAGGACTTCCGGAGCTGCCGGCATACTTCAAGCCCATCTATCTCTCCTGGTAGACCTATGTCGAGGAGTACAAAATCGGGCTGTCTCGCCCGTATGGTCTCAAGACCTGATTCACCGTCGGCGCATAGATGAACCTGCCAACCTTCTTTTTCTAGATACAACGCAAGAAGTTGGCGGATGTCTGCCTCATCTTCTACAACCACGATTGACGTCACACCGCTAGCTTAGGTCACGTATGTTATGAATGGGTGATCTGTATTCTTGCTAGATTTAGTTCGTGGCTACTTACTTAGACAACATCTTGGACGTTCATCGAGATCGTGTCGCAAACGACCATCGTTCTTTAGACCAATTGATCGAAAAAGCTCAAAGATCCGATGGTGAACTTTCCCCAGTCCGAGGATTCGGTCGGGCACTCGAATCGGCGGATGGGTTGGCTGTCATAGCTGAAATCAAACGAAGGTCGCCCTCGAAAGGCTCACTCAACGCCGACCTAGATCCGGCCAACTTGGCAGCCCAGTATGTTGAAGGTGACGCCACCTGCCTCTCAGTTCTTACCGATGAAGCTCATTTCGGAGGTTCCGCCAGTGATCTACGGCAGGCCCGATCTGAGGTTTCGGTCCCCGTGCTGCGCAAAGACTTCACCGTTGGACCGGCAGATGTGGTTGATGCGCGGCTAATGGGCGCTGACGCAGTCTTGTTGATTGTGGCTGCGCTCGACCAAGCTGAACTGCGGGACTTTTTTGCTCTGGCCACCGAGTTGGATCTTGACTGTTTACTGGAAACTCATGACGAACGGGAAGTCGAACGGGCTATGGAACTGGAGCCGTCCATTATCGGGGTCAACCAACGAGACTTAACGACGTTCGAGGTGGACACGTCTCGAGCGTTGCGAGTTGGCTCAATGCTCGACTCATCAGTGATCAAGGTGGCAGAATCGGGTGTCGAAGGCCCCGATGATGCCGCGGAGCTAGCCAACGGCGGGTACCAGGCAATATTGGTTGGCGAGTCTGTGGTGACCAGCAACAACGCATCCGAATCGGTCCGAAACCTTCGGATGGCCGGACGCCGGTGATACTGGCACCATAAATTCACGACACGAATGATGGTGACCCGATACCTTGGAAGAGGTGTTTATCAAGATATGTGGAGTCACGAATGTCGACGACGCTCTCCTCGCTGCGGGGTTGGGCGCCGATGCCGTTGGCCTCGTCTTCGCCTCTTCTACCCGACAAATATCCGAAGGGGTAGCCCGCGATATTGTGAGAGCGCTTCCTCCCGGAGTGCTCTCTATCGGGGTCTTTCGGAATGAGCGCCGGGCGAGAGTGGTCGAGTTAGCGAACAAAGTTGGGCTTCGAGCCGTTCAGCTTCACGGCGTCGAGTCACCCGAAGATACAAAGTGGGTCGCCTCTCGAGTTCCATCGGTGATTAGGGCGTTCTCTTCTACCAATCCGGCAGTTCAGAATTTCTCGGTGTACTCGCCAGCGCGTCTTTTGGTAGATTCCTCATCGCCAGGCAGCGGCAAAACCTTCAACTGGGAGGCACTGTCCATGTTACGCATAACCGAGCCCTATATATTGGCTGGTGGGCTTGACCCCACAAACGTCGCCACTGCGGTAGAACAGCTCAACCCCTGGGGCGTCGATGTGTCCAGCGGGGTAGAGGAACGTCCGGGTAAGAAAGATGCAGTGAAGGTACGCAAGTTTATTAACGAAGCGCGATCGATACCAGAAAAGCCCAACACCGTGGCCGATCGACGCAAGCCATTTAACTGGGAAGAGGATGCGACATGGTAACAACTGGTTCTGACGACCCAGCGATGAAAGAGCCAGCGGCGGAAGAGCCAGCGACACCGGAGCCCGTTATGGGCGAGCCTGCTGTTGGTGGCCGGTTCGGCAAATTTGGCGGACGATATGTGCCGGAAACCCTAGTTCCCGCATGTGAAGAGCTAGAGGCCGGTTTTCGTGAGGCGTGGGCCGACTCCGAGTTTCGGGCTGAGTTTGAAGAACTCCTCACCGGGTACGCGGGGCGTCCATCGAGGCTCACCGAATGTAACAACCTTTCAGAGCACCTCGGGTTTCGGGTCCTGCTCAAGCGAGAAGACCTCAACCATACCGGAAGCCACAAAATCAATAACGTGTTAGGACAAACGCTCTTAGCGAAACGGATGGGGAAGTCTCGGCTTGTGGCCGAGACCGGCGCCGGCCAACATGGGGTAGCTTCGGCGACGGCGGCCGCGTATTTTGGCATGGAATGTGTTGTCTATATGGGCGAAGTCGACATTGAGCGACAAAAGCTGAACGTCTTTCGGATGGAACTTCTTGGCGCCGAGGTGCGGCCAGCACTGTCCGGTTCGCGTACCTTAAAAGACGCCGTAAACGAAGCCATGCGAAGCTGGGTCGCGACTGTCGAATCGACTCATTACTGCCTCGGCTCGGTTATGGGACCGCACCCGTACCCGTGGATGGTTCGAGAATTTCATAGCGTTATCGGAACCGAAGCACGCCGGCAATGCGCCGACTTGCTCGATGGTGGCGCCCCCGACTATGTGGTGGCGTGTGTGGGCGGCGGTTCAAACGCCGCTGGGATCTTCTCGGGATTTGCCGACACTGGCTCGCAGCTAGTCGGCGTGGAGCCCAAAGGGGGTGCAGCACTCACCAGGGCGGTCCCAGGAGTCGTCCACGGCTCCGAGTCGTACCTTATGCAAGACGAATACGGCCAGGTAGAAGAGGCGTACTCGGTATCTGCAGGGTTGGACTATCCAGGGGTTGGTCCCGAACATGCTCACCTGGCAGATATCGGCCGGGCTCGATACGAGACGGTAAGCGACGCCGAGGTTCTGTCTGCTTTTGAACTGATGGCCAACAAAGAAGGTATCATCCCTGCGCTGGAATCGGCCCACGGGCTGGCCTGGATGGTAAAGGCCAAACAAGAGCTGTCGGGTAAGACCGTATTACTGAATCTCAGTGGTCGCGGCGACAAAGACGTGGCCCAAGTCCAAGCGATCAAGGCTGGAGATCCGGTTGCCCTAGCCACGATGCGCCCCTAGTTACCAGATCTCAAAGGAACCATGACCAACAAGATGAAACCAGGCGTGCTCGAACGCCACCTTCGCGAACAACGCGACCAGGGTCGTAAACTGCTCGTCCCCTACGTTACCGGCGGGTACCCGGCCCAAGATTGGACCCGACTGGTCGAAGGCTTTGCAGCCGCTGGAGCCGACGCTATAGAGGTCGGTATTCCGTTTAGTGACCCGGTAATGGATGGCCCAACGATTCAAGAGTCATCGGCATTGGCGCTGGAGATGGGTGCTACACCCGTTGATCTGCTGACCGAGGTCTCGAAGATTGAGGTCGATGTTCCGTTGGTAGCGATGACCTACTACAACATCTGTTATCGAATGGGGCACCGCCGGTTTGCGGCCCGCCTAAACGAGGTAGGAATATCCGCTGCCATCATCCCCGACCTTCCTCTGGAAGAATCGGATCCATGGACGAAATCGGCCGACTCTGAAGACGTAGAGACAGTCCTGTTGGCCGCGCCTACGGCCTCAGACGACCGCCTTGAGCGGATCGTTGAAAGGGCACGAGGCTTTGTCTATGGTGTCGGACTCGTCGGGATTACCGGCGAACGCAGCGAGCTGGCCGAGAGCTCGCTCAAAATTGCTGGGCGACTCAAGGCGATTACTGACAAACCGGTTGTAATCGGCGTAGGCGTCTCGAACCCAGACCAAGCCCGTCAAGTGTGCGAAGTCGCCGATGGTGTTGTGGTTGGCTCGGCCATCGTCCGCCGACTGCTCGAAGGCGGGGGAGTAGACGAGGCCGTGCGATTTGTTTCCGAGCTGCGAAAAGGCCTAGACGGCTGACTGAAGGCGCCCCTAAGGGCACCCGCCGACTAGCCGTTATAGAGCGCACCTTCCGGGAAGAAGGCAGCCCAGGCAAACCAGAATTCATTAGTATGGGCGACCGTCTGCAACCGGGTGCCCTCCAACGGCCCATCAACGGCAAGTCCAAGACCATCCCACGTCGACCCGGTTTGTTCGTCGGTGAAGGTACCGTCGTCACCCGAAGCAAATATGAGCGTGTCGCCATCGACCACAGGGTCGAAGGCAATAGCAGTACCCAGAGCCGAGCTCTCCGCAATCTGGCCCTGATCGAGGGCATCTGCGGTGGTTCCAGTGCGCCACACAACGACGGGTGTGTCTTCAATGGTGTCGTTGATAGCCTCGTCGAGCTCGAGTTCAGAGAACGGATACGCAACATCGGAACCTTGCACGGTCACACCGACGACACGCTCGAGCGCAGGTAGCCGATCGTCGATCTCGCCGTCGAAGAGAAACGGCCGATCGCTAGAACTGTAACCCACATACGGGTTAGACCCGTAGGGAATCCCGAAACCGGTATCTCGAGACAAGCTACGACCTTCGGGGAAGCTGGCCGAGAACTGTTCGAATGACACGATAGACGTTGAGATGATGTCGAGTTTGGTTCCAGCGGAATCACCGGCTATCGACTCACCGGTGATTTGTTGCCAAACAGACTCGGTCGTGTCGTCCCACATGACCATGTCGCTATTTCGAAGAAGCCCGGACACACCAAACCTCCGAACCTCATTGTCGACCCGGCGGTCGAAGGCGAGGGCAGTGTTGCAGAGCGGGCAGAACGTGACTGCAACCGGAACATCGCCGATCCGGTCATTGACGATCTCATGGCGGGTCAGAATTGACAGTGGGTAGAACCTGGCTTCGTCGTCGACGATCACAAGTGCTCCAGGCTGGTTCCCGGTGAGCCATTCGCAGGCCTGGGCGACGGTCTCAAAGGTGGGTTTGTCGATCGGTGGAATCTGGTCTCGTTGAACGCCTCCGCTGAAGATTTCTCCGATATCGATGGTTGATCGATCCCAGTTGGTGGCCCAGTCTTTGGCCGTCGAAGCAACTCTCAAATCTAGTTGATCGGCCCCGTTCTCGGTTACGGTGACCTCGCTAGTTCCGTTGCCAGTTTTTACTCCGCCTGAAAGGTCCCATTCGGCATCGGTGTCGAGCGGGTCGAAGGTAGGGCCATCATCGGTAGGTTGGCACAATGAAGAATCGTCTTGTCCCGAAGACGAGTTTGAGCCCGGGGCCGAATCGCTGGCCTCAGTTCCGTCGCCGGTTGATGCACAGCTGGCAGCAACAAGCGCAAGGACAAGAATAGTCGGCAGTAGTGCCCACTTTCTTGGGTTTGCAGGTTGAGACGGTGCGCCGGGTGTAAGACTCATGCATAGACCAACACACTCGGTAGCTCCAGTATTCCGGAAAGCCTTACTGAGTACCGGTTGCGGACGAGAGGTCGAGACCCTCCATCCGCAACCGGTAGCCCACTGAGCGTTAACGATTTGGGGCTTAGCTGCCTCGATTTATGCCAGAGACGATAGCTCGCAGCGATGCTGTGACGATATCGCTGTGGGTGCCAGCGCCCCAAAGTTCTTGGTCTCCGACTTTGAGTTCCACATACGAAATGGCGCTAGCGGCAGCCCCGGCTCCGATGGCATGTTCATGGTAGTCGAGGACCCGAATATCGAGTCCGAGCTCATCCTTGAGGGCTGCTTTGAACGCCTCGATGACGCCGACACCTTCGCCTGCTATTTCGACAGTTTGATCGGCGGTTTCGATCTTGGCCGTAACCTTGGTTCGATCTAGTCCCGATTCATTTTGTGAAGTGCTGAACGATGCTAGCCGGTAAGGTTTGGTGGCGTCGAGGTACTCTCGATGAAAGTGGGTCCAAATATCCGAACCGCTTACTTCTCTTCCGCTGGTATCGGTGACCTGTTGGATTACCCGAGTAAATTCGATTTGTAAGCGCCGAGGTAGGTCGAGGTCGCGCTCTGACTTGAGTAGATAGGCAACACCACCTTTGCCCGACTGGGAGTTGACTCGGATTACATCTTCGTATGTGCGCCCGACGTCTTTAGGGTCGATGGGCAGGTAAGGGACCTCCCAAAGGGTTTGACCGGTAGCTTCCATAGCGTCGAACCCTTTCTTTATGGCGTCTTGATGAGAACCGGAGAACGCGGTGTAGACGAGCTCGCCCGCATACGGGTGCCGGGGGTGTACGGGAAGCTGATTACAGTGTTCGGCGACTCGCTTTATGTCGTTAATGTCGTTGATGTCTAGCTGGGGGTCTACCCCTTCACTGAAGAGGTTCAAGGCCAAGGTGATAACGTCGACGTTGCCGGTTCGTTCACCATTTCCGAATAGTGTTCCCTCGACCCGATCGGCGCCGGCCATAACCCCAAATTCGGCAGCAGCGACCGCGGTGCCTCGGTCATTGTGGGGATGTAGGGATAAGATTATGGCCGACCGGTTGGTGACTGTGTTGCCGAACCATTCGATCATGTCACCGTAGATATTGGCCGTGCTCGTCTCGACCGTGGCAGGAAGGTTCAAGATAAGTGGGCGCTCTTCCGAGGCTCCTAACTCATCCATAACAGCCTCACAAATTCGCACTGCGAACGGTAACTCGGTCCCGGTAAAGCTCTCGGGCGAGTATTGGTAGCGGATGGTGGTATCACCCATTTTGGCTTCGTTCTCAACGCAGCGGCGAGCCCCTTGTACGGCTACGTCGATTATTCCATCCTCGTCGAGCCCAAAAACCACTCGCCGCTGCACGGTTGATGTTGAGTTATATAAATGCACGATTGCTTTATCGGCACCCTGAATGGCCTCGTAGGTGCGATCGATTAGATGATCCCGAGCCTGGGTCAATACCTGAATCGTGACGTCGTCTGGTATTCGGTCCTGTTCGATCAGTTGCCGAACGAAATCAAAGTCTGTTTGTGACGCTGCGGGAAAACCGACTTCGATCTCCTTAAAGCCGGTCTCGACGAGCTTGTCAAACATCAACTGTTTGCGCTCAGCGTCCATTGGCTCGATTAGCGCCTGGTTGCCGTCTCGAAGGTCGACGCTACACCAAAGTGGGGCCTCGGTAATTTGTCTACTTGGCCAGGTTCTGTCAGGCAGATCTACCGGTGGGAAGGGCTCGTATTTTTCTATTGGCATGCGTTGAGACTGGCTCATGGTTTGTTGTCCTTGTGAGAGTGTTTGATAAAGAGGAAAGTCAAGAAATGAGCTGACCAAATTCAACATTGTGCTTGGATCAGCTTCGACGTTAAGAACCCCGACGCGCTACGTTAAGCGGCCGGGCAAAGAAGTCGAAGGTCAAGCAGTAGACTCACAATCAGAAACTATAGCACGAGTTGACGAGCTTAGACCTCGAAGAAATAGATCCGTCAACAACGCGACAAGATGAGGGCTACTCGTTTGCCTGTTCACTCTCGGGAAGTCGACGTCCGAACTCGTTGAGCGCTTCGAGGACAGCAGGGTCGATCGTAATCTGAGGCTGAGCCAGTCGGAGCTTGATACGTTCGTAGATTTCAAGCTCTTCGTGGCAGGGGGGACAGTCAGAAAGATGCGCAGCAACCTTACGAGCGGTCTTGGCGTCAGTTTCACCGTCGAGATAGCTCTGAAGGTGTTGCAGAGTGTCGTGGCATGAGTAGCCACGAGTGAAGAGTTTACCGATCATTGGTTTACGCCTCCGGATGTAGAAATCCCCGCTTCGTGTAAATACTCCCGAATCTTCGACCTGCCCCGGTGAAGACGACTCATGATTGTACCAACGGGAACTTGCATGACGTCCGAGGCTTCCCGATAGGAAAGACCATTCAAGTCAACTAGTTCAATCACATCTCGGTATTTGTCGGGTAAGGTCTCAAAAATCTCTTCAACTGAAGCGCTGAGCATCGGGTCAACGACTAGGGTTTCCGGGTCGTCCTCGTCGGCAAAGTCCGTCGATCGTTCGAACGCAACTTCTGGGTTGCTTATTAGGTCAGGCTGTTTCTTGCGTACCCGGTTGATGTTGGCATTTCTAATAATAGTTAACAGCCAAGCTTTGGGGTACCGGCCGTCAAACCGATCGATGGCCCGATAAGCCCGAAGCATGGTGTCCTGGACAAGGTCCTGGGCGTCGGAATCTGACCTGGTTAGTGACCAAGCAGTCCGATACAGAATTTCTGTATGGGGGAGGACGTATTTGTCGAACGCCTCTTGGCTCTGAGTTTTGTTGGGCATCAGAATCACCATAGACACGAAACCTGAGAACGAGGCGCAGCATTCCGTCAGCTACATATATCTACTCAGTAGTCTAGATTTAGGTTTGTTGGTTCGGGTGTTTAAGCCGGGAATTCCGCGTTAGAGGCGGAATTGGCTCCTTAGGTGATATTTCACTATAGGTTGGCCGAAAAATGTGTTTTCCCAGCTCAGAGGGGGTGTGTATGACAAAATCCTTTGTTTGTCGGTCATGAAACCATCGATTTACTGCATAAAACCGTTGAAACTTCGAAAAACGAACTAGCTTTGTAATTTGTAAGAGCAGGAGCATCTCCGCTAGCGGAGCGGTTTCTGCAACTGCAAAGTGGAGGAAATCCTAGGCAATGTCATTTGTCCAGACTGCACTTTGT
>CAZKEM010000085.1:0-34794 GCA_964551835.1 uncultured Acidimicrobiaceae bacterium | reverse complement strand
CACCATATGTGCCACGAGATACTTCTTTCCGAGCCCTAGTGCGCCCTTATACTTATGTAGTTATAAATTCAAAGGTCCGCCCCTCCGAAACGTATTATCCCAGACCTTCGCAGAAGAAACAAAGACTCTTGGCAACTAAACACTCAACTAGCACCATCCTGGCCGGTTTCACCGGGGACACCCGAACCGTCAACCAGGCATTACGTTCTCCGATACCTGAACAGCGGTGCGCCGCATTGGGGGCCGCCGCTCGCATAGGATTCCTCGACGCAGCGACCCTTAGGCCCTTTCTAGACGATGGGTCATCCAACGTCGTTTACCGCGCTATCGAACTTGTCGCTCGCATCCCTGACGGGGTGGTCTTGGCGGCCGAGTTGCCCGCGCTTCTGCAACGAGCCCAATTTGCCGAGGTGACAGCCTTTGTCTTGGGTGAACTCGGTGTCGTAGACGGGTTGATCGTCGACGCGTTGTCGCAGCAAGCAAGGTCCCATGAAGACCCGTTGTGTCGGGAATCGGCAGTGGCCGCGCTCGGCGCACTGGGCGAAGGGCTCGGAACAGTCCTCGACGCAACATCAGATGTAGCGACCGTTCGTCGTCGGGCTGTCATTTGTTTAGCGGCCTTCGAAGGTAAAGACGTCGATGCCGCACTGCAACGAGCGCTTACCGATCGAGATTGGCAAGTTCGCCAAGCGGCAGAAGATCTAGTAACTGCCGACGAGGAAGAATAGACTACTCGTGGCCGGGCGCCTGCTTGACACTCGTAAGATCATTGGCTTCTAGCCCCCAGCTTTGGCCGTCAGCCCAGGTTTCTCGTTTCCAAATAGGAACGGTCGATTTTAGGGAATCGATCGCAAATTTCGCCCCCTCGAACGCTTCGGTTCTATGGGGCGATGAGACGACAACGATGACTGCGGATTCGGTGATAGGCACTTCGCCTATCCGATGGACCAAGCCAACTCGGGCGACAGCTGGCCAGCGGCTCAACACCTCTTGAGCCACGTCGTTCAGGCGTTCTCTGGCTGGATCCGCGTACGCCTCGTACTCGAGTTTTGTCACTCCTGGTCGGCCTACCGAGTAGTCACGGGCTGTTCCATGAAACATGACAACAGCACCACACTGTGGAACGGTTGCCCAATCTTTAAGCGAAATTTCGTCGATTTCGGAGGCGACGAGGTCGACGAAGACTGTATCGGTTTGGAGTCGATTGCGCTCTTGTTTCATATCATATGTATCATACCGCGCGACAACCAGGTGGTGCCGCATGCTACTGTTAGAACCGTGGACGATTATGACGACAGCGAAGAGTTCTTCGACGTCCCTGATCTCAACAGCCGTACATGGCGGCACCCATCTGAAGTAGCCGCCAGTGTAGCCGCGGCTGCGCCACCGCTCGAGGACGTCGAATCCGGTTCGACATCCCGACGCCCGCGTCATCTGGTTGGCGCCGTCGTTGCAGCTGCGATGTGCACTACTGGTCTAGTTGCTGGCGATATTCTTAAGCCAGGAACGATACTCGAAGCTAGCGCACCGCAAGTCAATTCGGTCACTTACCTCGCATCGGACAACCCCTCTGCCCCCTACCAGCCAGACGGAAACGACGACACAGCCGCTACCGGCCTCGTCAGCAGCCTCCTGGTAGATTTTGGTGAGCCGGAGGCACAAGTCGCCGGGCACATCGTCGTCGACGGCATGATAGTAACCAGTGCATCTAAGTTAGCCGGACACTCGAGCCTAACTCTTCGAATCGGGCCTGACTTAACTGCAAATGGCGAAGATACGCTAGAGCGGCAGGTTGAGGTACTTCGAGTCGCGCCCGAATATGACCTGGCTATCATCGCGCTTCCAGCGGAGGTCCCTTCGACGCTTTCCCAGTGGTCGACCGAGAACGAAGGTGCCGCAAACCTTGAAGAAATCGTCGCCGTCTACGACTGCTCGAACAGGACGACTATAGGTCGAGTCACCTTTACCGATATGACAACCCCTTCCTCTGATGGCTCTGAACTTGACGGCCTAACCCAGACCGACATTCCCACGACCGACTGTGCTGTCGGGTCAGTTGTCCAGAACGCCAAGCGAGAACTGGCGGGTATGGTTGTAAACACTCCAACTTCAGAAGCCCTATTTGTGCCGACCAGCATAATTTCAGAACAGCTGTCACTCGCTAGGACGTAGCCCGGTTCCAGGTGCGAGCCTAAGACGAACTAGCGCAGAGCCCGAACCAATAGACGCCATAGAACAGCGGCGACGACCAGAGCCGTCCCTGCGGCTGCACCCATCGCCACTTCTTGACGCTTGTTAGGCGGCACCGACTGCCAAAGCGGCGTTGGGGTGCCCGCTACATAAGCTTCCTCTGACGAGAACGTGGGCCGCCAGCCGACGCTGCGAAGCTTGTCGTTTGCGACCACCCAGGGGTGGGTGGCATAGGTCGCGAGTCCCGACATCCCTTTCACACCCGCTCGTTCAAGAAGTTCTCGATATTTAAGCGCTACGGTGTCGCCAATTCCGAGCTTGGTTTCACCGCCAAGGTCTCTAAAGACCGATGCTGACATCCAGCCGTCGGGGGCAACATTAAATATTCCTTTTAGACTTTTTGTTGCGGTCATTACAACCGCAGATGCTAAGTCATCGTGATGAAGAAACTGGACCGCTGGATCAACCATTCCGGAACGTGCCGCTGTCGCCTTCCGCAACTCAGCCGCTATCCAACTCGTACTATCTTCTGAAAGTGTTGCCGTTGGCCGCAACACGCCGACGCTATTTGCTATATCTTCGTTCTGCCAACGTTCTGCCCGATCTTCCAGAGCTGATTTGATAACAGCATAGTTAACGTCTGGGATGGGTCGGCGTGGCTGTTCCTCTGTGATCGGCACCGGGTTATCGTTACGAGCGCCGTAGACAAGCGCCGATGACAGCAGCACTAGATGTCGACATCCGACCCCAGATGCCGCTGTGAGGACTCGGTCGAGGGCAGTGACAGCGACTTTGTGGTCTGACCCTTGATGCTGGTCAGCCAAGTGGATGATCGAGTCGCAGTCGGTAAACAACTCTATTAGTTCATCGGTCAACAAGTCGGCCCGAACTACCTGTACCTTGGAACTCCTAGAACTAACTGACCTGCGATCTAGAGCGACGATGGAGTCAATACTAGGATCGGCGATTAAGAGTGGAATTACCTTTTTTGCTAACGATCCGGCTGCCCCGGTTACCGCAATCCTGTTCATTGCTCTACGATTTCCTGTGTGAATGGTGAAAATGTGCCCGAAGACAACTTTCCGTTTTTTGATCTTAACGCCCTTCTTGCCCAAGCTGGCGGCGCCGACCCCTGGGACATGGCCGCCCAGGTAGCTGCCTCGATAGCGTCCGAAGGTGGACGAGAGGCCAATCTGGACCCCAGCGTAAGATTCGAATTCGAAGATTTAGTGCGTGTCGCCGAACTCAACCTGGGACAAGTTCCGGGACTACAACTGCCAACCTCGATTAAAATCGTGCCTACCAATCGTTCCGACTGGGTCCAAAAGAGCCTCAAATCGTACCGACCATTTCTTGAACGGTTCGGCGAGGCAGTTGCAGCCGAAGCCGCCGCTGAAGAACCTGAGCCATCGGCGGATCCGATGTCGGCCATGGTCGGCCAGGCCTTTAGCTCCCTCGGCCCCATGCTCGTGACAATCAGTACTGGGACCATGCTCGGCCACCTCGCACAACAAACGTTGGGCCAATACGACCTACCCGTTCCGCGCGACTCCAACGAGATTCTTGTTGTCCCGACCGCGATCGACGCCGCTGCCGCCAAATGGGACCTAACCAGGGATGACCTCCGGCTGTGGATCTTGATCCAGGAAATGGCTACTCACACCGTTCTGAGTTTTCCCCATGTCAGGAAGAGGCTCGAGACTTTACTGCTTGACTTTGCTTCCGCGTTTCGACCAAACAACGAAATGATCCAAAACGAATTCGGGTCGATGTCAGACCTCAGCCAGCTCGAACAAATCGGAGAAAAGTTCAACAATCCGGAAATCGTGCTCTCGATGATGCGCTCCCCCGGCCACGACTTGATCGTTCCCCAGCTCGACGCTCTCGTCGCTTCTATCTTGGGTTACGTCAGCCACGTCGTCAACGTGGCCTGCGAGCCGCTACTGCCAAATCACTCCAGCATCCAAGACCATTTCAGACAACGCTGGGTTGCCTCAGCACCAGCAGACCGATTCACCGAACGACTCTTAGGCTTAGAGATCGACGGCAATACGCTGCAACGGGGCGACGGATTCATCTCTGGCGTTATCGAACGCGCTGGACAGAGTGGGCTCGACCGCCTCTGGGCCGATGAACTTGACCTACCTACCGCAGCAGAGGTCGACGCTCCAGGGCTGTGGCTTGAACGAATCGGGCTCGCGAGCGACACTACGACATTCACCTTCGACATCCCCGACGACCTGTCGAGCCTCGAAGACGATGGCGATGACGTCGAGAACGACGAAAAACCTTCTGATGACGCCGAGTAGCCCCTAGGCGCTTCGCCGTCCAGGCAAGCCCACCGTGCGACCAACCCAGTACAGCCCCGCTATGACGCCTCCGGAGGCCGCCAGCATCAAGTACCCAACCCTCGCTGGGATGGGCAGCATGGCGGGAACTAGGGCCCCTATAACCCAAACTAGTTGGAACCGGCTCTCAAAACGGCCGAATACCCGCCCCAAGTTCGACTGACGAGCGTCACGCTGGACAATAGCGTCAAACGCCTGCTTACCGGTTTGTGCCGACAAACCAACTGCCGCCGCAACGACAAAGACGGCGACTAGGCCGCCAACGCCGAAGGCGGCTGTCGCCAGGGCGGCGACGATAACGAGGGCAAATGCCAGTATTCGTTCTTCTTTCAAGAATTTTCGGACTAATGGTGAAACAGCCGAGCCAGCCAAGCCGCCGACGCCAGCACCGAGAAGGGCGACACCGAAGTGCCATGGCGGTGCTCCCCCAGTAGCGAGATCTATCGGACCTAGTCCTAGTGAGCCCCTAATGCTATGACCCAAGTCGACCGCCTTACCTGTCGGTCCCGGGTCGATGCCGCCCCGCAGCTCAAATGCGAGCAAAATAGTAACGAAACCAACCGCCCCACGCAGAAACGACATCGCCCCGACGGCCAACCGAATACTGGATGCCTTCATCTCAGCTTTTTCTTCGGCCGCTGCCTTTTCGGAGGCCACCGTCGTCGCCTGAATCTTGAATCCAAAGAATACCGCCAGAGCAAAGATAATGACACCAAACCCTAGGACCCACTCTGATCCGCCGAACTGAAGCAAGAGCACTCCCGGCATGCCCACCAGGCCGCCGGAAACCGCCGATGCAATCGCCAGCGTGGAGTTGGATTTAACCAGCTCATCCTCGGTCTCAACGGTGGTGGGGACGAGCGAGCTCTTTGCGATCGAATAGGTCTTCCCCATTACGAGCATGGAGAACGCCAACGGGTACAAGACAAAAGTAGACACGTAGCGAACGAGGGCAATCATCAGGAGCCCTCGGACCAAGGCCGAACCGATAATCATGTACCGGTGACCGCCCTTTATCCGGTCCATCAACGGACCGAGTAGTGGGGCCACGACAGCAAACGGAGCGATCGTCAAAACCAGATAGAGCGCTACTCGCCACCTGGCTTGGTTCGGATCGACGTCAAAGAAGATTGAGTCGGCAAGCGCGATAGTGAGTAGGGCGTCGCCACCCACCGACAGACAGTGGGTTCGCACCAATCGATAAAAGTTGGACTCACCGCGCAGGATTCTCGTGATCTTCACTACATGAAATCGTAGCCCCCTTAGAGAGGCTTGCGCTGCGTCTAACCACTATTGACTGTGTATAAAATTTGGAGTCCATACCCTGTCGCTGACGCTAGCTGAGATCTCAGAAAAATGCAGGCGTCATCCGTGGACTTGAACGACGTCTGCGGCTAGTGGCTGGTGGCGACAGAAACTCTTGGGGCGTCGTATTTATATCCAAGGCCGCGAATGGTAACGATGCGCTTTGGTTTAGACGGTTGGTCTTCGACTTTGTTGCGAAGGCGCTTGATGTGAACGTCTAGTGTTTTAGTGTCACCCACATAGTCATAGCCCCACACTCGTTCGATCAGCACGTCTCGGGTCAGCACTCGGCCAGCGTTTTCTAACAAAAGGGCTAGCAGTTCAAATTCTCTTAGCGGGAGTTTGACGGGTTCGCCCCGGATCTCGACTTCGTGACGTTCAACATCGACCGAGACATCGCCGACGGTGAGAGGCCGCCCATCGCTTTTGTCGGCTTCTACCGAAGTAACTGTTCCGTCTGGCTCATACTGAGATCTGCGGAGAAGTGAACGCATCCGAGCGACAAGCTCGCGCATTCTGTACGGCTTCGAAATGTAGTCGTCTGCTCCTACTTCTAAGCCGACGACCGTATCGACTTCGGTTGATCTAGCGGTCACCATAATGATCGGGACCCTGGACTTGGCTCGTATCTGACGGCACACGTCGACTCCGCTCACTACCGGGAGCATCACATCTAGCAACACCAAGTCCGGCTCTAAGTCGTCGAAAACTTCCAATGCTTCAGCGCCGTCTCGGGCGACGGCAGTGTCGAAACCTTCCCGTTTGAGACTGACGGTCAGAGCGTCTACGAAGGCTTCTTCGTCTTCGACTATCAAGATTTTGGTAGCCATATCGTCTCCTTAGCTGAGGTCACGCTCGTGTATCACCGGCTGTTTTGTGTCGGGGTTCTCAAGCAACAGTGGAAGCTGAGCAACGAACGTAGAGCCACGCCCTTCAACCGAGCGGACGGTGATCGATCCGCCATGTATTTTCGTCACGTTGCGCACGATGGCCAAACCGAGGCCACTTCCGCCTGTGTCTCGACTACGGGCGTTATCGACTCGATAGAAACGTTCGAAAATTCGGCCGATCTCCGATTCGGGGATCCCCACCCCAGTATCTTTCACGGTGATCAGCGCCGAGGATGAGTCTTGGTCGACGCTAAGAACAACTCGCGAACCATCCGGCGAGTACTTTATTGCATTGTCGCACAAGTTCGTAACGAGTGAGAACAGTTGACGCCGGTTACCTTCGACCATCACTGCGCTCTTGGCGTGGTTCAACGCTATAAGGGAGACGCCGCGCTCGTCAGCGATCGGGCTCGAAAGTTCGAGTACGCTTCCAACCAGTTCGCCAACATCGATCGGTTCGAAGCCTGACACCTCTGACGTCTCAGCCTGTGAAAGAACTAGTAAGTCGTCAACAATTTCGCTCAAACGAATCGCTTGGGCCTTTACTCGACCAATCATCCGGGCTTTGACATCGGCGTCTTCGGCGTGTTCCAGCGTCTCGCTGAGGGCGACCATAGCCCCGACCGGGGTGCGAAGTTCGTGGCTCACATTCGCCACTAAGTCCCGTCGTAACCGCAGTGCTTGATGCTCTGCAGAGGTGTCCTCGACTGTTATCGTCGCACCTACGCATTCGCCGCGTTCCAGTGTAGGGGTGCCATGGAGATCAAACGATCGAGGCGGAGGGCCCCAGAGGTCGACCTGTTTGTGAGCTGACTGGCCGGTGATTGCACGTTCTACGACTTCGCTAATCGCAGCCTCGACAAGCGCCTCACCGTGGCGCGCCGTTCGAAACCCTTCGGCGACTTCGTTACGGAAAATATCCTCCCCCGCAGCGTCGACGACGACTACACCCAGTGGCAACGATGCCAAGCCTCGTTCAAGTCGTAGGCTGTCGTCGACTTCGGGGCTGGGTGCCGGTTTCGAACCTTGTGGCACTGTCCGCTGTGGGGCCACGGACGCACCGCTACGGCGCCCAATGAGCAACCCAAGTAGTATCAATGCCACCGCAGCTACACCGACAGCTACCGTTTCCATCGTTAGTCGCCGATGCCTTCAACGTCGTCAGGTGAAGCCGTGTCTAGCGCCGAAGCTGGGACATCGGGGACCGAGACATTGACCTCGGATCTTTTTAGGATCTCCTGGTGGTCTTCGTTCAGTTCGGTCAGGGTGCCTGTAACCATGTAAATCACCCGTTCGCCGATATTCACGGCGTGGTCGCCTATGCGTTCGTAGTAGCGGGCGATGAGCGCCAGTTGCACGGCTGCCGCTAACGTTATCGAATCGTCGTTGGCGCCTGCGAAGATGGCCTCGACCATGTCTCGGTTCAATTCGTCGAGTTCATCGTCCATGTCGGCCAACGCCGCGGCGAGGTCAGCGTCTTGATCGGCGAAGGAATCGATTGCCAACTTCATGATCTTTTGAGCTTCTTTGCTCATCGAACCGACAATGCCACGGATTCTCGGCGTAAGGGTCGAACCGTACATGCGTCTGGTCGCTTTACAGACGTTGACCATAAGGTCGGCTGAACGCTCAATTTCGCCCGTCAGCTTGATTATCGCAACAATCCGTCGTAGCTCACTCGCCATTGGGGCCTGCAACGCCAGGATCGAGTAGCACTGTTCTTCGATTTCGAGGGCGAGCGCATTGACAGCCTCATCTGACCGGATGATTTGCTCGGTGTCTTTGAGGTTTGCTTTGAGCAGGACTTCGGTTCCTTGCGGAATCATTTCGGTAGTCATCGCGCCAATGCGAAGAATCTTACCTCTCAACTCCTCAAGATCTTGATGGTATGCAAGCCTGTGTTCGACTGGCTTTACGGGACGGCTATCTTGGCCATTCATCGAAGCAATTCCTCCCTAGGTGGCGACGCAAGTAACTGGTAGCTAGCCGAAACGGCCGGTTACATAGTTTTCGGTGCGTTCATCGGATGGGTTAGAGAAAATTTTGTCAGTTGAGGCATATTCGACCAGCGAACCTGTGCGCTGGGCGTTTTCGTCGTCCAACTCGGTCGAGAAAAACCCGCACTGATCGCTCGCACGGGCAGCTTGCTGCATGTTGTGGGTAACGATAACTATCGAATATTCGTCTTTGAGCTTCTGCATGAGATCTTCAATACGACCGGTCGCAATCGGGTCCAACGCAGAGCACGGTTCGTCCATCAATAAGACATCCGGCTTGGTGGCGATGGCCCGAGCAATACACAGACGTTGTTGCTGACCACCCGAGAGACCTAACGCCGAATCATCAAGGCGGTCCTTAACTTCATCCCAAATCGCAGCCGACTTGAGTGATTCTTCTACCAGTTGCTCCCATTCGCTCTTTGGAATCTTAGCGATCTTTGGGCCGTAGAGAATGTTCTCTCGAATCGACTTCGGGAACGGGTTAGGTTTCTGGAAGACCATGCCGATCCGGCGGCGTACTTCAACCGGATCGACCTTTGGACCGTAAAGGTCGATCCCCATGTATTTGACGCCGCCTTCGACGCGAGCGATGTCGATAAGGTCGTTCATTCTGTTCAGCGTCCGGAGAACGGTTGATTTGCCGCAGCCGGACGGACCGATCATCGCGGTGATCTCGTTGCGAACGATCGGCATCGTCACATCGCGGACGGCTTGGAAGTCACCATAGAAGACAGACACGCCGTCCAGTTCCATGATGAGTTCTTCGCCGGGCATGGCTCCGCTGGTTTGGTCTTGCACCTGAGAGCTTTTGTTCTCGATATCCACTTGTGCGTTGTCCTCAACTATTTCTAAATCTCGGTTCGACGCTACCATTTTTTCATCTCTAACCTTCACGCTTGCCCTCAAATCTGTTACGGAGAAGAACTGCGACAACGTTGAATCCAAGCACAACCACGAGCAGAACGACGATGGCGGCACTAGCTAACGGACGCCATTGCTCGCCAGGCTGACCCACAAAAGCGGTGATGACCATAGGCATGGCGGTGAACTTTTCGCCTAGCTGAGACGGGTCGAAGAGGCCGGTCGAAGACCCTAACCGACTCGACACAGCGCCAACAACGATCAGCGGGGCGGCTTCACCGAGGGCTCGGGCGAGCGCCAAAAGCGAGCCGGTGAAGATTCCGGGTGCGGCATGGGGCAGAATATGAGAACGAATGACCTGTGACTTGGTGGCCCCAACCCCGTAGGCGGCCTGGCGAAGTGGCGTCGGCACCGCACGGATTGCTTCGCTAGCGGTAATGATAACCACCGGCAGCGAAAGCACCGCTAGTGTCAGCCCTCCGGCAATAGTGGTCTGGCCGAGGGTCTTGGAAGGCACACCGGCGACACCGTCAAGCAATTCGACGAATACGGCCAGACCGAGCAAACCATATACGACCGAGGGCACACCTGCCAGGTTTCGAATATTCACATTGATCAGTCGGTTAAACCAATTGTTAGATGCATATTCTTCCAAGTACACGGCGGCAGAGATACCAACCGGGAACGCAAAGCCGACAACGCAGATTCCGATCCAAAATGTGCCTCGTAGACCCTGGAACACTCCTCGGGTCGCCGATTTGCTGGTATACCCATTGGCGAGAAACGAGACGGCTCGTTCCATAAATAGCGGGTAGCTTCCCGTTATCACCATCGTGAGCAGGGTTACTAGCACGGCCAAACAGAAAGACAGCGTCAGCCGCAATACCCATTTGAAGACTGCGTTCGGCATATCGATCGAGCTGCCCTCGAGCTGTCCTCGAACTCGGCTTCGTGTACGTTCCAGATTCTTATCGGTTACTACAGGTTTCAGAAAGGTCATGGCCTAGTACCTCTCTCGGAAGCGACGCACGACTCGATCGGCGAGAATGTTAAGAAGGAATGTTGTTAGGAACAATACTGCCCCTACGAAATAGAGCGAATTTTCGGCGACATCGCTGATGATGTTGTCTGACCCGCTCGCCTGGCTGGCCATAGCTGCGGTCATAGTCGAACCCTTTTCCAACGGATTAGCGGTAAACAGCGCGCTGTTGCCACCACCGCCAGCGACGAGAAAGACAACCATCGTCTCGCCAATAGCTCGAGAGATGCCGACGATTCCTGCAGCCACCAGACCGGACACTGCAGCTGGGGTGACTACCGTGAGCGTCGTCCTCATCTTTCGAGCTCCCATCCCCGCCGATGCCTCTCGAAGCGAATTCGGAACAGACCTGAGGGCGTCCTCGGAGATCGATGCCACGAGCGGGATTGTAAGCAGGCCTACACCGAGTCCGGCCGCTAACAAACTTTGTGAAGCGGTATCGAATATCGGCTGGACTATTTTCGGAGCGATAAATCGCAGAGCGAAGAACGCAATCACAATAGACGGGATTCCGGCAAGGATCTCAAGAATTGGCTTCAGGATTCGTCGATACTTAGCCGACGCATATTCGGAGAGGTAAATGGCGGCTCCAAGACCAAGCGGGCCTGCCACCAGCATCGCGATCGTGGTAACGATGAGAGAACCGACGATGAGGGTCTTAATATCGAATCGATTAAATCGCGGCGCCCATTGATCATTACTCCAGAGCAGGTCGAGACCTAGAGGCGCACCGGCATTTTCGATATCGGCATCGGACGGGGCGGCGAGGGTGATGACGAAGTCGATTGCTCGATAGAACAGTGTGCCGACAATTGCGACGGTGACCAACAGGGAGACAGCCGCCGCGACCTGGGTGAACAGTTTCACCGCAATTTCTTTAGTCCGACGGGAGCTCGGGCCCTCAAGCATTGTAACGTCTGGGTCTACCAGCATATAACGTCTTTCTTCATTGCAGTAACTTGAATTGAGGTCATAGGTCCGCCAAGCTCCTCGGCCAGTCCACACCAGGCGGTAACCGAGGAGCTTAAACAGTAATGTTGTTTCAGTCTAAGACTGAACTATCCTTTAGCAGCTTCCCATTGAGTGCGGGTTTCTTCGATTTCGGCAAGCTCGATGTAGCCCTGGCCTTCGTCGAACGCGTTGATGACAGAGTCGCTGTATGCACCGTTGAGGTAGTAGTCGACAAACGAACCAAGAAGTGGGTTATCAGCCATCTTTGCTTTGTCGACGTAGATGTAGAGTGCCCGACTTACTGGGTACGAGTTGTCATTGATCGTTTCCGGCGTAGGAGCAACGCAGTCGCCGCCAGGCTCTTTAGAAACTTCAAGGACCTTTACACTGTCAGCGTTAGCTTGAGCGAACGCGTATCCAACCCAGCCCAGGCTCGACTCTGATCCGGTGATTCCCTCGATAATAAGGTTGTCGTCAGACTGACCCGCGTAGTCGAGGCGAATTGGCTCGTCTTCGTTTCCGCCCGCTTCCTCAACCACTTCTTCCAGAACGATTTCGATCATGCTGGCGTAGGTACCTGACTCGGTTCCCGGAGCGCTAATTTCAAGATCAGCATCTGGGTAGGGGGCAACCTCAGAGCCAAGCTGAGCACCGAGGTCGTTAGCGTCGCTCCACTTCTCGAAACCTTCAGACTGGTCACCGAGAAGAGCGTAGAGGTCGACAAATGAGACACATTCGATGTCATTCGCAGGATTGGTCATAACGGCGATTCCGTCGAGAGCGATCTTTAGCTCTACAACCTCGACACCGGCAGCATCACATTCGGTGAGTTCTTCTTCTTTGATCTCGCGAGACGCATCGTTGATGTCAGTTTTACCCTGACAGAACAAGTCGAAACCATCTGAGGTTCCTGGACCGTCGACGCTAATGTCTGCACCATTACCACAGGCAGCCACATACTTGTCTGCGACGCTCGCTGTTACCGGCTCAACGGTAGAAGAACCGGAGATTACCAACGTGCCTTCTTGACAACCCTCAACATCACCCGCTGGAGTAGAGGTTGATTCTTCCCCTGCACAGGCCGACGCCACAAGCATCAGCGTGAGGAACAAACTCGCCATCGTTACTAAACGCTTCATTGTTGAAGTGCCTCTCCTTGTTAGAACAACCGGGTCCGACCCGGTGTTTACCAATAACAAAGGTACGCACGGTTAGTAAACAAGAAGCGGGTTACTACATGAACGACAGGTTAACGAACGGTCAACTCTCGGAGAGAATCGCACTGTTTAGGCAAGCTCTGTGACATCGAACTCTTTTAGAATGGCGCGGTCTCGCCCGTACGTCAGCAAGTTGTTCGCTACATCCTGGGCGACCCAACGAACTGAGTCGACTTCGTCGTTCGGTTCGAATTCGCCAGCGGTCTGTTTCATCAGCCACCAACGAACCACCTTCCGCTCCGATTCGACGCCTTTACTTTTCTTGGCCTTGCTCGGCTCGACGACGTATTCGGTGGGGCTAAGCTCTCTTCCAAACTCGCCCGTGAACCCTGTTTCTTCGCGAACTTCTCGAGCGGCACATTCGAGGTCGGTTTCGCCTTTGTCTCGCTTGCCCTTGGGAAACGACCAGTCGTCATAGCGGTCTCGATGGATTATCAGCAGTTCAACGCCAGATGCGTTCCTGCGGTACACCACACAACCGGCAGCATAGATTGTCATAGGCACTCCTTTGTCATGAAATATCCGAGCGCACTTGCTCGGTCCGTTGAATGGCCAACTCAACGAACCGTTCGTGGGCGTCGATCGAACCACCTATGCGCCGGTATTCACCGTAGCTATCGAGTTCCCAAGCCAGTGCTGTGTCAGCCAGGTTCACGTCGAGAATTTCTTTCAGGCGCCTCTTAACTACATCGTTGTCGGCGACGAGCAAAGCTTCGATTCTACGGTCGAGATTGCGAGGCATCAGATCGGCCGACCCGAACAAGAACAGCTCGTTGCATGATCCTGCGCTGCTCGACCCTGCGCCGTTAGCGAAGTAGAAGATCCGAGAGTGTTCCAGGTAACGCCCGACCAGGCTCCTCACCGAAATATTGTCGGACAATCCAACTATTCCGGGTCGAAGACAGCAGATGCCTCGCACGATTAGGTCGATCCGAACTCCGGCGCCACTCGCCTCATACAGTTTCTCAATAAGCCGCTGGTCAACCAAGCTGTTCATTTTGAAAATAATCCGACCGTCCTCGCCGGCGCTAATCTCGGCATCGATCAGTTCTATCATCCGGGGACGCATCGTGGCCGGGGCGACAACCAACCGTTCGTAGTCTGCGTGAACCCCGTACCCGGTAAGAAAGTTGAAGAGTTGACTTAGGTCTGCGCCTACCTGGGTATCAGCGGTCAACAAACCGACGTCTTCATAGAGCCGCGCCGTTTTTGGGTTGTAGTTACCTGTACCTAGGTGGCAATAACGGCGGAGGCCCTCTGACTCTTGCCGGATAACCATCGTAACCTTACTGTGTGTCTTCAAGCCGACTAGGCCATAGACAACGTGAGCGCCCGCTTCTTCAAGGCGTTTCGCCCATCGGATATTGGCCTGCTCATCGAACCGGGCTTTCAATTCAACAAGCGCGACGACCTGTTTGCCGCGTTCAGCGGCATCAATCAACGCGTTGACGATTGGACTGTCACCAGAGGTTCGGTAGAGCGTCACCTTGATCGCCTGAACCAATGGGTCTTCGCTCGCGTTCTGAATAAAGCTGGTTACCGACGCATTAAACGAATCGTACGGGTGGTGCAAAAAGACGTCTTCAGCCGCGATCAGATTGAACATATCGGCCGAGCTTACGGTTTTCTGCAAGCGGTCGGGTGGGACACGAATGGCGGGCGAATATTTGAGATCTGGCCGTGACAGTTCGTAGAATTCCGCGAGGCAAGTAAAGTCCAACAGCGCCGGACTAGAGACAATATCGGCCCGGTCCAACTCGAGTTCGGCGACTAAAAGATCAACTACTTCGCTCGGCATCTGGTCGGTAATCTCAAGCCTCACAGTTTGGCCGAACCTACGGCGCCTCAACTCATGTTCGACCGCCTCAAGGAGGTCATCGGCATCCTCATCGTTTAACGCCATGTCGGAGTTCCGCGTAACCCGGAACGACCATCCACCCTTGACCTCAACCCCAGGAAACAACGCATCCAGATGCTGGGCTATAACGTTCTCGACCGGGATGTACCTTCCGCCTCGCAGCGTGACAAATCGCGGCACAGTTGGTGGAACCTTCACACGAGCAAACCAGTCATCCTCACCTTCGGGATCTTCAAGAAGAACGGCCAGATTTAGGGACAAGTTGGATATATAAGGGAAGGGATGGCCTGTGTCTACAGCCAATGGCGTCAGAACAGGAAAAATTCGTTTGTCGAACGCAGAGCTAGCTAAACCTCGCTCCTCGGTCGTTAGTTCGCTCCATGAGACAATCTCGATTTGGTTCTCGACCAGTTGAGGCATAAGACTGTCAAGAAACAATTGGGCCAATGAGTCAAGTTGGATACGAACGTGGTGCCGTATCGCTTCGATCTGTTCGGTCGGCGTCATCCCATCAGGTGACGCCTTTTCGACTCCGGCCGCGATCTGGTCTTTCAGCCCGGCTACCCGCACCATATAAAACTCGTCGAGGTTAGACGAATAGATCGAGCAGAACAAGAGTCGCTCCAGCAAGGGCATCGACTCGTCGGTGACTTGGGCTAGCACTCTGGCGTTAAATTCCAGCCAGGAGAGTTCCCGGTTATAAAGGCGCGGCCCGACATAGCTTCGCGCTACTTTTTCCGAGCGTTCCTTCGATTGTTTTGGTGGATCAAAAATGCGACACCGTCCCAGGCTCGTCTCAGAATCAACCATATATCAACGAGCTAGATCGTTCACCCTCACGACCAACCCAAGTCTTATTCTTCTTCGTCACCTGCCGCAGGTACTGTTTCTTGCGCGCCTACTTGATCTACTGCTTCGCCGCTAGCCGTCTCGGCGCCCTCTGGGTCAGGCTCACTATTCTCCTGGTCGACGACCTCTTGATCGACTGTTTCTTGTTCGGCAACGTCGGCCGGGTCTTGGACGACCGTCGCTGTGGTTTCGGCGTCACCTTCACCCAAATTCCAGTCGCATACAATTCGTTCGCGCTCGGCATCTCGGTTCACGCGTTCCCGGTTCCGACGAAACTGAGGATCGTGCTTCGGCAACAGCAGGAGTCTCGCGTGGACCCTCCTCCAGAATTCGTCGATGAGTTTTTCATCGCCAAAATGAGTCTGCAGCTCCCAATGAGGTGCAGTAGGCCCCTGATATACCATGGTCACATGGGCTGATGGTAAAAGTTCTTCGGGACTTTCGATAGCAGTCATAACCCACGAGGATAGCTTTCTACCGGCAGTTGCCGGTATGACCCAAGATTATTTTTAATTCTTTTGGTTCGCAGGAACTAAATCGGCTCCTGATCCGTCTAAGTAAGTATGGAAAGTTCATGGATGAGCACTGGAGAGTGCCGACAATACTCACCTGCAGTTTTTTTCCCAAGCGACGGGGTCGGAGTCGAGATTGCAAAGAAAATTTGTAATCGATGCGAACTCCAAGACCAATGCCGGGAATATGCATTAACTAACCGAATCAATCATGGGGTTTGGGGCGGCACCTCCGAACGACAACGACGGCGAATTCTGAAACAGCGTCGCCAAGAAGCCGCCCAACCAGTAAGCCTATAGAAGACTACCCCGCCCCCTAGCAACACCAAGGGCGTTGGCATCGTGAAATCAACGATGCCAACGCCCTTAGTTAAATCTCTATCAACCCAGGCGCAAGCACGCCCGACGCTTAATGCTAGCTACTCGGCGACATCTTTGACTGCGCTGTCTTCGGCTGGGCTGTCCTCGGACTCCCCTTCAGCTAGGCCGCTTTTAAACTCTTTTTGAGCTTGGCCAATACTTTTAGCCAGTTTCGGAAGCTGTGAACTTCCGAAGAGCAAAACTATTATTACGAGTACGATTATTATTTCTGAACCACCAAGAGAAGGCATGAACGCATCGTACCAGTCTTTTACTCAACTGCCGTCGTCCTTACGCACTATCTTCATGAGCCTCGAGGAGCTGGCGGTCCAGGGCGCGTTGGCGTCGAATCCTCCGACGTTCACGTTCACTCATCCCTCCCCAAATGCCAAACTTTTCGCTATTGACTAGAGCGAATTCCAAGCAATCAAGACGAACCACACAACCTTGACAAACCTGTTTTGCTTCTTTGGTTGAAGCACCCCTCTCGGGAAAGAATAGGTCGGCATCGACCCCGAGACAATTCGAATATTCCTGCCATGACGTTTCCAAAGTGATATTTTTACGACGCACCGCTCGCATCCTCCTCCCGCCGATTTCTGATTGTTACCTAACTACTTCCCACCCGTTCATAAACCTGCCCAGATTTGCTAGCCGCAGCAGAGTCTCAATTAATTACAACGCTGTTATCTTGCCTTGCAATTCAATAGAAGGCAAGAAGAAAAAAGGGAAATTAGCATGTGTTTATGCTTCCTTAAGGTACGTTATTGAGCACGAATCTTCGCGATCGTTGATGGATCAGCTACGCCACCAGCACAAACGAATCAGGAAAGGTCGATCGACCTCAAGACTCGATCAACGAGGCGACCCGTCGGGCCATGTTAAGCAGATCTGCCCAACCGCAAACGGCTCCTTCGAACAGAGCTATTGCACAGATCTGCCCGACTACCTCAACAGGGCAAACGGCGCCTACAATAGTGAGTTGTGAAACTCGACGGAACTTGGAGAGCGTCGGAGCTGACCAACGCTCTATTAGCCTCGGCCCCGGACCCAGACCTAGACGACTCCGACTGGACGCAGGTCGCCGTTCCAGGCCAGTGGGCTTCGGAACCAGCGCTCCACGACTGCAATGGCCCCGTCGTGTACCGGCGACGGTTCGCTGCCCCAACTGCCACCAACGACGAGCGGGTGTGGCTGCGCCTCGACGGGGTCGTAGGCGATGCAGAAGTCTGGTTAGACGGCGACTATCTCGGCGAGTCTCACGAGTACTTCAAGCCGACGAGATTCGACATAACTTCGTTTTTTTCGCCAGAGAACGCCGCCCCACCGGACGAGCACCTGCTGGCTATCGAGGTAAACGATGTGGCCAAACCCCAGGAGCACGCCAAGCGTTCGCTAACAGGGGCACTCAAAGAGAGCCACCTTTCAGCCCCTGGCTCACCGGCCGGGATCTGGAGAAGCGTCCTCGTTGAAAAAACTGGACCGGTGGCGATCCTACATTCGAGACTTCTTTGCACTCGGGCGGACTCCGAGTCCGCAGATCTTAGTTTCCGACTTGTGATCGACTCGGCTCAAGCCGGGAAAATTCGAATCGACACTTCAGTTATAAGCCCCAAAGGTGAATCGACCGGGGGCGGGGCAAAAGTATTTATGGTCGCCTCTGGAGAAAACCAAATCGAGTGGACCACAGTTGTCGATAGTCCAGAGCTGTGGTGGCCAGCCGAACTAGGAGATCAACCGCTTTACGAGGTGGCCCTTGCCATTAGGATGATTCCCCTCGACAAATTGACAAGCGGCAAATCCGCCGACGACATCGATGAGGACTTTGGGGCGGTTCAGGTAAGCGACCGCCACCAGTGGCGTACTGGAATCCGCACGGTTGAAGTTGATAAGTTCATCTGGAAAATTAATGGCAGGAACATCTTCATAAAAGGCATCGTCGTCGGCCCCGTTGACCCAACGGAAGCTGCCAACGCTTCAGCCAATCTTGCTCAAGATGTTTCAACCACACTCGCGGCCGGGTTGAACCTTATGCGGGTTCAAGGCCACATCAGCTTCCCCGAGCTCTACCAGAGGGCCGATGCCGAAGGGCTACTCATTTGGCAGGACCTTCCTCTAGTAGGTAAGTACGCTGCGTCGACTCGTAAACCGGCCGAGTCGATGGCCCGAGCTGCCGTCGACATCCTCGGCTATCACCCTTCAGTCTCGGTATGGTGTGCTCACGACGAACCAAACGGGGCTCCTTTACCCGAGCCACAGGGGGAACTGGACCCGCTGGCGCTAATTGGCAAACACCTAGGAAAACACCTACTTCCAAGTTGGAGCCGGTCCATCCTCGACCCACTCGTCCGCCGTCAGCTACGCCACACGGACCCGTCGCGTCCTGTCATAACTCGCTCAGGTAGCCTGCCAAGCTTGGCTGACCTCGACCATTCGGACCCACATCTTTGGCTCGGTTGGCACTCCGGGAAGGCCAGCGACTTGGCAAAGGTGATCCGCAAGTGGCCCCGTCTAGGGTCGTTCCTTGGCGGGTTCGGCACGCAATCGGTCCAAGTCCAAGATTGGGATGTTGACCAACCGACCTGGCCAGGATCACAAGCGGGCGCCTTCAAGCGTTACGTGCCTCGCAAGGCCTACGCAGACGGGGTTTCCTGGGCCCATGCTGGGCGCCTCTACCAGGCGCAAACGTTACGAGAACACATCGAGACCATGAGACGGCTGAAGTACCAACCGACCGGGGGCTTCTGCATGACGTCGCTCGTAGACGCCCACCCTTCGGGAGGTTTCGGCATTCTCGACTACGAACGGCATCCCAAGCCAGCATATGAAGCCGTCGTTGATGCCTGCCGACCCGTTGTCATTATCGCGGATCGCCCGCCCTCAGTCGTAGTTCCCGGCGACCAGGTCTCGTTACAGGTCCATGTGGTCAACGACCGGCGAGAGGTTCTCGACGGTGTCGTTATCCAGACCAAAGTTTCGGTCGGAGAATGGGTCCAAGCAAAGAACTGGAAGGGTTCAATTCCCGAGGATACGTGTGCCTATGTTGGTTCGATCACCTTCACCGTCCCGGCGATATACGGACCGCTCGTTATCGACGTCGACCTCAATGAGTCAGCTAACGTCGCGACAAACCGCTACCAAAGCGCAGTAATCCCCGAAGCCGAGTTCCGGACCAGTAAATAGCCCAAGAGCACAACGACGGCGATCTTGGAGCGAGCCAGGGCCACACACGGCCGTCCAGCGTAAACGGTCCCCGAGAGCCCGTATGAATACAATACGTAAATACGCGTTCGATCGGCCCGTTTCCGCAGGCCGCCGCTAAAGTCTGAATGTACGATCGGAATAAATCAACCTTGCGGAGGATAGCCCGGTGGCCACACCGACCTTACCTAAAAAAAGTTCTTCGAACCCGATTCGGAGGAGTTCCAAACCACTTCCCTTTCCACTCAACCTCTATCAAACCGCAGTAGGAAAGAAATGGGTAATGGCCGTAACCGGCATAATGCTCCTCGGCTTCGTCTTCGGACACATGGTCGGCAACCTCAAGATGTTTATCGGCGTGGTGGAACACCATGACAAGCAAGTTTACGACATGGATGTCTACGGCGAATTCCTACGAGAACTCCTCGTACCGATTTTCCCTCGCACCGTGTTTCTATGGCTCCTACGCGGCGGGCTGATCACTGCTGGCCTCCTCCATATCCATGCGATGTATTCATTGACGAGAATGAACCTGACCTCAAACATCGCCTACAAGGAAAAACGGACGTGGCTCGCAGCAAACTTTGCTTCTCGCTCCATGCGCTACTCGGGCATCATCGTGCTCTTTTACATAATCTTTCACCTCGCCGACCTGACGTGGGGCATCGTCCCTGGCTACGAGTTCGAACGAGGCGAAACTCAGTGGAACCTGACCGAAAGCTTGTCGAACCCCATCGTCGCCGGGTTCTACATCATCGCAAACATCTTGTTGTCGATCCACATTTTCCACGGGGCATATTCGATGTTCCAGAGCTTGGGCATCAACAACCCTCGCTACAACTCTCTACGTCGTTCGTTTGCGACCGGCGTCGCCGGGATAATCTGCCTCGGCAACGTCGCATTCCCGGTCGCAGTCCTAACCGGAGTTGTTGAGTACGATCCCGACCTAGTTTCCGAACCCGTCGTAGCTAGCCTCACCGAAAGCGAATAGGAGCCTTACACATGTTGCCAGAATCTAAGGTCCCTGAAGGCCCAGTTGCCGAAAAGTGGGACAAACACAAATTCGATATCAAGCTGGTTAATCCAGCTAACAAGCGCAAGTTCAAAGTCATCGTGGTCGGTACCGGCCTTGCTGGAGCGTCGGCTTGTGCGACCCTAGGCGAACTCGGCTACGAGGTGGAAGCATTTACATTCCACGACTCACCCCGTCGGGCCCACTCGATTGCGGCTCAGGGCGGTATCAATGCTGCCAAGAACTACCAGAACGATGGCGACAGCGTGTGGCGCCTCTTTTATGACACCGTCAAGGGCGGCGACTACCGTTCTCGAGAAGCGAACGTCCACCGTCTGGCCCAAGTTTCGGTCGACATCATCGACCAGGCAACGGCCCAGGGTGTTCCATTCGCTCGTGAGTATGGCGGCCTACTCGACAACCGGTCGTTCGGTGGAGCGCAGGTTTCTCGAACCTTTTATGCTCGGGGGCAAACCGGGCAACAACTTCTACTTGGTGCGTATCAGCAAATGATGCGCCAAGTTCACGAGGGCAAAGTCAAGCTACACACTCGTACCGAGATGCTCGATTTGGTAACCAAAGACGGCCAAGCCGTCGGGATCGTTACCCGTAATCTCGTAACCGGCGAAATCGAATCACACAGCGCCCACGCGGTGGTCCTTGCTACCGGCGGTTACGGCAACGTTTTCTACCTCAGCACCAACGCTATGGCGTGCAACACCACAGCGATCTGGCGTTCACATCGCAAAGGTGCATATTTCGCCAACCCAAGCTTCACCCAGATCCACCCGACCTGCATTCCTGCGTCGGATGAATTCCAGTCGAAGTTGACACTCATGTCAGAATCTCTCCGCAACGACGGCAGGATATGGGTTCCACGAGATGTCGACGAGACCCGAGCAGCCGGCGATATTCCCGAAGAGGACCGTTACTACTACCTCGAAGAGAAGTACCCGGCGTTTGGCAACTTGGTTCCTCGCGACGTCGCGTCGCGAAATGCTAAGACCGTCGTCGACCAAGGCCATGGCATCGGGCCACTCAAGAACGGTGTGTACTTGGACTTCGCAGACGCTATCGCCCGCGATGGCAAGAACACTATTGAGGAACGCTACGGCAACCTGTTCGAGATGTACGAACGAATTACGGGCGAAGACCCGTACTCGGTACCTATGCGCATCTACCCAGCGACTCACTACACCATGGGGGGCCTATGGGTCGACTACAACCTGATGACGACCATCCCTGGGTTGTACGCAACCGGTGAAGCGAACTTCTCCGACCACGGCGCCAACCGGCTCGGGGCTTCTGCGCTCATGCAGGGTCTCGCAGACGGCTACTTTGTCCTTCCGTACACCATTGGTGACCACCTGGCACCACAGCTCGGCACCGAGCCTGTGTCAACCTCAGATCCGGTATTCCAAGAGGCAGAGAGTGAGATCCGAGGAAGGATCAACCAATTCCTCTCCATCGGAGGGACCCGGTCCCCTGAGTTCTTCCACCGTGAACTCGGCAAGATCATATGGGAACATATCGGAATGGCCCGTAACCAAGTCGGCCTCGAAAAGGCGATCGTTGAAATCAGGGCCTTGCGTGAAGAGTTCTGGAGCGACCTGCGAGTCCTCGGAAACGGCGACACGCTCAACAGCTCATTGGAGAAGGCCGGCCGAGTCGCCGATTTCTTCGAATTAGGCGAATTGATGGCCCGCGACGCTCTCGACCGAAACGAGTCGTGCGGCGGACACTTCAGGGAAGAGTCACAAACCCCCGAAGGCGAAGCTCTTCGCAAAGACGACGAGTTCTCGCATGTTTCTGCGTGGGCTTGGAACGACGACGACACCCCACAAACCAAACATAGAGAAGAGTTGGACTTCGTTGATGTGCCACTCACCCAAAGGAGCTACAAGTGAGCCGCACGCTAAACCTGGAACTCAAAATCTGGCGACAAGACGGACCAGATGCCGACGGCCGGTTCGAAATCTACCCCGCATTAGGCATTCCCGACGACGCCTCTTTTTTGGAGATGCTTGACATCGTCAACGAAGAACTTATCGAAGAAGGACGGGCGCCGATCGAGTTTCCACACGACTGCCGCGAAGGCATCTGCGGAACGTGTGGGATGATGATCAACGGCAAAGCTCACGGACCTGAAAAAGGCACCGCTGTTTGCCAGCTCCACATGCGAAAATTTAGCGACGGCGACGCTATCATTATCGAACCGTGGCGGGCACGTGCGTTTCCTGTCATCCGTGACCTTGTCGTTGACCGATCACCGCTTGACACGATTATCGAAGCTGGCGGATACGTTACCGCTCCGACTGGAACTGCCGCCGATGCCAACGACACACCGATCCCGAAAGAGGTGGCAGACTCCGCAATGGACGCCGCCGCCTGTATCGGCTGCGGCGCATGTGTAGCCGCTTGCCCTAACTCGGCTGGCCAGTTGTTTACCGCAGCCAAAGTATGGCACCTGAATGCGCTTCCCCAAGGCCAAGCCGAACGGTACCGCAGAGCGGAAAACATGGTCGAAACCATGGAACAGTTCTTTGGTTCCTGCACCAACCACGGGGAGTGCTCCGAAGCGTGCCCCAAGGAAATCAGCCAAGACTTCATTGCGTACCTAAACCGTGATTACATAAAGTCAAAGGTTAAAAACAGTCGCCTGGCAGGCCAAAGTTAGCAAAGCCTATAGACGGTGGGGTCGAGCTTCACTCGTTCTCGAATTGCCAAAGAACAGAAGTTGACGTGGTTTCTAACCACCAGGTTCCACCGCCTATTGGCAGCGCGATTCTGCGCTGAGAAGCGGGAGAACCCATAACCGCGTGACCAGGAGCTGACATGGCGCTCCAATGTTCGCGAATCGCCCGACCTTCAAATGCGACTTCTCGACTCTTAAACAACAAAATTCCGCTGCACACACCATCCTGAACATAACCAAACGGCCCTTCATCCGCTGTCGTCCCCAACGGGTCAGAATCGCTTTCGAATTCGAGTTCCCAACCGAGTGGAACTCGGTCACCATAACCGCGACCCAGAAGCTCTATTGGGTCGTCAAGTTGCAGAGCGAAGGCCTCAAGCCCATAACTCCAATGCCGAAACGGGGTTTCGCAAATATGGTCTACCCATAGTCCATCACCTCGAAATTCCCACGAAGACGCCGGAGCGACGATATCAGTCTCTGCAATCACGATTGGTGCCGCTGACCCTTCGGCCACAACCGCAAGGAAACTGGCAGACGAATCTGAGCGTTGCGCCCCCACTTGGAAGGCAACCACGGTCGAACCGTCGCTAGACACCGATGTCACCCGATGATACTGTGGAACCTCACAGAGCATATTTTCGATTGTTAGATTCATAAATCGGGAGCGATGTATTTGGCTTGGAACCGGGCAATATAGGTAGAAGAGAGCGGGCCGATAGGGGATTCGGGCGACTGAAAGCCCTACCGGCCCGCGAACTTGATGTCCTGGGACATGAACGATAACGAACTACTTCAGGCTTGTGCGAGAGCTTGTCGTCGGCGCCTGTATTGCCTACTCCAAATATAGCGTATCACTACCTGAAGAGTCAGGTCGCGCGGTGCGCCAATTCTGGTACTTTTCTTTCCAGGTACCGTTGATGACCTCCTCGGGTGGCACCGAAAGGAAGTTCTGGCACACTCTACATGTGCGATATCTAAGCAAAGAATGGATCGCCGAAGCCGACATGCAAATACGCGGCCTCCAACCTTTAACTTCAGAACTTGTAGTGAGGTACGAGGTGCTAGATGGTCCGGATGGAGACCGGACCTACCATGTCGTCTTTGGGCCCGACCAGATGGCCGTTATGCAGCACCATGAGAGCCCGAATTTGATATTCTCGTTACCCTGGGAATGCGCCGCAGCAATCGCAGCTGGGACCGTGTCAGCCCAACGGTCGTTCCTTGATGGAACCATGAGCCTGGCTGGAGATGCGGCGCTCTTGATCGGCCATCAGGAGACCTTCAACAATGTGGCGGATCTCCTATCAGATCTACGGGACCAGACCGAATACATCTAGGTAACAGCGGAGGTCCAAGTGCCGGAAGCACCAGAAATCCAAGCCCACGCTGAGCGAATGACCTCTGCATTGGAGGGAAAGACACTCATCAAGTTCGAGCTATTGAGCTTCGCGAGCCTCAAAACGGTCAGCCCCCGGCCAGACGACGTAGTCGGAAGTCGACTGACAGCGGTCGAACGAAGAGGTAAGTGCCTCATCATGAAGTTTGACAATGACCAAGCCCACCTTGTTCATCTCATGCAAGGAGGTCGGCTCCGCCCCGATGCTAAACGATCACGCAAACCTCGAAACGGTTTGGCCCGTTGGGTTTTCAACGACACCGCATGGTTACTAACCGAAGCGGGAACAGAACGAAAGGCTGGAGTCTGGGCCGTCGACGGGGACCCCTTAAGCCAAGACCCTATAGGCCATTTAGGGCTCGAGGTGGACCAGGTCGATCAGGTCCAGCTAGACGCAATACTACGTGAACACTCCAAGCGTCTCCACGGAGTTCTCCGAGACCAGCGCCTCATTGCTGGACTAGGACGAATGTTGGCGAACGAGATCTGCTTTGAAGCGCGACTCTCCCCATTCGCCAACACCTCCAAACTAACCAGCGAACAACGGGTTGACCTCCTCGAGGCGATATTGGAGGTAACCAGACGTTCAACAGCCCACGAACGCACCCTCGAAGACATCGGCAAAAGCATCGATCGACCGTCAAAGGTTCACAACCGGCAAGACAAACCCTGCGTTGACTGTGACGACGTCATCCGGGCCGTGAAATACCGGAAATACACGGTCTACTACTGCGCCAGCCATCAAACGAGCGGAAAGTTACTAGCCGACAATACGACTAGTAAATTTCTGAAATAGGCGCTCGCCGGGTCGACCTCACCGAGCGCCTACGTCAAATCAATCTATGAAATGAGGCCGAGCCCCTTAACCGTGTCCCGTTCAGTCGACAGCTCATCGGCTGAAGCCTGGAGACGGGTTTGGCTAAACTCATCAAGTTCGAGGCCTGAAACGATGCTGTACTCTCCCCCGGTCGTTGTGCACGGGAAGCTGTAAATTAGGCCCTCAGGGATTCCGTAGGATCCGTCGGAGGGAACCGACATAGAGACCCAATCGCCTTCTGGAGTACCCAGAGCCCAGTCATGCATGTGGTCGATCGCAGCGTTCGCAGCCGAAGCTGCAGACGACGCTCCCCGAGCTTCGATAATCGCCGCTCCTCGCTTTGCGACAGTCGGAATAAATTCACCCTCGATCCATGCGTGGTCATCGACCACCTCGGCAGCACTCTTGCCGTCTACTTCGCAACGGAAAAGATCTGGGTACTGAGTACTGGAATGGTTACCCCAAACGGTCATCTTCTTAATATCCGAAACGCTCCGGCCAATTTTGTGGCTCAGTTGGCCAAGTGCCCGGTTGTGATCCAGGCGCGTCATGGCGTTGAACTGTCGGGGGTCGATATCTGGTGCAGCTGATGATGCGATCAAAGCATTTGTGTTAGCTGGGTTACCGACTACAAGGACTTTGATGCCTTTGTTAGCCGAATCGTTGATCGCTTTGCCTTGTGGGCCGAAAATCCCGCCGTTGGCTTCAAGCAGGTCGGCTCGTTCCATACCTTGCTTGCGCGGCATCGCTCCGACTAATAGGGCGTAGTCGCTGTCGCCGAATGCGACGTCAGCGTCGTCGGTTTTCACGATGCTGTCCACCAAAGGAAAAGCACAATCGTCAATCTCCATAGCAACGCCATCGAGAGCCCCTAAAGCTGGGGTGATCTCGAGAAGCTGCAAGATGACAGGCTGATCTTTACCTAGCATCTCTCCAGACGCTATACGGAACAGCAAGCTATAGCCGATCTGACCGGCGGCCCCAGTCACTGTTACTCGGACAGGCGACTTAGTCATAATTGTTAGTTTCTCCTCGAATCTTGCGCTACTTACACACCATGTGAAATAGACGTCAGACCGCTCACCATCGCTAGATGACGTCGGTATATACCGACTTGATCCTACTGGGACAGTGCCCTGTTGGATACCTTTTCTTAGTCGATCGGTGGGTAGCCGGGCAACTCTTCGGCTGGATTTGCCGAGGTTGAGAGTTTTGCGTCCAGTAGTGACGCTGGCCGGCCATCTTCATGCTCTTCAGCATTGCCGTGCTTAACGGGTGCCTCAACGCCATCTTTAGATTCGGTTTGACCTGGCAACAGACTTGGTGGAACGTCGTCTTTGCCTGTCGGGGTTCCCACCAGATCAATGACCTCCGTTATCTCCATATCTGGCCTAACCGAGGTTGATCGCTGCGACTTCGCCTCTTGAGCGCCCTCAGTCATAGGTGGATCGACGGGAGCTTGAGGTCTTTCTTGCGGTTCTGAAGAATCGTCCGGGAGACGGTCTTGGGCAACCGAATACCTGAGCGGAACTGGAGGTGCCGCTAGTCTCGTGGTCACATCCCAGAGTTCTTTTCTTGACATTGGCTTCGCTGTTGGCTCTTCGGAGACCTGCACTGGCTCTGCGCCAGCGCCTACGGCATCTGACACCAACTCTTCGGACGGCAACTCTTCGGACGGATCGTCTGAGAACGGATCGTCTGAGGACGGATCGTCAGGGTCCCTAGGCTGGCCGCTAACGGCCGGACTGGTCTGAGGACTGTTATCGTTGTCCTCGGAGCGTTCAGCATCGCCGCTCAGCGGTGACGGCAACGATGGCGGAACCATCGCTGGTTCCGACACCCCGGGAGAATCCGTAGTTGGAGGATTTCTATCGGCCTCGGAACCAGGTCGATGTTCGGCCTCTTTAGGCAACTCGTGGACACCGGACGCTTGACCCAACGGAGGCAGCAACGAAGGCGGAATCATCTTTGGGTCGATCGCTTCAGGAGTTGGGGTCGCTAACGGATCCACACTGCTGGACCTGGCCACTAAGGGCGGAACGACAGAAGGTGGAATCATGTCCGGTCCAACGCCCGGGCCGGGAACGGCGACTGTCGCATCGTCATCAAGGCCAGAAACCGAATCTGGAGCGGGCTTCGTGGGCGGAGGAGAAGCTTCGATCGGAGGTTGAACAGCCGTCGACTCTCCATCATCGTGACTATCTAAATCCTCCCGGTCAATCGCTGTGTGTTCAATCGTCTCCAAAACCGAGCGGGCAATAGCTGAAGCCGAAAGTTCGTCATGAAGAGCTCCGACAAGCTTTCTCGCTGTCTGGATGAGTGGCGCCTTGGCCAGGCGAGAGGCACCAGCCCCTTGCCTTAACGCTAACGCTGCGGCGGCGTCGTCGGCCAGCACCGCCATGACTGGAAATCCATAAGCGGCCTCGACCTCTCTCACACAGTACGGGGCATCGCCTATAAGTACCCAACTGACCTGACAATTCGAGTCTTTCAACTCTCCCATACGCTCTGCACCCGACCTTAGCTGATCAGCAACTGGCCTGACTACCATCAAAACGCTCGAAGCCGTAGAAGCCAAACTTTGACAAGGCGACGCCACTTCAAGCGAGCCAATGTCAGCGAAAACATCGATCTCACCCAACTGGTCGAGCCATCGACCCAGTTCCAAGCCATCCGCTTCAAGGATTCGATGCACATCGTCTGCGTTAGGCGGACTGACTACCGCCTCGGTCGAACCCGGAAGAAGTTGGGTGTGCCTCCATAGCCGCTTCGGGGCCAGCCCTGAGTTTATCGCTTTGACCAACGTAGCCAAATCAGGGTCAAGACTCAGGTGATAGGTGGCAGCTAGGCGACCACCGCTGGGGTCTGCCTCGAGAAGGACTTTCCGCTTCTGGGACTTAGGCCATAGACCGGCGAGCAACAATGATGTCGTAGTCGCTCCAGGAGAACCGTCCTGCGATGCAACACAAACCAAACTCATGCGAACCGCCTTTGCTAACCAGAAGAGGTTTAACTACCGAAACCGTTACCCGCGATCATACAGACAAGGTACAGACAAAGTCTAACTAAACAATCTGGGATCTTGCTCCAAAATGGGAGGCACGACCCAAGTCTACGATATAGCTAACCTAGCATTCCTCTAGCCCGATGCCTTAGCCACCGGTGTCCGAACCGGGTATTAGCCCCTCGGGGGCTGGTGGAGCCGCAGAGGCATCGAGGATGTCTATTACGAAGATCAGCGTTTCGTTCGGCGCGATCCCAGGGCCTCCATCTTCGCCGTACGCTAACTCACCAGGAATAGTCAACTTGACGCTGCTGCCCACTTTTTGTCCCGCCAAGCCTTCTTGCCAACCTGGAATGAGGCCCGCCAGTCCGAACTCCTGAGGCGCTCCCCTGAGCCAGCTGGAGTCAAACACTTCGCCAGTCGATTGAGCAACTCCCTTGTAATGAATCTCGATCAGGTCGTCTGCTTGGACTTCTTCGCCTGAACCTTCGACCAGCACTTCAGTCTCGAGTTCGGAAACTGGCTCATCGATGTTCTCGATCTCCGGTTCCGTAAATACATATACCAATTCGACTAAGAACACTAGATCTGAATCGGCGGGAATACCTTGACGTTCAACGTCACTGTACGCCTTGTCAGCGGGCACAACGATTTGCCGTTGACCGCCGACTTTCATACGTTCAAGACCTTCTTCAAGACCCGGGATAGCTACTTCGGTGCCGGAGGTAAAGTCGAAGGAAGCACCGTCCCACCGGGAGCTGAATTCTTCACCGGTGTCAAAAAGAACACCCACATAACGAATTCTAATGAATGCGTCATCGGTGAACTCAGGTCCGTCGCCCTCGGTCAAGTCTTCAGTAGTTACTTCGGTCGGGGCGGGACCCTCAGGGACAACGACCTCAGGATTAGCTGACTCAACAGTGGTGTTGGTCGGGTCTGATGCCTCACCCGACGAACTACAACTAGAGAGTATTGCGATTACTGCGACGAGAAGGGCCATACGAATCCTCATTCGGACAACCTAGCCCAGATCGGTATTAATAACGTGGCGCTAGTCGCCAGCGTAAAGTAATCACAACAACGCGCGGGCGTCCCAAGGCCAGGCAAAATAGCCAAGCGGCTATTGGCTAACCGGCTGCCGAAGTTCAGCTGCAGCGACAGTGTTGGTCAGCAACATCGCCACCGTCGTTGGACCCACACCTCCAAGACGCGGAGTAATCCAGCTAGCTACCTCGCCGACCTCCTCGGCAACGTCTGGAAGCAGTTTTCTGCCTTCCCAGGTAATTCCCCCGCTGATCACAACGGCCCCGGGTTTCACCATTTCGGGGGTGACAATTCCGGGTATCCCAACCGCCCCTACCACAATGTCAGCAGCCAGGGTGTAGTCCGAAATGTTGTCGACTCTCGAGTGGACGACGGTTACGGCGCCATCGGTCCCCCGTTGAGAAAGCATCAAACTCAATGGACGTCCGAGCGTCGGTCCGCGACCGATAACGCAAATGTTCTTGCCGCTCGTTTCTATCTCGTAGTGATCGAGCAAAGCCACTATCCCAGCAGGCGTACATGGAACGGGGCCGGTTTGTTGAAGTACCAGCTTGCCAAGATTGACCGGATGAAGTCCGTCGGCGTCTTTGGTGGGGTCCATCCTCGCCAGCGCTTCGTTAAAATCAAACCCTTCAGGAACTGGGTGCTGAATCAGAAACGCATCAACGTCGCTCGACGCGTTGAACTCGTCAACCGCCGCCATGAGAGCAACTTGACCTTCATCAACTGAAACGTCTCGATGGATCGACCGAATGCCGACTTCGGCGCACGTCTCGTGCTTCTTCTTTACGTAACTCGCGCTCGGACCGTCGTCGCCGACCAGAATGGTCCCCAGACCAGGAACAGTTCCGCTTTCAGCCAGTTTCACCGCCCGGAGCCTAACCTGTTCGAGGAGGTGATCTACGACCGGCTTTGCGGCCAAAAGCTGCGCTGTCATGTTCTCAACCTACTTAGGTAAACCATTGGCGAGCGTACTTAGTGACGGAACTGACGTTCGCCAGTAAAGATCATGGCAATGCCATGATCGTTAGCCGCGGCGATTGTTTTTTCATCGTTGACCGAACCTCCGGGCTGGATGATGACGGCTGCTCCAGCCTCGGCAGCGGCGTCGATGCCGTCCGGGAACGGATAGAACGCGTCTGAGGCACAAGCACCTCCGACCGCTCGACCGTTAGCCTTCTGCGCCGCTATTTCGCCAGCTTGAACTCGGTTTTGCTGGCCGGCCCCGATCCCCCAAGCTGTGCCATCTTTCGCTAGGACAATCGAGTTCGACGTCACGTTGGCACAAACTTGCCACGCTAACATCGCATCGGTTCGTTCAGCATCGGTCGGCACGCGTTCGGTGACTACTTCCCAGTTATCAGGGTTGGACACAAGTTCATAGGCGTCCTGTACCAAATACCCGTCACTAAGTTGACGAATATGAAATTTGGGAGCCGACGGCGTAGGCGCTTCCAACAAGCGGGTATTTTTCCGCTTCTTGACCAAGGCCTCAACAACACCCTCGTCGTACCCGGGAGCAATGACGACATCGGCTTGCGCCGCCTTAACCATCGCCGCAACCGTGTCGGCGTCTATAGGCCGGTTGACTGCAACCACTCCGCCAAATGCAGACATTTCGTCGCACGCAAACGCCTGGGCATAGGCTTCTGCCAATGTGTCGGCGACGGCAACCCCACAAGGGTTCGCGTGTTTTATAATGGCGCAGGCCGGGCGGTCGTCGAGGTTCGTGACGAGTTGCCAGGCAGCATCGGCGTCGAACAAATTGAGGTAGCTGACGGGAACCCCGCTGTGCTGCTCGACTTCATCCCACCAGCTCGACCCGTTACTCGTGCGGTAGCGAGCCCCCGACTGATGTGGGTTTTCACCGTACCGAAGATCTTGGGCTCGTTCGATCGAAATATGCATCGTCTCCGGTAATGGAGCCTCCGTCAGGTCTGTGTCCCGATCGAACCAGGACACGATTGCGCTGTCGTAGGCAGCGGTGTGAGCGAACGCTTTGCGTCCCAATCGACGCCTCGTCGACGCTGAGGTGTTTCCCGACTGTTCGATTTCGTCGAGAACGGTTTCGTAGTCAGACGGGTCGACCAAAACGGTTACGTATTCGTTATTCTTAGCGGCCGCACGCAGCAGCGTCGGGCCGCCGATGTCGATTAAGTCAATCGAGGGCTTAGACGTGAATGGGTAAAGGTTGCCAACTACGATATCAATGAGGTCGAGACCGTGAACTTCGAGGTCTCTAAGATGGTCGGAGTCTCGCCTATCCGCCAGAATACCGCCATGAATCTTCGGGTGAAGGGTTACTACTCGATGGCCCAACATTGCTGGGAATCCTGTGACCTCGGAGACGTCCGTCACGGGAATATTGGCGGCCGCAATCACTTCGGCTGTGCCTCCAGAAGAGAGCAGTTCCACCCCGGCCGCATGAAGCTTTCCAGCCAGGTCAGCTATACCAGTCTTGTCATATACCGAAAGTAATGCACGCACACCGCGAAGCTACCCGAAATCGGGGACACAAGCACCACCCACCCACAAAGTCAGAACAACTGCAACAAGGCGTTACTGGTATACCCGTTGGCGGACAGCCCATCGACTGTCCGCCAAACGTCAAACGACTAAAGGCCGCTTACAACCTTGGCCATTAGATCGCCCGCTTCGGTCGGGTTCTCACCAACGAGTACACCGGCGTCACGTAACGCCTCCATCTTGGCCGCAGCGGTTCCTTTACCACCAGAAACGATGGCGCCTGCATGGCCCATCTTTTTCCCTGGGGGCGCGGTTACACCCGCAACGTAGGCCGTCACAGGCTTAGACATGCTGTTCTTGATGAAGTCAGCCGCTTCTTCTTCAGCCGACCCACCAATTTCGCCGATCATCATTACAGCTTTGGTGTCAGGGTCGGCCTCGAATGCTTCGAGGCAGTCGATGAAGCTGGTTCCCGGGACCGGGTCGCCGCCGATACCGACACAGGTGGTGACCCCAATGTCTTTCTGCTTCAGCTCGTACAGAGCTTGGTAGGTAAGCGTTCCAGAACGGCTAACGATCCCGACTGGTCCGCCCTCTTTGGCTATGTGCCCGGCCGTGATGCCAATGTTTGCTTTTCCGGGGCTGATCAGTCCTGGACAGTTCGGCCCAAGCAGCCGAGTGTTCGGAAAGTCTCGTTGAAGCGTGTTGAACAGTTTTGCCTCGTCGTGAGCGGGAACACCTTCGGTGATCGCAACTACGAGTTCGATTCCAGCTTCCGCCGCTTCAAGCACCGCGCTGGCCACGCCAGGAGCAGGGATAAAGATACAGCTAGCGGTTACCCCCGTCGCTTCTTTGGCTTCAGCCACAGTCGCAAAGATTGGGATACCTTCAACGTCAGTTCCCGCCTTCTTAGGGTTGGTGCCAGCGAGGACCTGAGTCCCGTACTCTTTGTTCAGGAGTCCGTAGTAACGACCTTGTGAGCCGGTGAGGCCCTGGTACACAACCTTGGTTGTCTCATCGATAAATATGCTCATAGTTTCCTTAGCCCTCTGCCTTTGCTAGCTCCACTGCTTTGCGCGCAGCTCCGAGCATCGTTTCTTCCATACGCAACGAATCGGTTAACGCCGGGCGGAGAATCGCCCGCCCCTCTTCGGCGTTTGTTCCATCGAGGCGAACAACGATGGGAGCATCGATGTCCACTCGGTTTAGCGCTTCGATAATTCCGTTTGCGACTTCTTCACCTCGGGTGATTCCACCGAAAATATTGATGAAAATCGAGGACACCGCAGGGTCGTTGTTGATTACCTCAAGCGCTCCGGCCATGACGTCGGCGTTAGCGCCTCCACCAATGTCAAGGAAGTTAGCTGGCGATCCACCAACCTGGTTGACAACATCAACCGTGCTCATGGCGAGACCGGCGCCATTGGCAATTACACCGACCGAACCATCGAGACCTACGTACTGAAGACCTTTGGCGTGTGCTGCCAATTCTCGTTCATCGCGGGGCTGGGTTTCATCATACTTTGCGTACTCGGGGTGCTTATATGACGAGTTGGCATCGAGGGAAACCTTGGCATCCAAGGCGTGAACCTCGCCCGTTGGCTTCAGAATCAACGGGTTGATCTCAGCCAGGTCAGCGTCACCTTCGACGTACGCGGTGAACAGTTTCAGCAGAATATCAACGGCACCGTCGGTGGCCGCTGGGTTGAGGTTTGCTGCTTCTACCCACGTTCGGCAGGTCGGCTCGTCTAGGCCAACTGCTGGGTCGATATGGATTTTTGCGATAGCTTCAGGGTTGGTTTCGGCTACCGCCTCGATCTCTACCCCGCCTTCAGCGCTGAGCATTCCGAGATACTTCTTAGCCGAACGGTCGAGCGTAAAACTGGCATAGTATTCTTCGGCGATGTCTGAAGCTTTTTCAACCCAGATGATTTCGACGATGTGACCCTTAATGTCGAGGCCCAGAATATTGGTTGCATGGGTTCGACATTCATCTGTGTTGTCTGCGAGTTTTACACCACCAGCTTTACCGCGGCCGCCGGTATGAACCTGGGCCTTGACGACGACCGGATACCCGATCCGGTCTGCGATAGCGACAGCTTCTTCGACATCTGTCGCTGGCGCACCGTCTGAGACAGGAATGCCGTATGAAGCAAAGAACTCTTTGCCTTGAAATTCGAGGAGATCCACTGAAAGACCACCACCCTTAGTTGAGTTGAGAGACCGCAGAATACGGTTTGCTAAATATTGATACCGATCCTAGGCCCAGAAGAGGGCCAATCGCTCAAATAGATATAGCCTGTTTACATGCCAGTAACTGAATCGGGCTCGGGGGCCGGAAAACAAGCCATTTTAGTGGCTCTAGCCGGTTTCGCTAGCGTGATCGGGCTAGTGCTTTTGGTCACGCAAATTAGCCGTAGCGCGTCGAGTACCGACGTTGGGTTTGGGGCCGGTGGGTTCTTTCAAGCGGGTGAAGCCGAAGAGTTGGCTGACGCTATCGAACGAGACGGACCGATTCCGCTCTCCGATGTCGCTGGCGGGACCCGAGATATCATTCTTCAACATGTCGGAGACACCCACGAGACAGGATGGCTAGCATTCGCCGTCCGACCAGCTGATGCCGGACGACACTGCGTCGCTACCTGGAATAGTGACGTTCAACTCTTTGAGTTGGTGTCCCAGGACCCCAACGTCGGCGAGCCGTGCCCGGACTTAACCTATCCGCCAGATGGGGAAGGACTTGACCAGCTGCCTGTAACCGTCAACGATGGAATAG
>CAZKEM010000084.1:0-39491 GCA_964551835.1 uncultured Acidimicrobiaceae bacterium | reverse complement strand
TCGGGCCTGTCACGTCTTCCTTCGGTTCTTTCGCTTGCGCTTTCGCTTCCGCTTGTTGTGTCGCCTCCGCCTGGCGTATTGGTGTCGCCGCCGAGCGTTTCGCCGCCGGTCGTTTCGCCGCCGCCTGTCTCGCCTCCGCCTGCCATGTCGGTGTCGCCGCCGGGCGTTCCGCCTGGCATTTCGCTTCCGCCTGTGTCGCCTCCGCCTGGCGTTTCGCTTCCGCCTGTGTCGCCTCCGCCTGGCATGTCGGTGTCGCCGCCGCCCGTCTCGTCGGGTTCGACTTCTTCGCCGTTCAACAGCGCCTGACGTACGGGGTCATCCTGGGGGCGACTTAAGATCTCCGAGATCTGATCGCCTTCAAGGCCTGATCCCGCAACATTTTCCCTCTCCTCAGGTGACAACTCGGCAAACGCAACAGCGCCCTCAGGGTTTATCGTTCCGTCCTCTATGGCATCGTCATATTCTTCAAGGTTTTCGGCCAGGTCTTTGCCCCCTTCCTGAGCTAACTGAAGTCTGCCCCGGTTGACTTGTATCACCATGATCTCGTCGTCGAGAGTGGGGTCTCCAGTCTCGGCCAAGACTGCGAGCCACTGACCGAGGAGCTCATCGATTAACTCTAGGTTGACACCCACAATAGGGCCTGGGTCAAAAATATCGAGTGCGGGTGCCAGCGTCAGGTACTTGTCGTACTCTTGGTTGCGAATTTCCTGCCACTCCTTATTGAGAGCGTCGATTTGGTCTTGTACGGTTTCGTAACCGTCTGTTCCTGGACTGCTTGCCGATACACGGCCGTCTGATGATACGCGCTCTTTCAGTTCCGTCATGGCTGCCCAGTTTGACGCGGATGACTTTTCGATATCCTCCAGGTCAACGTGAACAGTGTTGAGCGTTTTCTCCAGGTCGTCATATTCTTCAACAAATCTCGCGGCAGACGTAGCAATCCTCTCTGCCCAGGTACCAATAAATCCGATGTTGTGGCCTTTTTGGAAGTCGATAATCTCTCCGCAGACCCTTTCCAGTGTGGTGATGTGCTCATCAGTATTATCCCGGGCAGTCTTGAGGTCGCTTGCTAAATCCTGAACTTTCGTCCTGTCGCCGTAACTAGCCTCTTCATCTGGGAAGTTGGTGATGACTTCGCTCATACCGGCCAATCACCCATGACTCCGTCCTCGCCCAGGTCAGCGTCAACCATTTTCAGCATCTCGGTATTAAGCAACGCTGCGAGGCTCCTGCCTCTAACCTCAAGTTCGGCACCACGAATTCTGAATCGCTCCTCGGCGTCCCTCAGCGAAGAATTAAGTGATTCAATTTCGATGCCAAGTGTTGAATCTCTTGTGAGAACGATCGAATGGTTCGAAAACTGTTGGATAGCATATTGGAACTCGTCAGCGTTCTTCTGACCCTGTTCGATGTTGTACGCAACTGAATCTTCTTCTGACATTTCATCACCCTAGCATCCTTAGGCAAGCAAGTTGCATCAGATGGTTCTAAACCGATACAAAAACATTTTAGAAGAATTAAACGGAGTCAGTGAGCGCGATGGTCTGTGCTTGGCCTGCGCTTGAGCTCGTCAACATGCCGTGGGTCGTGGGCGCCGATAAGTTTGACCGGGTAGCACTGTTGGGTCAGGCGTCAAGTATCCCGACGACCTTCGACAAACCTGAGGGTGCCATGACGCCTCTAGGTAGTTCCGTTTAACATAAAACTGCACGTCTTTAGATGCGACTCTTGGGGTATTCGGCAAAGATTTCGGCGATTAAAGTCGCGATCTGCCCCAATATTGAATTACAGTACTGACCGTGCGAACAATTGCATTGCTCCAAAGGCCCAAGATGGTGCGATTAGCTCAGATCGGTTCGGCTGGTTCGGCAGCTGGACTCGGCGTATGCGTGTTTCTGGCCGGCTGTGGTACTCAAATCACGTCGACGGATGCGACAACACCAGGCAACAGCCAAACTACTCTGGTTGAAGAATCATCGCTTGTTGACGCTCCGGCTGGTCCAACATCAGGCGAGATCGACGAGATGGTTCTAATAATTCAGCAAGAACTCGACACGCTGGACGGTCTTGAGGGCAACACTCAGCTTCAAGCCTCTCGATTGTCGATCGATTTTCATATCGAGCCAGATGACTACCGTTCGGTCAATGGCTTGTTGCTAGAAGTCGAATCGACTTCCGATGACGGTCATTACGTAATAGGGCGAATCGGTCAGACTTCGGTCGCGAGAATAAGCCTCACTTGTTCGGGTGACCGGCCCGCCGACTTACTCATCACTGACGTCGGGAACCGACAGTACGCAGAAGAATGGGTGCCAATAATTGACCGGTTGGTTCCGTCCTTCGTCGCGGTTTCAGGGTGCGAGTCCTCACTGTTGGGGGCACCAACTGACTGCCTTGACCTTCCCGACGACCCGGCGGCGTGTATTCCGGGCGAAGGCGTTGAGGGTTAGTCCAACGTTTCGTCCTAGCTACAGAACTCGCTCCTATCAGCCTGGCTCTTCGGTTGGGTGTGGAACGGACTACACTTGGCACCCATGATAGAATTGGCTGCAATTTGGCACTGGTGGATCGCTGTTATCTTTAGTTTGGCTGCTATCGGGCTGGTGATCTCGACGATCATTGGCTATATAAATAAGGTCGTGCGACCTCAGTACCCAAAGAAGTAGCGGGTATGGCAGTTTCGGTTGATTGGGATTTTGCTCGAAAGGTAGCAGGTAAGGTCTCCGGCGAGGACACTTTTGCCGATGCGGACCACAACGGTGCTGTCTCGGCCGAAATGGTGAGGCTGACGTCCCAAGCCGAACAACTTGTTGAGGCCGAAACAGGTTTGGTGTCGAACGCTGGTTCAGCTCGCGGTAAGACTATTGACAGGCTCGAATGGGTCGACGTCAACCTCAGTAGCTTCCAACGTCTCCTTCGCCCATTGCTCGAACGAATGGGCTCCGAAGCCGCCGAACCGACAAACGTCGTCACCCGGTCGTTTAACTCGGCGTCGGAAGCTATCGGCCCAAAAATCTCAGGTGCAGAAGTAGGGGCGATGCTGGGCTGGATGTCTAGCCGAGTTCTCGGCCAATACGACCTGCTGGTAATTGAAGACGAACGACCTGAAGACCAAGACTGGGTCTACTACGTCGGGACCAATATGCTGAATATTGAAAAACGCTTCGGTTTCCCTCCGTCGGAATTTCGTCTATGGCTGGCGGCCCACGAATGTACCCACCGTGCCCAGTTCACCGGTGTCCCTTGGCTGCGCCCTTATTTCCTGAGCTTGGTCAATGGTCTACTCGACAGTGTCGAAGCAGACCCCAGCCGCTTGGTCGACGCCGCTAAAACGTTTGTGGCCGATCGTCGCGCCGGCGGTCAAACCGTTAAAGATGGTGGCTTGGCGGCGTTACTCGCCACGCCTGAACAAAAAGACACGATGGACAAGATGACTGGGCTGATGAGCTTGCTCGAAGGTCACGGCGATGTCATCATGAGCCGTGCTACCGAAGAGCTGATTCCGAGCCAGGAACGGTTCGCCCGCATCATGTCGTCCCGGCGATCTAACGCCTCATTCGTTGCAAAGTTCATCCAACGGATCACTGGGCTTGAAGGCAAGTTGGCGCAGTACGCTGAAGGCGAAAACTTCATCGCCGCCGTTGAGAAGGCTGGCGGTCAGGAACTATTCGACCAAGTTTGGGTCGGCCCGGAAGCGTTGCCGACCATCGAAGAGATTCGCAAACCTGACCTGTGGATCACCCGCATGGGTGCCCCACTTCCGTCATAGCGCCTGAAGATGGCCACATTTGACAAAGCGAGTTTGCTGAGTCGCTGCATGTTTCCGCCCGCTCAAACATCTGTTTTTTGTGGTGTTTCTGGAGGGGCCGACTCGGTCGCCCTGCTCGCTCTAGCGGTCGAAGCTGGTCTAGACGCTACCGCTGTACACGTCGACCATAGAATTCGGGAGTCGACGGGTAGCGAAGCGGAGTTTGTAGCTGAGGTAGCGAACCGGTTAGGAGCAAACTTTAGGTCCGTTAGCGTCACGGTTGCCCCGGGTTCGGATTTGGAACAGCGGGCACGTATCGCTCGGCATGATGCGCTAGGGCCCGACGCCTTGTTGGGCCATACTGCCGACGATCAAGCCGAAACGATGCTCATTAACCTGCTTCGAGGTGCCGGGCTTTATGGGCTCGCTGGAATAACTCCGGATCTTCGGCACCCGATTTTGGATCTGCGTCGAGACGAAACCGTTGGCGTTTGTGAACACTATGGTGTCGTCCCATTTCACGACCCATCCAACGACGACCCACGTTTTGTGCGGAACCGGGTCAGGTTCGAGTTGTTGCCGCTTATGGCCGACATCGGCCAGAGGGACCCGGTGCCGTTGTTGGTTCGAACGGCAGAGCTGGCGCGTTCAACCAATGCTGACATCGACAAATTGGCCTCGGGTCTCGACCCGACGGATACCAAATCGCTTCAGACGGTGCCACCCACGGTTGCCGCAGCCGCATTGCGGGAATGGTTGCGGGATTCCCTAGGTCACCCACCAAGCTTCGCCGATATAGTCCGGGTGTTGACGGTTGTGAACTGCGAATCGATCGCCTGTGAAGTTTCGGGCGGCCGCCGGATAGCGCGTACGGAAGGAATACTTCGGATCGAGCCCGTCGATAGGTAAGCTTGGGGCATATGGCAGCCGAGATACTTGGCATATTGAACGTAACGCCTGATTCGTTTAGTGATGGTGGAGCCTTTATGTCTCCGGTTGCAGCTGTGGCCCGAGCTCACGAGATGCTTGAAGAGGGCGCTGACGTGATCGATGTCGGCGGTGAGTCGACCCGCCCCGGCGCGGAGCAGATAAACATCGATACCGAGCTTGCCCGAGTGATCCCGGTAATCGAAACGTTGGCCCCAGACTGTCGGTTAGCAATTGACACTCGGCACGAAGAAGTGGCTCGGGCAGCTGTCGCCGCGGGTGCATCAATTATCAACGATGTCAGCGCGTCACTATGGCCCGTGGCCGCCGAAACTGGTGCAGGCTGGATAGCCATGCATATGAAGGGCCTTCCTGGGGACATGCAGCATGGTCCGAGCTATACCAATGTCGTGTCCGAAGTTCGAGAATTTTTAGTTGAACGAGCGACCCAGGCTCGACGGGGCGGCGTCGAACAAATTTGGATCGACCCGGGTTTTGGGTTCGGTAAAACTCTTGAACAGAACCTCGAACTTCTGGCTGGGCTTGACAGCTTGGTAGAAACCGGCTTTCCTGTGGCTGTTGGGACATCCAGAAAGTCGATGTTGGGGAGTCTAATTGCCCGCTCTGATGGGGCAGATCAACACTCTCCTGTAAATGATCGCCTTGAAGGCTCGGTTTCGACCGCAACGTATGCAATGATGCTTGGAGCGCAACTCGTTCGAGTCCATGATGTAAAGGCAGCCCGTCAAGCTGTCACCGTCGTATCAGGGGAGTGAAATGGCAAAAGGTAAGTGGGCACAGGGGATAAAACCCCGAAGTTTTCAATGGGTCATCGAAGACCGACTAGCTGTTTGTGTACGCCCAGGTGGCACTGGGGATAGCCACCGCCGGGTTCGCCGTCAAGAGGAAGTTATTTGGCTTCGAGAGAACCGTTTCTCAGCCATCGTGTCGCTTCTACCGTCGAACCATAATTTGCATTCTTACGACGAGCTTGGTTTGCCGTGGCACCATTGGCCGTTTCCACCGTCGATCGACTTCGAAACATATCTGCCCATGTATTATGCCGAACTCCATAAGTTGCTGGCCGACAAGAAAAAGTTGGTGCTTCACCTTGACGAGATCGGTGATCGAGTCGGCGGTTTCATCGGTGGGTATCTACGGTGGACGGGTATGGTGTCGATTACGTTCGAGGCCATCACTATGACCGAGCGTCTGTTGGGGCGTCAACTTGGGCCCCAAGGCCGGGCGATCGTTACCTCAGCCGGTTCGGCCGCTGACAACAGGGCGGAGGCCGCCCGAGCGGCTTCGGAAGGTATCGAAGCTGAGCGTTCGAGAGAGCTTTCTTCGGTCGCTCATGACAGCGATTTCATTCCAGCGTCTCAATCCCCCTGGATCGGGTAGATGGCCAGCGGCGGGCCGGTCACGGATCTTATAGAAATTCGCGGGCTGGAATGGCTGCTGTTTTGCGGCGTGCTTCCGCATGAGAAAGCGCAGCGTCAACCCTTTCGACTCGACATAGACATTCACGCCGACTTGGCCGACGCTGGAGCTTCCGACGATCTGCACGACACCGTGAACTACGGCGCATTTATCGACCGGCTTGACGAGGTCTTGATGGCCGAAAAGTTTGAACTTCTGGAACGGTTAGCAGAACGCGTTACCGAAGTTGGTTTCGAATTTGATCGGGTCGATGCGGTAACGGTTTCGGTCCATAAGCTTCGCCCGCCCGTGGCCGCTCACGTCGTCTCGACGGGAGTTAAGATTCACCGGGTCCGGTCGAGCAGTTAGGTCGCGATGGGTTCGAAGGTTGCGGCCTACTTGGGTTTGGGATCCAATATTGGTGATCGTCGAGCGACCCTGAGAACTGCGGTCAATGCGATAGTTGACCTGGCCGCAGTATCGCCGGCTTACGAGACCGATCCGGTCGGTGGTCCTGATCAGGACGCGTTTCTGAACATTGTGGTCAAGCTTGAGACGAGCCGATCCCCTCGACAGTTGTTAGAGCTTTGCGCCGAACTCGAAACGGTAGCTGGTCGGCAGCGTCTAGTTCATTGGGGCCCCCGCACCCTTGATGTGGATGTGTTGTTGGTAGCGTCACCCGGCGAAGGTACCCTCGACTACGAAGAGGTCGACGGTTTCCTGATCGTGGACGAACCCGACCTGGTTGTGCCGCATCCAAGGATGGCCGTTCGGAACTTTGTGCTTCGTCCGCTTCTTGACGTTGCTCCCGAACTTGACGGGCACGTGCTATTGCAGCCTCCCTTAGACGAAGTCCCTTTTGGAAATGTCGAATGGGTCGGTGTGCTCTAACACATCGCCAGTCCGTGCAGGTGCTAGCTCTATGCGAAGAACCCGGGTGGGGAGTACTTGATTGGATCGGATAATTGACTTAGTCCAGAACTTGTGGTTTACTAGCTTCGGATGAATGATGACATCGGAGCACAGCTGCGCCAAAGGGGAGTGCAAGTTACTGCGCAACGGTTGGCGATCATGCAAGCGGTCGCTAACAGGCCTCACGCCACTGCCGATGACCTGGCAGAAGATGTGCGAGCCATCATCGGCTCGATTTCGCGTCAAGCCGTATATGACACCCTCGGGGTCTTTACCGAAAAAGGTCTCGTCCGACGTATTCAACCAGCTAGATCCCCAGCGCGTTTCGAAGATCGGGTGGGGGACAATCACCACCATTTGATCTGCCGCGGTTGCGAGGTTATGTTCGACGTCGACTGTGCTGTTGGTGAGACCCCGTGCCTTATCGCCGACGACGATTACGGGTTCGAAATCGACGAAGCCGAGGTAATCTACTGGGGGCATTGCCCGTCTTGTCAGAAAGAAAAGTCGGTCATCTAGAGGGTGTCACTATCCAAAGAAAAAGACGAAATACGTAGTTCAAACATCAAAAATGAGTACTACTCTCAGCCAAATAACAGACACAAGGAGTTCCAATGAGCGACCAAACGGGCAAGTGCCCGGTAGTCACCCAGCAACCGCAAAACTACACGGGCAGCACCGCCAACAAAGTGTGGTGGCCAAACCAACTGAACCTGGACATTCTTGACCAGCACTCACCCCGGTCGAACCCGATGGATCCAGACTTTGACTACGCCGAGGCGTTTAAGTCACTCGACCTCGCCGCAGTCAAGACCGACCTCACTGCATTGATGACCGACTCTAAGGACTGGTGGCCAGCCGACTATGGTCATTACGGGCCGTTCTTCATTCGTATGGCATGGCACGCGGCTGGCACGTACCGCACCCACGACGGACGCGGTGGAGGTAATAGCGGAACGCAACGCTTTGCTCCGCTTAACAGCTGGCCCGACAACGTCAACCTCGATAAAGCTCGTTACCTTCTTGAACCAATCAAGAAGAAGTACGGCCAGAAACTGTCATGGGCTGACCTTCTGATTCTTACCGGTAACGTCGCGCTTGAATCTATGGGATTTCAGACCTTCGGCTTTGCTGGCGGCCGCCCAGACGTTTGGGCACCCGAAGAAGACATTTACTGGGGACCGGAAAATGTTTGGCTCGAAGACGAGCGCTACACCGGGGATCGCGACCTCTTGGAGCCACTCGGTGCCGTTCAGATGGGCCTCATTTACGTGAACCCTGAAGGGCCAAACGCCAACCCAGACCCGGTGGCCTCTGGTCGTGACATTCGCGAAACCTTCGGTCGTATGGCGATGAACGACGAAGAGACAGTTGCGTTGGTCGTTGGCGGGCACGCCTTTGGTAAGGCCCACGGTGCTGGTCCAGAAGATTCGGTCAATGCTGAGCCCGAGGGCGCTCCGATGGAACAACAGCTCCTTGGCTGGAAGAACGATTTTGAATCTGGCCTAGCCGAACACACTACCGGCTCTGGTTTCGAAGGCGCGTGGAACTCGACCCCAACGGCGTGGGACAACAACTACCTTGAGACCCTTATGGACAACGACGACTGGGAGTTGACCGAGAGCCCATCTGGCCATAAACAGTGGCACTCACCATCGCTTGCTGGAACCGTTCCAGATGCACACCGCGACGGCGTGTTTCATTCACCTATGATGACCACGGCCGATATGGCTATGAAGATGGATCCGATCTACAACGAGATCTCCCAGCGTTTCCGTGACGACCAGTCACTGCTTGACGATGCGTTCGCCCGAGCGTGGTACAAGCTGACCCACCGAGATATGGGACCCGCAGTTCGTTACCTCGGTCCTGAGGTTCCTGATGAAGAGCTGATCTGGCAAGACCCAATCCCCGCTGGCACCGCACTCAGCGATGCCGATACGGCAACGGTGAAGGCAGCTATCATGGACGCCGGCATTAGCATCACCGACTTGGTGGCTACGGCCTGGGCATCGGCTTCGACCTATCGCTCGAGTGATATGCGCGGCGGCGCCAACGGTGGTCGTATCCGCCTGTCACCTCAGAGTGGCTGGGAAGCGAACAACCCCGATGGTCTCGCCCAGGTGCTCGGCGCACTTGAGGGTGTTAAGTCGAGTGTTGGTGTCGACGTTTCGATGGCAGACCTGATCGTCCTCGGTGGAGCGGCGGCTGTCGAAACCGCAGCAAAGGCTGGCGGCTACGATGTCACGGTTGCTGTATCGACTGGGCGTGGTGACGCTACTCAAGACCAGACCGATGAAGAATCATTCGCCTGGCTTGAGCCAAAGAGCGACGGCTTCCGTAACTTCTTGGGTAAGGGAACTAGTCATGCCGCCGAGCATCTGCTCGTCGACAAGGCCCAACTTCTCGGCCTAAGCGCACCGCAGCTGACTGTACTCGTCGGCGGACTTCGTGTACTCGGCGTGTCGACCGATGGTCACGGCGTTCTGACCGACAACGTCGGCACGTTGTCGAACGACTTCTTCGTCAACCTGATGGACCAGAACACCGTTTGGGCCAGCAAAGACGGCGCCGAAGACATATTCGAAGCCACCGACCGTGGCGGCAGCGATGTCAAATGGACGGGTACCCGCAACGACTTGGTGTTCGGCTCGAACTCGATCCTTCGTGCGATCACCGATGTGTATGCGGCTGACGACGCGGGCGAGAAGTTCGCAAGCGATTTCGCTGCAGCGTTCGCAGCGGTCATGGATGCAGATCGCTTCGACATTTAGGCGAAAATTCACGGCAATATGCCAAGGACGGTCCCGCCAGCATTTCTACGCTGGTGGGGCCGTTTTGCGTTTAACACCTGGTTCTCGACGTTGGACCCGGACCGCTTCATACAGTTGTTGGCGTGCCGGGCGGAGGATTCGCCACCGCCGATGACACCGGCCGACTGTTGGTGTTCGACCTTTCAGACCTTGAGAACCCTGCCGAACTTCGCCTCTCCGGGTCTGGCCCGATCACCACTCTCGGTGTGGATACAAACGGAAACCTTGTGGCGGGGGTTGGTCGCGGGGTCGCAGTCTGGAGCCTTGTGGGCTAGCGTTCGGGAGGGCATGGGTCAGTCAGTCGGCGTGAGCGGTGGTTACCGTTTCTATTAGAGCTTCTCGGTTGTGGACTGCGACATCACAAATCAGATATGCGGGCATACGATTCCTTGTCTATTGGTCAGCTATTTGCCGGTTGGGCCATTGTGGCGTGGTGCCTTTGGGGACTGGCACCTCGAACGAGTTGAGGGTAAAATAACGCAAAGTTCTAACAGGCGGTCGTCTAACGAGCTTGAGAACCTAACCGCAGCCCCTAGGGCTGCAACTCGTCGGCCGTGAACGGGCGAAACGACCATAGCGTTGAACGGCCCGACGAGCCCGCCATCTTCGTCGAACAGTGAAAGGTTCTGGCCTCTCGATTCGACGATTTCATTCCAGGTCGTCTTCTGTTCGGGCGTGAGTTGATCTGGCGTTACTACTGGCAGTCGATCCATACGTCTAAACTACACGGACCAGGTAAGCGGCCGGACTGGCAAGAAATCGACCGCGATTTTCCTCAAGGCCTTCAAGGAGCGATGAAGACAGCACGGTTGTCGTCAGAGTACGTAAGCTGAAGGGAACAACATAGAGAACTTGAGGATTCGACGCTCAGCTTTCTGACTTCGCCGTTCTCCCGATCGCCGACCCACACCCACGCAGAGCCGTTCTCCGTTGTGTCGTTCTCGATGCCCCAAACATAACGAGCCTCTAGCGAAGAGAATTCGATCGAGCTGCCCGCAATGGGAACCGACTTCTCTTCACCCCTCTCAACTTCGACCATGATCGCCTCATCGCGATCGTCTGGGGCAACCGCCGTCCAAGGAAAGCGTTTAGGTCTCTGATAGGAGTGAATGGGAGATTCTCGAACACCGGTGTTGTAGCCCCGGTCACGACATCGATCGAGAGTTCCACCTTGCCGCCGTCCAACGAGTAGAACGCCACACCGTCGCCGTCGATTGAATTGGTCGCGAAATGGGTGCCTTCTGGACTTATAGATGTGAGCAATCCAACGTCGGCGGTCGAGAGCACGGTGCCGCTTCGGTCGACGAATCGAGTCTGCTGATCTTCAAGGGTGTAGCCGAGGACCGATTCGTCAGCCGACCAAAACAAAGATCGGACGTTTTCTTCTTTCAGGCCGGGAAGTTCGATGACTGCCAACGCTTCGGGGTCGACGGCGATGACGTCGGCTTCCTCGTTCTGGAAGAAGGTCAAGCTCTTCTTACCTGGAACCCTATTAACGCTCGACGAAGAAAACCCTTCGCCGAGGTCGAGCCGTTCTCCGCTGGCCATGTCGACAAGTGAATTTGTCACTGACCCGTTTTCTTGGGTGGCCTGAACGAGTACAACGGGCCCGATGGTTAGGTCGGTCAGGAAGGCGTATCCGTCAAACGGGACGGTATGCAGCGTCTCGCTGTTGTCGTTGAGAACGGTCAACGACGACCCTGACTGGTCTGCTCGCATCATATCGGGATGGGTCAGCGAATCCGAATGAAACTCAACCATGTCACCCAAACGAGCGGCAAACCGGTCGGAAGGCTCTCCGCTGTTGCGGCAAGGTATGCAGTTCAAAGCGGGCTTTGCCAAGTATGGCCTTTTGCGTTGTGAACAGTACCCACTTATCATTGACCGTTCAGTGGTGGGATATTTGGAGGAGTTCTTCGGTGGAAGAGTCAGGAATTGTAAAAGTAGAGGCGTCCGGCACTGAAGAAGTCAGAGCGGACTCAGCGGTTCTTCATGTAACGATCTCCGGCAAGAAGTTCCGCTTTCAAAACGCGGCTGGCGTAAAAGCCGGTGAGATTCGGCCGTTGGTAGAAGGCTTGCTACAGCTGGGTGTAGCCGACACCGATATTCGCGTGACTTCTGTTAGCACGAGCACCGAGTCAGGCCGGTTGACGAAGACCTCGTCGGCGACGTATCGGCTTAATATCGTAATCGAGAATCTCGAGCACTTGCCCGACGCACTCGGTCTCTTGAGCTCGGTTGACGATTGTCGCCTAACACGGACCGAGTGGCGTTATGGGGACGAACAAGAACAGCGCGAGGCCCTCCTAAAGACGGTCACCGCTGATGCTGTTCGACGAGCGAAGACAATGGCTGAGGTCGCTGGGACTTCGATCGCGGGGATAAAATTTGTCTCCGATTCGTACTCAGCACCCACAAGCGCCGAAGTGACCCGATCAGTTGCTGCTGGGTTGTCGGAGTCTCTAGGCGTCAGGGGTAAAGCTGCTTCGATTGATATCGGAACGGCGTTCGTTGAAACCAAATCCGTACATATGGTCGTCACGGCCGAATTCTGGTTAGAAGCAGGTTTTGAGACGTCCTAAGAATCCGTGTGAAGCGTCGAATAGCAGGTCATGCTAAGTCTACAGAAACCCTATGTCGCGCTGTTCAAAGTTCTGTAGTTCAGGAAAGGCGACGTCGAGGTGGCTGTCTTGTAAACCCATCCAGCGAGCTAACGTTGCCCCATATTGGCAAACCGCTGTCGAAGGGATGAGGCGCCCGGCGAAACCCTCGCTGTCGTCGCCGGTGTCGTCTGGGTTGCCGGTCGTTGCGTAGCTCGGGAAGGTTCCGTACAAGCCGCCTTTGACGCTGCTTCCGAACACAAAAGAATGGCCGCCCCAACCATGGTCAGTTCCGTCGCCGTTCAACGTCAGCGTCCGCCCGAAGTCCGAAGCGGTAAACGTCGTCACCGTGTCAGCTACTCCGAGTTCGTCCAAAGCTTGCTGGAACGACGTGACCGCACCGTCTAACTCGGCAAGTAATATTGGAAACCGTTCGGCCTGTTGGCCATGGGTGTCCCAACCGCTCATCCTGACGAAGAACATCTGGCGAGCCATGCCCAGGTTCTCGCGGTTCTTGATAAGCCGAGCAACTAGCCGAAGCTGCATGCCTAGCCGGTTTCCGTCGATATCGGCCATGAAGTCTTCGGTGTCGCTCGGCGCTGTCGCCTCCTGGAGACGTTCGGTAGTTAGAAGTGAGCCTCTGATTAGCCCGGCGACTTCTTGGTCAAAGACGTTCCCTGATGAGCTAGCGAGTTCGACCGAACGGGCCAAAACCTCTGCTACCGGCGTCGAGCGAGGATCGCTAGCGCTAAGCGTGGCGTCGTAGCCGCGTAGCCGCTGAATTGGCACGGTCGGAGACAGCCGTGTGTACGGACCTTCTAACGCTGATTGCCAAATGTTTGACCCGTTGATCGAGAACGCAGGTGTGACTTCGGCGCCTCTACTCACAGCCGAGGACACGACACCACCCCAGCCTTGGGAGCTCGTCAAATTGGGCCGAGCGGTCTGCCAGAGTTTCTGCTGAGCGTCATGGGCAAACAACGACTGAGGAATCGACTTTTTGGCGGCAAAGTCAGCCCTTGTCATTGGCTGCGCTAGCGGCCCGATGTTTTGCACAACGGCCAAGCGGCCTTCCTCAGCAAGTCGGGCGAAACTTGAGACGCCGGGATTAAACCCGAATTGCCCGTCCCCGAAACCAACAAGGTCCGAGGCTGGCACCGCCAAGGTTCCTCTCGCATTGTTATAGGCGTCATACGATATGCCCTCTTCGGAAATGTCGAGGGGAACGAACATGTTGGCCGAATCTGCGCCGCCTTCGAGAAAGATGCAAACGAGACTCCGCGACCCTTCGACTTCGACGGCTTCGATTCTTTCAAGTGTCGTTGGTGGCCCAGCGGCTTGGCCTGACCGCGGTCCAGCCTTTTCGTCAGAACCAAACAGTTGTGAGCCGACCACGCCTGCGCCCGCCAGGCCAGCGAGCCCCGCCCCGGCGGCGAACAAAAACTTTCGCCGATCTGGCTGGTCTGGCGCTTCGCCCGTCTCGTTGCCATCTTCTATATGGTCTTTTGGGTTGTGGTCTTGTTCGTTGCTAGTCATGTTGTCGCCCAACTATTTCTGAACGTAGTGAAAGGGGGAGTTGATGATGCCGTGCAAGGTTTCGGACACTCGGGCGGTTCGGCCGTCGTCGTCGGTCGGCAGTGATTCGATCGAGTTGACGAGAACGGACGTGTACTCTTCAGGCAGCTGGCCCGCCATTAGCAGTTCATTGAGGTGGTCAACGAGACCGCTAGCGTCGTCGGCCATGTCGACTTGTCTGTCGATGTTGAGGATTGTCTGATTCGCTGCCGAATCGCTTCGGTTGTTTAAGCCGACTTGGCTGAAAAACATGTTGTTTGTTGAGGCAATATTGACTTCGGAAAGAATCTGCTTTTCAGGTGAAACCAGTTCGTCGTCGCGTAGAGGGTTGTCGGGTAGGAAGAAATTAAACACCGATGGGGAACTGAGCGGCGCCTGGCCTAGCACGCTGTCGATACCATCGACAGTCCGCGCGCTTGAACGATAGACCCCATCAGCGTCGGGACCCGGGGTGGCTTCAAAGGCTCGCCAGAGTTGCGTCAGCCGAAGGAGTGGTTCTTTGATCTTGCCGAAGGTCTCGTCATCAGCGCTGCGGTCTTTCCTCGCCTCTTCATCGAGAAAGATGGCCTTTGTCACCGCGCTGAGGTCTCCTCGAACGCCTGATCCGTTGTCGGTAAACGTTTCAGCCACTCGTTGAACATATGCGGGTTCAGGGTTGCTGGTAACGAACCGTTTAATCAACGATTTGGCAATGAACGGAGCCACGCTGGAGTGAGTGAAGATATTGTCCAGGGCGGCTTGTAAGTCTTGGGTGGCCGTTTGGTCGGCGGGTAGCGTGGTGCCGCCTAAGAGAGTCTTGGTTGAGGTGTCGTGAAATTCTTCGTTGGGTTGCATCGGCACGGTTTTGTCGTGGGCCTGGTTTGAGTCCCAGGCTCGACTGTCGTGGTGGTCCCAACCGGTGAACACTTTTGCGAACTGTTCCACTGTGGCTTGGTCGTAGTTTTCGATTGGAGCGCCGTTGGAATCGACCCGATGTCCCCCGTCGATGTCCAGCTCGTAGAGACCAATGGTGAAGAGCTGCAGGATTTCCCGGGCGAAGTTTTCGTCTGGACGGACGTTTCGAGACGGGTCGGCCTTTTCGTTGCGAACCATGCTGAGGTAGACGCCCATCACCGGGTGCAGGGTTACCCGTTCGAGGAGCTCACGGAAGTTCCCGAACGATCCGGCAGCCAACATGTCGTAGTAGTTGCACATGCCGTATTGGGAGTTCGACAAGATGTAGTCAATGTCGGAGACAACAAAGATCTCGCTAAGGGCGAACGCCATCCGTTGACGGAGCTGATCGTTCCCCGTGAGGGCGTTCTGCCACCAAATATAGTGTCGAGTCGTGCCTAGGCTGCCGTTTGAGTTGGCTCGCACATATGGCTCGGTCAAAGAGCCGGGTTCGGTTAGTTGCTGGTCTATCCACGCTTCATAGTTGTCGAGGTCTTGGAGTTCGGTAATCGATGCTTCGCTTGCGCCGAACGTAGTTTGGTTAAGAAACCGAACCGCCTGAGATCGGGAGATCATGGGTCATACCGTTTCGATACTGTAGAGGCCACAACTACCACATTACAGCCGTGTTGACCTGGAACAGCTCAGCGCTCTTATCTGTACTTCCAGGGTGTAGGTGCTTCAACAACAAAACTAGGAGGGTATCGCCGGCTGCCCAAAGCAGCCACGGTTGGCCCCCGACGTCACCGTTTGTTGGTATGTTCGCTGCGATACTAGCTGGGCAGTTCTCGTTGTACTTAGGTCGACGCACGTTGAAGGGGGCTGAAATGAGTAGCGGTCTGTCGAGTACTCCTACGATCACAAAGCTGACCGTGAGGACTGTGGTTGTGCCGATGCCGGTTCCGCACTCCACATCCAGTGGTGTGATCGCGGAGTCTCCCTAATTCTACTTGATGTGACCACTAGTGATGGCACTACGGGTGCGACTGGTGGAACCCGATACTGCAAAACCCTCTCGAGGTTGAGGATGGGTACACAAAACTGTGCCGACGATCGGGAGCGGAATCGAATGGAACGAGAAGTACGTGGAAGAGTGTTTGGTGTGAGCGTTCGACTGAACCAGGTTCCATCCGTCTACAACCGATCGACCACCGACGAGTAGATATGTAATCAAGCGTAGTTCACTCGGTTCCTTGACCACAAAACGAGCAAGAGCATGGATGCTTCTGAGGACGCAGAGGTAGCCAATCACGAACGTTCAATAACGAAACGCCTTGGGTAGAGTTGGGGTGTGAGCAGTTCGACTGGGGACACGTGGGTTTGGGCTGAGAACGTAGCGCCGCCTCTTTTGCTGTCGCTGCCCCGATCATTGGCTATCTGATGCTGGGAAAGGTCGCAGCTGTCGTCTTTTTGGTGGCGTTTGGTGGGGGTCTCGGCTTTTGGTATGCCACGACGTACCGGTACCCGGTGGAGCCATCAAGGTTATTAGGCCCATTCTTAATCGCTGTTGTACTGTTCATCGCTCACGTTTATGAGGAGTACGTGACCGATTTCGAACATCTGATGAGTGATCTAAGTGGGTCCGAGGTATCAGAGCGAAGCTTCCTCACTGTTGCTGCATTCGTTGGGCCAAGTCTTTGGATTTTGACCGGGGTACTAGTCAGCGCCCGTCGACCATTCGGCTACTACCTGATCAGTGCATTCGTGATTGCGATGACGGTCGCCGAGCTGTCCCACTTTGTGTTTCCGTTTCTAGAAGACGGCACTTTTCACTACACTTCAGGCATGTTGACGGCTGCACTGCCGTTGATTCCGACTGCCGTGCTCGCCAAACGCCTACTTGAGGGCACCCGAGAACAACGCTTGGCTGACGTCTAGTTAGTTACAGAGATTGATTGGCGACTGAAGTCCGACTTGTTTAGTTGGTCAACAAGACAGGCGGCAACATCGGCTCTCGTAACCTTCGTGTTCGGTCCGGATTGCTCTCGATGTAAGCACCAGTCGCCGGCACGACCCCAAAACACAGCGTAAGATCTGTCCACAGACTCATCCCGATATCGGTTTGGGATGGCCCTGGAACCGAGGCATGCTTTAGGTACGTCGACTAGGCCGACCTAGTTTAGACAAGCGTAGTCCCTCAATAGACCAGCCTGGGGGGTATCGAAGGTTCATGCGAGCTCCCGGCTCCCATCGCGTCTGTCCGGACATTCGATCGAGTGTGTCTTGCCTGTAATCAACGTTTGGCGCCAAACAACACATCGTTTAGGCCCTAAATCGTCGAGCGGTCGGTAGACGCCACTGGTACGGTTGATCAAATGGCTGAACTAGATCTGTTGGTAATCGGTAGCGGCGTCGCAGGGCTGAGCGCTGCGGTTCGCGCCGCCAGCGCCCACCGGCTACGAGTGGGGGTACTAACAAAGAGCGTGCTTCACCAGACAACGACTCGATGGGCTCAAGGCGGCGTCGCTGCGGTATTGGGAGACGACCCGGACTCAACCGACTTACACCTCGCCGACACCCTCTCGGCCGGGGCCGGGCTTTGCGATATTGACGCGGTGCGAGTGTTGGTTGACGAAGGCCCGCGTCGGGTAAACGAACTGATCGCCATGGGTGCGATGTTCGATCGGAATCCGGCCGGTGACTTTATGCTGGCGACCGAAGGCGGGCACTCCCAACCCCGCATTTTGCACTCGAAAGGTGCAGCTACTGGTGCCGAAATTGAACGGGCCCTTGTCGTCGCCGTTCATGACACGGCTGCGTTGCTTATCGAACATGCCTTTGCCGAGACGCTTATCGTTGAAGAGGTCGACGGTCAGCGTCGATGTGTCGGAGTCACGTACCGCGACGCCGACGGCGAGGCGCACAAGATCGAAGCGGACAACGTTCTGCTTGCCGCCGGAGGAGCTGGTCAGCTTTTCGCCGTGACGACTAACCCGGTTGCTGCAACCGGTGATGGGATAGCGATGGCTCTCGCCGCAGGAGCGGCGTTGGGTGACATCGAATTTGTCCAGTTTCACCCGACGGCGTTGCATCATCCTTCGATGCCTCGTCCGTTGCTTTCCGAAGCGTTGCGAGGCCATGGAGCGTTGCTGCGCGACAGCAACGGTGACCGGTTCGTCGATGAGCTCCAGCCCCGCGACGTTGTGTCGCGGGCGATGATGCGGACAATGCTTGAACAAAAGGTCGACAGTTTGTTTCTCGACGCTACCGGCCTTGAGAACTTCGCGGAACGGTTCCCGACGATTACCTCGTCGCTGGAAGAGGTTGGCTTGGACCCAGCGACCGAATGGTTGCCGATTGCGCCCGCGGCCCATTACACGTGTGGAGGGATCGTGACCGATCTAAATGGGGCGTCATCGTTGTCAGGTTTGTGGGCCGCGGGTGAAGTTGCGTGTAGCGGCGTTCACGGAGCAAACCGTCTCGCGTCGAATTCGTTGCTTGAAGGAATGGTCTTTGCGCCGCGCGCCGTCGACGCGATTGCCGCCGGAAGCACCGAACCTGAGTTGACGGGCCCGATGCGTTGCGTGCTCGACGCCGATGGTGACCATCGGGTCGCGGGCAAGACGATGAAAGCACCACCGGCGGCAGCCTTCGCCGAAGATGCCGAAACCGGCATCGAACTGGCCGCTGAGCTTCGTAAACAACTCCAACATGAAATGACTGTCGGCGCTGGTGTTCTGCGAAGCAAGGAATCTCTAGAGCAGACATTGGTTGCCCTAGACGGCATCGCAGCGAAGGTTCCAGCCACTTCAGGTCCGACCGAATGGGTGGAACTTCGAAACCTGGTGATTCTCTCCCGGGCCGTTGTCCAGGCGGCATTAAATAGGACGGAGAGTCGCGGTGCTCATACCCGGTCAGATTTTGATGCATCGGAGCAAGACTGGCTGGCGCGGCAAATCCTGATCCAAGAGATCTAACTGCAAAACGGCGGTATTATCGGAGACACCTATGGCTTCTCCGTTTGATCCTCCAATCGCCGATATTCGTTACCTGGTCGAAAAGGCTCTGGTTGAGGACCTGACACCTTTTGGCGATTTGACCTCGACGTTGATTCCCCCGGACCGGATGGCTCGTGCCGAGTTTAAGTCTCGGGAGCCAGGTGTCGTCGCTGGGACGAGGTGTGCGGAAGAGACTTTTGCTGCCGTCGACACTGATCTGACCATCGAATGGCAACTGAACGATGGTGACCGCCTAGAGGCTGGCGCTGTAATAGGGGTAGCGGCAGGCCGCTTCGCCACGCTTCTCACCGCAGAGCGAACCGCTCTCAACTTTATGAGCCATTTGTCTGGGGTAGCGACGAACGCGTCTCGTTGGGTTGATCTGGCGGCGGGGCGAGTCACCGTTTGGGACACGCGCAAGACGTTGCCCGGTTACCGTTCGTTACAGAAAGCTGCGGTTCGAGCGGGTGGCGCAAAGAACCATCGGGGAAATTTGTCCGACTGGATAATGATCAAAGACAACCATCTGCTTGGAATCAGTTTGGCCGAAGGTGTCGCGAAAGCCCGAGATCAATGGCCGGGCCGGACCGTCCATGTCGAAGTCGACACGAAGGACTTACTCGAACAGGCGTTGGCCGCATCGGCAGACATTGTTTTGCTTGACAACTTCACGCCAGCGGAACTGGTCGACCTGGTAGCGTTCGTCGATGAGGCGACTGCCAGCGGTTCGAAACGGCCCTTGCTTGAGGCGTCTGGCGGAATCAACCTTGACACACTCGACGGCTACGCGGCTACCGGGGTCGACTTGGTCTCTTCGGGCGCGTTAACCAACTCGGCCGGAGTGTTAGACATCGGCCTCGACGTCGTGGTGGTGTGAAGTTGTAGGTCGCCAGCCTTAGCTCGTTCCTCGCATGAGGGGGACGAAGACAGCAGCTGTCGTGAGGTGCAGGGCGACGAGCGTGAGGCGATCCGCTGACTCAACGCCTTCACCCATCAGGGGACTGATGCAGGACAGCACGGTGAATACACCAGCGATAATCGTCCATGCGCGCAATGCATTCTGAGGTCTAAACCGTTCCAGCCCGGCGAGTAGTGCCCAGCCGACAACGGTTGCCACGAGCACCGAGATGATCGTTGGCGCGACACCGACAGCGGTGGGTGGTTGGCCACCGAAGCCGGGCCCCATCGGGGTGCGACCGAGGATTAGTCGCGCAACTAGCCAGGTCGCGGCTAGGGTGCCGGCCGTTATCGCGACGGCCGTTAGTCTGCGGCTCGTGGATGTGGAGCTTTCTGTAGTTCGTAGGGTAGTGGTCATTTCGGTTCCTTTGTCGTAGATCTATGCGTTCGCATATAAGTCTATGCCTAAGCATGGATAATTGCAAATCGTGGTAGCCTTAACAGGATGAACCCAGAGACTTCAGGTGAAACAACGACAGATCGCCGCGGCGTGATCGAGAAAGCCGATGGTACGAAGTACCTTGAGCGGCGTAGGGCGAATGCCTTCCTGGGGCTTGTGCGAGCTGGAGACAACGTGGTCCGATCACTCGACAAGTCGCTGCGTGAACGTTCTGGACTTGGACTACACCAGTTCGAGGTTCTTCTGTTCCTCAGCGTTTTTGCCAAAGACCGAACGATGCGGATGAGTGAACTCCGGCGTCACGCCCCACTGAGTCAAAGTCGAGTTTCACGTGTGGTGGCCGAACTTGAGTCTGAAGGGCTAGTGGCTAGGAACCCGGACCCAGACGACAGTCGAGCGGTACTTGTTTCGATTTTGAATGAGGGTATTGAGTCGTTCAAGGCCGCGCAAGACAGGCACCTCGCTGACCTCGATGAACTTCTATTTGAGCGAATCACAGAGGACGAAATTGATCAACTCGGAGCGATTTGTGAGAAGCTACTCGGTCGGCCAGTAACCGAGCCAGAGTCGGACGACCTACGTTGCGATTAGTAAGGAAACCACGAGACCCAACGACATATACGGTCCATACGCAATTTTGAGATCGGAGTCTCGGGTCACGGCGAAAATCCCGACCGCGACGAAGGCGGCAGTGAAGCTCATAATCATGAAGGCCGTGATCAGTGCTGGCAAGCCGAACCATCCGGTGATGAACCCGACCGTGTACGCATATTTGACGTCACCCATGCCCAACTTCGCGACGATGTGAAGAATTAAGAAGAGTATTGTGCACCCGACACCAACGATCAAAGCCCGAGGTGTTCGGCTAGCCATGTCATAGAGGTAGCCACACATCCCGAGCGAGAACGTCGAAAAAAGTGCTAGTGACCCTGTGTAAACGTTAGGCAGACGGTGCTGTTGGAAATCTATCAGTGTCATGCAGCCGGCAACTACGACGATACAAAACAGGGCGATCGCCAAAGCGATACGATGGTCAAAGTTTGCAAAGACAAGTATTGCGCTCACGCCAGTGGCGGCTCCAACCAAAATGGTGTCGGCGCGTCGTAGAGATAGGTGGGGGAGTGGGATCCCTGTTGATTTAGTTTCGACGACTAGTCCTTAGAAATCGCCCGCCAGCAGCCTTTCGCAACATTGCGGAGGCGGTGCTCATCCAACTGTACGTTGTCTGCTTGTTGGGTTGCCAACCAAATAGCGGGAACAAAACCCATAACCCACAAGAGGGTCAGCGGTGCATCGATGAATCTCGACGAGAGCTCTGGGTGGGTGGCTAGCGCAACCAAACTTTCGTGCTCCTCGGCATGGACCTCGTGATGGGCTGTAGCTGCATATGGCGACGCTTCAACTTGTTGGAGGAAGTGGGCCTCATCTGGTTTGGCTTGGAGGTAATGGTACATGCCCAGCCACATGGCAACGAAACGTTCGTCGATGGTGGCGGCGTCGTTAGAGCTGATGAAATTGTTGAAACAAACATCGGTAAGTTCGAACTTTGCTTCTTTGTAGGCGGCGAGGACGAGCTCGTCCTTTGACTTGTAATAGACATATGCGGTGCCCGAGGCAACCCCGGCTTCTTTGGCTACAGCCGACATGGAGGCTCCGTGGAAGCCCTCTTTGGCGACCAGGGTCCGCAGCGCGATGCGAATCAAGGCGCATCGGTCCTGCTGGATCTTGTCCGGCTTGGGATCGTCAGCAGATCGGACGGCGGTTGTCGCTCCGTCCGAACATTCCGCGATGATGGGCTGGGCAGGTTCCATATGTCTAGGGTAGTTCAAACCGGGTGAGGCGCGGGTGTCGGGAGGATGGTTGAGTCACGGTTGCGACTGCAGAAATTACAATTTGGAGAGATGAGCGAGGTCAGATCGCCCGAAATGACCTCGCTCAGATACTGCCATGGCTGAGGGACCGATAGCCGTATGTCTCCCACGACGAATACGCCGTGCTATCTAATTATAGCTGAATGAATGTTCATTCAACAAGTAAAGGATGTGACTTTGGCTAGAGTTCCCGATCTAGGTTGTTTCGCCTAATGGAGTAGGGTCGCCAGTGCTTCGTCGGCGTGAGTCTTCATGTCCCCTTCGCTGGCGACCACTGCCCGAATCGTTCGGTCCTGATTGACAACGAATGTCGCCCGCTTAACCGGTAGCGGGCCAGATCGTTTGACCCCAAACAGCTTGGCGACCGCCTTTTTTCGGTCGCTGAGTAGCGGAAACGTCAGCTTGTTCGCTTGACAGAACTCGTTCTGCCGATCCACCGGATCGGCGCTGATTCCCACGATCGTTGCGCCAGCTTTCTCAAACTCTGCTGACAGATCACGGAAATGAGCACTCTCACGCGTTCAACCGGGGGTCTTTGCCCGAACGTAGAAATAGACCACGGCTGGACCGTCAGCCAACAGGTCTGAGAGTCGAACAGTTACGTTGTTCTCATCCGGCAGCTCGAAATCTTCGACGACATCTCCAACGCTCAGCATTACTGATGACCCTACCGCTCTATTTTCGGAATGGCTGTGGTCCGCTGACGATGTGCAAGAAAGTAGCCAAATTCGGTAAACATCAAACCAGGATGGAGTATCGTCGTCCAGGTAGTCGGCCAACACGTCCGGCTAGTTCCTAGAGGATGCCATGACTGAAAATATCCCGTACACCTTCAGCCCGACTGCAGTTTCAGACGACCTTCAAAAGCGTTTTGGTGACATCGAAGACGGGACCGAAACCGACGAAGTAGCAACCGTTTCGGGCCGCCTGATGCTAAGGCGGGTCCAGGGTAAGCTCGCCTTCGCAACGTTGCAAGACTCTGGTGGCCGCATCCAATTATTTGCTCCAAGTAAGGTCACTCCCGCTTTCGATGAGTTTTGCGAACTGTCGTTAGGGGACTGGATTGGGGTAACGGGAACCGTGATGAAAACCAAACGGGGCGAACTGTCAGTCAAGGTCGAATCCTGGTCGCTGCTGGCTGAAGCAAAGCGTCCGTTCCCCGACAAATTCCATGGCCTCAATGACCCGGACACCCGTTACAGGCAGCGATACGTCGATCTCTGGGTGACACCTGAAAGTCGTGCGACGTTCGTTCTAAGATCCAAAGTGGTTTCGCTGATCCGGCGCTGGTTGGAAGACCGCAACTTCATGGAAGTCGAAACCCCGATGCTCCACCCGATTCCAGGTGGAGCCGCAGCCCGGCCGTTCACCACCCACCACAATGCACTCGACCAAGAGTTCTTTCTCCGGATAGCGCCAGAACTTTATTTGAAACGTCTGGTCGCTGGTGGTTTCGAACGAGTCTTCGAAATAGGGCGCGTGTTCCGTAACGAGGGTACGAGTACACGCCACAACCCCGAATTCACTATGTTGGAGCTCTACCAGGCCTACGCCGACTACGAAGAAATAATGACCCTAACCGAAGAGCTCGTCTCGTATCTAGCGATTGAGGTTTGTGGGTCGACCACGCTCGAATACGGTGATCGGGAGATCGACCTGTCAACGCCGTGGCGGCGAGCTTCGATGACAGACCTAATCCGTGAGCAGATCGACGTCGACCTGACGATGGAGACCGACCTCGAAGAGCTCCGTTCAGTTGCTTCGACTCATGGAGTCGAAGTGAAAGACGCTTACGGTCCAGGAAAACTCATTCTGGAGATCTACGAGAAGACGACAGAATCTGAACTTTGGGGTCCCGTGTTTGTAACTGACTACCCCAAAGAGGTGTCGCCTCTGTCGAGGGACCACCGATCTAAGCCTGGTCTGACCGAACGGTTCGAAGCGATCCTGGTGGGTCGAGAATTAGGGAACGCCTTTAGCGAACTCATCGACCCGGCCGAACAACGCGCTCGGTTTGAAGACCAGACCGCACAGAAAGACGCTGGCGACGACGAAGCGATGGTCGTCGACGAGGACTACCTGCGGGCGATGGAGTACGGACTGCCTCCAACGGGTGGGCTTGGTATCGGGGTTGACCGACTGGTAATGCTGCTCGCCAACGCGTCGAATATTCGAGATGTGGTGCTATTCCCAACCCTGCGACCCGAGGCGTAACGTTCCTCTACGACGCTCAGACTCGAATTATCAAATTGGGTGGGTCTCGAAGACAGATATTCAGCTAGCAAGATCTTAGAATTCGGTCGGTACGGCCGACGGAAGTAGGTGTTCCTAGACTTCAAAGCTCGAACGACTGTGATCGCTCTTCTTGCAACGATGTTGGTACTTCTCCCCGGTAACCCAGTTGCAGGTGAGCCCGCCGAGAACGAGGCCCCGCCCGACGCCGACATCAGCTCGGTCGCTGAACTATTTGCTGACCACATCCATCCAAACGTACTCGCAAGAGCGGACATCGATACGTCTGGCTTCGCCCCGACAATGGACAAGCTAATTGACTCACAGAGCCAGTTGGTGCAGGGGGAACAGCGTATTGTTGAGTTAACGGCGACGCTGGAAACCCTGACTGTGACCCAAAGTCAACTCGTCAACGACGTCGCTGCCGCCTCCATCGAGGTCGAGGAAATAACTGAGTCTGTCAACCGAGGAAGGGACGAACTCTCATCCATTGCAATCGCTAGCTTTAAGAACCAAGAGACTCCTGGGCTATTGGAATTCGCAACGACCGGCAAAATAGCTTCAGACCCAGTCCTTCTCCAGCACGTCGAATCCCGAATGAAGGCCAACTACCACGACGTTCTAACTGAGATGAGGAACAAGCAAACACGGCTCGAGCAGCTCGTTGCAGCACTGGACGAAACCAACAACTCTATTGCGCAAGCCAACACTAGCCTGACCGAAAGTAAGGGTCAGGTCGAATCCGCCCGACAAACTATTGCCCAACTCACCCCCGAGCTGCTGTCGCAAGTTTTGCTGGCGCCGTTGAAAGACCTTCCCTTCCCGGTTGTTGTCCTGGATGCCTACTACAAGGCCCAGCTCGCCACGGCGGCGACTCAGCCGGATTGTCAGGTGTCGTGGAGCCAACTTGCTGGCATCGGAAAGGTCGAGACCGGACATGGGACCTACGGCTCTGCTGCTATCACCCAAGATGGGCGGACTAGCTCGAAGATTCTCGGCCCTCAGCTAGACGGTGACCCGTTCTTGGCTATCCCCGACACCGACTCGGGGGAGCTCGACGGCAACCTCACCTGGGACCATGCCGTCGGCCCGATGCAGTTTATTCCGTCAAGTTGGTCGCTCTACGGTGCGGACGGTAACCGCGACCAGGTCCGCGATCCCCACAACATCTATGACGCTGCGCTAGCTGCAGCTAACCATCTGTGTGGCTCTCGAAAGCAGTTGCGGTCACATGCAAACTTCACAAAGGCTCTGCTGGGCTATAACCGCTCCGTCAGCTACGGAATTGACGTCAAACGGTTCGTGGCGGAATACTCGGCGGTACTTGACCTGCCAGGTTGACTTCGTGGTCCGCTAACCGAAACTGCAACCGCTATTGCATCGATATAACTTCTGTCGTCCCATTGACAGAAGTCCGATCGAACCATTGTTCGACGTCGTCAAGGTTCATCGGTTTACCGATGTGATAACCCTGCCCGGTGCCGCACCCAAGTTCGAGAAGGTGGCTAAGCTGATCCTCGGTTTCAACGCCTTCGCCGACGGTGTCAAGATCAAATGCGGCCGCCAACGTGATCGCAGCGTCGACGATGGCGTGATCATGCTGAGACTGGCCGAGACCTTGAACGAATGACATATCGATCTTCAGCATGTCAACCGGGAGATCTCGGAGTTGCCCCAATGAAGAATAGCCAGTGCCAAAGTCGTCCAACGCAAACTTGACACCCTGCGCCCTGAGTCGGTTGATGGAACCGTTGGCGGCATGTAAGTCAGACAACATCGTGTGTTCGGTAACTTCGACACACACCTGCCGTAGGTCGGTTCCGTATCGTTCAGCTGCAGCGGAGAAAAGACCGGCGACGTCCGTGCTCACCAACTGTGCCGGTGAAATATTCACCCACATTTCCAAGTTCGGCATTGCGGTTTGCCAAAGCGACAGTTGTCGTACGGACTCTTCAACGACGAAGTCGCCAATGTCTACAATCAACCCACTGTCCTCCGCCACTTCGATGAAGGCGCCGGCGGGCGTAATGTTCTTTGCTCCAGGGCGACGCCAGCGTAGTAGTGCCTCAACGGCAAAAGTCTCGCCGGTCGCCAAGTTGACTGCCGGTTGGTAATGGAGTTCGAATTCGCGGTTTTCGATAGCGCTGCGTAGAGCCAGTTCGAGTTCGTAGCGTTCGGCCGCCTTGGTCCGTAGTTTGTTGTCGAACACCCGGTAGGTGTTACGACCCTCGGATCTGGCCGACCGCAGAGCGGAGTTGGCGTCGGAAAAGATGTCGCCGAGCTTGGCCCCTTTGCAGCGGTGAGCGATCCCAATACTGACCGACCTCGATATTTGCGCTCCGGCAACGTCGATTGAATGCTTCAATTCTTGAGCTAACCTGGCTGCCATCTTCTCTGCCTGGGCTAGATCGTTACCTTCGGTGAAAACCGCAAACTGATCCCCCGAAATCCGACCGACTATTGACTCTGGTCGAACTATAGAAGTCAGCAGTTTGGAGAACTCAACCAAATATTGGTCGCCGTAGTCCATACCGATTCCGTCGTTGATGGCTTTCATATTGTCGATGTCGAGAACGTACAGTGTGTGTTCGGCCTCTGTTCGGGCCCTTTTGGTTACCTGTTCGATCAGGTGGACGCGGTTGGCGAGACCTGTCAGCTGGTCAAAATGCGCTTTGACTTCGAGCTGGCTTTCGGCTTCCAATCGGACCCAAAACTGCGCCATCATGGTAGCGATGGCAAACAAGGTTCGAACTTCGTCGTCGGCCCAACGCTCATCGCTAAATCGGACGAGCCCCATGACGCCTACAGTTTGTTGGTTGTCTAGGAGCGGAACGCCGGCAATGGTGTGAACGTTGACGCCAAGGTCCAGCTGTACTTTTGCCTGCAGCTCCGGAGAATCTTCTGGATAGATCAGGAGTGGTTCAGTCAAATGCTCCGTCGCCGCCATCATGGGATCAGCGTCAAACGGAATTTCGCGCAACTCCTCCAAAGCTTGGGCCGTGTCCTGGCCGGGGCGACGCAAAGCGACCATTTCGCTGATCCGGTCGGAGCGGTGACGGCGAAGAAATGCGTCATCGACGCCGAAGTGTTCGATCAAACGGTCGAGCACGCGGTTCATCGCTTCGAGCGCTCCGCTTTGGCTCACACCCATTAAGTCGGTTGCAATATGAACTATCAGTTCGTCAAGTCGGTGAACCCTATTTGTTTCCGGGGAGCTCTGAACACCCTGGTCTTGTGCAGGCATAGTCGAAACCTCTGTTCGTCCATGCCCAAATCGGTTCGCGTTGAGGGTTACTTTAGATATTCGTGCCCATATCGTCTAGCCGATTCCCCATCTCGGTGCCTGTCGAAGATTGTCTGGGCCTGGATACTTTCTTCCCGAAGGTCGACGGTAGCGCCGTCGACCGCCCGGAGAGGCCGGATCATCGGGACGACGGGCACCATTTCTATCGGGTGAATGAATGTCTCGGCGACCTGTTTAAACCCTAGTCGGCTCAAGAATTTTGCCGCTTTCGGTCGGGTCGCGGCGCAGAGATGTTCCATATGATCTAGCTCGCTAATCTTGCAGGCTATTTTGACCAGGTTGCTTCCGGCTCGCAAAGTTCGTTGGGTCACGTCAACCCAAAGCATCGACCCGTAGGAAGCAGGGGAGTTCGCAGCAGGTAAGTACGGGCGAAAGTCAAAAAAGTTGCTGTCGGCCGGGACATAATCGGCAGTTGGTAAAGTGAGCCTTACCCCGCCGATTAGCAGCCCTTCATCGGCAACAGCGATCAGGTTGATAGTTGAAGGATAGAAATCGACCTCATCGGAAAGACTCGGCTCTGTTGGGTGGTGAAGAATATTCTCGCCGAAGAATACTGTGGCTCGTGATTCAAAGAGCGTGGCCAACTCGCTCGCTGATTCGGGAGTTCGAATTGTGAAAGACACGTTATTACTGCGAAGCGGCGTCTAGACAGTCTTCAAGGAATGAACCGTAAGTCTCCAAAGCAGCCTTGCCGGCTTGTCCTATGGGCTCACCAAAACCGGGGTGGTCGTTGAGAATAGATTCGAGCTGACGGCGATTAAACTCGGTATGGCCGACGTCGAGTTCGATATGGTTGGTCAAAAAGGAAAGCTTGGCTACTCGGTCCTTTCCGCAAACCCTGGCGATGTTGTCGATCAATTTGGGCCCTAAGGTCATCGACAGCATTTCGATTTCATATTCTATACCTAACTGGGAATATGGCGTCGGCCCGGCGATCACGTCTTCGTGGAGCTGGCAGTATTCTTGAGCGCCTTCCGTGATCGGCGACGCCAGAAGCTGATCGGCATCCAGCTTGTCGCGGCCGAGGTGGTTCCACAGTTCTACCAAGTTGTTTGTGTCGTCAATCCGCATCAAATGGTGGTCTTTTTCGTGGGTGGCGTGACCGACTAACGCTTCTCCCAGCTCCCGGTGTCCGATTTCGATTGTTCGCTGCCCGGCCCTAGCGATCCAACCCTCGACCGGTTCAGTTACTCGAAGACCTAACGCCGAGAATTGAATCAAGAACCGATCAAGTAGTTTGGGATTGGTTGTCGATGAGGTAATAACCTCGACAACTCGGCTGGAGTGAAAGGCAGCGCGAGCCTCCAAAACATGTGGTTCATAGAGACTTGAGACGGCATCTGTTTGGGTCGCGGTAGGTTGAGCATCCATTGTGCTTCTCCTGCTATTTCGGCGGAACAACAGAATAGCACTTGATGTTGAATCATGTCGAGGCTCATGACCCCACTTAGGTAAAAACCAGAAATCTAGCCGCCATCATTTGTACTAATATGCACCGAGTCGACAAGGTATTGTGCTGTATCAGCCAACAATCGTGCGGCTGTGTTATCTGACACTTGAAGAATGTCAGCTTTAGCGGTATCGGCGAAGGTGATGGCTTTGTCAAGCGCCCTTTTAACGCCAGATCCGTTCCGAACTATCTCAATAGCAGTGGAGCGGTCAGTCTCGGCTAGGCCGTCGCCCAGCAACGAACGTAAGGCATCCCCATCATCGGACTCGAGCGTGTAGATCACGGGTAGTGAATATACGCCCTCGATCATGTCGTTGCCTGCTGGTTTGCCGAGTTGTTCGTCCGTGGCGATTACGTCGAGCACATCGTCGACGATTTGAAACGCCATCCCATAGTTATGTCCGAACGATGTGAGTCTGTTAATAACATCACTGTCGAACTCGCCAACGATCCCTCCGATTCGACTTGCGGTAGCAAAGAGGGTGGCTGTCTTGCCTTCGATCGATGGATAGTACTCGGCTTCGGACCGGTCCACGTTATAGAGTGTTTGGAGTTCGGCGATTTGGCCTTTGCAGAGCTCGGCGATTGAAGTAGCCAGGAGGCCAGCGACCTCGGTCCCTAAACTGGCCGCTATCTCCGACGCTCTCGCAAGAAGAAAGTCGCCGGCGAGAATTGCTCGCAAGTTGCCCCAACGGGCGTTCACGCTTGGTACCTGACGTCTGATTTGTGCTTCGTCCATAACGTCGTCGTGATACAACGAACCGACCTGCACAAGCTCAACCGATACCCCTCCCCGAACGACGTCATCGGCCACAGCCGTTCCTTCGGGTAGTCCGGCAGCCGCGGCGAGTATCGAAAACTGTGGTCGCTGCCTTTTGCCGCCAGCGGAAATAAGGTGTGACGCTATCTCGGTCAGATAATCGTCTTCTTCCACCTGCACGGCCTGCAGTAGAAATTTCTCAATTCGAGCAGCGTCGTTTGACGCGTTGGGTGAAGTTTGGAGGGGGTGGGGAGACACAAATATAACCGTAGAGTAATTCGCCCAAATTTGGTGAACCAGACGCAGAAAGTCGCAGTGCAGGTCCAAGAGCTTCTCTATCGGCTAGTATCGAGACTTCGTAACTCCGTTGGGTGGCCTTTCCGCCACTCAGCGAAATAAATGGTGAATCAGGTCATTCGATGTGGCACAAACAATGGTTTGGCTGCAATATTGCACGAGAGGCAACGGTTACACTACTTTCTAGCTCTAGTACCTCAGTATCTACTACCAATTTGCCGATCTGGTTTATCTCAGCCCGCTGAGGTTTCCGCTTTACGATCCCTTACGGGGAGGAATCAATGTTTGAACGCTTCACCGACCGAGCCCGCCGAGTTGTTGTCCTAGCACAAGAAGAAGCACGGCTACTTAATCACAACTACATCGGTACCGAGCATATCTTGCTTGGGCTTATTCACGAGGGGGAGGGTGTTGCGGCGAAAGCGCTCGAATCTCTTTCGATCTCGCTTGAGGCGGTTCGCAGCCAGGTCGAAGACATCATCGGTCAAGGCGGGTCTTCTCCGAGCGGTCATATTCCGTTTACCCCTCGAGCGAAAAAAGTTCTTGAACTCTCGTTGCGGGAAGCCCTTCAGCTTGGCCACAACTACATCGGAACCGAACATATCTTGCTCGGACTGATCCGTGAAGGCGAGGGAGTAGCAGCACAGGTCCTCGTCAAGCTCGGGGCCGATCTTTCACGAGTGCGTCAACAGGTGATACAGCTCTTGTCGGGCTATTCAGGTCCGGCGGGTCAGGGAGGAGCTGGGTCGGAAACCACTGGTAAGCCCGGTGCGCCTTCCAGCGGGGGAACGGGAGAGAGTAGTTCTGGTTCGCTCATACTCGACCAGTTCGGTTTAAACCTCACGCAAGAGGCGACGGACAAAAAACTCGACCCGGTGATTGGGCGTTCACGCGAGACCGAACGAGTTATGCAGGTCCTGAGTCGGCGTACAAAGAACAACCCGGTCTTAATCGGGGAGCCAGGCGTTGGTAAGACCGCAATCGTCGAAGGGCTAGCTCAACAGATCGCCAAAGACGAAGTGCCGGACACACTCACCGGCAAAAAGCTTTACACCCTCGACTTGGGGGCATTGGTTGCCGGTAGCCGCTATCGCGGTGATTTCGAAGAGCGTCTCAAGAAGGTTCTGAAAGAAATCAAGACCCGCGGCGACATTATTTTGTTCATCGACGAGCTTCACACCCTTGTTGGTGCCGGTGCAGCCGAAGGGGCGATCGACGCGGCCAGTATCCTCAAACCGATGCTGGCTCGTGGCGAGTTGCAGACCATCGGGGCAACCACGCTCGACGAATACCGCAAACACCTTGAGAAGGATGCCGCGCTTGAGCGGCGGTTCCAGCCAATCAAGGTCGAAGAGCCAACTGTCGAACACACCATAGAGATTCTCAAAGGTCTGCGCGACCGGTACGAGAGTCACCACCGAGTGACGATTACCGACCAAGCCCTAGTCGCTTCGGCGAACTTGGCTGATCGTTACATTGCAGACCGACAGCTCCCCGACAAAGCGATCGACCTGATCGACGAGGCTGGTTCTCGTCTTCACATAAAACGTATGGCGACCCCGCCTGAGCTCAGGGAGCTAACCAAAGAACTGTCTGACGTCGTGGACCAGAAGAAGGGTGCCGTCGATTCGCAAGATTTCGAAGAAGCCGGACGCCTTCGGGATGCCGAGAAGGAACTGATCGAGCGTAAAGAGGCGATGCAAACCGAGATCAAGGCTTCTGGCGTCGATCTGTTCGACGAAGTCAATGAGGAGTCGATCGCTGAGGTTCTTTCAATCTGGACCGGCATTCCCGTCTACAAACTCACCGAAGAAGAAACCGAAAAGCTTCTCCGCATGGAAGACGAGCTCCACAAACGAGTTATCGGCCAACAAGATGCGATCCACGCAGTTTCTCAGTCGATTCGTCGTACCCGCGCCGGGTTGAAAGACCCGAAACGGCCTTCCGGTTCGTTCATTTTCCTTGGGCCGACGGGTGTTGGTAAAACCGAACTCGCTAAGACGTTGTCTCAGTTCTTGTTCGGTGACGACTCGTCGATGATCACGCTCGACATGTCCGAATATATGGAGAAACATACGGTAAGCCGCCTTGTCGGTTCGCCTCCGGGCTACGTCGGATACGAAGAAGGCGGCCAACTCACCGAAGCGGTACGCCGCAAGCCGTTCTCAGTCGTGTTGTTCGACGAGATCGAAAAAGCACATCCCGATGTGTTCAACACGTTGCTGCAAATTTTGGAAGAAGGTCGTCTGACCGATAGCCAAGGCCGTTCGGTCGACTTCCGTAACACTGTTCTAATTATGACCTCGAACCTCGGAACCCAGGATCTGCGCAAAGCAAACCTCGGTTTCGCCAAGAATGACGAAGCGGTCAGCTACGAACGTATGAAGGAAAAAGTGCATGAGGCTCTCAAGGTCCACTTCCGTCCTGAATTCTTAAACCGTGTCGACGAAACTATTGTGTTCCACGAGTTGAGTTTGGCAGAGGTCACCGAAATCGTCGACCTGCTGATAGCTCGTACCGTTGAGCAGCTTGAAGGCCTCGGGATTGGTCTGGAGCTGACCGGCGACGCCAAACACTTCTTGGCTGAGAAAGGTTATGACCCGACGATGGGTGCCCGACCGTTACGTCGAGCCATCCAGCGAATGGTTGAAGACATCTTGTCAGAGAAAATTCTGTACAAGGAGTTCCATGCCGGCCAAATTGTTGTCATTGACGTCGGCGAGAATGACGAGGGTGAACCCGCCTTGGTATTCACGCCGCATGAAGGCTTCCAACCTCCTCCGACGCCTGAACTGGCAGGAACGAGCGACTAGCTTGACCTGACTGATCAACCTGATTCTCAATAGGCCGACCTGGTTTAGCCGGGTCGGTTCTTGGTTTTAGCAACCGTTTCGAAACTCCACGCTGGCCATGGCCAGGCGTAAGCATTCCTGGCCTGCAGTGGCTCCTGTTCTGCGAAGTACTAAGCTCGGAGAGTGGCTTGCTATACCGAAGCGGACAACAGGCGTCGCTGCACAATACGTCTGATGGACGTTCGTCGAACCTGGCACCTATTCATTCTTGCCGCTGTCGCCGTTCTGGCAACTAGTTGCAGGGCGGACCTGACGGTCGAAGTAGATGTTGAAGACGATGGGTCTGGCACTGTTGCGGTAGAACTTATCCTCGATCAAGAAGCAGCCGAAGCCGTGGTTGACCTCGACCGCACGGGCCTGGCATTGAGCGATATGGCCCAGTCAGGATGGCGGATTGGTGCACCGGTCGAGCTCGAAGACGGAGGTTCCCGGATCGTTGTTGAGAAAGATTTTGGGACGCCCGCCCAATTTTCAGAAGTAATGGAAGAGATAGGCGGAGAAAATGGCATCTTTCAAAACTTCATTTTCGAACGCAACAGCAGTTTCGCCCGCGTCGAGTACAACATCTCTGGTGAAATCGTCACCACCGACGGGTTCGAACGTTTCTCCGACCCTGAACTGCAGCAAGTGCTGGATATAACGGTCGAAGATGTTGCAGAGGAGTACTCGCTTAGCCCCGAAAAGGTCGGTATCAAATTTTCGGCAAATCTTCCCGGAGACATCAGCGAGGGTGACACGAACCGGCAGCCCTCGGTTCAGGATGATAAAGCGACCGTTAGTTGGGCCGTTGACTTAGCGTCGGACAAAACCTCCCAGGTCCAAGTGGTTTCGGAGACGCGTAAGGTGTCAGCACTGGTCCTTCGAGGTCTAGCGGTAGTTGCGGGTGTGTTGGCGGCCCTCGTATTCGTATCTCAGTTGTTTAGACATTTCGGAGACGATGGCACAAAACGCAAACCGAAACCCAAGCGCAGCCCGAACACAGTCAAACCAGCCGAAAAGTCGGCTGGGTCAAGTAAGACGCCCGCTAACGCTTCGTTGGACGCCGAGAGCGGAGCTGAGGACAAGACGGAACCGGATGGCACCGACACGGCAAAGGCGGTTGTGCTCGACGGCATGGGCGTGCTGTATCGCGAAGGTGATGACATAAACAAATTACTCATCCCGTTTGTGCGGGAACGGGGGTCGATCAAGACCAACGACGAAATTTGGGCGAAAGCTAGGGCCATGAGCCTTGGGCGGTTAACGACAACTCAGTTCTGGAAGGACGTCGGTCTTAGAGGCGACGTGCTTGAACTAGACAAAGCGTACGTCTCGAACCATCAGCTTTCTCCCGGCGTCATAAGATACATGAGAGCGTTGAGAGATCTTGATGTCAAAGTGGGATGTGTCGTCAACGGCGCAACTACATGGGCAGAAAGACTGCGGCAAGACCATAGTCTCGAAACGCTCATCGACCCATGGATTGTCAGCGGATCAGTCGGAGTAAGAAAACCTGATATGCCGCTCCTAGAAGTTATGCGGAGACTCTGCGAGTTCCCGCCCGCAGACATTCGGGTCATCGATGACGATCTCGACATTCTGGACGTGGTCCGCTCGGAAGGTTACCTAACGTCGTGGTATGCCCCAGAAGCAACGGCCGAAGAGGCCCGTGGCCATTCGGTCATCCGAAGTTTTGAGGCCGAAGCGGCCAGACTAGTAGCGCTAAGGACCAGTGAACATCCGTGGGACGGCACCGATGATGGCGATTCTGGCTGAAATCTCTCACCGATAGGCTGAGCCGTCTACGATGTTTACATGGAAGGTCGGCACGTAGGATCATTGTTGCGGGCGATGGAAGCGGTCGCTCCCGGATCACCTCTTCGCGAGGGCCTGGATCGTACCCTTGAATCGGGACGCGGGGCCCTCATTGTTTTAGGTGATAGCCAAGAAGTTCTTAACATTTGCTCCGGCGGTTTTCTGCTCGACGCAGCCTACACGCCGCAGCGGCTATCAGAGCTCGCCAAAATGGACGGAGCGATCATTTTAGGTGCAGGGCTCGAACGAATCGCTCGCGCAAACGTCCACCTTGTTCCGAACCCAAACGTTCCTACGTCAGAAACAGGAACCCGTCACCGGACAGCTGAGCGGGTCGCACGGTCGTTATCTGTTCCAGTCGTCGCAGTCTCGGAATCTCGAAAAGAAATTCAGATATACGTCGAAAACGATGTGCAACACTTGCTGGCGCCGAGCCTAATTCTCGAACGTTCGAACCAGGCCATCCAAACACTTGAACGTTATCGAGACCGCCTCGATGTTGGTGCCATAAATCTGTCTCGCCTTGAAGGCCGTGGCCGAGTCAAACTGACCGACGTGATAGACCTCTTACAGGCCACGCAAGTGGTGGTACGAATCTCGAAAGAAATTGAACGAAACTTGGTCGAACTTGGAACCGACGGACGCCTGGTCCGACTGCAACTCGAGGAGCTGATGGCAGGCGTAGAAGATGATCGCCGCCTTTTGATTTCGGACTACCTGCCGAAAGACGCGACGTTTGAAGTTTCCCAAGCGATGGAGTCCCTAGCTGGGTTAACAGACGAAGCACTCTTCGACGACGAACGTGTAGCTATTGGACTGCATTTGGTTCACTCGGACACCGTTGACCTAAATGAACGTGTCGAACCCCGGGGATACAGGTTTCTTTCGAAGATGAAACGCGTCAACTCGACCGCGGTTGAGAATTTGGTGGAACAGTTTGGGCTGCTTTCAAAGATCCTGAACGCTACGACGGGTGAGCTAATACAAGTTGAAGGCGTCAGTGCAGCGACAGCCAAGGCGATTGCTGAACGTCAAGATCCTGAAGCTTGAAGGCAAGTTAGCGGGAACGAAGTTCGAGTTCGTTGCGTTTCAGAATGTGGTAGTTGCGGTCACGTTGCTCCAGCCATCCGAGTCGGACAAAGGAAGCTATTGCTTTGTTGACACGTTCGCGGCTTGCGCCCACCATGCCAGCGAGTTCTTCTTGGGTGACAGGGAGCGAGAAGTTGTCGTCGTCGCCCGCTATTTCGAGTAACCGTTTGGCGGTGCGTCCGGTCACGTCGAGGAATACGGAGTCGGCCAGGACACCATCCATAACCCGGAGGCGCTCAGCCAGCAATTTAACCACCCGCCAAAGTTGTGCCGGCTGGCGAAGATAAACCTCTTTGAGCGGCGCATAAGGCGTGATGATGACCTCTGAGGCCTCTAGGGCTCGCCCATCGGTAGATCGGTGTTGCTCGTCGAAAAGCGGCATTTCTCCGAACAGGTCTCCGGGCTCCATTAGGGCGACGACCGATTCGCGTCCGTCGATTGAACGGTTTACCATTGCTATTCGTCCTGAGGTGACGACAAAAAGCTCGTTTGGTTCGTCGTTCTCAGTAAATAGCACGTCTCCGCGTTGCAGTGTTCGAGTTGAACTTTTGTCCGCGATTATGTTGAGGGTTTCCTCGTCAAGGTCTCGGAAAAGTTCGACGGACCGGATCTGTTCAGCGCTTACCATGCTTCCTAAGGTAGTAGCAGTAGCGTTCAGGTTGTCGATACCAAGAAGAATTCTACATTATTTTTCTTTCGTCGCCGAAGGTTTTCGGCTTAAACAGTGGTTCTCGTGCGGTTGGGCGGCGAGGTCTCGGTGTCTATGTTTACGTTCTTGGGATCGTTGCCGAAAGTGTTTTCGCTTGGCGGATACGGTGTCGCTAACGAGGAAAGGTGCTGGGCATGAGTACAAATATTTGGTCGATCGTGGTCGCAGCCGGCTCCGGCGCACGATTCGGAGCAGAAAAGCAACTCCAACCTCTGCACGACAAGAGAGTGATCGATTGGTCGGTCGAGGTGTTGTGTGAAGTGGGCCCGACCATTGTTGTTGCCCCTGCAGACGCCGACCCGGTAGCGTATTTCTCGGCATCGTCGGAGCCGTCTCGATCGATCATGGATCGGGTCGAACGATTTGTTTCGGGGGGCAGCAGTCGGTCGGAGTCGGTTCGGTGCGGACTAGCGTGTGTTAATGAAAGTGCTACCCATGTCTTAGTCCACGACGCAGCCCGCCCGCTGGTCACGTCTGGACTTGTGAATCGAGTTGTAAATGAGTTAGCCCGCGGAGCGCAAGGAGTCGTCCCCGTCGTTCCCATAGTGGACACGTTGCAGACTCGTGAAGGCGTAACAGTCGATCGGTCTGCGCTGGTTGCGGTTCAGACACCTCAGGGGTTCGAACGGTCAGTGCTGCTTGAGGCCCACAGTGCGGGCTTTGAGGCTACAGACGATTCGACCCTCGTTAATCAGTTAGGAGCATCGGTTGTGCACGTCGAGGGGGACCCTAAGAATATCAAGGTAACAGTCCCGGACGATATGCACATAGCTGATGCCTTCTGTCGTGGGCGCGAATAATCTAGAATGTGCAGCGGCGATCGGTGTAACATCGCGCGGCTATCAAAGTTGGGAAACGTGGATGACTGAAAAACGCATCGGGGAGTTTCGGATCGGCCAGGGTTTTGATATCCATCCTTGGTCAACGGACCCTGCCAGAAAGTTCACTCTAGGAGGCGTTGTGTTCGACGGGGTTCCGGGACTTGTCGGCCACAGTGATGCTGATGTCGCAGCCCACGCCTGCACCGACGCAATTCTTGGTGCGTGTGCCCTGGGTGATATCGGTACGATGTTCCCGGATACCGATGAGGAGCATAAAGGAGCCGACAGCATTGAAATGCTGCGCCTTGCGACCGCGCATATCAATGAAGCTGGTTGGCTTGTAGGAAACGTCGACTGCACGGTTATTCTTGATAAGCCAAAGCTGAGTCCCCACCGCTCAACGATGGTTGAGAACTTGGCGAGAGCTGTTCAAGCCCCTGTATCTATCAAGGGTAAACGTACCGAAGGTGTCGCTTCGCTTCAAGATGGTGTGCAGTGTTTAGCGATTGCTTTGGTTGTGCGCGCCGACCTGTAGAATGAGTTGCGCAATTGCGCGGAAACGACGCAGCTAGGGCGAAATCCTCGGGATACACATGACTCAATCAAAGTCGAAAAAATCCAAGTCTAGGCGGTCGTCTCGACGCGGTTCTGGGCAGAGCATGTCATCTCGTCGAGGGCGACCTGGTAAACGTTCCACGGGTCGCGACACCGGCAATGTTAGGACACCGTCTTCGAAACGTGGTTTGGGTGGCCAACAAGTGGAAGGTCGTCAAGCTGTTCGCGAGTTGTTGATCGCTGGGACCCGAAACGCCAAAGAAATCACTGTAAACGAAGACTTAGAACGAACAGGTATTGTCGAAGACATTCTGCACTTGGCTAGTGAGTTGCGAGTCCCTGTTAGGTTTGTTGCCCGCCGCCGGATTGACACCGAAGCAACGACCGAGTCTCACCAGGGAATAATCGCAAGCGCGGAGCCTCTCAAGGAGAGTGGTCTGGACACGTTGTTGGCCGTTCCCGATGCCTTCTTACTCGTCTTGGACGGCATAACCGACCCTCGAAACCTCGGTGCGATTTTGAGAATTGCCGAATGTTCTGGCGTCACAGGTGTTGTAATCGGCCGCCACCGTGCGGTGCATGTCACACCGTCGGTGACTAAGACAGCTGCCGGGGCGGTTGAATACTTACCTATTTGCCTAGTTGGTGGAATTCCTACAGCGATCTCCGACATGAAGAAGGCTCGAGTCGCTACCATAGGCTTAGATGGGTCTGGGATTACTTCAATCTTCGACCAGTCGGTAGGAGTCAAAGGGCCGGTCGCTTTGGTGTTGGGGGCCGAAGGGGCTGGCATGTCAAAGTTAGTGAAGCAGCGTGTCGATGTTGTCGCTTCAATTCCTTTGGCAGGTCAGTTGGGTAGCCTAAATGTTGCTACCGCCGCTTCGGTGGCGTGTTACGAGATAGTCCGAAAGAGAAACTCCGAATAAGTATCGTGAGGTTGCTGTGGCCGATTCGAGTTATGTTGCGTGGGATGGAAAAGAGTATGGTGGCGAGCCGCCAGAAGGCTGGTACCTGGCCGCTGATTCGAGGTGGTGGCCAGAAGGCTATTCTCCGTCTCCAGCGGAGATTGCTAGCGCCCAAGTTGCTCACCGTGTTTCCGAGGGTGAACCCGGGGGTTCGGCTCCCGACACTGATGCTGGGATTGGTCCGGGTGTCAACGAAGCGACACCACTCAGTTCTGAATCACCGAATTTAACTGCCGGTCAACAGCTAGGGCGAGACAGCGCGAGCATAATCGGCCAAGGCGCACAGCCATCCGCTGGTGTGGGTGTTCCGGATGTTTCTGGTGTGGGTGTGCCGGACGTAAATGTTTCTGGTGTTTCTGATACGAGTGTGCCGGGTGTTTCTGGTGTGGGTGTGCCTGATGGTAATGTGCCTGGTGTGGGTGTGCCTGGTGGGTATGTGGTTGCTGGTGGTGGTGTGCGTGTTGTTGATGTTCCTGGTGTGGGTGGTCCTGGTGTTGGTGTTGGTGCTGGTTCTGTGGTGGATGTTGCTGGTGTGCCCGATGAGGGTGTGTGTGGCGGTCGTGTTCCTGG
>CAZKEM010000083.1:0-27926 GCA_964551835.1 uncultured Acidimicrobiaceae bacterium | reverse complement strand
TTCGTCCGCCCGTCTCCGTAGATCTCGTTCCACGGGCCCCATGACCCGCAGAAGTAAGATATATACCCCTACGAAGCTACACACAGCACTCAACACCACTAAGGCGTCGTTCATGCTGGTACACCTCCAAAGGATTGGACGTGCCACGCAGTCGTTGCCGCGACTACGCGACATGGGTCGACAGGTGAGCGTTGGGCTCTACAATTCAATCGCCTCGCCATTGAGATGACTTCAAGCCTGGCTCAAACAATTGAATTCATAGGCGATCCACCCTTCAGTAGTCTCGAGATTCGACACGATGCGGTAAGCCACAGTATGTCGCGATACGAACCATACCATAGCACACCTCTGTCGAATTTCGAAATAACATCGACGTACAGACGATTAGGGACCATACTAGAAGGAGAATCTCCGCTGAACCGAATACCCCGAGGAGGCGTATGACCGTGGCCCAAAAGCTGATTGCTCTAGGCGAGCTACTCTTCAACGCGCGCACTAAAGCCGACCTGACAGCACGGCAGGTAGCAGAAGCCGCCGACATCAGTCCGGCCTACCTGCGAACGCTCGAAACCGGCCGCAACCCAAAAACGAAAAAGCCATCCAAACCCCGCGCCGAAGTACTGGCCAAAATTGCGGCCAAGCTAAACCTCGACCGAAAAGAACTTCTCGAACTCGCCGACTACAACCCCGAACTCTTCGAAGGCACCGCTGGTGCAGCCATCGGACATTCCGCCCAACAACGATTGCGTTCGATGATCGAAGACAGTAAGCACCTCGGCGATCTTCACCCCTTCCTTCGCGAACGAACCCTCGACCGACTCAACGAATTCGCAGCCGACTTCAAAGCAATGAACAGTGGCATCTATCGAGCCTCGCCCGACAATGAATCCAACATGATGCGTAGCGCCCTCGAGAGCTGCCAGCAAACAATGCGGTCGGTTAGTTTCCGTAATGAGGCGTGGGGTATTTCTCGGCGCGGCCGTCGATACCTCGATGCCCATAAGGGCCTGGTCGAACGAGGAGTAATCATCACCCGGGTTTTCGTGGTTGACGAAGATTCGGAGGAGCGACTCCGACCTACGTTTGACCGACACGAAGAAATCGGCATCAACTACCTCCTGGTCCACATCGAAGACCTTGAGGACAGATACACCTCAGACTTCGCCATCTACGACGACGGCCTTCTGCGAACCACGGTTAACCTGCTAGGCCGTTCCGGCAAAACCCAGTCCTCCGAATACAACCAAGACCCGGCCCAAATTCACCAGGCAATCGTCGACTTCGAAGCTCTCACCAAGCTCGCTTACACCCCCTAAGCCCGTTCCGCAGACGAGACGAGACCTAAACCAAATGATCTCTATGGCCTATAAAGGCGCGCCCGGTTAGGTGCATCCTCTCTTCGCTACTACCTTCACGAGCAAGTACGTTGGAGCAGAGGCAAGGGAGTGCTGTTGGTGGAAGTGGCGGAACAGATATCGAGACGAATTGTCGCAGCACTTTCCGTCCTGCTGCCGGTCGCCATCTTCGTAACCGTTGGCGTCACCGCAAATGACGATTCGACGACCGCCAACGACAATGGTGTCGCTTTTGCTCGGAGTGAGGCGCCTAAGCAGCAAGACCAGCCTCCCAACTACGAGCCTCCGACCGGACCAGACCTTACGACCGTGCCACCAACGACGACGGCGCCCGTTGAGCCTTCGCCGGCAGAACCAGCCCCGGGGGAACCCGCGCCGACCGTTGTCGCACCTTCCACGACAACGCCACCAAGCCAACCTGTTCAAGACACCAACCGCTCCCCCGACGAACGAGGCCAGGCAGCGCTTGCGCTAGTCGAGTTTCCTTGGGCGCAACGACTTCCAGGATGGAAAATTTCGTTCCACCCTGAACGAAGTGGCGTCTACGGCTACACGCTGGTCACGGAACGCCGTATCGAGGTTTACGTCCGTTCAGACCAAACAGATCAACTCCTCGCCCACGTCGTCGCTCACGAGATCGGTCACGCTATCGACGTCACCCACAACGACGGTGCCGACAGGGATCGCTGGGTTAAGGCTCGCGGACTAGGCCAGGCGCCATGGTGGCCGGCCGACGGTGCAGCAGATTTCTCAACCGGAGCAGGCGATTTCGCTGAGAGTTTCGCTGCCTGGCAAGTTGGGTCGGAATCGTTCCGCTCCAAACTCGGACCGGCCCCATCCAGTGAGCAACAGACGCTTCTTCGGCAACTAGCGCTAGACTGACAAGCTGTCAGATGCAACGCCAAGGATATGCCAGCAGGCAATCACTTGACCATCTTATTACCTAATTACCGGAACGGGAAGGACGGCCTGACCGCATGAACGTTGTGAGTTACGCACAAAATTTCGAGGACGTAATCCTTTGGCGTGCATTTAGCAACGTTGACGTCGGGTTCTACGTCGACGTTGGCGCCAACTCACCCACACATGAGTCGGTGACTAAGCACTTTTACGACGCCGGCTGGAGCGGTATCAACATCGAACCGATTGCGGACTGGTTCGATGAGCTAGCTAAACACCGACCACGCGATACCAATTTGGCCGTCTGCGCCTCGGATTCAACCGGCGAAATCGAAATTCTTGACGTACACGAAACCGGCCTGTCAACCAAAAACCTTGACCTGCGGAAATTCTACGAAGAACGATTCGACGTTGAAGTCGTGAACGCGACCACCACCACACTCACCGACATCCTGTCGACACACGCACCCGACGATATCCACTTCATGAAGATCGACGTTGAGGGCATGGAATATGAGACCCTATCGGGGTGCGACTTCAGCCGATTCCGCCCCAGGGTTGTTTTAGTCGAAAGCATCGACCCTCAAACACATGAGCTAAACCATCAGCGATGGGAACCCCTGCTGGTGCAGGCAGATTACTCGTTCCTATATTTTGACGGAATAAATAGGTTTTACGGAGCCAACGAACACCTATCGTCCCTTAAACAACATTTCGAGAAGCCGCCAAACCTTTTCGACCGTTTTGTTCGCAGCCACCACGCCGACGTCGAACGTCGGCTCGTGGAAAGCGGCCACACGGTAAGCTCACTGCGTGCCGAACTCGAAGCGACCAATCTCCGCCTCGAAGACGTCTTAGCCCAACGACACAGCCTCGAACAAGAACTAGACTCGGCCGAGGACGCCATACTCTCACTACAAACCCACACAACAGAGCTAGAACAGACAGTCTCGTGGCGGGTAACTTCACCACTACGGTGGCTTCGCCGCCGAGTGAAAATCGAACCGGCAGTGGCGATGCTAGGCAAACTACGCCAACGCTAGCAATACACATGCGCGGCCGCCCTCACAGCGCACGCCTTTGAGCGAAGATCACCTGACGCGAGGACGGCAACCCGAAACCTGGCGTTGCCCGCCAACCGATGATGATGACGCCCAGGTCGACAACGACTCAGACGGTGACGGCATCCCTGACTCAGAAGAATCAGACGTTGATACTGATGGTGACGGCATTCCCGACTATCTCGACACCGACTCAGACGGCGACGGAATTCCCGACTCAGAAGAGCTCCGAGGCGACGCCGACGGCATCCCCGACCGTCTACAGTTCAAAACGGAACCTCCAAGACGGTTGGCGTTCAGCGGATCGAACATCGCCCTGTTTGGCCTATTCGGTCTAGGGTTCACTTTGTTTGGCCTGGCCATTCTGGTAGCTCGACGTAAAAAACGACAAGAGGCAATCTAGGCGTAACGCAACAGCCGAAATTGATTCGGATGGGGCTTGCAGAATTTCTGCAGCCCGCAAGGCTCAAAGCGGAGAGAGCCAAGCGGGCTGCAAAACCTACTGCGGACGCGGCAACTACCTATTCAAACGCACGGGAGGACCAGTTTGGGGGACAACCTCCGAAAGTTTTTCGAGAACGTTCACCACAGATACTGCCTGGCCGAAACCCGCTCACGTTCGCTCAGACTATGTGGTGGCCTATTCGAACGGAATCGACAGTTCAATGCTGTCGTCTTGGTCGATTTGGTCCCAGTTCCGCGTACAGGCAGTGATCGTCGTACTTCGTCGACAAAGCGTATCGAGCGATGCTGCACCGCCTGACGAGTCGGCAAGTTCAACCGGACCGAAGTAAAACCCAATCTCGTCGGGGGAAAGGTCAACGATCTGGGTCTCGGCACACGTCACCCGATCCATGGTCTTAATCCGAGGTTCGTCCATGTTGTCAATAGGCTTGGCGTCTAAGGATGCGGCGGCGATGACGTTTTGAAACCGTTGAATGTCCGCTCCTTCGATGCAGGCCAGATTGTTCGGCAGCGTAACTCGATCGTGGCTCGAGATGAGGCTGTCAAACGTATCGATATCGGCGATCAGCTCAGGCCTAGGGTCGAACGTCGAACCAGCGTTGATTCTCGTTTCTCCTGCATCCAACGCTTGGAGGAGGGCTACTAGTACCGCCACTCCAATGGCGACCCCCCTGCGAGAGATTCGGTCGATGACGGCAAACGCTAGAACTAGCAACCCGTAGCCGACGGTCCAGAACAAGCGGCCGGATGCTCGAAACTGACCGGTGAAACTCTCGAGCAGAACAGGCATCCATGTGGCCGAGATTCCGAAGAGCGTGGCGAATCCAGCAGCAATTGGAATGACTGGCCATCTTCGGAGAAACCGTGATCCGCTCCTGAGCGCACAAAGGCTACCGACAACAGCTACCAGCCCGGCGACGGCCAGGGTCAACGTGATCGAGTAAGGGATCGGCCCTAATTGGTTGTCGAGCAAGTTAATTGCGCTGTTGCTATACAGGTGTATGACAGGCGTGACCGCGTACATGTAGAGGCAAACCAAAAAAAGTAACAGCAGCTGGTGTCGGCGAATTATTTGTATGGTCTTCGATCTGTTCCTAAAACCAGCTACGACTACACAAACAAGCGCGACAACAAGGCCAAAGCCAAGCCAGGCGTAAGATTCTAGGGATTCGTTCACTGCGATAATGTTGTCGTCACCCGGAAAAACGTCGGACTGTTGGGGGGTGAGCGGACCTAAAACCACCAATCCAAACAGCCCGTAGCCTTGGGCGCTACCCGCCCCGCTGGTCAAGTATCCTCCTCCGTAGGCAACTGCGCCAACCGAGGCCGCCAATCCCGATACCCATACCCCGGCTCGGAGAAATGACAGGTTCACACTTCGTACCAGGTCACCTAGAACTGGCACGAGAACGATGCTGGTCATGACGATAAAGTACGGGTGGATTAGGAACGAGACTACGATTACCACGATCGCAGCGACTTGGTAATCAATCTTGGGGTTTTCTCGATTAGCCGTCCGGAGATGCCCTGCGACAGCCCACGCCGCCAAAATTATAAAGTGGCCGGCTAAGGCAGGGTGAAGCACGCGGTGAATAAAGAACGACATCGATACCGCTACGACCGATCCAGCGAGAAGAGTCGGTGTCCGCTTGACACCCCATGCTCTCAACGCTTCAACGGCAAATATTCCTTGCAGAACATAAATCGCGAGGAACCATAACCCGAACCACGTCGTCGACTCTAGACCAAGTGGGCTCATCAATTTTGCGAACAGTGACCATGCAGGGATACTGTCGGTAAACGCGATCGGAACCCCGTCAGGAGCGTTGAGGTTGCTGACTTGAAGAAACGGCCACTGCCAGTCTTCGGCAAGAAAGTAGCGCATGCCAGTCAGCGTCGTTGACGTATCGCCTGAGACGCTACCGACCGATTCGCATCGACCAAATACAACGCCAGTACCTAGGGTGTGTATCGCTGCGGCAGCGCCGACCAGACCCCCTAGTAGCGAAGTAACCGTGTTCTTCATCTTGTTGTCGGCCAAACTTAGGCTCTCTCCTAGGGGCGTTGGCGCCAATGGTAGGCCACCGTAGCGAGCTGGGTGCGCATGACCAGTACGTGAGAGCCCATTCGCTTCGAGGCTTGGTGCCCTTAGCTAGTTGGCTGGGCTATTCTTCGGTGCCGTTAGCCTCAGAAACGCAACCGCTTCGAGCTGTCCGTCCTTGGCTAGTCTTTCCGGCTAATCTTTTGGCCAAAGTGGTCGAATAAGTTATGTGAACCGTAATTATTACTCGGCTAGTTCAATGGCATTGACTTCGCTCGGAATAGTTCCCGTCATTCTTTTTGGTGCTGGGACTGGACAACTAGTCCAAGCTCGCACGCCGTGGCTACTGGCGGTGTCTTTTGGACTGTTCGCCACAATTGCTGCAGGTACCACGTTATTTCGACGTCGACTGTTTCTTCGAGGCACTACCCAGGTGACGGCTGGTCCTGAGACACTCTATTTCTCAACCCCCTCCGACCACGAAATTGGCCTATCGGTAGTAGTTCCGACGTTTAACGAAGCGCTGCGACTGCCCGACTATCTGAGGGAAATCGTGACATACCTTCGTGGACGTGGGGAACCGTTCGAGGTGGTCGTGGCCGATGATGGTTCGACGGACAACACGGTGCAGGTCGTGAATGAGCTTTCGTCTTCGATGCCCGAGGTTCGGATCGTCGCCAATCCCAGAAACTTTGGCAAGGGTTTCGCAGTTCGCACTGGGATTGCCAACAGTTATGGCAAGCGAGTTTTGTTCGTCGACGCCGACGGTTCGACCCCTATCGCCGAGCTAGAACGACTAGAAGCCGCTATGCGTGACGGCGCTTCAATCGCTATTGGTTCTCGGGCCATAGATGGTCCCGGGATTAGCCGGTCGACAAAGTCACATCGAAAGATCATCGGAAGAGTCTTTCACGGAATCGTTTCTACGCTGCTACTACCTGGACTCAAAGATACGCAGTGTGGGTTTAAGCTGTTTACCCGAGCCGCCGCCAGCGCTACGTTTGGGCGCCAGAACCTTGACGGGTTTAGCTTCGACGTCGAGCTCCTGTTTATTGGACGGCGCCTGGGGTACCGCATCGACGAAGTCGCTGTCAGCTGGTCCGATGCCCCGGGCTCAAAAGTTAACCTCGTCAGCGACGCTATGCGGATGCTGGTTGACATATTCCATATCGTCGCCCGGGATCTCGGTGACCGTCATAAACCAACTAGCGAAATTGGTTCGGTGGCCTTCCGGGTTGACGAATCCGAACTTGTTTCACCGGGCCAGAAGCTCAAGAAGTGACGTTCCAAGGCTAAGCGGTCGAAAAGGTCCGAGAACCGCAAGAATTCCAACAAGTCGAAGAAGGACTAGCCGCCCAAGTTGGTGCGAATTCTACTTGGGCGGACCGATAACGCTGTTTCCAACATCCGGCTAAGTAGACAAATTTAGCTATTGACGTTTCGCAGGGTCTTGGTCAGAGTGCGTTTGTCGCTCACTGAGAGTTGACTGCCAAAATGTTGTTCGATGCTGGTTTCGTAGATCGGCCACATTCTCTTTAGGAGTTCGATTCCACCCTTTTTGATATGGACGCTTTTACTCCGGCCGTCGTCAGGGCATGCGATCCGCTCAACCAAGTCTTGGCTTTCCAAGCGATCCACCAGGCGAGATAAGTTGTGTTTTGCCAGCAACATCTGTTCGCTAATTTCGGACTGTCGAAGCCCGGTTTTTTGATGCTTGCGCAGTTCCCACAACACGTCGTACCAAACGAGCGGAGGCAGATCCGCTCGTTTTAGATCGCTTTCGACCGACTCTAGCATCAGGCGGCTAAACCGTAGAAGAGCGGCCCAAGCGTCGATCGTCGTCGTGTCTAGCTTTTCGTCCATATGGCCACCATAGAAACTATTAGTTGCAATTACAACAAACCTTCACTACGATATTGGTTGCAATTACAACTATATGGAGACGCACCTATGTCACTAACAACCAACGAATTGAAAGCCCACCTTGACGATGGGAACAACTTGACACTCATCGAAGCATTGCCCCGTTCGCACTTTGAGGCCGAGCACCTACCCGGAGCCATTAACATCCCCCACGACGAAGTCCACAGCCACATCGACAAACTCCCGCAAGATACGACCGACCTGATCGTCACTTACTGCGCTAGCAGTACATGCAAAAACTCGAAACAAGCAGCCGATACAATCCGATCACTCGGCTATTCGAATGTCGTCGAATACTCTGGAGGCAAACAAGCCTGGCTTGAAGCCGGACTGACATTCGAGAAATCCAAAGGTGCTGCCAGCTAACGTGTCGTCGCTTCACCCGGGCGAAGTCCTCGACCGGGTGTGGCGATGAAACTACGTCGAGGAGCGACGGTTCTAACAGGACCGACTAGCTAGCGGAGCGCTTACCTTTGTAACCGCCAGACTTCCCGCCGCCGGATTTACCGCGATGACCACCGCTACGTTTACCTTTGTAGCCACCACTGCGCTTACCCTTATAGCCCCCACCGCGCTTACCTTTGTAGCCACCACTGCGCTTACCTTTGTAACCACCGGATTTGCGGGGCCGGTCGTCAACCTCAGAAACCTGGGGAATCTCTCGCTCTTGATCGAGCGCCCGGTTGAGGCGCAAGGCCGCCGACGCTATATCGAGCGGATCGTGACCCTCGGCTACCAACTGTTCAACAATTTTCTTCTCGGCGCTGAACCGGCCACGGCGGAGTTTAATCGCCATCTTTTCTTCCAAGCGTTCATCGCGACGGGTCTGAATTTCTTCGACCGTCGGCAAAGTCGCACGAGGAATTTTCAACTTGATGTGGGCCTCGATGCGTCGCAAACGCCCACGTTCGCCTGGGGTGAGGAGCGCTATCGCTACTCCGGATTCACCCGCTCGGGCGGTACGCCCGATTCGGTGGACATAACTTTCGATCTCGCGTGGAATATCAAAGTTGATGACATGCGAGACGCCGTCAACATCGAGACCACGAGCGGCGACATCGGTGGCGACCAAGATCTGGGTTCGTTCACTTCGGAAACGACCCATGACGCGTTCTCGGGCTTCCTGCGACAAATCACCGTTCAACACTTCGGCGGAGAACCCATGGTTGCTCAGCTTCGCCGCAAGCTCAGCGGTACGAATCCGAGTCTGACCAAAGACAATCACCCGAGTGATGTCTTCAGATTCGAGCAGGCGAATAGTGGCCGCCGTCCGGTCTCGTTCGTTAACCAAATAGTGACGTTGATCAATGTTGTCGGCGGTTAGCTCTTTGCGCTTTATCGTCACCGATTCGGCGTTGGTCATGTAGTTGTCGGCAAGCCGACGAATCTGGGTCGGCATCGTCGCTGAGAATAGAAGCGTTTGGTGTTCATTCGGAAACGACTTGAGAATGATCTCGATATCTTCGATGAAACCCATGCTTAACATCTCGTCGGCTTCGTCCAACGCGATCGTTTGGGCATGAGAAAGGTCGAGGTCGTTTCGGCGAATGAGATCGAGCAAACGACCTGGGGTTCCAACCACCACGTCAACGCCCTGACGTAAGGCTCTGCGCTGAGGCGGATACGGCTGTCCGCCATAGACAGACAGAATCTTGATGTCGCTAAACGCTGCGAACTCGCGGAACGAACGCGTTACCTGGTTGGCAAGTTCACGGGTCGGGGTGACGACGAGGGCTTGAACGTTGCCGGTGTGACCGACGATCTTGTTGAGGATCGGCAGGGCAAAGGCCGCCGTCTTACCGGTGCCGGTTTGAGCCTGACCGATTACGTCGTGACCCTCGCAGAGCAGAGGGATGACGCCAGCTTGAATTGGTGTTGGTTCGGTGAAGCCAAGTTTTTCGACGGCTTGTACCAAATCGGCGCGCAGGCCTAATTCGGAAAATGTACTATTCATGGTTGTTTTACTCCAAAGCGTCTGACTAACAGCCAGTTAAGACGAACACCTTCGCAAGCGTTTCGTGTCGGATCGGCAGTGGAGCACACATCTGTACATACAGTGCTGGTTTTTGCCAGCTGGACTTGAAGAAGATAGCTCTTCGCCGGATTTCAACGTAACACCGCAGTTGACTCGATCGCCTCGTCTATGACAGATGCACACGCAACCGAAACCCAACCGCCTCGTTTCTTCTGAAAGGTTCCGGCCTGCCGGCTACCGAGTTCAACTCGACCGAGACCGTGACAGCATCGCCTGTGAGTTGAACCTTCAACTATGAACTGCCCTGAGTTAGGCCCCGATCTGAAACAGAAATTCACGAGCAATACAACGCAACGTTTGCTGCATGGTTGGGTGTTGAACGCCCCAACTACGCGCCGATAGCGATCACAATCCCGCGTTCGCCAAATAGACACGTTGGTTCGGAGTCTGGACGAGTTCTTTAACGATTTCTTAGCAGCTGTTGATGCACTGTTGATGACGCGGTTTCTAAATATCCAAAAACCCCGACCGTAGAAGTCGGGGTTCTTAGTTTAAGGCGGGCTCGATCTGACCAAGACGTGCTTTTGAATCGGAGCGCCGGGTTCCAACTAGTCGCTAACGGTGACGAGCTCCCGGTCGCTCTCTGGAGCCGCTGGTCTATTCATTTTCAACGAAGACTTGAGAATCATAAAGGGCCTCTCGACCGCATAGTAGACGGCTGCTCCTACCGCAACCGCAAACACGATGCTCACAACCATGGTTGTGGTAGCGCCTAGTTCAACTAACTCAACCACTTGCGCGTCGACGAACTCGTACGACATTTTGTGAGTCAAGTAAATGGAGTACGACCACACTGCCAGGTAGCGGGTAGGTTTCGCTAGAAACGAATTAGAGGGCTTTCCGTGCGCAGCAGGCAACACAAAGAATGCATATCCAAGTCCGACCATTGTGTAAAGCAACACCGATGATGGGAGCTCCGAAGCCTGCGGGCTTACCGGAACGACTCCAGTCATCCACAATGCTACGACTAGGGTGGCTAGGCCTAGCCCAAAAAACAGATAGCGAAACTTCCTTATCGGAGCAGCCCAATGTGGCTTGTAAGCCTTGACTACTGCGATGACGACCCCAAAGAAAAGACCATCAAAGCGATTAAAGCTTGGGTAGTACATCCACTCAAAATAGGAAAAAGCTCTTGATCGGCCTAGAAGTGGGTCGACCAGAGCTGACCAAGTTAGATATTTTGTAAGTAGCCCGAGGAAGAGAATGAACAAAAATATCAACACTACCTTTACGCCAGTTTTGTGTGAAGCTGAAGCCGGTGATTCCGTCGATCTAGGTGTGCGCCGCAGGAGACGTGCCACCCCAAGTAAAAGTATTGGGAACAATATATAGAAGTGCTCCTCGACCGAAAGTGACCACGAATGAGAGAACGTGGTGTTTAGTTGGCCGGGCAGGTTTTGTGTGAAGGTGACGTATCGCCAAAGTGGCTGTAGTCCGCCACTACTTTTCTCGTGAAGACCAGGAAATATAAAGTAGACGCCCAACACAAAATAGTAGAGGGGCAGGATCCGCAAGGCTCGATTAATATAAAACCTGGTTAAGTCAATTTTGTCGCTCGCTTGGACTTCTTTCATCAGCATATGACCGATCAAAAAGCCGCTAAGAACAAAAAACAAGTCGACGCCTGTCCAGCCAGTCGCAGCAAGCGGAGCCACCCAATTTGGTGGCTTATGGTAAATGAGATAGTGGACGAGCAGAACCAGAACAATGGCTAAGGCACGCAGATTGTCTAGCCCAGCGATTCGTGGCGTACCTCTCATTACCTGCTCCTCGGGATTGTTTCTGCGGGACAGACCAACGTGCCCCAAGAAACATTTATACGACAAACGACCATCGTGAACAAGGGCGCAGACCCACGTTTGCTTTAACCGGTGAATATTTCCACAAAAGAAAGTGCTCTTTCACCTTTAAGCGGTGATGGCTACAGCTATGGCGTGGGCCCGCTGATCATCTGCGCCAAAAACGCAAACTGCACTTCCACTAATGAGGCTCGAGAGTGTGGCGATGTTTTGGGTTGTCGAAGTGGATGTTGTTTGCGTAGCGGCCAAGTTCACTCCAGTAAGGTGTTTTAGAGTATTTAAGCGTTGTTAAAAGTATTGACAGTGCTTATCCTGGGTAGATGCAGCTCCACCAAGACCCACTCCGGATAATCGCGACCTGGCTTCGATCGCTAACTAAGAGAACCAAACCGAAATATCGTTTCGTTCTTGTGGGGATGTGCGGAATCCTCGGTGTTGCCGTCGTTACCAGGTTCAGTTCCAACCCAAGACTGGATGACCACATCGCTACCCACGCTGCTAGTACAACCACGACCTGGGCCGAGATGCCGGCCTACCCGCCAAAACTCCCGGGCGATTCCGAACCAGAGCCCACGGTTTCAGGAACCCATGAACTCTCGGATGCGGCAGCTCAATCCTCGGGCCAGTCTCCCCCGGAAACTAATCCAGGTGCTCGGAGCGACGACGCCACCACACCGCCACAGAGTGATGCGCCATCGACCCAAAGCCAGGGAACCGCTCCGGACAAACAGCGTGAGTCATCAACCGATTCAGCGGCCAACCAGGGACCCGGTCAGCAAGACCCAACCAACGACCCGGAAGACGCGACAAGCCCCATCGATGACAAGACCGACGGGTCAGACCTATCGGCAGGCAAGGGTAATGGCGAGCTTGGGGAGCAGCCCGGTAGCGGCTCGGGTGCTTACGGCGACCCAGAAAGCGGCGGTCAGGCTGGGCCTGGTTTAAGCATCGGCACTGGATCTGCTGGGTCTGGGACCGGTCCGGGGGCCGCCGAAGACGAGCAGGTGTTCAGGACTTGCACGGAGGCCTACGAGGCGGGAGTTGCGCCAATAAGAGCGGGCGAGCCCGGCTACAGGGTTGAACTCGACCGAGACCGTGACGGCGTAGCGTGTGAGTTAAACCTTCAGCTATGAGCTGCTGCTGAAGGTAACGGGCTTCTTACAGCCACGAATCCGAACACCTTCGGTACGACTGTCGATCTCGAGCGGCATCGGACCAATCCCACTCTCTTCGATATCGGTCAGACGGCTGCCTCGAAAGGCAAGTACTTTCTCCCACAGGCACCCTTTGGGAACATGCCAAACACCAGGCGAAAGATCGCCCTTCCAGTAATCCCCATTCGAGATCGACGTCAGCTGCTCCTGCAGTGGAGACCATTCGGACCACGCCCCACATGCCGGATCAGCGCTGAACCTATCCGGTTCGACCTCGTCGATGGTCACGATCAAGCGACCCTCTGGCAACTCGTCGGTTCCGATACTGCGCTCAACTCGGTCCTTGTGGACCGCCGACAGCTCATAACTGCAGCCCTCAACCCCGAACGCCGTCGTGTACATGCCGGGTGGAATCTCTGCAAGCTCGGTCAGCGGAGTTCGGTTTGATTTCTCTATGTCGCTTTTGCGTTGCTTGATGTCTCGATCGGCTGACCTGGAGTTCGTTCGTTCGACCTCACCGACGCGATACTCATCGGATTCCCATTCGGGCGCAAACGACAAAAATTCAGGCGTTACCGGGTCTTCTTCAGGGTCGTTTCCTTCTCCTGCCTGAGCCAGTTCAGCGTCGTCGAGCTCGGGGGGCTGAGCCGTTCGATCGAACAGAACGAAAGAGAAGATACTAAATGCAAAGATGCATGCTACCCCGAAAATCCGAATCACATATGATCTATCGGACCTATACGTGCAGATTTAAGGGATACAGCACTAAATCACTCACCCCGGAGAACGCCTCCGTTGTCAGCCGGTAGGATACTTCAAGCGATGACAAACCCAGAAGCCGAGAACGGCTACCAAAATAACGACCCGAACGGTAGACCAAAGGTAGGTGTTGGTCCGCATCCCGAGCCTTGGCCCAAAGGCGACAATTTCGACCCAGACCTGCTGGCCGAAGGCGACCGCCGTAACGTTGTCGACCAGTACCGGTATTGGACGGTCGACGCCATCAAGGCAGACTTGGATGGCAAACGGCATGACTTTCACGTAGCGATTGAAAACTGGCAACACGACCTAAACATCGGGACCATAGTACGAACAGCTAACGCCTTCTTGGCTGCCGAGGTACACATTGTCGGGAAGAAACGCTGGAACAAACGCGGAGCCATGGTAACCGACCGTTACCAACACGTCCGGCACCATCCGACTCCCGAGGCGCTCGCCGAATGGGCTAACACCAACCAGATCACCATGATCGGAATCGACAATCTGCCCGGGTCGACCGACCTTCACACATCACGGCTTCCACAATCCTGTGTCCTGGTATTTGGCCAGGAAGGACCGGGTCTATCAGATGGAATGCGCGAAGTCGTAGCTGAGTGTCGTTCTATTCCTCAGTTCGGGTCGACCCGCTCAATCAACGCAGGGGTGGCAGCCGGGATCGCCATGCATACCTGGGTCAACCAGCACGTAATTATCTGAGTTGCTACTCAGCGGCCACCCAACGCTTTTCACGTTCTCGGTCTAACATCGACGACGAAGCATAGGCAGCGTAGAGCAAGCCAAAGACGACGAGCACCAAGGCCAGAACGAAGATCGGTACGCTGCGAGACCCACCACTATTCAGTTCGCTGACATAGACGTCAAGCACCGTAGACCGGTCGTCCTCTTCTTGAGCCTTATCAAGGGCCCTCGTTCTACTCGATTCAAACTCATCTGATGCGTAGGCTTGAACCTGACCATCATCAGGTGGGAAAACGATCGCAGCGTCGACGTTGGTTCTTTCTTGCATGCGTCGAGCAAAGGCTGACGCGTCGGGTTCAGGCCTATCGGGGACCAAAACAATTATCTCAATGCCTTCTTCTTCAGCTCGCTTGACGGCTTGTTCAAACGAGCCAGCTTCCACATCAGACCGCCCGGGTCCAATATAGACGCCCGTGTCCTCAAGCTTCTCGGCCAACTTCGTGGGAGTCTCGTCGGACAGGAGCTGCTCATCTTCACCGTCAGCTTCCTGGGCCGAACTCGGAACAGCCAGAAACATGAAGCCAACGACCGCAGCAACCACGAACCTACTCACCACCCCAGCAGTAGAAGAGAGGCCGAATTTTTTCTGAACTTGATGCGTTGTCTTAGAACTCACCCACCCAGTCTTGCAGACAACACAGAAAAGCGGCGTCTGGGACGGGAATCATTTAACAGATCGTCTCGAATCTGGTCGACCTCGGGGTCGGTTTTAGAAAAGAAGTCATCAAAGGCAACCGCGGTTTTGTCATCTTCGTCGAAAACGTAAACGGCGCGTTCCTTTTCGGGTGAGGCTTCCAGAGACCTCCGCTGCCGTTCAATGCGTCCTTCTAGTAGCGAAATCTCCGACGCCAAAGCATCTCGAACATCGGTCAACGAATCGATCTTGTTGTCCAGGTCACGGATTTCGGAACTTTTAGTCTTTCCCACGATGTCATCTCCTCCATAATGTTGCTGGCACTATCGGCCAGCACCGGATGACGTTGAGGAGTTACCGGAGAAAAGTTTGGTCCTGCTGAAGTTACTACTTGAGGCCATCGATCTGAGATCGAATTTCGTCGACCCACTGGGTGGCATTCCGCCAGTTAGACGACGACTGCTCTTGGGATGCAGCTGCGCCGACACCACTCGTTGCGTAACTACCCAAGAACTTTATCGAAGCATGCTTAGCCATCACTGAACGCAGGCAGTCAGCGACTACGTCGTCGGCTATATGGCCCTCGAAGTCAATGATAAAGCAGTATTTGCCCAACTGGCTCTTTACGGGGCGAGACGACAACCTGGTCAGATTGATGCTGCGGGCCGCGAACTCTTGCAGCATCCCAACTAACGTTCCCGGTTTGTCTTGATGCTCGGTCAGAACCACAGTGGTTTTGTCGTGGCCGGTCGGGGCTGGAACACCTGCCGTTGAGACGAGGACAAATCTCGTCCGGTTTCCCTCATGGTCCGCCACGTTTTTGGCTAGTATCTCCAAGTTGTTCAACTCGGCCGCGAGCTCTGGCCCGATCGCGGCGATGGTACGGTCGGCGGCGGCGTATCCGGCGGCCGCTGATGTCGAATTCGCTGGCTTGACCGCAACGTGTGGGAGCCGTCTTTCTACGAACTTCCGGCATTGGGCGTTCGCTACCGGGTGCGACATTACCGTCTCGATGTCTTCCAAAGAGGTCCCGGGCTGAGCCATCAACTGAAGGTGGATGTCGAGTTCTATCTCACGTTGGATGAGCAACGAGAAATCGAAAGCTAACGCATCAAGCGTGATGTTCACAGTGCCTTCGATCGCGTTCTCGATCGCAACGAAGCCATAATCGACTTCGCCGACAGAAGTCGCATGTAAGACATCGACAAACCGGGGTGATGGGACGAGGTCGCAGGCCTGTAGGTCGGACTGGCCCAACAGCGCCTGCTCGGTAAAGGTGCCGGAAGGTCCCAGATAACCGATCCGACCGCTGACTGAATTGGATTCTTGGAGAGGAGTCACATTGCCCAGCCTAGAGTCCACCAGCTAACAACCTCACCATGATTAATATGGCTTCTTGGTTCACGCCGCCCTTCCTAAGTTACACTAATGTAATTAGAGACGCTAGCCTGAAGGTCGGCGGCCGTGGTCCGTGGTTGATTCTTATGGACCTCGGAGGCTAGGAGAGAGTCGATGGAAGTACCTACAACTGTTTCACGCCGCAAGATCCTAACTGTCGCCGGCATCGGGGCTGGGCTCATTCTTATTCGGCCAAAGATCGGCTATGGCGACATCGGTCTCAAAGGGCAGACAATTTACGCCGCCGAAACAACAGGCCGAACGAACGAAATCGTCGTTTTGACCCAGACCGAAAACGGCAACTCGCATCTACGAACCGCTGATATTGGCAGTGACGGGTCGACCGATGTTGGGCGCCGAGTAGATGCCGAACTAAATACCGATTTCACCGCACTCGACTTGGCTTCGGACCAGACTCAAGCGGCCGCCATTATTGGAACCCTAACTAAAACGGTGCCGGCAGAAAATACCAACGATTTCGATTCACTCACGTCTGATCAGCAGGAACGGGTTCAAGAAGAGCCGTTCCACCCATACGGGATTCCTCAGATTGGCGAAGTGACGACAAATCATCCTGCATTAACCGAAACGCTGACGGCATCTGAGATTACCACGACCAATGGTTTCGGGATCCTGGCCGGTCGGACAAAACTGGGGTCCGTCACCTTGGAGGTTGTCCTGCGGCCTTTCAGTGAAGAGGCAGACCACCTCAGCCAAGTCGATGTCGTGGTAGATAACTATGTTTGGACTCTTGAAACGTCGGCCCGGTTGCTTGGAACAGCGTCCGTCTACGCCAGAGGCAACGAACGCCCCTACGTTGTAGCTGATACCGAAGATCAGGAACTGTTGATCTGGCAGGCGGACAACACTGGCTGGACTGCAGTTGAGAGTCTCACCGACGCCGAACCAAATAGCGCCCGGCTTAGCAACGACGGAGAACTAGTTGCGTGGCGAAACAACGGAACGGTGCTCGAACCTGTAGTTCTGCGCGACAACGTGTGGAAGGCAGGCGGCAAAGACCAGCGGCAAGACGCTTCTGCGGGAGCGATACCCGTGCGCAACGGAGACGGTTGGTTGACAACCAATTCGGACGGCGCTGTCAAGGCGATCGAAGTCGAGCCAGGATAGAGATTACTTATGGCATCTGATTATTGTTCAGGACGTATACCGTCACCCGTCGTCCGAGACACCATGGGCAACGGGACATCTACGGTTCGGCGGTTCCGAGGACGGACGGCGCTGCCTGGCCGAGGGGCTAAGACTTCGTTTAGCTCGAACTATCGAGCGCTGACATTCGACGAGGGCTTCTACGCGACTTGCGACCGGTGGGGAAATTCCGCTTCGTACCTGTTTAACCTTGGGGCCGACAAGATGGTCGTTAAAGACTGGGTGGACGTCGGCACCAAGGCGTGCCATCGGTACTCTTGGGCCCACAACCGAGCTAGAGGTCTAGATCTTTGCGCGGTGACCTTCACCAACGGCTCGGTAATCGATTGCAATTTTTCGCCCACAGGGACCCTCAAAGACCAACGCCATTACCTTGCGCTGTGGGCGAGCCTGCGCAGGTTCTTCGGGACGGTTCTAACCGCCGACTACAATGCAGCCCACCGCGACCATATCCATTTCGATAACCGGCTTCCCGTGACTGTCATTTCGAAATCTAAGCGGTCGGACACAGTGCTGGTCCAACGATCTTGTGATCTGCTGCTCCCACAATCGGTCTCGGTTGACGGCGATTGGGGCCCTCAGACAAGCGAGGCATACCTCGACTTATTGAAGGCGTTAAATATGCAGTGCCGAGATCCCCTGGGTGTGCATCGCGACATGATCGACTTTCTCTATTTCATTATTCGCACTTGTAACGACAACACAAACGCTGGTAAGTATCGTTCGGTGGAGTGTTAGTCTTCTCGCCGATCGACTCGCTAGGCCTGACTCATTGCCCGGTCCTCGGTGAACGGACGTTGACGGTAACTAAAACCAGTACGGGCCAGCTCCGTTAGGAGCTGGCCCGTACTTCAAAGGAGAGAGCTTACAAATACCCTATGCCTGCGCCTGCTGGGTTAGGTAAGAAAGCTCGGCCGTTGCGTGCCACTTCGACACTTTGGCCTGATATTCACGGTACGGTTCAAGAATTTCTTTGAACTTCGCATTATTTTCGGCTTCCTCATTGAGGACCTCGTCAGTCTTTTCCTTGAACGCTTTCATCAGTTCAGGAGAGAATTCGCGAACTTGAGCGAATTTCTCAACCTCGATGAAGTCATCAGAGTTGAGAACGTCGTATTTGGCCAATGTAAGCAGGTTTGCTTCCGCCGCAGCCGACTGAACCGCCGCTTGATATTGTGGTGAAAGTTCATTCCACAGGTCCAAGTTAATTTGAATCTCGAGGGTCGTGCCTGGCTCCCACCAACCTGGATGGTAGTAGTACAGGTCCGATCCAAGCTCATCAAGACCAAGGGTCAAGTCGTCGGTTGGGCCGACGAACTCGGCAGCATCAATACCACCGTTCTGGATCTGTTGAATAATTTCACCACCACTGATATCGACCTGTTCGGCGCCAAGGGCCGTAAAGACCCTTCCGACGAGGATACCTGGTACACGGATCTTCAGACCTTGGAGGTCGTCAACGGTGTTGATTTCTTTGGTGAACCAACCACCCATTTGGGTGCCTGTTCCACCGCAAGGGAAGGTGATGACGTTGTACTCTTCAGCATAGAACTGGTTCAACGCCTCGAGGCCGCCGCCCTGGTAGAGCCAAGCGTAGTGCTGACGCTGCGTGAGACCAAAAGGTACGGCTGTACCGAATTGCTGAGTTGTAGACAAGTCCGTGTAGTAGTAAGACGCTGTATGGCCAGCTTCAGCACCACCGTCGCGTACTGCCGGGAGCACTTGGTTCCCAGGCACAATATCACCCGCTGAAGACGGCTTGATGTAGAATTCACCGTCGGTGAGCTTAAGTAGCCGTTCCGAGAACAATTCGGCCGCACCATAGAGCGTAACCAATGATGTTGGCCAGCTTGTAGCCATTCGCCATTCGAGCTGAACGTTCTCGGTATTGACTTCTTCACCAGTGTCGCTGGTACCGCCGCCGGTACCGCTGGTACCGTCGTTATCGTCGTTACCGCTATCTGTACCACTTGTCGAACATGCGGCGAGAATGGTGCCAGCGGCTGCGAACCCGGCCACTCCCACGCCAGCTTTGCCCAAGAAATTCCGTCGACTAGTTGTCTCTAGACCTTCCTCGGTCTCTGAACTTTCATTTTCCATTGACATTAATTTTCCCCTCCGGCACTTGAATTATCGGTGCTGTTTTTATTACGGATATCTTCCCTGTCCATTTGAACATTGCTACTTTCCGGTCGACAAGCCCGAAGACTTGGCGACTAGACCGTCAGTTGCCTCTGTCCTTTTGCCTGGATCCCACGGACCAGACCAAAGACCACTAGCAGCAATATCGCACTTCCTATAGTAGCCGTGAAGATGGTGCTAGCGGTTCCATACGGGGCGCAGAATTGCTCCGGCGCTCCATCGGAATTGAAGTAACAGTATGAAAAGTGGGTTATCTGCGGAAATACAGCGAGTAAACCGAGTGCAACAAGTTGCAGTCCCATGAATGGAAGTGCGCCCTTGTGAATCGATGCTGTCTTAACTTCGGGCGGTGCGACCGACTGAAGATAGAAGAGGGAGAATCCGACTGGCGGCGATATGAACGCCATGTTTAGATTCACCGCCATCAGGACTGCGAACCAAATCAGGTCCTGCGGCGTGAAGTTCAGCGCCGCCATTGCCGGGACGAAGATCGGCACGACAATGTAGGTGATCTCTAAGAACTCGAGGTTGATTCCAAGCAGGAACACGGCGACCATCGCTACTGCGACGAAGCCCCATTTACCTCCGGGAATATCTCCAAGCCAGGACCCTACCTGAGTCGTCCCACCGAGTTCCGAGAACAGTAGACGGAAGAACAGGGAAGCGAACAACAGGGTCATAACCAAAATGGTGATGTTGGCAGTCGAGGTTGCCGCTGCCTTCAGAGTCGTCCAATCCAGCTTCCAACTAGGGTTTACATGCGTCGCACCGTCGCTGGCGAGCAGTCGATCGAATATGTAGTTGAAACATGCTAGCAATAACGCTCCGAAGACACCGACGGAACCGGACTCTGACGGTGTCGCTACTCCCTGGAAGATCGCAAGGAGAACACCCATGATCAAGGTGACAACCGGCACGATGGATATAAGCACTTCGGCGATGACCATACCGAACACAGTGATCAGGGCAAACGAAACTACGATGATCAAGAACGTGGCGATCAATGCTGTCTGGATATTGACGAGTAACGTCGCCAAGAAGACCATAAAGCCAAGAAGACCGGACAGTATTGCGGCCGTCTGTGGGCTGGGGCTTCCAGGCAGGTGGCGCTGGTCCGCCGGCATCGCTGGTGCAGCATCTCTACGGACCCAAGCGACAATCAGAACGTACATAATGTACATGAACGCGAGCAGTAGGCCTGGCAGGAGGGCTCCGGCGAAGAGGCCGATGATCGGGGCTCCCAGTTCGGCCGAAAGTAGAATCAAGACGATACTCGGAGGCAGCAGCTGAGCCAGGGTGCCCGATGCGACAATCGCTCCGGTCGCTAGCTGGTGGTCGTATTTGAGCTTCAACATCGCTGGAAGCGACAGCAGTCCCATCACAATTACGGTCGCCGCTACCACGCCGGTAGCTGCCGCAAGCAAGGTGCCGACGATAATTACCGCCGCTGCCACGCCACCCCGCAATGAGCCCATCAGAAGTCCGAACGCATTTAGGAGCCGTTCCGCCAAACCCGAACGTTCGAGAATGGCGCCCATTAACACAAATAGGGGGACCGCCAGCAGGGTTTGATCTCGCATTGACGTCGACCAATTCAGCGGCAACTGACCAGCGATCCTAGCGGGGTCGAAGGTATCAGCGCTGATGACGTTGAGAAGGTCGGCGAGGAAGGCAAAGCCAATAGCTACCGAAGCGAAGCAATACGCTACGTTATAGCCGGTGAGAATGAGGCCCATAAAGACGACGAACATCATCAGGCCGAGAAAGACACCTAGGTCGAGTCCAAGTATCTGGACGGTCTGAGCTGCAATTAGGTACATGTTGTGTGGCTCCTATTCGACTCGCATTGGAACGTCGGTGACCTTTACGTCTCCGAAGTCATCACGGCCAGCTAGCACGTAGCCAGACTTGATTATTTCTGCAACTATCTGAGCGGCCCAAAGTACGAACCCGACCAGAAGAAACGCTTTGATGGGGCCGAGTGGGAGACCACCCGCCGATTCAGGGCCGTTCCAGGATCGCCAAACCTCTGCACCATTAGGCCAAGCACCACTTACGGGATTTTGACCCAAGGACCGGGCTGCGAATGGAATAAGGATTCGCACTCCGAGGACCAAAAATGGCAGAAAGAAGAACGTATGCAACGTAAAGTCGAGCCACGCCTTCTTACGTTTGGAGAAATCGGCCCACCAAAAGTCAATGCGTGGGTTGACCTGCGCCTTGACGCCGTAGGCAGCGCCGAGAAGGAATAACAGCGCAAACCCCACTCGAGCCGCACTCTCGACCTGAGCGAAAAGAATGTCTCGTTCGAACCAATCGTTCGTGTAGCGAGTAACCACGTTGACAAACTGCAGGACGAAGATGACCCATACCAACATCTTGGCGAGGCCTCCGGCTAGATCAGAGATCGTCTCGATACCCAACCGAATGGCGTGAAAGAATTTGGGTATCGCAGCTCCAACGATGACGAAGAGAATCAGTAACCATAAGATAGGAGACATGCGTCCGATCAGCATGTCGGTTCCGATGGCTGTGGCGATGATCCCCACAATTCCGAATCCGACGGCGACCCATCCAAGCGGGTGGAGGCGGTCGAAGTATTTGGTGAGCATCGACGGCTCGAGCACCTCGTCATTAATCGCTTCTGCTTCTTTGGCCGCTCGCTCCTCTTCGGCTATGCGTTCAAGTTCTGCTGCGGTATCGATGCCGCGGGCATCACCAATAGCCGAACTGGTCTTGTCCTGTCGGTCTTGAGTGGCGCCATCGCCCACAGTTGCGGATAGATGGGCTTGGCCATCCGAAGATTCTAAGTCGCTTGGATCATTCAATCCGGTTCCCCCCCGTTCTCGTTAACCCAACGTACCGCGCCCAGCGTGTCGAGCGCCACACAGATTCCTCATTTGCGTTTAGCTGGTTTGCGAACGTCAATATTTGGCCCAGTTTTACCGCTTAACGGTCTATCTTGCCGCTTAACGGCAAGGGCGGGGGTTTATTATGTGTCAGATTGGTGACCTACAGGCTCTGCAACAAGCGGCTATACCGTCGACTTATGGGAAGTTCACGGCCTGCGATCTTTAAGGTCCGGTTCGAATCGACCCGACATACCTCGGTTACAGCATCGAGCCGGACCAAATACGACCTATGGATTCGCACAAAACCATGCGCCGACCAGGCGCTCGTCAAGGTTGAGATTGACTCCCGAACAAGAAACGACTTCTCATTGGTCACGACCTCTATATAGTCACCGGCAGCTTGGACCAACAGTACATCGTTTCGTTCAACCCGAAAAGGCACCGACCCAAGTTTGCCAGTTAGATACGGCATCAGACCTTTATCATCTTTGGCTGGTACCCCAGCTTCGCGCTCGCGTGCATTGGAACTCCTAGCCCCTATGCGACGAACAGCCTCGGCCAGTCTCGCTTGTTCGACCGGTTTGACAAGATAGTCGCACACGTCAAAGGAAAACGCTTCGACCGCGTATTCGTCAAAGGCGGTAACCAACACGACTGCCGGAGAATCCTCATAATTGTCGAGAACTCGAAGGAAATCCATGCCGGTGAAGTTTGGCATTTGAACATCGAGAAACACGGCGTCAATCTTGTCCGGACCGTTCAATAAACGAAGCGCTTCAGTTCCAGACGATGCCAACAGAACTTCGGCTACAGGTTCGACCTGTTGAAGCAACCACGCGAGGTCGTCGCGAGCATGCTTTTCGTCGTCAACTACAAGAACCCTAAAATTTGACACATCTTAAGTCATACCAGGCTAAAGTCACACATGCTAGTAACAGAATCTATTCTTCGGTTAGGACTTGGCGATATGGAAGATCCGACGGTTCCCGAGAAACGCTTGGTTCTCCACCCTGCGACGGCCGCCGCCCGCAGACACGACCGTCAGCGGGCCTATGGTAGCCATGTTCGAGGTCACACCGTCGACAACTCAGAAGTACTTGATCTGATGCGCCGACACCGTCTAATTGGAATCTCGATCGCCGTCGTACAAGTTCTCGTCGGAATATCTCTGTTGATGTTGTTTTCAATTTGGCCATCGGTCGGGGCTTGGCAACCGATCGGATCGATCCCTTTTGCTTGGTTAGCACCGGGTCCGATCGCTCTGAGCAGCATCGTCGTCAGTGCATTTCTGCACGAACGCCTCGCTGTTCGCATCGATGACACCTGGTCCAAGGACCACGAATGACACAAACCGTCGCCATTTGCCTGGTCGCATTACTGACGTCGATTCTGGGAGTCACCGGCCTACGGTTTGCTCGAACAACATCGAACTTTTATGTTGCGTCAAGGGCGGTACATCCGGTTTGGAATGCGTTCGCGGTTTGTGGCGAAGCATTGTCGGCCGCCAGCTTTCTCGGGGCACCAGCCCTACTTCTGCTCTACGGCGCCGATATGTTGTGGGCCTTATACGGTTGGGGAATTGGGTTCCTGCTACTGTCTCTTTTTGTAGCAGCGCCTGTACGAAGGTTCGGATCGTACACCATCCCCGAATTCGTAGAGGGCCGCCTAGATTCTCCTTCGATTAGGCCCGTCGTCGCTGGAGCCGTCATAGTCATCAGCTTTCTGTACATGCTTGGCCAGTTGAAAGGCGCCGGCACCGTCGTTCGCGAACTGACGGGCGCACCCTACTGGGTCGGCGTAGTTTCAGTCGGAGTCGTGGTAGGAGTCAATTTGAGCGCCGGGGGTATGCGTGGTATCACATTCGTCCAAGGCTTCCAGTTTTTTCTTATTTTCCTTGGGATACTCGTACCGTTTACGGTCATTTCTGCCATGTGGACCTCTGACGACATCGACCGATTGACCCTCGAAGAGAACCTTATCTTCGTCGAAGACACCACCGTGAACTACCCGGAAACTATCAACATCGAAGTTAAAGAACCAACCGCGGGCACAGTGGACGGCGCCATGGATGGAAATGCTATTTCAGGTCTCATCGAATTCAAGCCCGGAGTGTACGAAGTCGGCACAGGTACCACAATCGATTGGCCAGCGGGAGCTGCGATTGCTCACGCTGAAGGCATCCCCAATTTGTCAGGTCAACAGTGGTCTCAAACCCCGAGAATCGATGAACCAAACGCCGGACCTACCTCATATCGATCGTTGGCTATTTTCATCGCGAACCTGCTCGGAGTTATCGGGTTACCTCACATAGTCATCCGGTTCTATACCAACCCGACTGGCACGGCCGCACGCCGAACGAACCTATGGGCAATCGCACTGATCATGCCGTATTACGCAATGCTTCCTGCAATCGCGGCCACGGGAAGGCTTCTGGCGCCCGGGTTACTGAGCAACGGGGCAACCGACGCCGCAACGATCGCCGTCGGAAACAGTCTTCTGGATGGTCAGAACGGTGAGCTACTCGGAGCTGTCGTAGCCGCCGGCGCAACCGCCGCTTTTCTTTCCACCGCCTCAGGCATATTGATAACGATGGCGGGGGCGGTCAGCCACGATATTCTGGGAGCTGGCATTCCTCAGTTCAGACGCGCAGTCTGGGGAGGTTCTCTGGCCGCAATAGTCGCGGGGATTGCGGTCCAACCGGTCGACATCGCCGTTCTCATCAGCTGGTCGACCTCATTTTCCGCTTCGTCTATTTGTCCCTTGCTCGTTCTCGGAATCTGGTGGACGGGGTTGACTAGCCGAGGTGCGTATGCAGCCGTCATTGTCGGTGCCTTCCTAAATACCGCAGCCGTTGCATTGTCGCTTTCCGGTCTGTTAGCGAGTGAATGGCTCCGCGCAATCGTCGAAATTCCGGCGATATGGACTGCTCCTGCCGCTTTCGCAGCAGCCATTATCGTGTCTCGTAGGGACAGTGATCGAGTGGCGTCAATCGGTTACAAGTTTGCGTTGATGCATGTGCCAGATCGCCGGTCATCGATTACAGAAGCGGAGCCCGTCTCATGAGCCGAAAACCTTCTCGTTGGCGAAAGTCCCGCCGACCCGAGTCTGTCGAACGAGGTGAAAATCTTGAACTGCTCAAAATTATTAGTCGCGTGGCTCGAAGTATTCGTCGAGGGTTCGATCAACAGTCGGCTAACGAAATTGCCAGCGCTGCGATGGAGGTCCTGAACGCACACGCAGTGGTGGTCACCGAACACGATGTTGTTTTGGCGACGGCTGGCGACAGACCTGGCTTGGCGATCGCAGCTACTATTCAGGCCACCGCGGTCTTGGACCGCAGACGGACCAAACGACCAACCCTGTACCAGGCTTCGGTCGACGGAGAACAAGTTGAAGTCGCCGTTGCGGTGCTGACCACCGACGGAGTACCGCGAGGAACACTTCACGTGATGCCAAGAGAAGGCACCGATAGCCGCATCGATGAACTAACCGAGTTTGCCATGATCGTATCGAACCAGTTAGAACTAGCCGAAATCGAACAAGCCAAAGCGTACGCGGCCGAGGCGGAACTCCGTTCACTACGGGCTCAGATCTCTCCCCACTTTATTCACAACGCGTTGACCGCTATCGCCGGGCTGATTCGCACCGACCCTGACCGGGCTCGATCGTTGGTGGCCACCATGGCAGCATTTCTCCGATCCAACTTTCGTACTCAAACTGAGCTGACCTCGGTAGCTGAAGAGCTACAACTCGTAGAGCAATATATAGAACTTGAACAAGCCCGCTTCGAAGACCGCTACGAGGTCCGCCTTCAGATATGCCCAGAAGGTCTGCCGGTTGAGGTGCCGTATTTAACCCTCCAGCCTCTGGTCGAGAACGCCTTCCGGCACGGTTTGGAAAAACGTCCAGGACGGGGCCGAATTTCCATTATTGCCGAGAACACCGGACCAGAAATTCTTATCCATGTCGAAGACGACGGTGTCGGAACCGACCCTGACCAGCTTCAACGAGCACTAGCGGGAACAAGTTCGACCCCCCATGTCGGGATTCTGGCTGTCGATGCGAGGCTGCGGTCGCAGTTCGGCCCCGAATACGGTTTGACGATTTCGACCAACCGAAATGCCGGGACCAAAGTTACGATTCGCCTCCCCAAGTAGACGTCTCCCGACGCAGTTACTAATTCAGATTTGCCTGTGGGCGAGCTCGCTTACGGCGAACGTAAACCACGACGGCAGCGACCGCTACGACTGTTCCAACGGTCAGAGCTATCCACACAATCCGGTTCGACTTCGGCTGGGTGAGAGGACCTCTTTCAGCATCGACTAGACGGTCGTGTTCGGCTTGGATCTCTGCAAGGAGCAGATCCTCTGCTGCCTGGTCACGGTCGACCGACGTCCGCTCACCAAACCCAGAATCCAAAATGGTCTTCGAAACTTCGGTATCGGCGGCGTGAACTTCTAGCGTTCCGTCCGGCGTCACTGCCTCATACCAAACTCGTCCCAAATCATGGTTTGGCGGGTCGAAATACACGCAGGGACTGTCGTATGGCGCCCACTTCTGAGGCGAAAAGGTGTAGGGCGCAAGTTCGCCAGTCGACTGGCCCCAGTGGTCGGTCACGACAGCAACCGACCCCCGACTAACAGCGACCGAGAGAAGACCTTCAGATGGTTGCCCTTCGGATATGACTATAGGGTCGACGGTGGCTACTATTTCGATTCGACGCACCCCAAGAATCTTTGGGGCTTCGTCCTCCGGTGGATGGTCCTTGTGGAAGTCTCGATCTAATCCGCTGCCTTCATTGTTGAAGTCTCCTGATTCAAACAGTTCAACGTCTGGCGAATATGGAAGGAGGATCGTGCATGCTTGAGCTGGCGTCGCCGCCAAGCCGAGGCTCAGAATCGTTAAGCCCGATGCCAAACCAAGAAATAGCGCAAATCGTTTCATACCACTTCGACGTTGCTAACCGGTAATGAGGTTTCCGTCCGATTGTTACAGTTAGATGAGGCCGCTCAACCGTCTCGTGGAGGAAGTTCGTCGTACAACAACAGACGGGCCCGTTCGCTGGCAGCATTCACAAGCCGATAAATACTCTCAGCATCTAGGCCTGAATCCACCGGTGGCGGCACTGTGATTGACAACGGTTCACCAATATACAAAGGAAGTCTACGAGCTCCTGGAAGTTCACCTGTTTCTCGTCGGTAGGCGGACGCAGCTGAAACACCAGGGTCTTCGCCCCGCGGATACCCTGAAGCGGCCGAGGCGCTGACCTGACTCCGGGGGTCCGAGCGAGCTGCCTCGACAGCCTCTTTAAGTTCGTAACGGCCCCGACCACGTATGGTGGTCAAAACGAACGGGTCTAGCTCCACCAAGTTAGCTACTTCGTAGAGCAACGCTGAGGCGTGACCACAAACGCCGTTCCAATCTCCGCAGTTGCAGTCCGGATAGAGTTCGGCCGGCTCGGGAAGGAGAGACACGTCTACCA
>CAZKEM010000082.1:0-15931 GCA_964551835.1 uncultured Acidimicrobiaceae bacterium | reverse complement strand
GCGAGCTTCACCAGCGGGAAGGGTCAGAGCCCAACCCGTCGGTTGTCGTTCATGCCAGCGGCGACTTTATGGATCGTTGGGCTGCTGGAGAAGCCACCTGGGAATCAGGAATCACGGCCGGCGACGTCCACTACACGGGAGAACCCGAAGCCTGGGATCGAATGATCGTCGCCACCGGCTACAAGGCCTCGAGTAGTCCGTAACCTCCGCTTCGGTCTCTAGGCCGATGTCGTTCTTAAGGGAGCTTCGTTTCCTAACCGTACTCTGGAACGGTCAAATGGTCGCTCAGAACGCCTAAGGGCCAAGTGTTGAAATGGAGACAACGTGAACCCCATCATCTCGGCGATACGAGATGCCATGACCGGTAATCACCACCAGGGCTGATGGGTCGGCGACGCTTTTCGTGTCGACTTTCTCCTTAAACCGGACTAGATTGTTCGCTGCAGCGTCGACAGTCGCCGGGGCCGAGCCCAGCATCACTTCAAAGGCCGCCCACCTGCCGTCACCGGCAGTTACTATCGCGTCGACTTCAAGGCCTGCCTTATCGCGGTAATGCTCAATCTTGCCGTCTACGCTCTGGCTGTAAATGCGGAGATCCCGGATGACTAATGATTCGAAGACGAATCCAAACGTCTTGAGATCTTCCAGCAACTTCGGCGCGGACGCATCAAGTGCGGCAGTCGCCAATGATGGGCAAACAAGGTGCCGACGTGGTCGTTGAATAGTCTGAATGTTGGAACGAAGATGCGACCCCCATCCCGGCTGTTCCTCTAAAATCCAGATACGTTTGAGTGCCTCGATCCATGCGTTTACGGTGTTTACATGCAATGGGGAATCGGGGCCTCCAACCTCTCGCCCGAGTCTGGTCGGTGAGCGGTCGGTCGCAGTGTTTCGAGCTATTGCCCGAATCAACTTCTCGAACTTGGTGGGGTCTCGGATGTCGCTAACAGCGCTGACATCGGTTTCTACAACCTGCTTCAGGTAGTCTTTCGACGCCTTGTGTGCATCGGCGGACAAACGTTTCTGTTGCAGTGGCCACCCACCTCTGACTACAACCTCGGCAAGATCTGGAATTGACACCGAGCTTGCAGCGGCTTGCTCGGTATTCCCATCAAGGAGACTGTTGAGGGACACCTTTCCGGTTGATGACGCCGATTCAAACATTGACATCGGGCGCATCCGAAGAAAACTGAACCGGCCAGCCCCGCTGTGTCGGTTAACATCCTCGGGTGGAGATGCCGAGCCAGTCAGAACGAACTGACCGTCTTCACCCCGGTTGTCTATCTCTCGACGCACAGCGTTCCATAATGCGGGCTCAAGTTGATACTCGTCCAATAGGCGAGGCGTTGTCCCTTCAAGAAGTAAGCTCGGAACAAGACGAGCTTTTTGAGCGTTGTCGTCCATATCTAGAAGAACTTCGCTGTTGGCTACCTGGCGTGCGGTCTCGGTCTTGCCGCAGGCTTTGGGTCCCTCTATAACAACGGCCCCAGCCCGGCCAAGACGTTCCGTAAGCTCGTGGTCAACGATTCTTGACATGTAGCGAGACATGGACCCTCCCCGGGGACTCAACCCGTGCGTTATTCTATTTATCCTGAACCAACTATATGTTTTATCGTAACACTACTATACGATTTATCTCGATGGCCGTCGACCCGCTGAACATCTCCCAACTAACGCGTAGGGAAAACCGGGCAGCTAGCTCAATCCAAAGGTGCTTTCGAAGCGAGCAAAGAGCTTCGGTAGTCGACATAGTTGAGCGGTAAACGTTGAGGCATCTGCGAAGTCGAATAGGTCGTCTTATATTCCAGAGCTTTACTCTGGCGTATCTATGTGCACGGCTCTTGCATGTATTTCTGAACCGACACTTCAAAAATACATGTAAATTCGAATCGCTACCTAAAATTTGATAACTTTGTGTACGACCCGCTGCTATCCGACGACTTTTTCTCTGCCGAGAACGGACCCCGTCGAAACACCGAAGACGGCATCTTGTGGTCAGTTCGTATGCGTTCGACCACGTGACGGTGAAGGCCTTGTAGTCGGTGGGCCATAGCGACCCGTTCAATGCGGAACGTGCGCCACGATGGTACTTTGCCGCTCGCATGTCGTGCCCAGTTGTGCGGGTCTAAGCTTGATGGTCCAGACAACCACGAAACTCCGCGTAACTCATCCTACCCTTTCGGGGTTTGTAAGATAGACGTGACGTTGTCTCGCCGGCGGAGGTTCCGTCCAGACCACCCGTCCTCGGCATGGACGACAATGGAACGGTTGCGTTTGGAGAGCCGTCGGTACAGGCCGGATACAATGCCAAGGAGCCACTCGTCGAGTTGTTCTAGTTCGTACGCTAACCTTCGTCGCAAGCATCACATCCACAGGTCGGAAAACGCCACACAAAATTGCTGGATCACTAACACCAATCGCTACGCAGCGCCAGAGACCCCACCGATACTGGACCGGGCCAACGTGAGAGGCAACGCCCCAACGGAACGAGGTGTTACTCGGTCGATCTGGTACAGGGTTGGCCCTGGAGGTTCTTCCCATTCAACTACCGTTCTGTGATCGACGGTCGCAATTTCTAGCTGAACAAGAGCCTCGATCCAAGTATCAACGCGAGCGTCAAGAAGTAGCCACCGGTCGGGGTTAGTAAGTCGCGAGTACGCTTCGTAAGTTGGTAAACTTTTTTCGTGGGGGTTTGGCCATTCGGCTAACGAAGCTCCGGTCACTTCAAAAGCCGACTCAACCGCCGAGACCAACACGTCATAGTGAATCATACTCTAATCACTTTTAGATCGACCAATAACCGGGTGCCGCGTCGGCAACATCTTCGGCGTAGCTCCGCAACGTAGTTTTAGTGTCAGCGTCGTAGAGCGCTAAGACATCAAACAGTTCTTCGGGGCCGACGGCGCGAATTGTTTTGTCGAGTGAGCTGCCTGGCTTCGGTAGCGCCGACGTCAGTACTAGCAATCGGGCGTCCGGAATCTGGGCTCTAAGAATGCTGGCTCGCCCCAGCATTTTCCATATAGCTTCGCTGCGAAGTAGGCCCGGTCTGATCGTGGTAAACGCGCCGGCTATGTCGACGTAGTAGGGCTGTCCCGCCGATGAGTGGAGCAGAAAGTCACAGGTCAATCCGGTTTTGGCGATCTTTGGTTTGGCGGCGATATCGTCGAAGCCCGATGACGACAGTGTCTCGTTGACGATGTCCATCGTTTGGTAGTAGTAGTAATCGGGCCGTCAGGCTCGGGTAAGTCCACGCTAATTCGCTGTATCAATCGGCTCGAAGTCCACGACGAGGGAACTATCGTTGTGGACGGCGTCGAGTTGTCTGACGATGTGAAAAAAATTCTTCAGGTTCGACGTAATACCAACATGGTGTTTCAAAGCTTCAACCTCTACCCGCATCTGACAGTTCTCGACAACATTACGCTCAGCCCTCGCCTCGTTCGGAAACAAAGTCGAAAAGTTGCCGAGGCGAAGGCTATGGAACTACTCGAACGAGTTAAGATTCCTGACCAGGCCTTGAAACATCCGGGGCAGCTCTCTGGCGGTCAGCAACAGCGAGTCGCAATTGCCCGGTCGTTGGCTATGGAACTGAACGTGATGTTGTTCGATGAACCAACGTCTGCCCTCGACCCTGAAATGATTAGCGAAGTGTTGGAAGTTATGACCGACCTGGCTCGTAGTGGAATGACGATGGTTGTAGTAACTCACGAGATGGGCTTTGCCCGTCAAGTCGCCGATCGGGTCGTGTTTATGGACGCAGGTGAGATAGTCGAAGTGGGCGACCCTGAGCACTTTTTCACAACACCTGATGAGCCTCGGGCGCAGCAGTTCCTAAGTCAAATTTTGTAGGCAACTGCTAACGCCTGGAGAGCCTATTTTCGCACTATCCAGCGGGTGATGTTCCGACCCTGATAGTGTCTGACGCAGCGCTCCAGGGGGCCCGTTTAGTGAAGCTTCTTATCCAGATCCCGTGCCTGAACGAACAGGATCAGTTGCCCGCAATGTTGGCTGATCTTCCAAGATTCGTCGAAGGGTTTGACTCAGTTGAATGGTTGGTCGTGGACGACGGGTCAACCGATCGAACAGTCGATGTTGCACTCGAAAACGGTGTCGATCACATCGTCAGGTTGCCACAAAATAGGGGGCTGGCGAGCGCATTCCAATCGGGTCTCGATGCCTGCCTCAAACTGGGGGCCGACGTTGTCGTCAACACCGACGCCGATAACCAGTACGAGGCCGCCGCCATTCCGGGCCTAGTGGCTCCACTTCTGGCCGGCAAGGCAGACATTGTGGTCGGTGATAGGGATGTTCGACACAGTGCTGAGTTTTCTTGGTTGAAAATCCGGCTGCAATTGTTGGGCAGCTGGGTGGTGCGGCAAGCGTCGGGCACCGACGTGGCCGACGTGACCTCGGGGTTTCGGGCTTACAGCCGTGACGCGATGTTAAGGCTGGTCGTTATCAACCCCTACACCTATACCATCGAATCAATTATTCAGGCGGGTCGGACGAACGCCGCTATAGAGTCGGCTCCGGTTCGATCGAATCTGGCGACGCGAGAGTCCCGTCTGGTTGGTTCGATGTGGGGGTATGTACGACGGAACGCGTTGACGATCCTACGAGTATTTGCCGCCTACCAACCGTTGAAGTTCTTCAGCGCCATGTCTGCCGTGCTGTTTGTTTGTGCCGCCATATCGTTCGTTCCGTTCATCAAAGACTGGGCGGCTACGGGCAGCACGGACGGGCATCTTCAGTCCATTATTGTCGGTTCTACGTTGACGATCGCTGGCTTTCAAACAGTTGTGTTGGCAGTAGTCGGCGACTTGATAGCCTCGCACCGGGCCGTTTCTCAACAAGTGCTCGAACGGGTACGAAAGTTAGAACTATCTGATTCAGTCGCTTCGACTGACTACATCGATCTCCGGGCGCAACCCCCCAGTGAAGAGTATGTCTAGATCGGCTTGAGCGTCCCATCAGGCATTATTTGGGCGAACATCACCTGGATCTCTAAGAGTGAATGCTTCACTGGCCGATTCGAATACGTCTTCTCGAGGTCAACTATCTCGATGTCGGCGACGGCAGTGAACCTGTTGGATTCCCAGCCGTCCACACGATCGAGCTCCGATTCGAGGACGGCGACAATGGCGGTTCGGTTCTCATTGTCGAACCCGTCCATCATCTCTGCTAGAACTTCTTGGCTAGGCGTCAGGCGGAATGTTGCCGATTCATGTTTGCATACAGTTCTCGTAGGCAGCGTCAGATACAAACTGCTTCTTTCGTACCAGACGACGACTGGGTCTGGGTGTTGGTCGAGTTCGGCGCAGACTTGCCTGACCGACGCCAGATTTTCGTGGTTCGGTACTGCGATGAAAGGGCGGGACAACCCAGCGGGAAAGACAACAACGGCCAGAACTGCGACCACAAAGTTAGATGTGAGTCGAGGCGTCGACTCAGTATAAACGAATTTCTGTTCAAGAAGATCCAAAGCTACTCCGGCGAAGATGACAAGTGATGGGAATATAACCGGTAGGAATCGGCGAGATGCCCATATGTGATCTGGGGTGATATTGGGGAAGTTCAAGTACAACGTTGAGGTTGCTACGAACGTCACGAACCAGGGGAGAAGTTCGAGTTGCGATCCGCGGAAGAGTCGGATTGTTATCCTGGTGAACCCAACGGCTGCCAAGGCAACGACGACTGGACCCATGTAGATCACGAGCCAGTCGACCGTAACTTCGCCGTACAGTCGTCGACTGCCTTCGAGAGTAGGGTCGATGCTCGGTCCCCATTGGGTGTACCACAACGGCCGCGACGCAAGCAGGATACAAACAGCCGCCACGCCAGCGGCGATGGCATAGTCGCTTGTGGTTTGTTGTAGTCGTTGGAGGAGACGAACAAAATATCTGGATCGTCTACTATCGATAACCAAGACTCCGCCGACCGCAATGGCGGCTACTCCAAATAGAAGTAGTCCATGGATCTGGCGGCTGTGGGATGAGTAGTAAAGCGGAGACTTTTGCGAGACGTCATACCAAAGGACGAATGTGCCAGCCAGTGCCGGCAACGAAAAAGCAGCGAGCTTACTCCAAGAAATGTTGGCCTTCATGATGGCCAACGCTCCCACGATCGGAGCGATGACGAGCAGTCCGTCGATGCGTAACGCAATGGCAGCTGCCAGGGCGGCGCCGGCAAGAAACCACATGGATCGATTGGCGTTGCAGCGATATGCGGTTGCAAGCAAGCTGACCCCAGTGAAGGTCGCCATAACCGTCATCGGTTCGGTGTATGCGTCGCGTGAAAAGTAAATGAAAGGCAGAACGACACTTAACGTGGCGGCCGACAGGAACGCCCACTTAGCCTGGCAGGCCTGTCGAGCGAGGCTGTAAACGGCGAGCAGGGCAAGCCCCCCAAATACGGGTGTGGCTCGAAACATTCCTTCCAGGCCGGTGAATCGACCGATAAAGCCAAGGGTTGCCGGGAACGTGTGGCTTCCTTGAAGATGCTGGCCGTTGGTTCCTTGGTTGAACCCAGCTGAGTCGATCGCTGTCAGGTTTAGTGGGAGTTCGAACCCAAAGTTGAAGTCGTGATTCTCGATAAACCAGACTGCGCCGTTGGCATAAAAACCTGGGTCTCGTTCAACGAATAGATGCTGAGCAGTGAAAAACGTGTTGACGGCCACCCAAGTCAGGGCGAACAATATGGCCAGGAGGTCGAAGGTGGCGGTCTCTCGTTCTAGCTCTCCTGGTGTTGCGGCCAGCAGGGTCGTTCCGCTGAACCAGACGAACGGGACGACGACAGCGAGAACCAGCCACGTATGTAGTGCTCCGAGGAGCGCCAACGCAACACAGACGAGTCCGAGAATCGAGAAAACTAGTGGTGCTAAGACCGGTGAAACGTGGATTAGTCGGGCGGCGGTTGACGATGTTGAGGGCGTTCCTAGTGAAGCTATTTTTGAACACTAGCAGACTGCGGCCTTGGTATCTGAAGGGACCGCTTTGAACCAGTTCACTCGGTCAATCGGCGGCTGGTCGGCTAGGCGTCGGGTCGACCCACGTAGCCGGTATTTGGTTCGGACGGAATCGTTGGTTTTGTTGTCTCGATTTCGGGGGTACAGCCGTCGGCTAGATTATGGATGTGATCGTAGATGGACTGGTTCCACTGCTCGTCGACACTTGATTCGAGTGTATTGGTCGCCATCGTGTGGAAGAGTGAAGGTTCCGTGGACTCAAGAACGAATCCGTTGCCTTCGGTAGTCTCTACGGTCGTCTCGTATTCGAGTGAAAGTTCAAGGTAGGTGAAATGATAAGACCCGGGATAGTAGCTCTCGGTTCGCTCGATCTTTGGGTGCATGGCGCAAAGGTCGGTGCTGATGACGAGGTAGTCACCTTCGAGCCTAAAGAACTCTTCGAACGCTGCGGTGTAGTCGTCTTGGCCGATCTGATTGGTTGCCTTGAACCCGTTGACCTTTGACCATCGGATTTTGACTCCGAAAGAAGATTCCATGCGAATATCGACTTCGTCTTCTTGGTCAAACTTCGAGACGTCGACCACGAGTGTCTGGTCAGAAAGAAACCAGTAGTTGCTGGCTCCTTCTGGGCACGCGACTTTGTCTTCGAGATTTTTCCCGTCGACCCGTGAGGTGCACATGGCGTCGCTGCTTGCGTAGATGATTTCGCCGTCACCGGGCAGATCGGGTGCCGCTTCGGCAGTCGTCGTCGGAGTTGGTTCGTCTGTTGAAGATCCTGATGCTTCGGAATCTGCTGATCCGCTACATGATGAGGCGACCAACCCGACCACGAGAAGGGCCGCGAACTGTCGAAGTCGAAGTTTCATAGTCTTTAGTATGTAGTTAAATAAGTTATAACACAACTATGTCGTATTGTTTGCGATTGTTGGAGGGATGGCTGTAGTTGTGGAGAATCAGCACGCCGTAGATGGTCAGACCCTCATCCACTGGTTGGTTCTAAATCTGAACCAAAGCCAGAATGCCCGAGAGAACATCATAGCGGTGAGCGCGATCCATACTCCCGTTAGCCCTAGATCTGCCTGACCGGCAAACACCGAAGCAGCAACGAACACGAGCATCGAAATAACCATCGTAGCGCCCAAATAGTTGTTGTCGCCAGCGCCAATTAGAACCCCATCGAGTGCGAATACGTAACTATTGATGGGTTGAGAAAGCGCCACAAAAGCCAATACCAGTGAAGTTTGTTGGATGACGTCTGGGCTATTGGTGAACAGTTGTGCGAGCTGATGGCGAAGCAAGAAAATACCGATCATTCCAACGACGCCAACTACGAGGTCGAGCTGGATCATTCGATTGGCAACGGACCGGGCTTCTTTGGTGGCTTGGGCGCCGAGAAATGTACCGGTTAGGGCTTGACCGGCGATTGCGACAGCGTCCAACACTAACGCATAGGTAAACCAAATTTGCAGCCCAATCTGGTGGCCCGCTACTTCGGTAACGCCGAGCCGCGTCGCTAAAGCGGTGGAGAGAGTCAACGCACCTCGTAACGCTGCGGTGCGGAGTACGAGGGCCCAACCTTTCGCCATCAAATCAACGATGCTATTCCAGGTGGGTCGAAACGAATCGACTAAAGGTAACGCCCAACGAAGGTTTAGGGTCACCGCGGCGATGGCGGCACCCGTTTGGGCTATCACGGTACTCAACGCAGATGCCCCGATTCCATATCCAAGACCAACTACCAACAACAGTTCGATTACTAGATTGGTTACGGCAGCAATGAGCGCAATTCTCAACGGGGTTCGTGTGTTCTTCCGACCGTTAAAGAACCCGCCTGCAGCTAGGCTCAATAGCAGAAACGGAAAACCTACGAGACTAATTCTTAGATACCGAAGTCCGAGCTCTTCGACTGCTCCCGATGCCCCTAAAAGTTGGAGGAGTTGTCGCGAGGACGCTGCTATTCCCAGAGCAAAAACAATGCCGAGAATGGTCGCTAGCCAAAGGGTCTGCACGCCGTAGTGGGCGGCGTCAGGTCTGTTGTTCGCCCCTAACGCCCTCGCAACAATAGCGGTTGTGCTGTACGCCAAGAACACACAGAGACTGTGGGCGGTCAGCAAAACGGTCGAAGCGAGCGCTAACCCGGCTAGTTCGTTTGTGCCGATTCTTCCGACAATTGCTGTATCCGCTAGCACATATAACGGTTCGGCAATCAATGTGCCGAGAGCCGGTATGGCCAGCTGGAAAATGTCTTTGTCGTAAGGCGAACGTAGCTTCACTTCTCTCAGGCTAGGAGGGCCCTAAACGCTATTGTGTGGCTGATCTCCCAACTATCTTGGTGTGGCTTCATGTCGGAGGGGTATACCCTGAAAGAATCAATCGAACGTTGCGTGTCGCCACTAAACCGATTTCGCCGTTTGCTGGCAAGGTTTGTTCTTTGAAAGGCAATCATCTCGATGGAAGTCACAGAATGGGCGGAACTTGTTGAGGCAGCCCAGAACGACGATCAGCGTGCTTTCGAGGAGCTGGTGAAGCGAACGTACGCCGATACATACACGCTGGCTTTCCGGATGACTAGCAACGAAGAGGATGCTCGGGATGTGGTTCAAGAAACCTATATCCGGGCTCATAGAGGCATCAAACGTTTCCGCAGCGACGCGCAGTTTACGACTTGGCTGTACCGTATTACGGCCAACTGTGCCAATACATATTTGGGGCGCCGAGTGCGAACCCATATGGACCCACTGCCCGACGGTTATGTCATCGTCGACGAACGGGTCCAACATGACCCGCAACTTCGCGCAGATCTCAGTGACCAGCAGGCCGAACTTACTAGAGCGCTGGCTGCGCTTCCCGCGAAGCTACGGTCTGTAATCGTTCTGCGAGATATCTACGATCTGTCTCACGAGTCGATCTCTGAAGAACTGGGAATTAGCCCTACCGCGGCCAAGGTCAGGCTGCATCGGGCCCGTAAACGCCTACGAGATAGTATGTATTCGGCTGAGAAAGAGGAGGGTCGACGTGCGGTGTGAAGATGTTGAATCGCAATTGGTCGAAATAGTGGATACGCCAGATGGCGCTTCGCCCTTGGTGGATCATCATCTAAAGAGCTGTTTGCGCTGTCAGGCCGAAGTAGCGAAGTATCGGAAGCTTCGCCGAGTTTCGCTGTCGCTGAAGAGTCGGGTTTTGGTTCCCGATGATGACCTTCTGCCGAGCATTCTGGATGCGGTACGTCCGCCTGCAACCGTTCATAGAATTCACAAGAAGAGCCGGAAGGCCGTGTACGCCGGCGGAATCGTTGTGAGTGCAGCTGCTGGAGCTCTGGTGGTAGCGACCCGGTTTGTGGTCCGTGAACGCCTGGCATCTTGAACCAATAATCGAACTTCAGGTGCACCGTCAATTTTGGCCGAAGTTGCAGTTGCTGGTAAATACTTCGTCTAACATGAATCCGATACACCAGTCGCCTAGGTTTTTGATAGCCTCAAGAGGTCCTAGGGCAGTAGCTCAATTGGCAGAGCACCGGTCTCCAAAACCGAAGGTTGTGGGTTCAACTCCCACCTGCCCTGCAATTTTTTAGTACGAACCCACGAGGTTTTTTGATATGGAAATGAATCGGGAGCAGCGCCGTTACCTGCAAAAACAGGGGCAGCTCGACAAAGAAGGCAACCCGATCGCCAAACCTAAGGATCGGGCACCGGTTCGCAGCGACCGGGTCGGACCCATGACCTACATTTCTGAGGTGAACTCCGAACTGCGACGAGTTGCCTGGCCGACGCGTCAGGAAACCTTGCAGTACACCCTCGTGGTATTGGTGACCTTACTAATTTTCACTGGCATGATTGCGTTGCTCGACTATGGCTTTGGTGAAGGTGTTATTGAACTGCTCGAACTCGGCAAAAATGGGGAATCATGACCGACCAGTCCGAAGATACTATCTCCAGCGATGCTGATGATATTGTCGCAACCGGCAACGACAGCAAGGTCGATGCCGGTCCGATAGTCGAAGAATTGTCTGGTGAGGAAGTCGAGCCAACCCAAGATTCGCCCGCGGACACAGAAGCCGACGACGAGACTAGCGACGACGCTAACCCTGACGTTATTGACGCTGAGGATAACGGGGATGCTGAGGGTGAAGGGCTTGCAACTGAAGAAGAGCCAGCTCCCGCCAGAAGTAAGTCCCCCTACGACCGGCCAGGTCGATGGTACGTTCTGCACACGCAGTCTGGCTACGAAAATAAGGTAAAGACCAACCTCGAGGCTCGTGCTCAGTCCATGAATATGGAGCATCGAATCTTTGAAGTCGTTATTCCGCTCGAAGATGTCGTTGAATTTAAGAACGGGAAAAAAATAGTCGTTCAGAAGAAGGTTTTCCCTGGCTACCTGCTCGCTCGGATCCATCTCGATGACGATTCTTGGTTTGTTGTTCGTAATACGCCAGGCGTGACTGGGTTCGCGGGAGCCGGGAACACTCCTGTCCCGATGCGGCGCAGCGAGGTTGAACAGCATTTGGCTGTTAAGGACGAAACCGAAGACACGGCACGTAAGGGCCGTCCTCGCCTTGAGTACGGTATGGGTGAAACCGTACGAGTCAAGGAAGGTCCGTTCGCGGACTTCCAAGGGCAGATCGTTGAGATTAACGAGGACCAGTTGAAAGTTAAGGTTCTGGTCAATATCTTCGGACGTGAAACGCCGGTCGAACTCGAGTTTGCCCAGGTTGGTAAAGTCTAAAGACCGCTGACTGGTAGTTCGTGCCTGGATCGCTACGGTAAACGTTGGTGGCCTTAGCCCTGACTGATTGCGAATTTTGTTGAGAGTTTGGTCTCCGGGTTGTAGCGGCGCGAATGGGTCGGCAGAATGCTAGATGGCCTACCCAGGCCCGATTTATATAGAAGGTAATCACAATGGCCAAGAAGCAAGTTCTTGCGGTCGTAAAAATTCAGATTCCCGCTGGTCAGGCTTCGCCTGCACCTCCAGTAGGTACCGCGCTCGGTCCATATGGTCTTGCCATCATGGACTTCTGTAAGGAATACAATGCGCGCACCGAAGGGCAACGGGGAGACATCGTTCCGGTCGAGTTGACAATCTTTGAGGACCGTTCGTTCTCATTTATTACCAAGACTCCTCCTACGTCGGAGCTAATTAAGAAAGCTGCGAAGGTGAAGAAGGGTGCATCTGATCCACTACGTGACCATGCGGGCTCGATAACTGACAAGCAACTCGAAGAGATTGCGAACGTCAAGATGCCTGACCTGAACGCATACGACATAGACGCCGCCAAGCTCCAAATAGCTGGTACTGCCCGTCAAATGGGAATCACGGTAGAAGGCTAAGCCTTTTGAAACCGTGTCGCAGTCGGCGTCAACAAGAACTACACAACATTCATTCTCGCCGCTCGGGTAAACCTCATTCCGGCGGTCTACATATAGAGGGAGCCAATTATGGCGAAGGGTAAGAGATACACCGATGGTGTAAAGCGGTACGACCGGGAACATTTCCACGGCCCGGCCGAAGCACTCGATCTCGTGAAGAGCTTGGCAACCGCTAAGTTCGATGAGGCGATAGACGTTTCTATGCTTCTGGGAGTCGACCCCCGAAAAGCCGATCAGATCGTCCGCGGTACCGTAGCACTTCCCGCCGGTACCGGTAAGACAGTACGAGTAGCGGTTTTCGCGAACGGTGAAGCGGCAGCAGCAGCCAAGGAAGCCGGTGCTGATTTCGTCGGTGGCGAGGAACTGGTCGCCGAGGTAGAGGGCGGCATGCTCGACTTCGATCTTGCAATCTCCAGTCCGGAGCTAATGCCTCTGGTCGGCAAACTAGGCCGGGTTCTCGGCCCTCGTGGTCTTATGCCTAACCCCAAGACGGGAACCGTAACGCCTGACGTTGCCAAGGCAGTCGGCGAGTTTAAGGGTGGGACGGTCGAATACCGAACCGACAAGTTCGGAAACGTCGCGGTATCGATCGGAAAGTCGAGCTTTGATGCAAATGGGCTGCAGCAGAACTTTCGGACGCTGATCGAGGAAATTAATCGAGTACGGCCTGCGTCGTCAAAAGGGCGTTACGTCAAAAAGCTGACGCTTTCCTCGACGATGGGTCCTGGGATTAAGGTCGACGTGAACAGGCTTGAAGAAATTTCAGAGGGCTAGCCCAGCCCCACCAAGTAAAGCTAACGAAACCAAGACGAAGGGCCAAGTCGAGAATCTCAACTTGGCCCTTGTCGATTTATGTCAACTGAATCAGGCGTCGCTAGAAGCCCACGAGTGGTCTCTAGGCATCTTGGATAGAGCAATCAAGGAAGGCGCTGACGAGCCCACTAAATAGTTCTTCTTCACCGGGTTCGAGCCCGGTCACTTCGTCTTGCTCGACCAGGTCATCCAGCTTCTGTAAGTCTTCGTCCGATAGGCCATTGAGGTGATCCAAAGTGCAGCTCTTGACCGCAGCAGACGATGGCTCCCCAGTGGAATCGAGTTTGTCGAAGATATTTTCGGCTAGAGCGTTGCCGTCCCCACTATCTGAACATGCTGAGACTACAAACGTGGCTGCAATAGTTAGCGCCGCTAGCGTTTTGGACATTTTGGAAGTGACTTGTTTGAACATTTGAACTACTTTAAGACACCAAAATTTCATTAATGCACTTTTAACTGAAATGAATCAGGTTTGACTACTTCTATATATGTCTTAGATATTCGGATAGAGCAGTCAAGGAAGGCTGAGAGTAGGCCACTGATCAATGCATCTTCGTCAAGGGTAGGCCCAGTCGAGGTGTCCTCTTCGATCAAGCGTTCCACCGTTTTCGACTGGAGGGTCTACAGGTGCAGCAGTTGTTGGTTCGGTGGGTTCTATTCGCGGGCTGGTCCTGCCTGTACGTCATTAGAAATCAGTGGTCGCCAGTAATGTCGCGGGATTAAAACGATCAGATGCATTGACGATTTCCCGGACTATGCTGGAGGCTGCTAAAAAGTGAATAGCTTTTTTGCCCGAGACCTCAGGTTTTCTTCAATTTCGCTAGAAAGTGAAGATGGAAATCCTGACTAGGCGATCGTTTAGAATTTGGGATCACCCCTCCAGCATTTCTTTCTCATCGTGGGAAGAGTGTGAAGGTTGGTGGTTATGAGTTTTTCGTGATCGACGGACAGGTGTCGAACGAAACCGTAACTATCAAATTGAGAGGAGGTGCAGTGGAAAATCCAAATCCAGAAAAAGTCGCAGTTGTGGAAGAGGTTGAAAGACGTCTCACAGAAGCTGAGTCGGTAGTAGTCACTGAATATCGTGGACTCACCGTTGATCAGCTGGCGGAGCTTCGTGGAGCCTTACGCCCCGTGGGTGGATCATACAAGATCTATAAAAACACCTTGGTGCGTCGAGCAGCTACACAAGCCAATGTGGACATAGCGGAACATCTTACTGGACCGACGGCATTGGCCTTGACGGAAACAACTCCGGACGGAAATCCGGGTGACGTTGTGACAGTCGCCAAGGCTCTTCGAGATTTCGCCAAAGAGAACCCAGAGTTGGTTATCAAAGGTGGCATCTACGAAGGCAATGTACTGACAGTTGAAGACCTACAAGCTTTGGCAGATGTAGAACCTCGCGAGGTTCTTTTGGCCAAGTTCGCTGGACTCTTGCAAGCACCGATGAGCCAGTTCGCTCGTCTGATGCAAGCGGTACCACAGAACTTTGCCTATGGCCTGCAAGCCTTGGTCGACCAGAAAGGCGGAGCTCCCGAAGCATCTACAGAAGAGGCAGTCGCTGCTGATGTAGAAGCAACCGAAGAGACCCCAGCCGACGCTGACACGTCAACCGAAGAGACCCCAGCCGACGCTGACACGTCAGCCGACGCAGAAGTAACTGAAACTAAAGACGCACCAGAACCCGAAAGCGAAGCATAAAAATGAGTAAAGAAGACGTACTGGAAGCAATTGCCAACATGAGCGTGTTGGAGCTATCAGAATTATTGAAAGACTTCGAAGAGAAGTTTGATGTTACCGCAGCTGCTCCAGCAGCTGTTGCTGTTGCAGCGCCTGCAGACGGCGGCGGCGCCGCTGAAGAGAAGACCGAATTTGACGTCGTTCTCCTGGGAGACGGTGGCAAGAAAATTCCGGTTATCAAAGTTGTTCGTGGACTCACCGGTCTTGGCCTCAAAGAGGCGAAGGCTGCCGTTGAATCGACTCCAGCAACCCTCCTCGAAGCGGCTTCGAAAGAAGATGCCGAGAAGGCGAAGACCGAGCTTGAAGAAGCTGGCGCTTCTGTAGAACTCAAGTAGTACCGCTTTATGGTGCCTGTTGGCACCGCCCAAAATACTAAGAACCCCGGTCGTTGTAACAACGGTCCGGGGTTCTTGCGTTCAAGTATTGTTTGGTTAGCTAGCCAACCTTGCGGAGGTCCACGGTAAAGATAAGCGTCTCGTTTGGGCCGATGTCGGCTCCTGCGCCGCGGGCCCCGTATCCCAAGTCTGGTGGAATGGTCAGTTGGCGTCGTCCGCCGACCTTCATCCCCTCTACACCTTTGTCCCATCCGGCGATAACCATTCCCGCTCCAAGCGGAAACTCGAACGTGTCGTTTCGGTCCCAAGAAGCATCAAACTGTTTGCCGGTCGACCAGGAAACGCCGACGTAGTCGACGGTAACGGTTTGACCTGCAGCTGCTTCGGGTCCTTCGCCGACGACGATGTCCTCGGAAACAAGGTCGCTTGGAGGCTGGCCTTCAGGCACAGTGATTTCTGGCTTTGAATCTGTAGTCATGGCTCTGACCCTAGTGGTCAATCAAGACCTAACAAACCGCAACGACGATTCAGGTCCCTGTGCGCCCGTCACCACATTGCTGGTTAGAGTTGGGGGGGCTGCCCCGGGTTTGGTTGACTCTTCTAAATAAATTAGGAGAATACAAACTATGGGAAAAAGATATCCGAAAGAGTTCCGTGCTGATGTCGTGGCGGTTGCCCGTCAGGGCGACCTGTCGTTGAAGGAGGTAGCCGCC
>CAZKEM010000081.1:0-18516 GCA_964551835.1 uncultured Acidimicrobiaceae bacterium | reverse complement strand
CCACGTCACTATCGGCAAACTCGATTGGGAGTTCGCCCAATAGCAGCGCTACAGCTTTCGCCGGCAGCGTCAACAACCGGTCACAAAATCGGTCCCACTGGTCGTCGGACAGAACCCCAACCCCGAGCTGGACCGAATAGGTGGCGCCGCGATGTTCGATCTGGGCCGAAACAAGTCCTGGCGCGACTTCGACGTCGGTGAACGGCCGCTTCCGAGCGAGTCGAGCGCCAGCACGTACTACCTCTGTATCAAAGACCGAACTACCCTCTATATTTTCGATCCACCTTGTTGCCCAGCTGCCACCATCTGAAGTCACGGTTTGTCGCCTTCTAGAGTAGATTCTTCTAAGGTGACTAGGGCGGCGAGGTCGTCGTCATCCAAGTTTCCGATCCAGCCAGCTCCAATGTTGAGTACACGGTCTGATAGCTCCCGCTTGTTGCGCAGCAGTTCAGCCACCCGATCTTCGACGGTGCCTTCGGTAATGAGTCGATGGACGGTTACCGGTTTACCTTGACCGATTCGGTACGCTCGGTCAGTGGCTTGGTCTTCGACCGCCGGGTTCCACCAACGATCATAATGAATGACATTTGTGGCCTCGGTTAGGTTCAGCCCAGTTCCGCCCGCTTTGAGCGATAACACCAACACGTTGAGATCACCGGCTTGAAAGTTGTCCACCAGATGCTGGCGCTGTTTGACCGATAGGCCTCCGTGAAGGAGCTCGACGGTAATCCCTCGACTCGTTAAGTGATCGACAAGCAAGTTCCCCATCGTCACATATTGGGAGAACACCAAAGAAGACTCGCCGTCGTCGACGGCGGTGTCGATCAACCGTTCGACGGCATCAAGCTTTCCTGACCGTCTATGCAGCGGCCCCGGTTCCCCGAGGTACTGGGCAGGATGGTTTGTGATCTGTTTGAGCGACGTCAGCAGACCTAATATTCTGCCATGCCGCTTGATTCCCTTGGCTTTGGAGAGCTCGTCCAGCGCTTCTTCGACCGCCGCACGGTAAAGCGTTATCTGTTCGGAGCTCAAGGGGACAACAACGTCGCGTTCTGTTTTAGGCGGCAAATCAGGGGCGATCCCAGGGTCGGTCTTGCGGCGCCGCATAAGAAACGGCTCTACTAGTTGGTGAAGTTTTTCGGTAGCATCTTTGTCGCCATCTCGTTCTATTGGTACAGCTAAAACTCGGCGGAAGCGGTCGACGTTGCCCAACAAACCCGGCAAGGCCCAGTCGATGATCGACCATAGTTCGGTTAAATGGTTTTCGACCGGAGTACCCGTCATCGCTATACGTGAATAGGCCGGTATCTTTCGCAGCGACCTAGCCGTATTCGACTGCGGGTTCTTGGCGTGTTGCGCTTCGTCGGCGACGACCAACCTCCAGTCGACTGTCGACAGGGTTTCGTGATCGCTTCGCACGACACCGTAGGTCGTGACAACTAAATCGGTTTCGTCCAAACCATCGAGGCATCGCCTTGGTCCGTGGAACCGACGTACGGTCAGGTTTGGCAGAAACTTGGCGGCTTCACGTTCCCAGTTATTCATTAGAGACGTCGGGCAAACCACTAGTGTCGGACCGCCCTTTTCCTGCGGGCTGATGTCTGAGTCATTCCGGCAAAGATGCTCATGCAAGGCAAGGACTTGGATTGTTTTTCCAAGTCCCATGTCGTCAGCAAGGCACGCACCCAGGCCCAGCTCAGCCAGTTCAGACAACCATGCTAAGCCCTTCCGTTGGTAGGGCCGGAGAGTCGCTTGAAGCCCTTCGGGTTCCAGCTGTTCAGTTGAACGATCGAACGTCTGTAACCGTTCCACCATTTCGGCCAGAGGACCGTCGATAAGTACCTCTGGCGCGGACTCATCATCTTCTGATTCGGCCAACGGCGAGCCTAGCGCGGCGGCAAGACCGTCGATAACCGTCATCTTCGGTGGCTTTGCTCGAAGCCAAGCCGACGTCGAGGAGTCGACTCTCACCCAGCGACCGCGGAGCGAAACAACCGACCGCTTTGCGTCAGACAGTAACTGAAGTTCGGCCGAGTTTAGAGCTACGCCGTCTAGCAAGAACTCCCAGTCAACGTCGAGGAGACCGTCGATACCCATCGTGGAACGCATGGCGGACTGGGGTCCAAACTCAGAATGCACAACCAGCCGCCGTTTCAACGTCGGGGTAAGCATCGTTGAAGGCCAGTGCACGTCGATGCCAGCTGCGGCCAAAGCATCAACGCCAGATAGCAGCTCGTCCAGCTCACCCTCTTCGAGTTTCAACGAACTGGGCCGAACCTGCTCAAGCAGCGGCATAAGAGCGGCGCAGGCCTCCACGGCAGCGCGCAACCCAACCAAGACATCGATGTCGACTCTGTCACCAAACCGGCCGCGAATTTCGGGTGCCAGGTTCTCGAGATCTCCGGCAGGGACCACCAACGATGGATCTTCCTGGCTCCGTAACTCGACCACCACAGTCCAACGACTGTCGTGAGCTTCCACAACCTCACCTACCACATCTTGACCAGGGACCTCCCCACCTCCCGTATGTTTTGTTGCTTTTCTTTCGATTGGAGGGTGGATCCGGAGTAGTAACGATGACGCCGCGCAATGAGCTGCCGCCAGGTCGGTAACCCACGGGCCAAGGTGTCGGACTCTGAGCCGGGCGTGGTCACCGAACACTGGTGCCTGGATTCCGGCTTGGCTGGCTGCGGCACGGACCGTATGGTCGGCGACGGCGTCTAGGCAGTCACGGACCGCGTGCTTTGGACTGACGATCCGCCCAGAACCGGTCGACGACGGTAAACAAAACCCGGTCGCGGGCAACGAAGATGCAAGCGCGTCGACCATGGCGATGTCTTGCGTGTCGAGAGGGTCGACTCGCCACGTGTCCCAACCTTGAGGGCTTACCCACGGAAGAATACGGGCTCGTGCGACAGCGTCAAGCCCAAACCGAACCACCCTCGACCATGCTTTCATCGATGTGGTGACCGACGCGGAAGCCGGCAACCGGGTAAACAACGAGATGGCGTCTTCAATCGTGAGTTTTGTGGCCGTCAACGGGACCGATCCGGTCCCCCGGGTTCTCGGGCGCTGCAACCGCACCGTTACCGTGTCAAAATCGGACTCCCCGGTTTGATTTTCGAACAACGCTCCGGGTTGGTCTGGGTCCCACAGGGCAAACCAAGATTCCCGCGCTGGTTCGACGGCGACAAAGGTCGCCTCGAGACCCACTCGAAGCGGGTTCGTAAGATTGGCGGAAACCGACGGCTCCTCAAGTAATGTCACCCCCGCAGCCTACTCAATCGAACAGGTGTTCGCTAACTATGCCTCAAGAAGACACCTCGACTGGCAGGTTAACCAGGGTCCAACAGCTTTTGGAACGACTCAGAAGCCACTACACCGCCGTTACCAAGCTGAGACTTCACAGCTTGCTCTGTTTCTAAATCGAAGTTGCCGTCGACGGTCAAGCCGAGACCAGAACGCGTGTTGAGACGGCGTTTAACCCACGAAATCAGAATCTCATTGTTGGTGAACTTGGACGCAAACGACGGATCGAAGCTTTCCGGTCTTCCGATCCAGTTCCGATTAAAGGCCGCCCGACTTTGAGGGCCAATATCGCCATCGGCGGTCGTTCCGGCAAGGGTTTGCAACTCTCGCACCAGTTCGTCTCGGGTCGGAACTGCCGCAACCACAACCGGCTCAGGGGCAGGGCTCGCAGCGGTAAAGAGTTGGTCGGTGAAATACCATGACCCGACGGTCTTGAAGTACAGTCGAGTTTTGACCTCGGAGCCGTCGGTTGGCAACCCGTCAATTGAAACGGCAGCTTCCGTTCCGACAAGAGTCGATGAAAATTCTGAGCCCCCAACGGTCGTGCCGGCATATATCCAAGCTTGTTCGACTGGCAGACCTTTGGCATCCCAGGTAAATTCTTGAGTTGAACCGTCAAGCACTGAACCGGGTTGAACTATTGCCGGAGCGTTCCCGGATTCGGCGGAAGTAAACGTGCCGTCGATAGACGCCCAGACACTATTAAACCGATACCAAATTCGAACAAATACGTCGGAGCCGTCGGTTGGGAGGTTTTCAAACGACGCTTTCGTGTCAGCGCCAACCGAGCTGGCCGCATACTCACGACCCCCGAGCGACGACCCGACGTAGACGATCGTATTGGAAACGGGGAGATTTTCTAAGTCCCATTCGAACACATCGATGGCGCCTCGCAGCGTCGACGATTGGGCAGGTCTCACAAATTCCATCGGACTATCCCTCGGCCAACGTAAGAAACGATTCGGCGGCGACAATGCCGCCTCTGTCTAGAGTCTGGACGGCGGCTTCGGTCGCTGGGCCAAAATCTCCGTCAACTGAAATAGTCACGCCGTCACTGAGGTTGAGGCGACCCTGAACCCATTCGATAACACGCGGATTATTTGTGAACGTATCCGCAACCGAGGCATCAAACGAGTCGTCTCGTCCAAGCCAGTTACGGTTAAGCGCCGCCATGGTTTGAGGCCCCACAATGCCATCGGCAGTCGCCCCAACTAGCCGCTGGAGTTGACTGACGGCGCCCTCTCGATCAACCGGTATATTGCCGTCGTCCAAAAAGCGCTCATAGATCTCGAAAAATTGTGTCCAAGGAAAGTCTGCACCTGGGTCCGAACGCCGCGACGGGTCGCGACGGGCGTGCGAAATAAACCCAGAAGCGGTGGAACGATTGCTTTGTGTTTTCGTAAGCAGGCTGGCCGCTGGAGCCGCTAACCCACGACCTTTGAGCCAAGTTGCCGCGATCGCCGCCATCTGTGCAGCCGTCGTTACCAACTCAGTTCGGCGGGCGGCCGAAATTCTCGACCAGTCACCAGCGTTCATCGCTAAGGAAATGCCGATCGCCCATGCATTGCTTCCCGTGCCGTCTTGAAACGCTTCGTTTTTAAAATCGACGAGTTGGATTATCGAGTCAGCGTCACCAAGTAAATGATACGAACCTGCCGTGGTTCGGTTCCGGATGAAGTTCGCAACATTCTCGGCCTTTGGGTCGGGGCCCTGAGTGTCTGTCCCGCTTTCAGCTGTGTGAACAACGATGACCGACCTGAGCGCCGAGCGTCTACCAGTTCGGAATTGCTGTCGGTTGGGAGGATTGTCCTCCAAATAGATACCACTTCGAACTATCGCCATTTACCCAACTCCCGGCTCAGAGCATTCTGCTTGCACGCTGCTTTGACACGTATGGGACAGATCCTACCACAATATACTGACAGCCCAGCTGACACCGATTCGCTGTAACCCGAGCCGCTCTTGGGCTTGGACCCCGATGCCTTAGGCGTCGTAGCTTCCTGACGTTATCGGGCCTGATTCGCCGGTCCAGTCGGTATGGAAAAATTCGCCCCTGGGCCGGTCAACGCGTTCGTAGGTGTGGGCGCCAAAGTAGTCGCGTTGAGCCTGGATGATGTTGGCCGACGTCCGTAGACTACGGAAACCGTCATAGAACGCCAAGGCCGATGAACAACCGGGCATCGCTACGCCGGCTTGCGCTGAAACGCCAACAACCTTGCGCAATTTTTCTTCGGTGCTGCTCATGGCGTCAACGAAGTACTGGTCGAACAGCAGGTTCGTCAAATCAGGGTTGCGGCGGTAGGCCGCTGTGATGTCATCCAAAAATTGCGCCCGAATAATACAGCCCGCCCGCCACGAAGAAGCGACGGTTCCCAGATCGAGACCCCAACCGTGATCTTGCGAAGCGTCCGCGAGCAGCATGAACCCTTGGGCATACGAAATGACTTTGGCTCCGAAGGCAGCGTTCATGATGTCGTCGGCGCTAAGGGCGCTTTCTGGCAGTTCACGGCCAGGTCCGGGCAGAATTTCGGACGCTTCGGCCCGCAGTTCAACCATCGACGACACCTGTCGAGCCATCACGGCCTCGGCGACAAGTGAGAGCGGCTGGCCCTGCTCCAAGGCTTCGACCACGGTCCACCGACCGGTCCCCTTCTGCCCAGCGGCGTCCAAGATAGTTTCGATCGTGGGAGTACCGTCAGGTTCAGTCTTCGTCAAAATATCGGCCGTAATGTCGGTGAGGTACGAAGACAAAACCCCGCTTTTCCACTCTTCGAAAATGGTTGCAGTCTCGGGCACCGAATGGCCGCTAGCCCGGAGCAGGGCGTAACATTCGGCCAGAACCTGCATGTCGCCATACTCGATTCCGTTGTGAACCATTTTGACAAAGTGCCCGGCACCACCTGCACCCAGCCACGCGCTGCAGGCAACACCGTCATTGGCTTTGGCGGCAATCGATTCGAAGATCGGCTCGAGTAGGGGTCGAGCGGCCGCGCTTCCCCCTGGCATGATCGATGGTCCGAGGCGGGCGCCGAGTTCACCACCCGAAACCCCCGCACCAACAAACAAAAGACCTTCGGCTTCGAGTCGGCCCACCCGGCGCTCCGTGTCTGAGTAGAGCGAGTTGCCGCCATCGATAACGACGTCGCCGTCGTCTAGCAGCGGAATCAAGCTGTCGAGCACCTTATCGACTACCTCGCCCGCCTTCACCATCAGCATGATCTTTCGTGGCGTAGCCAAGGCAGCCACGAGCTCTTCTAGGGTTTTTGTTGCGACAACAGAGCCAGCTGCCACATCTTCGGCGGCCACGCCGTTGACGAACTCTTCGGTGGTCGCCGTCGTTCGGTTGTAGACGGCGACTGTGTGACCGTTGTCGGCCATGTTTAACACGAGGTTCTGGCCCATAACGGCCAGACCGATCAATCCAATATTGGCGTTCATAAAATCCTAAGCTGCCATAAGTAAATAGAGAACTTCGCTACGCGATCATTTTATCGACGGTGATCGCCAAGATCGGAGATACCAAGGATCCAAGATGTTCCACTCGGCGATTCCGGTACCGTCACGATCTCGATGTATCTCCGTGTAGTTTTATCGAATTTTTTCGGTCCTCAAACGAGTTCCTACCGAGAGCGGAGGTTCTTCACCTGTTCTTAGGACACTTTTACATACATAAAAATGGCAGTTCCCAACATTTTTACGTACATAAAAATGGCAGACGAAGCCTATTCATGGTAGTTTCGTGTTGTGGAACGACTACTACTTAACCAACTGCTGTCATGGAAGAACCGCTCGACGCGTCAACCGATACTGATCGATGGGGCGCGCCAGGTTGGAAAGTCGTATCTCCTTGAACATCTCTTCGCTCCTACGTTTGAGCGAGTCCACATACTCGACTTCAATGCCGACCGGACGCTGGCCGACCTCTTCGACGAGACCCTCTACCCAGACCAAGTGGTCCAAAACATCGAGATCAAGTTCAACACAACGATCAACCTCGACACCGACCTACTAGTGTTCGACGAAATTGGTGAGTGCCAGGCGGCCGTTGATTCTCTCAAATATTTCGCCGAGCAAACACCTACGGCGTTCATCGCTGCTTCGGGGTCAAACATTGGCCTCATCGACTCGTTCCCTGTAGGGAAGGTCCAGGTCGAAGAACTCTTCCCACTTTCGTTTGAAGAATTCTTGATGGCGTCTGGGCGGGACAAACTTCTCGAATCGTTCCGGTCGATGACTCAAACAAAGGTTGTACATACCCAGCTTTGGGCCACACTGCTCGACTATTACTTTGTTGGCGGCATGCCCGAAGCGGTCAAGACCTGGTATGGCGAGGGCACATCTCAGCAGCGGAGTGTGCGGGTAACCGACATTCACCGTCAACTATTGGACGGCTACACCAGAGACTTCGGGAAGTACAGCGGGAAGGTCGACGCTCAGCATATTGAAACCGTGTTTACGAACGTGGCTCGACAACTCGCAAAGAACGTCGACGGTTCAGTTCAGCGTTTTCGGTTTAAAGGTGTGGTACCGAATCAAAGTCGATATCGACAGCTAAGCGGTCCAATCGACTGGTTAGAAAAGAGCAGGTTGGTGTCGAAGTGCTATCCGATAGCCAGCCAACCGACCATTCCGTTTGAGTCGTTGATCAAGCCAAATATCTTTAAACTCTTCGCCTTCGATGTTGGCGTCCTGCGTACACAACTTCGGTTAACGCTCACAGATGTACAGGATCAAGATTTCGCTTACAAAGGCTACGTGGCCGAGAACTTCGTCCAGAACGAGTTACGGTCGAACGGGCTTTCCCCCACGTATTCTTGGGAACAGGGTCGAAGCCAAATAGAGTTTCTACATCGAAGCCGCTCAGGCGACGTCATCCCAGTTGAGGTTAAGAGTGGAACCCGCACGAAGGCCAAAAGTCTCCGAGCGTATATCGACCGATACGAACCATCAACCGCCGTCAAGTTGATCGGTTCACAAGGCAGCGAGCAACCAGCCGGACCTATCTCTACCTGGCCCCTGTACCACGCAGCATCGATCGCTGACCTTTAACAATCCGAATCATCAACTCGTTCCGAACAGCTCACGGTGTGTCGAGCAACCTACTCGCTCTACGAGTACGTAAAGTCGGTCACTACAAAGCCCGGAGCTCGAGCTTCTCTAGCTTCAAATCTAAAAGTCGAGCATACCCTCGGCCCACGTGGAGAATTTCACCGGACGGGATTTGGCTGTATTTACCAGACGAAACAGTGAATTCATCGAGAACTTCCCCACCGGCAGTTTCGATCATCTTAGTCGTTCCATCGATGCTAACGAAAACGATGTCATTCATGTTTTCTCCGGGCCGAGCCGTGAGTTCAAGTGCCTCTTCCTTCTCCCACCGAACTTCGCCTGAATCCACCTCTAGACAGGTGATCAACGATCGGCCAGATTCCTTCTTGATGGTCAGAACTCCTGAAGAGCTAGCGATGATACGATCGAACAGATCTTGCTGGCTCCATACCTCGTTCCAGCCACTGTCCCGACAATAAAGCGCCTCATATTCGTGTTCGTTGCTGGTTAACTGTGGGCTATAAAGAACTGAAAACAGGTCGTCGTCGACCGCTTTCAGCGAAGAAACGAGGCCTAGTTCTTCTCGCCATCCAACCTCGCCTGTCTCGAGACTCACCATTACCAGCTCCAACTAGCGTAAAAAATACGGCTACCGTCGACAATACTTTCTCTCGGAAAAATGCCTGGATTTTCAACTCGCCACTTTTGCTGCAACATTGTCTAGTTTCCTTACTGCTACCTCGCTTACCTGGCGCAAACGTAGTGTTAAACCAAACGATGGGAAACAGTAGGTTTGGCGCTCCGGGTAGTCAGAAAGATTAGTCCGGCGGCAATCACAGGCAGCAATATCAAGCCACCGAGGATCGTCCACGGAGGGCCCAAAACAAAGACATCGTATGGCGACCCGGCGGAATAGACCGCCGCCACAGTCATACCCAATGGAACAGCGGCGACGACCGCTAAGGCAACGCCGTAGCTAGTCTGCCATGCCAGTTGAGTGCGTCTAAATCTCGCAGGAGCGCCGATGGCCATCACCGAAGCGAGCTCGCTTGCGGAGTCGATGCCCGCCAGCGCCGACAGGATTCGACAAATGATAAGAACCACCGCAAACACGACGAGTAAGAACTGTAAGTCGGCGGCTATGAACCCCTGGCCTTCCGGCTGCGAATAGATTTGATACCCAGTGTTTTCCAACTCCCGGAGTTCGTCGTCATTAAACCCGCCCTCGCGAAATATCAATGTCAATTCCGAGCTTGACCAACCGTTTTCTTCTACTAAGTCGGGAGAAACTAGTACGATTGCCGCACCCTCAAACAAATCGCCTGACTTAGTCGGCATGGTTAGGTTTACGCTTGGACCGTTGGGCTCGCTAACTACGACTTCGTAGCTTGCGTTGCCATCGACGGTCGGCGAGATGAGGACCATTTCAGAGCCAGACGTCATTGCCTGGCGGGCTTCTTCCGAAATTTCGAAGCGGCCGAGAAGCTCGGGCGTTGCGACTAATACCGGGGATGCGGACCCCGCGGCCGCATAAATTACACCACCGTTTGACGTAGACCTAGGATCTTCAGGCTCAACGTGAAAGGTGAGTTGCAGTCTCTGCACTGTGACGGCGGCATCAACATCGATGTCGGGTTCCTTAAGCGTAACCCGTTGGCTGGGGTTGGCCAGGTCGACCCAACCAGAACCTTGCGAATTCTGGGCGCCAAACACTGCCAGCGATCTGGACTCGGTTTCGAATACTTGGCTGAACTCTCGACTGAGATCGGTTTCTCCATTGTTGAAGTCAACTTCTGTCGAGAAGCTTGCGACTACGAAGGTCAGAAGCACCATGTAAGCGGCGACCGCTCCCACCGAACGAACCGGACTTCGCAGCGCGTCTCGGGCACTCATCCGTAAGGACAACGGAAGTCGAAACGAGCCGTTATAGAACCACCGCATGACCATGTAGACCAAGCCAGAAGCTCCAAGGATTATCAGGATGCCCGATAGACCCATTAGCGCAATGTCAAGAGTCGTGTCCCATCGAAAGTCACTGCTATTACTCGAAAGGAACAGTAACAGCAATCCAAAAGCCAGAGCCAAGCCACTGAGAAAGAGCAGACTACGGGGAACAGTCAATCGTTCAAAGCCGCCACTTCGGGCCTGCTCGGGAGTCAAATTTGCCGCCCAACGAGCTGGGAACCACATAGCGACCACCGCTGCCAGCACAGCCAACGCACCTGGCCACGCAATGTCGGCAACCGTCCATTCGAGCCGAGCGTGAACGCCTCCAATCTCCAAAATATCGAACACCAGATAAGCGATAGACAACCCTCCTGCAATACCAACCAACGCACCGACCAAACCAAGCAGCGCCGCTTCAACTGCCAACATGCGGCGAAGTTGCGCTGGCTCGGCACCAATAGCACTAAGGCGACCGATGTCGAGAGTCCGGCGACGCATACCAACCATGAAAGCAACGGCCGATATAAGGCCAGTTTGGAATAGCATTACGGACGAGACAATCGCTCCAATTGTTTCTGCCCGGATACCCGAGTCGGAGGGAACGCCAGTGTACTCCTCTTGCGTACCGATCGAAAATGATGGGCCAGCTTCGGGCCCTCCGAAGATAGGTTGCTCGATACCAGCGGTCTCGAGCAACACTTCTCGTAACTCACTTCGACTAGCTCCTTTGGTCGCAAGCCTTGTCGACCTGAACTGCTCTCGGCCGCCCACCTCAACCAGGGCTGCTCGTTCGTCAGCAAGAGAGCCTTCGGGAAGATAGACAATATTGTTAAAGAAAGGATTAGGGTCCTCAAGGAGACCTACAACCGTGACTTCTTCGCCAGACACCGACGCCGTCGTGTCGCCGATTTCGAGGTCACCAGACGCCGCTAGCTCCTGACTCAACACAACCTCACCTACAACTTCAGGCTTCCGCCCATCAAGTTGCAGCAACCCAAACTCGACCGATTGGTCAAGGTCGGCGTCGAATGCGTACACGTTCGACGGGTCTACGTCAGCCAAAATCGTCCACACAGGAGTTTGGTCGACCTGGGCCACTGAAATTCCGTTTCGCTCTAGTTGTGCGGCTATCTCGTCCGAGTTCTCCTGGTTTGTCAGTTCGACCAGAAATTCAGAGTCGCCGTAGACTCCAGGGCTGGTGAACGCGGCGGAGTCAGAACGAGTCTGGACCGCCGCAAAAACCCCAAGCCCTACTGAAAGGGCGATCAAGGCGACGATTAGCAGGTTCATGCGTAACGATCGCCGCATGTTCCTTCCACTATGGCGAAGGTAGGCTCTCAACGAAGTAACTCTGCTGGCGATGCTGGAACCCTAGGGCGGTCAGATACGTGCTCGATGGAACCGTCTTTTAGCCGCACAACCCGGTCAGCATACGCTGCGAACTCAGAGTCGTGTGTGGCAATCACAACCGTTAGGCCGTCGGTCGATAGCTTCGCAAGCAGACCCATTACGATACGGCTCGTGAGGTCGTCTAGCGCAGCAGTCGGCTCGTCAGCCAATATGATTTTGCGTTCGCCGACAATTGCTCTAGCGATGGCTACTCGTTGCTTTTCGCCACCTGAAAGCTCGCTAGGAAATCGTTTGGCGAGTTCAGAAATCCTGATCGTTTCCAAGGCGGCCCGGGCTAGCTCCGACGCTACCTTTGGCTTCACGCCATCAAATTCGAGCGGCAATGCGACGTTTTCTTCGGCGGTCAACGAGGGAACGAGGTTTAGGTTCTGGAAGACGAAACCTACGGTCCTGCGACGCAGGCGAGCAAGCTCAGCACGGTTAAGACCGACGAGTGACTGACCGGCAACCGAGACCGACCCTGCCGTTAGCGGCTCGAGCCCGCCGACGATGTTAAGGAGAGTGGACTTTCCTGAGCCACTCTTTCCGGTCACTGCGACCATTTCGCCGACGGGCACATCTAGCGAGACATCGTTTAAGGCGCTGACGATGTCTTGGCCATCTCGATGTTCCTTGACAGCATTATCAATCTGAATCGCAAACTTGTCTTGATCGATGCCGTCCGTTGAGTTACCGCTCATGAGTTGCTCCCCAGATCTTCTCCAAATTCGACTTTCGTCGTCATCGGGTCCCGGTGCGGCCTTTTAGCCGCTGGGTCTACGTTTGAAACCTCTGCCAGGCGATCCTCGGCTATGTCAAGCCAGCGGATCTCTGCGTTGGTTAGTACTATCAGCCGTTCTAGATGTAGTTGGTCTGCCAGACCTTCGGCGATATTTCGGGCGAGGGTAGCTTCCTGTAGGACTTTCATAGCCGCTTCTCGCTGGATAGAAATTGTACCCGCCGGGTCGACGATGCTCGTTGCGCTTGCCACCAAGACTTTCATCGTCACTTCATCCCGGGTCGAGACCGAACGCACAACGGCCGAACTTAGCCACTCGGCAAGAAGTTCCTGACCTGAGGCGGACAACTCATAGAGCGAACGACCGTTGTCATCTTGGCCCAATGCGACAATCGCTCCGTCGCGTTCGAGACGTTGGAGGGTGGTGTAAACTTGCCCAATGTTGAGCACCCACGCAGTGCCCGTGGCCGCCTCAAAATCGCTCTTTAGCTGGTAACCGTACTTTCGTTCGCTACCTAGCAACGCTAGCAGTGCCATCTTTATCACGATACTGAGTATATGCATACTTAGTATCTATCGCAACTCCGGTCCGCCCATTCAGACTTAACAAACATGTCTAGGCGCTCACATCGGCCTTCTCCATGCTCTATAGTGAATATTGAAGAACGTAAACATATCTTCCGCAGGACGTATCGCCCCCCGGGTTCTGCTGCTGTCGCTGACCAGCCTTGGACCTAACGAAGTAAGCCCACCGATGGTGCTAGACAATGGAACAGCCAAAAACTACAGCTAAGGCGTTCCCAGATTTTGGGCAGCATGCCCCTAAAGCCAATTCAGAGGAGCACAGCTCGAACCGGCTGATGGACGTCGTCAATAGTAAGCCTCGGGTCCCACTCCTTATCGATGCCAACAATCTACACAGCCTTGCCGACCCAACTGAGCTATTTATCAGCACAGCTCGACCAGCCACGCTCGTCGCAACAACATTAGCGGTAACCGACCGGATCGCCCCCTGGAAGCTTCTACCAGGAGGCAAGCAGAACCAGAACTGGGTTCGAGCCCTCGTCGTCATAGTATTTTTCCCCTGGACCTGGTTCATGTGGCGCAAACAAGCCGCCCTTCTTGCCAACAACTACAGCCATCGAGGACTCGTCGACCAACTACGAAATCGCGAAGGAAAGGTAGTGGTTTTCTCGGGCGCTCTCCGCCCCATTGTCCAGCCGCTGATCGAATCTCTCGGATTCTCAAACCATGTCACCGCCCGGATGTTCAGTTGGCGAGGCCAGCAACACACACCGACGACCGAGCTTGTCCTTAACTCGCGTTTCAGTAAGCTCGTCCCCAACTCCATCGTGATCACCCACTCACCAGACGAACCGCTTCTTGGCTCATGCCAGAACCCGCTCGTCACTAGCCCGGCCGACAAGACTGAAATCCCAAAACCAAAACCTTATATTCCACTCCGCTACGTTCACGTCACCAAGAACCCGTACCGGCAATTCATAAAGTACGCATGGCTAAAAGATGACCTATACGTCGTTTTATTAGCCTGTTCGGTCACAGTTCCGTTAGTTCCCCTCCACGCCATTGGGGTACTTCTGGCATTAGCCGCCTTGTGGGTCACCTACGAAATCGGCTACCACGAAAACGACGTACTGGGCGAAGAACGCGAAGCAGACCCGATGCTGCCGTCGAACTTTGCCGACGTGAAGGGCTCGGTACCGCCCGTGCTGCCATGGGTTTGGGCGATCTGCTTGACTTCAGTCGCCAGCCTATTCCTTACTGTGGGCCTCGGAAAACCCGTAACTACCGTTCCAGTGCTGGCGCTCAGCTGGCTTGCGGTCTTGGCCGCCATCCGGGCGACCTTCTTCGTGTTTAACCGACTAACGAAACCACGACGGGTCGTACCTCACCTACTACTTCAAGCCGGAAAATACCTGGGTTTCGCTGCCATTTCGTCGCTGAGCCTAGTCGGCCTTGCGATGCTGGTCGCCCAAGTCCTCTACCGCTGGTTCCCATACGCCGTGTACCGTTGGCACCCGAGCAAGACCTTCATCGAAGAGCCACTAACCCGCACCCGGCTCGCCATCTTTTGGATCACAGCGATTCCGGTTGTAGCCCTAAACCCGACGCTTCTTTTAGGCATCCAGTTCACTCTTGGATCGCTTTGTTTCGGCCGTCGAGCCCTGTCGACGTTTCTCCGTTTACGGACCGTTCCGGCGGCTCTTTAACTCAAGCCGGTTCGTTGACCGGGCCGAACTGAACGAAGTGTTCGTCGAGTAGTTGTCCTTCACCCTGCCAGCGGTATGCAACCAAGGGGCCTCTCCCTGCCACGCTGTAGTCAAGACATGCGAGATAAGGCGAGATTCTAGCTGGCGTTCCCTTCCACCAATAATGGCCGAACAACACTGGCACTGCATCGCGGTAGATTTCCACGGGAGACTCAACAGGACCGGAATCGGACGCCCGGTACAGTGAGCCGTCCTCTGACCGAGCACCATCGGGCAACGCAACCGCCCGGTCCATGGTGGTCGCATCTTCGGACCACCACTTGAACCTGGCTTTCGAACTGCGCCCACCGCTCTGATTGACGTAGGGCGGGTGAATCGGGATCTCTGGGCCTCGGGTAAGGATCGAAAGCGCATGACGTTGGGGCGAACCGGGAGCCGAAATGAGAATGTCGTTGGAAATGGCGTCTCCGGGATCAACAAAATGACGTAGAACATCGATCGACTCTTCGTGCCAACAGGCATGCACGACACGGATCCCGCCGAGGTCGAGCCAAATCGGAAGGGTCCGGAACCAGGCGATCGCTTCAGCGTGCTCAGCCGAACCTTCGACAAACTGATCAAGAAAAGCGCTATGGGTTCGCCGATTGCGGGCGCTATGAATCCGAACATATTCGCCAGCAATTTCAGGGTTCGGAATCGTGTAGCCAATGGCGTTGATTTCGTGGTTACCGAGGACCATTTTGGCGGCCCCCGCCTCGACCATCGTCCGGACAATTCCTACCGTCTTCAGTTGATTCGGACCGCGGTCGACAAGATCTCCAACGAACACTGCTTGTCGATTAGGGTGGGACAAGCCCGCTCCGTTTTCGCGGTAACCCATCTTCAAAAGCAGGCCTTCGAGATGACCCCCGTACCCATGGATGTCGCCAATTACGTCGTACCCGGCAGTGCTGGTTTGGTCACCCAATGGATCTCCTGTCATGGGTGAGCACGGGCTAAAACCTTTTCCCGAGTAGGCCGAGTAGCAATGAAGGCGATTCCATAGAGGGCTACTAACCCCAGTCCAGCTCGCTGCCACCAAACATTGAGCTGGAACAACGAGAGGCCGCTGAATAGCACTATGCAGCCGATTGCGATGAACTTGATTACCAGCGGTATGCCAAGTCCCGCTTTGTAGTCAACCAACTGACGACCGAAAAAGCGGTTGGACAGCATCCATCGAAACATCTTCTCATTTGACCGTCCAAAGAACCAAAGCGCCATTAAAAGAAAGACCGTTCCGGGCAGGCCTGGAATAATGTAGCCCGCTATTCCGACGCCGAGCAAAATCGATCCGAGACCTGCAAACAGAATTCGCTTTACCGCAGACTGGGTTCGCTCAAACCGGGTAATGACCATCTCTCGACGTTCGTCAGGAGACAGCAAACTGACATTTTCAGGCACGCCCCAATGGTACTGAATCCTTCAGCAATACGTTACTCGGCCGCGTCGTCGTACTGCATAGCCAGTATTGGGTTGCCGCCCGGATCTTTGAAGGCAATGAGATGACCAACATTAGCAATCGTGAAACGTTCCATGAGGATCTGTCCACCAGCCTCGGCCACGTTGCGGTATGTCTCATCGATGTCTTCAACGGTGAATGTACATTCGGCCCCCGTGGTCGGGATTTCGTGTAACAACTCGCGGCGATCTTGCAACGCTCCTCTGACCCCTGGGTCTTCGTCGGTTCCGGTTTGGATCTGGTAGAACCCCGGCGGCCCATACGAGGTGAACGTCCAGCCGAAGACGCTTTCATAGAAGGCGCGGCTTGCATCAACGTCGTCGGTGTTAAGGGCAAAGTGTGAAAGGTTTGAAGTCATAGGTCTATGGTAATTTGAATCCGGCATGACGTGCAACGGCTGAAATGACAAGATATGTAGCCAATGCGACAAGAAGAATCGGCTTCTTTGTCGTCGGAGTCGTCTTGGGTAAATACGTTTCGTTCGTCGAAACTTGCCAGATTTTGGACCCGTTTGGAACGAATGACAAATCGGCAATAGCGGCAGGCCCGACCGGGGTCCGCCCAAACCCTGAGCGCAGTTGTAACAATTTGTTAGGGGGAAATACCCAGGTCAGCGTTACTATTCTTGTTAGCTAGGAGTTTGTTGAACCGTCCACTTCGATGTTGGCATGACGGTCCAGCAAAACGACAGAAACACATTTTCGGGCAACAAATGGAGACTAGAGTGACGTGGAAAACTGGTGTGCGCGGGCTGCTTAGCCTGGCACTGTTTCTTGGACTATTGATCGTAACGGTGCCGAACGGTACCAACCAAGAAAAGTCGATAACGGCGCCGGACGCTAGCGTCCAAAAAGAGTCCGTGGCCGCAGACGCTTTGGCTCAAGAAGACGCGGTGGCACCAGAGGGCGCCGCTACAGACGTAGCGGAGCCGACGACGGCCCCCGAGGACGAGACTCCAAGAAGCGCTAGCAGTAAACGCGGTCTCGGCGAGTACGGAACCGAGGGCCCAATCACCCGAGATCAGCTAGAAGGCGACCTGCCCGAGCGGGTGACCGAGGAGGCTCTAACCACAGCCATGTCCGAAGAGCTGGCTCCAGCCCGCGAAGACTGGAACCAAGAATTCGACTTTGTCCACCAGATCGACTACCAACTTCGATTTAGAAACAAGATCGACTACTTGGATTCGGGTACGGATCATCTCGCTGATGTCCTCGAAGAAAAGCCCGAAAACGTTGGGAGCGAATCACTAGGCCTTTACATGACCGAGGCGGAGGCCCAAGAATTTGAACGTCGACAAGAAGTCGGCGACCGCATACCTACGGTGGCCTCCGAAGTCGGCCGAGGTGAAGAATCAGCTGAGGGCGATGAGCCCGAGCACTCAGACAACTTCGCTGGAACGTGGCAAGACCAGAACAACGGCGGAAAGATCGTCGTGGCCGTCGTAGATGCCTCCGAAATTGACGAAGAGCGAGTGGAAGAGCTGGCCGGAGGCGAAGAGAACATCGAAATCGTAGAGGTCGAGTATTCTTGGGATGATATTGAGGGGTACCGCGACGCGATACTCGAAGCCATCGAAGAAGAAAACGCCGCGGCCACCGTTTATATCAACGCCGGGCCGGAAGGGCGGACCATTGAGATTACGGCCCCTCAGCCTGAGACGCTTCCCGAGAGTATTCTTAAGATTGCGCCCGACGAAATACTTACTGTAACCGAAGGCGAGCTCCCATTTGAAGACAGTGAACCTAACGAGACTCACGCAGAAGTCAACCAGCAGCCGGGACTTCTAATCTTCTTCAACCGGAATTCAACCTGCACCTGGGGTGCGAACGCACACTCGAAATATCAGACGTATTTGATAACCGCTGGCCACTGCGGGGACTTTGACAACTTTCGTGGATGGAACAACAATGAAGAGATCTACCAAAACAACTCGTTTCATCTGACCCCTGGGCCGCGCTACATCTACTCCATTGACATCAATGGCTGGGATATGAAGCGCGTGTCAACCCCGCAGGCTGACAGCAACTGCTATCACGCAGATTCAAACTGTGCCCGATTTATTCGGTACCGGGCACGGCACAACAGTTGGGAGCCCGGGAGTGACCTCGTCTGTGCGTCTTTAGGCCGGACCAACAGCTACGAGTGTGGCGTCGTTCTAGAAGAAAACTATCGTGGACCGGCGACTGGCGAATGCTCCGGCTCTCGTTACCTCCGCTACGATATCGACACAAGCCCAGGCGATTCAGGTTCGGGCCTGATCGGCCCAGTTGCCGCACGTGGAGCGTCGATTGACGCCATCCACTCGTGCGGGGCGGGTCCGGTCGGATTCGGAAACACCGCCTACGACGTTA
>CAZKEM010000080.1:0-21338 GCA_964551835.1 uncultured Acidimicrobiaceae bacterium | reverse complement strand
GTCTTCGCGACGTCTACCGAACCATATGTAGTGCTCATCGCCGCCACAGTTGCCTTTGTTGTCGGCGTCGTTGATGATATTCGAGATCTTTCGCCTCCAGCGAAGACTATCGGGGTTTGTGCCGCTGCCAGTGCTCTGGTCGTTGGTGGTGTAAGTATCATTTGGTTCCGTATCCCGTTCCTGGACGTCTTCGTTCTTCCGACCGACTTCACCCTTCTCGTCACCATCTTCTGGGTTCTTGGCATGGCGAATGCCGTAAACTTTATCGACGGCCTTGATGGCTTGGCGGCAGGCGTTGTTGGCATCGGGGCGGCGGCGTTTATGTTGTACAGCTTTCGTCTCGGTGACGTTGGTTTGTTGGCTGTTGGTAACGTCGGGCCCCTGATAGCGGTTCTCGTGGTGGGCATCTGTGCTGGATTCCTGCCGTGGAACGTCTACCCAGCCCGGATCTTCATGGGCGACAGCGGGTCTTTGTTGTTGGGCACGATGATGGCTGCATCGACAATGGCTGTTGGCGGACGAACCCCACAGCCCTTTAGTGGGCAAACCTTCTTCTTCTATGCCCCGCTCGTAATCCCCCTGGTGATCTTGGGTGTTCCTATTCTGGACACTATTTTTGCGATCATTCGACGGGCGAGTTCTGGCCAAGGGGTCGCGACGGCGGACAAGAACCATCTCCATCACCGATTGGTTCGCTTGGGTCATGGTCACCGACGTAGTGTCTTTATTCTCTGGGCGTGGACGTTTCTACTGTCTGCCTTCGTCTTGTACCCGACATACAACGAGGGTAAGGGAGATGGTGTGGTCCCGCTTGGTGTCGGCACTGCAGCCCTTGCCTTGCTGACCTTGTTCAAACCCGGGTTCCAGCTTCGTTCAGCGGTAAACAAGCCGGTTAAAGCTATTAGGGCTGTGACGTCGACCGTCAGTGCAGGGGATGGGCGGCAATCGATCGACCTTCGGGTGGGTAAGAATTCTTCTCGTAATGGCAGCAAACGAAATGGTTCAAACGTGGATGCCGAGGTAGTCGCCAAGACAGTTAGTGAACCGTCGCCAAAAGAGTAAACGACCTAGAGTATCCGAGACCCGATCTATTCTGTGTATGCAAGCTGGTCGCTTCTTTGTCTAAAAGGTTGTGAAACGCTGCACAATGTCCGTATCTTGATGTGATAGTCGGTCTAAACAATTAGACGACGCGACCGAAAAATTCAACGTGGAAGCTAAACGAACAACCCTGGGAAACCAGCTAATTAGAGGTAACGGAGGCTACGAGCTTGCTCTCGCCGCTGTACTGCTCGGGGTTTTCGGCTTCTGGTTGGATGGCCGCTACGACACTCGTCCGGTTTTTATGCTGGTACTAGGGACACTTGGCTTTATCGGCGCTGGTTTATCGATGTACTATCGATTTAAAAACAGTATTGCAGAGCTTCAAGCCGAGACCGATGAGCTGAGAGCTGCCGCCAATGGCTGAACCAGCAATTGAAGCCGCTAGCTCCTCGCCACTCCCGGAAATCGCGCGGGACATCGCCCGTCGATCCGCATTAGGGTTGCCAATAGGTTTGCTGGTTGGGCTGGTCTTCGATGGCTGGGACGGAGCATTATCGGTGGCCTTTGGCATCGCTATCGTGGTCGTTAATTTCTTACTTTCTGCCTACATGTTGTCGTGGGCCGTTCAGAACTCGTATGGCTTGGTAACCTCAGTTGCGCTTGGCGGGTTTTTTATGCGCATGCTAGTTATCGGTGCCGCTGTATTGCTCGTTAAAGACGCCGGATGGGTCAATCTCGTCTTGCTCGTCATCACAATCGCTATAACTCATTTGGGGCTGCTGATGTGGGAGATGAAGTTTGTATCGTCTTCTATGGCTCACCCCGGACTCAAACCAAAACCTTCCGGCCCTGCTAAACCAGCTGCCGGATATCGATAACAAGGAGACTGCTCGGTGCTCGCACTTGAGTTCCCCCCAATTGAAAACCTCGTCGAATGGCCCGCCTACTTCGGGAAAGACACGTTTTTCGCTTTTAATAAGATCGCCCTCATCAGCTTGCTCGCCGTAATTATTCCGACGGTTCTCTTCACGCTCTCGAAGAAAGAAATGGTGCCGAAAGGCCTCCAGAACATCTGCGAATCTGCGATCGAGTTCGTAGAGAACCAAGTAATCATGTCAGCCATTGGCAGCGAAGGCATGAAGTACCTGCCGATGCTGTTGTCGATGTTCTTATTTATCTTCTTTGGGAACATCTTTGAGGTCATCCCAACCTTCCAGATGCCAGCAAACGCTCGCATGGCGAACCCTCTAGTTCTTGCCCTTATCAGCTGGGTCACCTTTATCTACGTCGGCTTCAAACACCATGGGCCTGGCTACCTTAAAGAAGCACTTTTTCCTCCGGGTGTTCCGCCAGCTCTGTACGTTCTCGTTGTGCCTATCGAATTTATATCGACGTTCCTGCTTCGTCCGTTCGGTTTGGCAGTACGTTTGTTCGCCAACCTACTTGCTGGGCACATTCTTCTCGTAACCTTCGGTGTGCTTTGTATCGCCGTTTGGCGCCTGGACGCTATGGCCGTCTTGATTCCGTTTAGTTTCGGAACGCTTGTTGCCCTTACTGGCTTCGAAGTGATGGTTTCGTTTATCCAAGCATTTGTATTCTCGCTGCTGACCGCGGTCTACATTAACTCGTCGATTCACACCCACTAAAGAACAACAAAACCTGGCGTTAATGCGCCGATAGTCCAACCTATCCAAAGATCTTAATCAAAATAAGAATCCCGTACCTTGCGGGGAAACACAGGAGAAATACCACAAATGAGCGCTTTACTTGATGTGTTAGCCCAAGCTGACGCGGTAGAAGCAGTCAAACCGGCAACAGGCAACGATGCTGCGGCATCCGGAGCTGGTATTGCCTACGGCCTAGCGGCAATCGGTCCAGCCCTCGGCATTGGCTACATTGTTGGCCAAGCTATCCAGGCGATGGCTCGCCAGCCAGAATCAGCCAGCCAAGTCCAGACCACTATGTTCTTGGGTATTGCCTTTACCGAAGCGCTTGCTCTTCTTGGCTTCGTAGTCGCAATTCTTCTTAAGTTCGTTTAGGTCACCAAATGACACTAATCGTCCTAGCACAAGAGACGACAGTCGAAGCGACCAAAAACCCTGTTCTCCCAGTCCTGAGCGAAATGTTCTGGGGAGCGATCATGTTTACGGCGCTTTACCTCTTAGTTAAGTTCGTGTTGCTTCCACCGTTCAAACGAACGATGGGTGATCGAGCTGCGACAATAGCGGCCGACAAGGATGCAGCCGAACTCGCTCGTCAACAGGTTGCAGACGCAGACAGTGAAGTCGTTGACCAGCTGGCCAGTGCACGGTCGGAGGCAGCGACGATTATCGAACAGGCTCGAGAAGAAGCCGAGGCTGAACGAAACCGACTCATCGGACGCGCGGAGCGAGAAGTTCAAGCCATGCGTGAACTCGCGGACACCGAACTAGTGTCGGCCCGCGAAAAGGCGATGCAAGGTATGAAACCTCAGGTGTCCGAACTCGCCGCAGGTGCGGCATCGCGGGTCCTTAATCGTCAGGTCGATCTCAGCGAAGCTCAGCCGGTGATTGACCGTCATTTGGCTAGTCAGAACTAAGGGATAACGTATGTGGAATTGGATCATTGCAGCCGACGCCCCAAACGGCGTTCATCTAGCTGGTGATAAGAACGAGATCTACTGGGGAACGGCGGCATTTGTCGTGCTCATGGTGGTTTTGGCCAAAAAGGCCGGCCCGCCGATTATGAAGGGTCTGCGTAGCCGCACCGAACGCATCCAAGCCCAGCTTGATGATGCTCGGACTGAACGTGAAGAAGCGGAGTTGGCACTAAAAGCTAAGTCCGCTGATACCCCAGATCTAGCTGACGCCGAAGACCAGATGCTGGTTGAAGCTCATCAGACAGCAGCCAAACTGAAGGCTGACATAATCGAACGAGCGACCATCGATGCAGAAGCAATTCGTGTTCGAGGTCGACAAGATATTGAAAATCAGAACACCCAAGCGCTGGCTGAAGTCAAAGAGGAGTTCGCTCGTATGACACGAGGGGCTGCTGAAGCAGTTGTCGTCGACGGGTTAGATGACGGGGCTCAAGGCAACCTCATAGATGCATATATCAACCAAGTCGACCAGCTGGCATAGAGTAAACGAGACAGGAGCAATAAATGTCTGAACGAATAACTGGCTATGCCGACGCAATGATCGCCGTTGCGGACGCCGAGCAAAATCTCGACGTCGTCAAGTCCCAAATGGCCGATTTTTCTCAGGCCGTACAACAAAACGATGAGCTGCGAACAGCTCTAGGTGACCGGTTGCTTCCCGCAGCGACGCGGGCCCAAATTGTCGATGACCTCCTCGCTGACAAAGCGGTCGATGCGACCCGAGCCCTTATTGGGATGGTAGTCAGCAGCGGGCGTGGATCTGAATTGCCACAAATCGTGGAGTCCTTCATCGAACGAGCCGCTTCGGCGTCAGGACGTCAACTAGCGACGGTACGAACCGCAGTCCCGCTCACCGAAGATCAAAAAACGCGACTGGCTCAGGCCCTCGAGAGTAGGGTCGGAGGAACGATCGAACTGCAAAACGTAGTAGACCCCAGCGTAGTTGGCGGGGCGATAACAACTATCGGCGACACGGTCCTCGACGGATCGGTTAACACTCGCCTGCAAAAAATGCGCGAAACTCTTTAGCCCCAGCACCCAACGAGACAGAACAAAGAAAGAAATCAGATGGCACTTTCGTTTGACCCCACCGAAATTACCGGGGCACTCAAGAAAAATTTAGACACACTGTCAACCGACTTGGAGAGCAAGACAGTCGGACGGGTCGCTGAAGTAGGCGACGGTATCGCCCGAGTTAGCGGGCTGCCAAACGCCGCCGTTAATGAAATGCTCCGCTTTGAGGACGGCACCGTCGGCCTGGCGTTGAACCTGGACGAAGACACCATTGGTGCTGTTGTCCTAGGTGACGTAAGTGGAATCCAGGAAGGTCAAGCGGTCGAAGCGACCGGCGAAATTCTTTCGGTACCGGTCGGCGACGGAGTTCTAGGTCGAGTAGTGAATATGCTCGGCGAACCGGTTGACGGCAAAGGTCCGCTAGTCGGTGTCGAAGATCGCCGAATGGAAATCCAGGCACCCGGCATCATTGGACGTAAGCCAGTTCACGAGCCGGTTCAGACCGGTATTAAGTCGGTAGACTCGCTTATCCCGATTGGCCGTGGCCAGCGAGAGCTCATTATCGGCGACCGCAAGACGGGCAAAACAACTGTCGCCATCGATACAATTCTGGCTCAAAAAGGCCTTGGCGTTAAATGCATCTACGTCGCCATTGGGCAAAAGGGTTCGACTGTCGCTCAGACGGTTGCCCTGCTCGAACAATACGGTGCGATGGAATACACAGTCGTGGTCGCGGCCCCAGCCTCTGACCCTGCGCCCTTCAAATTCTTGGCTCCCTACGCTGGTTGCGCTATGGGTCAGCACTGGATGGAAAACTCTGAACACGCTCTCGTCGTTTACGATGACCTTTCAAAGCAGGCCGAGGCGTACCGTCAAGTATCACTGCTCCTTCGTCGCCCACCGGGCCGTGAAGCGTACCCGGGTGACGTCTTCTATCTCCACAGCCGTCTTCTTGAGCGTTCGGCGAAACTCTCCGACGAGTTGGGTGCCGGTTCTCTAACCGCTCTCCCGGTTATCGAGACCAAAGCGGGCGACGTTTCCGCGTACATTCCAACCAACGTGATCTCGATCACCGACGGCCAGATCTACCTTCAGGACGATCTATTTAAGTCCGGTACCCGCCCAGCCGTCGACGTGGGAATCTCGGTATCTCGAGTAGGTTCTGCCGCCCAGATTAAGGCCATGAAAAAAGCCGTCGGTACGTTGAAGTCCGACCTCCAGCAGTTCCGTGATTTGGCTGCCTTCGCCGCCTTCGGCTCGGACCTTGACCCTGTTTCGCAGGCACAGCTCGACCGTGGTTATCGGCTCACTGAACTGCTTAAGCAGGGCATCAACGCACCGGTTCCCGTCGAGGAACAAGTCATCCTTCTCTATGCGGGCACCAGAGGTCACCTCGATAACGTAGCGGTCTCTGACGTGGGACGTTTTGAGACAGAAGTCCTCGAATGGTTCCACAGCCGTAATAGCGACTTGCTGGCCGGGATCAAAGACACTGGTGCTATGCCAGACGAAGAAGTGCTCGAAGCGACTCTGGGTGCCTTTGTTGATCAGTTCGTCGGTTCTGACGACTCAGTCGACGCCCCAGACCTTGAAGCTCAGGCGGAAGCCGACTCCAAGATGGTCGACGCAACCAACACCCTTCCAGAGGAAGACATTTCTCGAGCGGAGGGCGACTAACCGATGCCAGGTGGAGCCGAACGTATTCTGCGCCGCCGCATAGGCAGCGTTAAGAATACAAAAAAGATCACTCGAGCAATGGAGCTAATCGCTGCCACTCGAGTTGCCCGAGCTCAACAACGAGCCAGAGCGGCCAGACCATACGCCGAACAACTAACCGGTGTTATTGAAGATCTCGCGGCCGGCGGCGTCGACGTTGAACACCCACTTCTACGTAAAGTCGAGGATGTCAAGAAAGTTGGCTTCGTGGTTTGCGCCGGTGATCGTGGCATGGCGGGACCTTACAACGCTTCGGTTCTACGCTCGGCCGAGCGCGAGATCCAAGCCGTGAGGGCCGAAGGCGGAGAATACAAACTCCTCACCGTCGGCCGTAAAGTCAACGACTATTTCTCGTTCCGCGGCTACGACATTGAAGCTTCTTGGAATGGGTTCACCGACAATCCGACGTACGAAGACGCACGGGAGATTGCCACTCACTGTCATGACATCTTCGTCGATAACGATGTTGATCAAGTTGTGCTGGTCTATACCGAGTTCGTAAGCTTGGGTACACAACGTCCAGCCGTTCGCAAGTTCCTCCCGCTGGAATCGGTCGAGACAGTAGCCGAAGCAGGCGGGGGAGACGCCGAAGCTCTCGCAGGGTTTGCATTTGAACCATCGGCTGAAGGTGTTCTCGAAGACCTCCTACCGCTCTATGTCGAATCTCGTTTGTTTGCAGCCTTGCTAGACGCAGCAGCATCCGAACACGCAAACCGTCAACGAGCGATGAAGGCGGCGACCGACAACGCCGAAGAACTCATCACGAAACTCGCTCGGGCCATGAACCGGGCTCGCCAAGAGTCGATCACTACCGAAATTATGGAAATTGTCAGCGGAGCGGAAGCACTCGGCTCAGACAAAGAAGAAACCGAAGCCGTGCTGGTACCGCCAGCGTAACGCACCACTTGACCAACCAAAGATCTGAAAACACCCCAGGAGCAACTAAGAAATGACTGCCACCGAACCAAAGCTTAAAGACGGCCGGGTCGTAACCATAGCAGGGCCAGTTGTCGACGTTGAGTTTCCACCAGGAGCTCTCCCAGAGATCAACCATGCCATCGAGTTCGATGTAACGATCGAAGGCGAAACCACCAAGGTAATGGCTGAGGTTGCCCAGCAACTCGGAGACGGGCGAATCCGTGCCGTTGCCCTAAAACCAACCGACGGCCTCACCCGCGGGGCAACTGTTCGTAACACTGGCCGAGGCATCTCGGTTCCCGTCGGCGACGTCACGCTTGGACACATCTGGAACGTAATCGGCGAGCCGCTAGACGTTCCCGCTGACCAGCTGGACATCGAAACGCAATGGGAAATCCACCGCGCGGCTCCTTCGTTCGACTCGCTTGAGCCAACCAAACAAGTTCTTGAAACCGGCATTAAGGTGATTGATCTTCTTACCCCGTACCTTCAGGGTGGAAAGATCGGCCTCTTTGGTGGTGCCGGTGTAGGCAAGACAGTACTTATTCAAGAAATGATCACCCGTGTCGCCGCCAACCATGGTGGTGTTTCGGTCTTCGCCGGTGTGGGAGAACGTACCCGTGAAGGTACGGACCTTTTCATCGAAATGGCTGAGACCATGATGGGCGATGGTGAAACCTCGGTACTTTCCAAAGCGGCACTATGTTTCGGTCAGATGGATGAACCACCCGGTGTTCGTCTCCGCATCGCCTTGTCGGCGCTTACCATGGCCGAATACTTCCGCGACGTACAGGGTCAAGACGTGCTGTTGTTCGTTGACAACATTTTCCGTTTCGTCCAAGCAGGTTCTGAAGTATCAACGCTTCTAGGTCGTATGCCTTCAGCTGTGGGCTACCAGCCAACGCTGGCTGACGAGATGGGTACCCTCCAGGAACGAATTACCTCTACTGGGGGTAAGTCGATTACTTCTCTGCAGGCCGTGTACGTTCCCGCCGATGATTACACCGACCCTGCACCGTTCACTACGTTCACTCACTTGGACGCGACTACCGAACTGAGCCGCGAAATTGCGGCCTTGGGTATCTACCCTGCGGTAGATCCACTTTCTTCGACGTCTACTATCTTGGCTCCTGAAGTAGTCGGTGATCGTCATTACAACGTTGCTCGCCAAGTGCAGGAAATTCTGCAGCGTTACAAGGAACTTCAAGACATCATTGCGATTCTCGGTCTCGATGAGCTCTCCGAAGAAGATCGCATTGCCGTGAACCGGGCTCGTAAAGTCCAGCGGTTCTTGTCGCAACCTATGTTCGTTGCTCAGATCTTTACCGGCTTGCCTGGTGTATTCACTTCGGTTGAGGAAACGATCGATAGTTTCGAGGCTCTTGTAACCGGCGAGCTTGATGACCTTCCAGAACAGGCGTTCTTGAATGTCGGCGGTGCCGACGAAGCACGTGAGAAGGCCGAGAAACTCCAGGCAGAAGCAGCGTCGTAATGGCGTTCCAGGTCGAATTCGTATCTCCCGAAGATTCACTCTATTCGGGCCAGGCGACACAGGTCGTTGCCCGTACCAAGGGCGGCGGCGAGATAGCGTTCTTAGAAGGCCACGAGCCCTTTGTCGGCAGTCTCGACACCTGTGAAGTTCGAGTTACTGAGGAGTCTGGATCGGTTGTAAAGTTTGCGGTGCGAGGCGGGTTCGTCTCGGTCGCTGGTAAGAAAGTAACGGTTCTTTCCAACGGAGCAATTCCCGCTAACGATATCGACGTGTCAGTTGCTCGGGAACAGCTCACGACGGCTGAAGCCGCATTAACCTCGGACTCTGAGGACGACGGTGCCAAGGCTGACAAGAAGTGGGCTCAGGTACAGTTGACAACCGCTGGCGTTGACGTTTAGCTGAACCCCGACAAATCTATGAGTTTAAACTGCGTCGTCTCCGGACTCGGAGCGAGGTATTTTTTTGTTTACCAGATAGGGCCCGAATGTGGGCTCGTCGAATGAGGTTTTCACTCGGTAGAGTCGTTGAATGTCAAATTTAACCAACTACTATGTACTAAAGGATTTAGGCGGAGGTAGATGGTGGATGACCAATTTGAACGAGCGGCTCTCAAGTACGCTCGTCGGTGTTACACCGCAGCAACCTCCCTCGAAACAGCTAGCTCTTCGCTCGAGGTTGAGACTCTAGAGACCCTGCGAGAGTGGAAGGGTCAGTTTGCTGACGACTTCAGTAAGTCGATGAAAGACAATAGCGAGGCCATTGAGACTTGTCGATCAAAGTTGAAACTTGAGGCCGAAGAATATGCCGCGGCTGCGGCGCAAAGTTACAACGCTCGCAAGCAACTCAGAGCTGAATCTACTGGCTCTTCCTTTTCTAGCGTGCCGACCCCTGAACCGCCCTTCTTCTCACACCCTGGAGGCTACATATGACCGTTTCGATGGATCCCGAGACCGCAGCGGTTTTTATTGAGACCGCAGATGAGGCCGACCTGACCCTGACCCCGATCTCGGATGACCTTATTTCGCTTCGCCGATCCGCCGACAACTTAGACGTTAGCGGTTTGGTTGGGACTCGGTCGGACTATGACATGGAAGCCATTGTCGAAGAGATTCGATCAGCTTCGAACTACGTTCAGTTGGTCCGGGATGCGTTTCTCGAGGCCGACGGCAAGGGTTTGACCGAGATCGAGATGACCAAGATTTTGGCGGCCAATGGCTTCGCAAAGTCGACCGACGAGATTCAAGACGAAATTGACGAGGCTCTCGAGGAAGGCGATATTGACCGTGTTCGGTCTCTTCGAGAGTCGCAGGCAATCGCCCGCCATGCCGAAGGTGAACTATCACCCGAAGAAGAGGACACGTACGAGGAGCTGATTGCAGAGGGTAAGAACCCTTATGTGGCGTGGCTAAAGGCGACGATGACTTCGGAAGAAATCGTCGACCGCCTCAGAGAAGACACCTATGAAGAAGCTGGTATCAAGAACTGGGATCCGTCCAAAGGTCTCGAACACAACGCAGAAAACGTCGCAGCGGTGTACGAGTATTATCCTCAGCTGTACGATCAGGACCCCGATATGAAATGGTTAGGGTTGGCCAGTATCGCGGCGCCTCAATTCTATGCCGGGTTCCTCGACGTAAACGCGCTGAAGAATCACGCAGCCGCAGGCGGAGACATCACCGAGTATCTTAAAGGGCAAGGTATTCCGGACCCGGTAACCGCTCAGATCGCCGATATGGGTGTTGACGAAATAACTGCCTCTCTGGACCTGATGGAAAAGAACTTCCTTGAGATGGAGAAACAAATTTTCGACGACATGGGAACTCAACACTATGCGTACCAGATCGGGGGAATGGACCTGATCGAAGAGTACGCCGAAGGTAGTTCATCGGTCGAGGACGAGGCACAAAAAGCAGAAGTTCTTGGGGCCTGGGAAGCTTTTGAACGCGGCGACCACGATCAGGCCGCTATTGAGATGACAGACCGTGAGCAACGCGACATTATTCAAGACGAATACAGCGAAATTTGGGATAGCGGTATCGTCAACCAGGCTTTTGTGACAGTGGCTTCGGTTACAGCCAAGGACGCCTCTGAGGGTGAAGGCTTCGCCGAACACACCATGACACCCGACGTTGATGTCCATTTACCGCTTCCGTTGGTACCTGATATCGACGGATCGCTGCCGGGAATAGATCCCACGGCTAACGTCGCTAACGAGGACGATCGTATGCATTGGATAAATGGAGAGGTCTTACCTAACGTTCTCGACCGTTCCAATAAGGACCCGGAGGGGTTACGTGAGCAGGTTCATCGAGATCTAGATGAAGAGGTTGAACGGTACCGACAGGTGCCGAAGAAGTTGCGTTGAGTACGTTGAAGTTGTTTCGATGTTCGATTGTGGGGTTAGTTATCTTGGTGTCAGGTTGTAATTCTTCGGCTAGTGGCAATTCGTTTGATTGGGAATTGTCCGATAGTACATTGCGAGCCGATTTGGCGTCTTCGGGGATAAGTCCCGATCGCCAACAGTCGTCGTTCGCCCCCGTCGAAATTAGGATCTCGCTTCCCGACGGCAATGTCTTCGATGTTCAGGCTGCCCGCATGTGGATCAACTTTGACGTAACGGAAAACGATACAGGTGACCCAGCGAACGACCGTTTGGAATCATTGAGATTTCACACGTTGACCGAGGGGCCTGACGTCGTAACCGAGCTTGAAAAATTGGCTGTTAGTATCGGCTATGAACTCGACGCCGCCTATGTTCAGAAGTGGGTTGACAATCATGTCCGAGACGACGATCCCCGCCTTGGGATTCGTGTTACCGGCTGGCCAACCGATCAGGATTACGTCTTGTCGTTGGGCATCAAAGATCGAGGCTCAGACCGTTACCGGGTTTCGTTGACGATCTGGTGGCCGTCGGACGCAGCTCGTGAACTGGTCGGCGACGAAGAACAACCCCTATACGAATAGCTTCAGCTGCGCCGAACGTCATCAAATTGTTCTGAGGTTCTGTTCGGCCGCCTGTGCCTTCGGCTGCCTAGTAGTTGAAGTGAGTTCCGCAGAATCGACTCCGGCCGCTATTGTGTGCAAGGCATCGACGTGTTGGTCGAACGCCGAGCGGCCTTTCGCCTTTAGAGACAGCCAAGTCTTTGGTCGCTTGCCGAGGTAGCCTTTCCGGATTTTGACATACCCAACCCCTTCAAGGGCCGCTGCATGTTTGGATAGCGTCGCATCAGAGATCTCGACCCTATCCCGAAGCCGGGCGAAGCTGGTTTCGTCGACACCGGCAAGGCAGGCAACGATACTGAAGCGAATAGGAGACTTGAACGCAGGGTCGAGTTGATGTCGAGCATGTTGCCGTGCGGTCACGCCTGGCTCCGATAAGTATATAGCGAAACGATCCAACTTGGCGTGGATCCAACGACTATGCCGGCAAGACCGACCGCAACTGGAACGGAAAGGTCAGGGTTTGTGTAGTGGTTGTAGTTGATGTAGGGGAAGACGACGACGAGGGTCACTACCAGGGAAGGAGCTAGCGCCAATAGCAACTTCTTGTAGTAGTCGCGGGGCTTGGACTCGCTGAAGTGGCTAGCGGCAAGCCAAAGCCCATACAGAACCGTCATCGCCACCGCAAAACTAGCCGATGAAGCCCATCCGAAACTTACGTGGTCATCGAGATAGAGGCCTAGTAGCATTTGCGAGACTAGGGTCGAACCGGTCGCGCCGACAAGTAGCGCGTGGACGAGACGGTCTCGACTGGTTGCCACGTTACGGGACCCTAATTCATCCAGCATCTGTTTAGCGGTGTCTTGCTGGTCACTGTATCTCGACATCAAAGTCTCCGTCCGAGGCAAAACTACTTTCCAAAAAAGTAAGTATATGCAAGAAGTGTAAGTAGGTCAAGTCGGCCCCCACCCACCTCGGTCGGCTACTTAGTGGGTTGGAGGTCTCGTTGTTCCCATTCTCGTCTTAGTCGGCGCATCAACGCTGGGTAGACGATGTGGTGTCGAAAAGGCGCTATGGCAGGCATGTAGAAGCGACCTAAACGGCCACGGTTCTTGACATAAATACCCATCTGCCCGACGTATTTCTCGCCGTTTGCGGCCACCCAAGCAAGATGGATAGCAGCATGGACGGTTGAATTCGATATTTCAAACAACGACTCGTTTGCAGTCTCGTAGACGTGTCGGAATCCGTTCTCGCCGCCTTCGGCGCTATCGGTCGAAATCGCGGTTTTGCGTAGTTCCTGAGGGAGGCGTTCGCGAAGTGACGTCTCGGTGCAACCAGGGATAGGTTGGGTGTTGCTTTCATCGTCCCACCCGAAGACTTCCCCCATCTTCAAACGAACAGCGAACAGAAGGCTTGTTGCCTTTGACGCTCCATCATGAGCAAGGTCGAGTGAAGCAAATAGGCTTGTGAATTCGTTAAACTCTTCGAACGTCCCGCTGACAGGAAGTCTCCAAGCGTCGATGAGCTCGAAATCATCGACGACCTGATGGACCTGCCACGCCGGATCGTTGTGATCGGAGACGCTGATGCGTTTACCTTCGGTGGATCGGTCGGACATGAGAACCTCGGTTCGTCGGGGTTACTGCCCACAATAGAACCCGGTTGCCTGCCGCATCGCATCGGCCGTCACCTGTCACTTCTGGTTCGGTGACGCTGCTAGTCGATAACGACTTGATCGAGCCCTTTTTCGGCATCGGGGAACTTCATATTGAGGCCTTCCAATGTTTGAATCATTATTTCGGATACGGCGATGTTGCGGTACCATTTTCGGTTAGCGGGAATGATATACCAGGGACTTTCTTCGGTGCTGGTTCGGGCTAGGGCTTCTTCAAATGCGTCGTGGTAAGCATCCCAGTGACTGCGAGACTCTAAATCCCCGATCTCGAATTTCCAGTTCTTTTCAGGCTCATCAAGGCGGGCTTGCAGCCGTTCTTTTTGTTCATCTTTCGAAATGTGGAGGAAAATTTTGATGATTGTCGTACCCTCGTCGACCAGCATCTGTTCAAAGTCGACGATGTGTTTGTAGCGACGTTCCCATCGCTTCTTCGGCACCAACTCAAGGACACGAACGACGAGGACGTCCTCATAGTGGCTTCGGTTGAATATCGTCAACTCGCCATCGCCAGGTACCTGGCTGTGTGCCCGCCAAAGGTAGTCGTGGGCAAGTTCTTTTGACGAAGGCTTCTTAAACGATGCCACCTTGACCCCCGATGGGTTTACCCCATCGAAAACGTGGCGAATAGTGCCGTCTTTACCACCTGCGTCCATCGCCTGAATAACAAATAGCACCCGGTTCTTGCCTTCGGCCCACAACAGGTCCTGGAGCTCTTCTAAGCGGGCGTTGAGTACCTTGAGTCGTGCCTGCCCTTGTTTCTTGTCGCCGTCAAAGGAAGGGGTCGCTGATGGGTCATGGTTCGATAGATCGAGCTTGGTATCAGGTTTAACTTTGAGGTCGTTGATGTTGAACGGCATCTTCCTGACGATAGTGACGATTTGACCGGGGTCCACGTCAACGGTTCAACTACTCCAAGCGTGGCGGCGTCGTGTACGGTTAAGGGCAATGATTGTGGCCGAGCTAGAGATATTCCATTCACGACCAATTGCTCCCACTCGGCGGATCGCTCTAGGTCCCCGAAACCTGCCGACCGACCCCGCCCCCGGAGCTGGCGGAGTGTTGCTTGCGGGCATCGTGGCCGAGAATGCACAGCAGGTAGCCGGTGACCTTCGAACGTCGGTGATGAGTATTGTCGAGATGCTCGAGCGCGATGGGCGGGTACCTCAACCAGCGGCCCGGCATCGCTTCCAAATCGATCAAGTGGGTCTCACGAAGTCGACGCAGAAGATTGTCGCCAATGATGGTCTCCTCGACTTTCAATTCGAAACTGAAAACGCCGCCCCAGTTCAGCTAGTGCTGGGTGCTCTCTATGCTGCCGCTTCGGTGCCTGCGGCAGGTAAGCCTGATGTGTTCGCAGCTTTGCGGTCCGCTTTGGTCTGGAATCGCCCCGTCGACAGTACGTTCATTTCGACCATCATGGATGGTCGCTCTAATGCGGTGACTGATCTGTTCGCTTGGAATGACCCCAAAGGTTGGGCGCTCGAACTATTAGAAATCGAGGGCGAAGAAGCCGCACCGTCTAAACGAACAGTGCAACGGCAGTTCCGGTCTAAACTTCGCTCCGCTCACCCCGACCACGGTGGCTTAGATGAGGACGCGGCGGCTCTCATCGCTGACCTGACGAAAGCCCGCGATATTTTGTTAGCCGGGTAGCTATGACGGTCGGTGGAGTGGTTCTGTTTCCAGGTGCGGGCGGCAATCGTGACCACCAGTTACTCGTCGCTCTCGAAGAAGGTCTTGATGTTCCCGTCGCTCGGGTTGATTTTGCCTACCGGATCAAGGCAGGAACCAAGCGTCGCCCGCCAGACCGAATGCCTAAGTTGCTCGTCGACGTTCAGACGGCCGCCCAAAAGTTTTCGGCAGAGTGGAACGTTCCGATCTCGTCGATGGTTTTCGGAGGCCGGTCGATGGGGGGACGGGTGTGTTCGATCGCCGTCGCTGAAGGAATGCCAGCCGCCGGGCTGATGCTGCTCAGTTACCCGCTGCATCCACCCAAAAAACCGGACAAGCTGCGAGTCGACCATTTCCCCAAAATCAGCTGCCCGGTTCTGGTCATCCAAGGTCGCAAAGATCCGTTCGGTACCGAAGAAGAGTTCGCCGCGCATCTCCCAGCAATCGCTTCACCGGTTAGTGAATATTGGATCGACGCGAACCATGCTCCGAAGGCAACGCTGACGCCTGAGATAGTTGGTCAGGCGGCCGAGTGGATTTTTCGACTGTAGGGTCTGATGGGTTAAATGTTTCGAGTTCGGCGTCCACGGTTTCGGGGAAGAACATCACAAAGACCGCTACCGCCAGCATGGCTGGGATAAGCATTGCGGCGATGGCAGGAGGGAGTCCATCCCAGCGCGTCGACAGTTCGCCGACGATCAACAAACCGGTAGCGCTGCCTGCAACGCCGACCAAGTCAAGCCAGCCAGCGGCGCGCGCCCGTGCCCGAGTCGGGAAAAGCTCGGTTCCATAGACTCGAAAGACGGGGATGAATGCGCTGATGGAAATAGCTCCGAGACAGGCTGCTGCCCACAACCAAAGTCCCGTTGTCTGGAATGAGTAGGCGGTTGCAACGGTGCCGACTAGAGCGACGGTTGCCCCGATTTTTCTTCGGCCCTTGCGGTCGGCTATCAATCCGCTCAGCATCATGGCGATGCCAGCGGGCGCAAAAATAACAGCTTGGAAGATACTGACATCTAATGCGCTATACCCCAAATCATCGTTTAAGAAATCGTTGCGAAGTTGAGAGGCTGGAGAGACGAACATGGCTAGAGCAAAACCGGTGACTGCCAGAATAGCGAAACGCCTGATATCGATTCTGGCTGGAGCGGCAACATTCGCGGCAGCGGCGAACCTCCGAGTTTCGGGGAGTTGTCTGGCAGCGCTGCGAACGAGTGGTACAAAAATGACAGGAATGATGTAGATGAGCCGCCACCCCCAAATCGCCAGATCAGCGAGCGGCAACATGAACAGGACCATTGCCGACCCAACGGCGGTTGCCATTGCCATATAGCTAATACTGACCGCCCGAGAGGAAGCCGGGACCTCCTCGGTTATGGATAATGCGATCAAGGAAATCAGACCAGTGGTTAGACCTCGACCAACAGTTTGGGTAGCGCCAAGAGCGTACAGGTTCGGTGAAGCTGCGCCGAAGATGCTGAATGCGATAGCGATCAGCGTGAAGCCGATAACCATTGGCCGCCGACCGATTCTGTGGCCTTGCCAAAGCGCTATCAACGACAGTACAACCCCGATTCGAACCGCAGCCAATGTTTGGCTTTGCGCTGCTTCGTCAACGCCGAACTCCTCGGCGGCGAAGGTTAGTGTCTGACCGATCGTGACGCCCAAGTACCCTGATATCAGTCCGAACACGGCCAGCGACCCGAACAGTTGCGCAGTGTTTTGCGTTATGACCTCGTATGACCACCACCAGCGTTTCCGAGGCCGTCGATCGATACCTTTCAAGGCGCGGGTCATCAGTGGTAGCACAAAAGGCCACCAATAGGGGATAGCTAGTTTGAAGTCGATCTGTTCGTCCACAACAAACCTGGGTCCGGGACCTGGGTTGACCGTGAGACGGCGTTCGTACCTGCTGAACGGGCCTTCGGACATTCCCCATTGGTCGTGGCCTGTCTGTACTTCCTCTAGGAGGTCTCGGCGTTCGGATCGAAGAGCTTCGAGTTGGGCGCCGTCAACAACTAGGCGTTGCGTCACTGTTGTCATAGGAGAACGAGGCTATTCACGTTTGGGCTTCTGAGACTCATCTAGTTGGGCAGTCACTCGTTTGTTTGCGAGCCAAAGCAGTAGACCAATGACGCCTAGTGGGCCAGCTACTAACAAAAATTCATCCCAGCCGCCCTGATGGGCAACAATAGGAAATAGTTTGATCCTCGTCACTGTTCCCATACATATCCATGTTAGGCCGCTACCGTGGGATGAGTATTACCGGAGGTACTAACGTGTCAGAAGAGTCAAGCATGACAAACGAAGAGTTTGAAGCCAAAGTCGCTGACGTGGTCAAGATTATTCGACCCGCCGTGCAGGCCGACCAAGGCGATATTTTTCTACGCTCGGTTGACGTCACGACCGGTGAAGTAAACGTCGAACTCGTTGGCGCGTGTATCAGCTGTCCGGCTTCTACGCAGACCCTCAAAGAGGGGCTTGAGCGAATCTTGAAGCAACGCGTCGAGGGTGTTACCACGGTATCACATGTTGGTGAGCAACTGGCCGGGGCCGAAGAAGGCACCGCCGTTTCGCTCTAATCCGGGCTGCCTTAGAAAGTCGATAGCTGGCCGGATCAGACCCGCCCGGTCCTGCCCCCGAGAGCCGTTTGGGCGACTCAGGACAGGACACGTGGGGCTTATTGCATATGTCTAACGGTTGCTACTAGCGTCCGCTTCGAAGTGTGTCTCGAATTTCGGTCAAAAGCACTTGATCTGGTGTCGCCGCAAGCTCGGTGTTCGCTCCAGCTTTAGCGAGCGCCTTGACAATCATAAAGACCGCAAATGCGACCGTGATGAAACTGAAGACAGCAGTTATGAGTGCGCCGACTGGGACATTTCCCGGGTTCCATTCATCAAAGTTGACTTCTAGTCCGCCAACTTTACCGATCAACGAGAAAATTACATTGACGACCGCATCCATTACTGGAACGACTGCGAGTGCAAGCACCAGGCCGATCGCAGCTGGTATGACATTGAATTTCTCCAAGAATTCTCTGAATTCTCGAAACATACGTTTACCCCTTTATTGGTTTTAATAACTAACACGAATGTAGGCGACCATTATCAAATATGCCAGAAAGAGCAATGAAATCCGCTGCTCGAGTGGAACTATCATCCAAATGTTGTGTTAATAGTCGGACGTGCGACGTAAAAAACGGTCGTATCAGCAACCAAACTTCGATGCTGTGGCTACTTGTTCATTGCTCGTGGACGTTCCTCGGGCACTTCTGGGCTACAGGAATACTCCTGGTCGGTAGGCTTGAGTTGTGGTTAAAGAAAATTCAGCATGCTACCGACACCCGGCGAGTAGTGCAGCCGTAGGTTGTCAACGGTGTGAGAAACCTATCTGTTCAACCTGTATGACCCAAGCATCGGTCGGGTTTCACTGTCCAGAGTGTCTGAAGCGTCAGGGTCAGAGGGTTGTCACCGCCCAGAGCCTGCGGCCCCTAGGCCGGCCACCAGTGACGATAGCGTTGATCGGAATCTCGGTTGTCGTTTTCATCATTCAGATGGTGACCGGCAGCGGAAATGTCGACGATAGCGAGTTCACCTACGACTACTTGCTTTATGGACCTTGGGTCGAGTCTGGCGATGTTTGGTTGATCGTGACATCTGCGTTTCTTCATGGAGACCCGATACATCTTGGGTTCAACATGTTTCTGCTTTGGATCATTGGCAAAGGCTCTGAGCACCAGATTGGGCGAGTCCAGTTTATTCTGATCTATTTCTCGGCAATGTTCGCAGCCGCCGCGTTTGTTTTGGCATTTAACTATCTGACCCCGACCCTGGGTGCATCCGGTGCGGTTCTCGGGATGTTTGGCGGCGTCGCTGGGTTGATGGTAATGCGTGGTCGTCGGATTCAAGAAATCCCCGGTTTCCAGCTAATAGTCCTGAACCTGTTTTTGCCTCTCGTCATCCCCGGAATTTCGTTCTGGGGGCACCTAGGCGGTGTGGTCGGCGGGTTTGTCGCCGGCGTCATGATTGCCTCGTTGTCCGACAAAGCTAGAATGCCGGCACCTGTGACGTATTTGGCGGTATCAGCGGTAGTCGTAGTCTGGTTTGGCGTTGCGGTGTACGTCGGTAGCGTCGGCGGCTTAAGGTAGCTGTCCGTTACCGATAACCAGGCGGCTGACTTGCCTGCAACTTGTTTGGCGAGCTTGGTGAGGTTACGCCTCCAAATGAGGTTCAAGATGGGCTTGGCGGAGAACTCACCCAGCGCCCCACCGAAAAACCACGGGAAGGAAAGTTCTTCGTCCCAAAAAAACTTGGTTGTGCCGTTTCCGTTGTCCGATAGAAAAAAGTCACCCCGTCCGCTCACGATCCCTACATGGGCGACACCCATTCGCTGCCCCGGTTCCCAGGCCGTTATCTCCATCACATCAGTGGTCGTCAGTGGCCCAATTCGGGTATCGCACTCGAACCTGGTGCCAACGCCGCTGGTTTGGTCGGAGAGGAACCGGATTTCCTCAGCATCGGCCATCCAGTCGACATGGTTCTCTATCGACGTAACATATGACCAGACCTCGTCGGGTCTCGCGTCGATCGTCGTGCTAACAACAATATGAACCATTGCCTCAACGTAGTGCAGGTCCTAAGGCCTTTGGTAAACCGACACATGGTTTGTGCTGTCGGACAGAAACGGCTTTTCGCTCCAGTCAGCGGTCCGACTGGTCAGAATCAATCCGGCTCGCTCGGCGTAAAGGTCTAACTCTTCGGTAGACGACCAGCGCAGCTTCCACGGCCTCAACGTTACGGCGCTGTCAGAACACTCGATATGGCATCCGTCGACCTGCTGAGTTTGGTGGTCGAGAACAGTGCTTGCGACCACCAACGACTCCCCATCCTGACGGGTTATCCCGAAATTCTGGGAGGAGCGACCGATGTTGTCGGATTCAACTGCGATCGTATTGTGGTTCGTCGCCTCTACGATTAGATGGCCACCGCTTCGCAGGAGTTTGGACACATCTTCGAACAGTTGCTGCTGGTCGGCGCCGGTTACAAGATTAAACAACGTATTGAAGCCGATTAGGACGCCGTCGAAATGTGGGCGGTTCGCGTCGAACGGTAAGTCCCGCATGTCGCCAAGCAGTAGCCTTAATCGATCCGACGGTTGGCAACGCCTCAACATTGCCATCGATGCGTCGACCCCCACTACAGTCGTTCCCTGCGCTACCAAGGGATCCGCAAGACGACCGCTTCCAACGCCCAATTCAAGCACGGTTCCGGGACCGCAGACTTTGCGCACAAATGCGGCTGAGGCTTGCGCGTCGGACACTTCGTCGTACCAAACGTCGTAGACATCGGCGAAGGATTCGCCATAGAGCTCAGCGGAATAAGGGATCGACATCGGTTTGACCATAGTAGTGTGGAGTGGTGCCCCACTACCTTGACAACGCAGCTACCACCGCGATGCGCGACGTTGCTGTCCAAGCCATGATGCCATTGTTGCAAACCTCTTATGGAAATCCATCTGGTGCCCACAGAATGGCTAGACAAGCTAACCGGGTGTTAGACGAGAGTCGCGAAACACTTGGCCAAGTCATCGGCTTCAAACCCGGCGAAGTAGTCTTCACGAGCGGAGGAACTGAAGCCGACAACACCATTATTGCCGGTACACGTCAACCCGGCGCAGGTGTGGCTATCTGTTCTGCTATCGAACATCATGCCATCCTCGACCCGGTGGTCGCCTCCGGCGGCCTCACGATCGGCGTTGACGTGGCTGGCCAACTGGATCTAGCCGAGCTTGAAACGGTCTTAGCTGCCATTACAGACGACCCAGAACAGGCACCTCCAGCGGTCATCTCGGTCATGGCGGCTAACAACGAGACCGGGGTTATCCAACCCCTAGAAGCGGTTGCCGAGTTGGTGAAGCGTTACACACCCGAATCGATTCTTCATTGCGACGCGGTTCAAGCGATTTGTTGGCTGGACCTTGCCGAGTTGACGGCTTCGTTTGACTCGATCAGCTTGAGTGCCCACAAGTTTGGCGGCCCTAAGGGCGTTGGGCTTTTAGCTATCCGGCCGACCGCGACCATCGCTCCATTGCTTCGAGGTGGAAGCCAAGAACGAGACCGACGCGGCGGCACGCACAACGTTGCCGGCATCGCGGCAATGGCAGCCGCCGCTGAAGCGACCGTCGCCGAGCGCCGAGACGCTATCCCACGGGTTAGACAGCTCCGAGAC
>CAZKEM010000079.1:0-9453 GCA_964551835.1 uncultured Acidimicrobiaceae bacterium | reverse complement strand
ACAGAAGTAGAGGGTAGTTGAGGTTGAATCCGGTTTTGAACACGGGAGACAGTTAGAAACTCGTGTCTTCGTCTACGTTAAGGCTCAGACCATGGCAGCGCCGCGCTCTCGATATGTACCAGGCGTCTACTTCTCCAGATTTTTTGGCGGTCGCAACGCCTGGAGCAGGAAAAACTACGTTTGCCCTGACAGTCGCCAGGCTCACGTTGCCCCAGTTACAAGGTCGTCTTGTTGTAGTGGCGCCCACGAGACATTTGAAACAGCAATGGGCCGACGCAGCTATGCGATTCGGCCTTCACTTGGAGACTAACTGGTCAAGCTCGGATGCTCTTCCGTCCGATATCCATGGCGTAGTCACGACCTACCAGCAAGTCGGTGGCTCACCTGAACCGTTCTTCGGGCTGTCGCATGGCGGGTTTGTGATCATGGACGAAGTCCATCACGCTGGTCAGGAACTTGCCTGGGGCGACGGCGTAACCCAGGCGTTTGCTGGCGCCTCCCGCCGGCTTGCTCTTTCTGGGACGCCGTTCCGAAGCGACACCCAGGTAATTCCGTTTGTACGGTACGAGGCTGGCCAGGTGGTTCCCGATGTTGAATACGGGTACGGCGACGCGTTGGCCGATGGCCGAGTGGTTCGCCCTGTCTACTTCCCGAGGTTCGGTGGGCATATGGAGTGGACCACGCCCGATGGCGACCAGGTCGAAGCGTCTTTTGATGACCCGCTGGCACGGACGCAGGCCAATCAACGCCTCCGCGTGGCGTTAAGCCTCGACGGGGAGTGGCTTACGACAGTCCTGGGTCACGCTCATAGTCAGTTGGTCAAAATTCGCGAAGTTCATCCGGAGGCGGCTGGCCTAGTTATCGCCAAAGATCAAGAACACGCTCAGGGGATAGCTCGGCTATTACGCGACCGGTTTAATGTCGACGCCGAGGTTGCGGTGAGCGACGACTCTGACGCGTCCGGCCGGATCTCCAAATTCGCCGGGTCGGTAAAGCCGTGGATTGTAGCGGTTCGTATGATTTCGGAAGGCGTTGATATTCCTCGCCTCAGGGTTGGCGTGTATGCGACTACTACCACAACTGAACTGTTCTTTCGGCAGGCTGTCGGTCGCATCGTTCGCTTTACTCCCGGACAGCGCTCACAACGTGCCTACATGTTTATGCCTGACGACCCTCGGCTACGACATTGGGGAACCACGATCGCTCAAAGTCGACGTCATTCTCTCAAAAAGTCGGAAGATGACGACTCCGAAAGTGAATCGGGGCAGATCCAAGGCCTCGACGAACTCGTTGATGATACGAAGCAGATGTCGTTGTTCGCAGTCCTTTCAGCCACTGCTTCGGAACCAGCGGAGAGTCTGAATATATTCGAAGATGATTCTGAGTCGGCCACCAGCGAGCCGGAAGGTGCCTATGAAATGTCAGATGAGTTGGTCATCGACTTGGCCGCTCTGCCTCCAGCGATGGCAGGAGTTTCAGGCACAGGCGTTGACCGAGCCGAACGGGAGCGGCTACGGCGCCAAAACGCAGACCTAGCTCGACAATTGGTCGAGATCACTAACCGCCCACACTCGGCCGTCAACTTTGAATTGAATCGACTATCGGGTGTTTCGAAGGTGTCTGAGGCTTCGAGAAGTCAGTTGATTCGTCGGACAGAGGCCGCAGAAGATTGGATCAGGCGAGAACAGCGGCGCCAAAGGTTTGCTAAGTTTGTGTAGGCGCAGACGCCAAGTCAAGCGGATGCTCCGACTATCGGCGGAAGACTCGAGACAGAATTCGAAGGGCAGCACCGCCGGCCAACATCATTTCTGTAGTTGAAAGACTTTGAGACACGCCAAGGCTGTTAGCCCCGGAGAATCCGCGTCGTTGAGCGATCTTGGTCGCGGCTGAACCGACCAACGCGAGGTCAGCTAGGAGCCCAATTTTGGGAAACCGGTTGTAGAAGCGATTGGTAATGAATTTCATAGCCTTAACTTTACTGACTAGATTCCATGAAACTGCCACCACCCATGAGGCAATAGTTCTAGAGTTGGGTTGTCCGCTGGCAGGCAGAAACGAGAGATCATGGCATCCGGAGATCATCGGGGACCAACCCCAGACACCATTACCGGGGTGGGGCTACGGGTCGGGCTGATAGCAGCTCGATGGAACACCGAAGTAGTGCTTCGGTTGCTCACAGGTGCCAAAGCATCGTTGGAGTCACTTGGTGTGCGTGACCTACGGGAAGTTGAGGTACCAGGGTGCTTCGAAATTCCTTTGGCTTGTTCCGCAATGGCAAAAAGCGCCCAGGTCGACGCTATTGTTTGCGTTGGCGCCGTCATACGAGGCGAAACAACCCACTACGAACTTGTCGCGGGCGAATGCGGCACCGGGGTACAGCGCGTTCAGCTTGATACCGGCATCCCGATTGGGTTCGGCGTCTTGACGGTAGAAAACCTCGACCAAGCGATGAAACGCAGCCAAGTCCCAGAAGGCCACAACGTCGGGGCAGAGGCCGCCGAAGCAGCGATAGAAATGGCGAGGCTAAACCAGGCGTGGCGCCGCGGCAGCTAGCTCTGTCGGTGAGAGCAGCCTGTTGGTTAGAGCTCCCAAGTCGGCTAGAGTTGCCAGTCGTCTAGCTCGGAGAGACCGTTTGGGAGCGTCAAGCCATCCGCCCCGGTACCCGTCGTCGGCTCCAACGTCTTTGCTTTCCGACGCTTCGACAAGACGTAGGTGGCTGCCGCTCCGGCGACGAGGCCCGCCAAATGGCCCTCCCAAGAGACTCGGTTCTGGGGAACTAGCCCGACAAAAATGCTGCCGTAAAAGAAGATAGCGATCACGGCGGGCGCGATGTAGGCCAGTTTTCGTTCAAACACCGCAGCACCGATCAGGGCGCCTAGATAGCCGAAGACGACGCCGCTCGATCCAATGTGGTTCCCCGAGCGGGCGAAGATCCACGTCAGTATGCCGCCCACCGCTATTGAACTAGCTGTCACCAGAAGCCAGTGGCTGCGGCCGCGGATTGCAACTAGTGCTCCTAGAACAATGAACGGAAATGTGTTACTGATTAGGTGGCCGAAGCCGTCGTGTAGGAACGGTGCCCAGAGTACTCCGTCAAGGCCATCGACAGAGCGCGGTTTGATGCCTTGGCGTTGAAGTCTGTCGCCTAAAAGAACGGTGTCGCTGACTTCGAGAACCCAAATGAGTACGATCCACCCGGTGATGTAAACGAAACCAGTCTCTTTGAACTTCTGCAAGATCGATCGCTTGTCTTGGTCGGGGGTCGTCGCCGCCATAGTCATACCTTCGTGGTTGGTGAGCTTAAGGTGGTGTTGGATCGCTTGTACTAGTCGTCGGTCATCACAAGAACTCGGTCAGCGGTTCGTCCGTCAACTTCAACGACGGAACCGTCGACATCTAAAATAATCGGCCCGTTAGGTGCAACACTCTTTATAGTTGCGACAGTGCCAGGTAAGAGACGGTGAGATTCAAGAAATTCGAGCATGCCAGGGACAAATTCTAGTTCCTCAGGGATCCTGCTGATAGTTACAGCTTCACCCGCCTCGACCGTTGAAAGCACTTCTGTGTCTGGTTCAACGTATCCAGAACCAGGAATAGGGTTACCGTGCGGACATGTCGTAGGCTCACCCAAAAGTCGACTCATCGCCGATTCGACACTGTCGCTGATTATGTGTTCCCACTTTCCCGCCTCGTGATGAGCTTCGGACCACGACAGCTTCAAGACGTCAGTCAGGAAACGTTCTGCCAAGCGATGCCGCCGGACCACACGGTTGGCGACATCACGACCCGTCTTTGTCAGCTTAAGCTGCCCTTGCTGCTTCTCGATGTAGCCTTCGTTGCTGAGTCGACGGACCATTTCGGAAACCGCAGGCCGCGAAATCTGCAGGCGTTCCGCAATACGGGCCTGGATGACCTTCAGGCCATCTTCTTCCAGTTCGAAGATAGTTTCGCAGTACTCTTCGAAGGCCGGATGGTGCTCGGGAGAAGTGTGCGGTGCCATTTCTCTAGTCTACCCCGACCTATGTCGCTGAGAAAGTCACACGAAGCCCGACTAGCCAATCGAATCTTCAAAGAGCCGTCCGGCAGGCCTCCGAGGAGCCCGAATCGGCAGGGTAGAAGCTCTCCAACCGTAACTCTTCCACGGCGACGTTCTGGGAGCATTGAATGTCGTAATTGTCGATAAGAAGGTCAGATGTTCGTTGTTGGGTAGGCAGAAGGTGACGGTGGCTACCGGTTCGCTACTGATGTGAGGGGCAGCTTCGAAACAGTTGGGGTCGATGGTCGGACTTTTGTCGATAAGGTCTAGCAATTCCAGAAGCTTCGTATTATTGGGGGCTCGGAAACTTTCCCGGCAAAGTCGTCGCCAGAGTTCTCGAAGAACACCCAGAACGCTTCGCCGAGGTCTGTCGAGATTATCTTGACCGTCACCTCGGCTCGGGTTGACCGCTAACGAACCCTAGAGGCCTATGACTCGACTATGACTGGGGTGTGACCAGCATTGAAAGAGACTGAGACCCTTGCGCCGACCGTCATCTCGGCTAGGTGACTCATTTCTGATCGAACGATCTGACCTGACGTCAGGCGGATCGAAAAGAGTTGAGTGGCGCCTCGGAACTCACGGTGTACAACTTCGGCCGGTCCTTTTGAGTCTTGTTCTATCTTGAGATCATCTGGGCGTATCATCATCAACGGTTTTGAGATGGACCGATCAATGGTGGCCGACCCAAGCTCCGACGTCGCTTCGTTGTCCGAAGTAACTACTGGGAGGAAATCCGCCTCACCCATAAATTCTGCAACAAATTTGTTAGTCGGTTTGTGAAAGATCTCGTCGGCAGGCCCCGATTGTGCGATGCGCCCGTTGTTCATTACGACAATGCGGTCACCGATCGACAATGCCTCTGACTGCTCGTGCGTGACCAAGATGGTCGGAATGTTTGTTTGGCGCACAATGTCGACAACGTCTCGCCGAATCTGAGCCCGTAGGTTGGTATCAAGGCTGGCGAACGGTTCGTCTAGTAGAAGGAGCGACGGTTCTGGTGCCAAGGCCCGAGCAACTGCTACCCGCTGCTGTTCACCGCCAGAAAGCTCATGTGGGTATCGGTCTTTGTAGCCGCCCATGCCGACCAGGTCGAGCATCTCCTGTATTCGGGGCGATTCCTTACCTCGACGTCTCTTCTCGAGGCCGAAGCCGACGTTACCATGGACCGTTAAATGTGGAAACAGGGCATGGTCTTGAAACACCAAACCAACGTTTCGCTTCTCTGCCGGTACCGACGTTTGGCTGTCGTCAACTTCCTGACCATGGAGCTTGATCGACCCGCGGTCAAGCGAGGTTAGGCCGCCAGCGAGTCGGAGAAGCGTCGATTTGCCGCAGCCACTCGGCCCAACCAAAACAAGAAGTTCGTCGTGTGGGACTGTCATCGAGAGTTCGTTGACGGCCGCTACCTTGTCGAACTTCTTTACTACAGCCGAAAATTGGACAGCGGGTGGGGCCGATGAGGAAGGAGCGCCGGGTTTAGAAGGGGATGAGACAGTCATATCAGTTGGTTGGGCGCGCTAGGCGCCTAGATAGGAGGACCACAGGTATCGTTGCCAGCGAAACTATTACTAGCGCCGGCAGTGCAGCTTGGGTAAATCGAGACTCGGAACTTAGGTTCCAGACCCATATCGACAGCGTATCGAAACCAAACGGGCGAAGCAGAAGTACTATCGGCAGTTCCTTGATGGTATCAACCGAAACCAAGACCACGGCAGTCAAGATGCTCGATCGGGACAATGGGAGGTGTACGCGCCTGGCGATGGCCGCTGGGCGGGCGCCGAGCGAACGAGCGGAATCTGTCAGGTTCGAACCTACCTGTGTCAGGCCACTTTCGATAGTGTGAAGCCCAGGACCCAAGTATCGCACGGAGCAGCCATAGACCAAGCTGGCCACCGAACCTGTCAGCAGCATCGAGCGGGGAAGAATGCCTGTCCGGTCCACAGCGACGAGAACCATCAGAACTCCGATGGCGATGATCGAACCTGGCAACGCGTATCCGATGGTCGCAGCGCGGATCGATAATCGGGCAAGCGGTCCGGGGTTTAGGCGAGCCGTATTGCTGAGCATCAAGGCAACAACGACACAAATCAACGCAGTCGAAGTCGCAAGAAGCAGACTATTGGACGCGAACTCGACGAATCGCTCGGTTAGGGGAGTGCCGCGGCCGATTCGGCTTTCATCGCGAATCCAGCTGACGAGTTGGGCCACCGGAGCTGCAAACGCAACGGTCAACACCGCTAAACAGGCGCCGGTTGCTCCAACAGCCTGTATGCCTGTTAGTCGGCGCGAGCCAAAAGTTTCAGTATCCGAGCCAGCTTTAGAGAAGGTAGCGCGGCCTCGCAGAGTACGTTCGAGGAAGATTACGAACATGGCAAAAGCGAAGACGGCCAACGATAGTTGGTTGGCAGCTTCTCTATCTCCTCGAGAAACTAAAAGGTTGTACACGCCGACCGAAACAGTATCGACGCCAAACGCTTCGACCGTCGCGAAGTCGGTTAGTGTTTCCATCATCACGATCGCAAGAGATGCAGCGATTGCTGGTCGTAGCATTGGGAGTACTACCCTGGTGGCGGCTTCGATCGGTCGTGCTCCAAGCGAACGAGCTGCGAAATAGGCGGCTCCAGCTTGGTCTCTCAAAGCGGCTCTGGTGAGAAGGAAGACGTAGGGGTATAGCACGAGCGCGAGAACGATGATGAGTCCAGGCGTTGACCTGATCTCCGGGAACCAAGCGTCTTGTCCGAACCACCCCCGCCACGTTTGCTGTACCGGGCCCGTGAATCCGAATGTCGCGAGGGTGACGAAGCCTAAGATGTATCCCGGCATCGCTAGGGGAACGGCTAGGAGCCACGAGAAAAGTTTGGATCCCGGAAACCGGTAGGCGGTAACGAGCCAAGCTAACGAGCTTCCTACCAACAAAGCTAAGAAACCAACGCCGAACATCACGGCGATAGTTCCAACGAGTTGCGTTGGAAGACGAGTGCCTAGTTGTTGTCGCCAGAGGTCGATATCGGGTGTTAAAACTGTCGAGAAAAGAGCGATAACTGGAGCGACGACTAGGACTAGAATAAGGAATGAGAGACTCGTCCAGCCGCGTTGGCTAAACCAGTCTGTAACCGTTCGGACCGAAGAGGTCGACACGGTCGGTGAGGCCACGGCTAGCGGTAACCCACTTTGTCCATGATTGTCAGAGCCTCTCCATTGAGGTCACCGAACTCTTGGGCGTTCAATTCGTCCCGCTTAAAGTCGCTTCCAAAGCTATCTTCTACCAGATCGACGACGGGAACGTCTTCGTTAGCCGGGAATTCGTGGTTGCCGTCAACGAAAATATTCTGACCGTCGGTGGCCAGGTACTCCAGGAGCTGTTGAGCTGCTTCGGGATGGTCGGAGTTTCTGGTAACTCCGGCTCCTGAGATGTTGATATGAGTCCCATTGTTTTCTGGACCGGCCCAGAGCAGTTCGACGCCGAAGTCTGGGTCTTCCTCTAACTTCCGGGCCAGATAATAGTGGTTGGTTATGCCAACATCGCATTTGCCTTGCTCGATTGAATCGAGAACTTTGGAGTCCTTGTCGAGAATTTCGGCATTGTCGGCCCATCCTTGAGCGATTTCGGTCGCCCGCTCCTCGCCCTCATTGGCTATCAGGCTAGCTATCAACGACTGCGTGTAAGTGCTCGTCGACTGTCGGAGGCAGAGTCGACCGTCCCATTCGGGCTCTGCTAGTTCAGCGTAAGAGGTTGGAACTTCTTCTGGGCTGAGCACGTCAGGGTTGTAGACGATTGTTCGGGCTCGAAGACTTAGGCCAAACCAGTTGTTTTCTGTGTCCTTGTATTGACTGGGAATTGCTTCATCGAGTATTTCGGAGTCCAACGGCTGGAAGATATCTTCCTCGGCCGCTAAGGCAAGGTTCGCAGCGTCGACGGTCATGAAGATGTCGGCCTTAGTGTCTTCACCTTCAGTTTCGAGCCGTTCACGTAGCTCGGCATCGGTTCCGGTCAGGTACTCAACTTGGATGCCGGTTTCTTCGGTGAACTGATCGAAGGCCTCCTCGAGATCATAGTGACGCCCGGTGTAGATATTGAGGGTAATATCTGAGGACCCGGCCTCAGATGATCCCGCTCCACAAGCTGATGCGGTTAAAAGGAGGGCGGCACCGATCGCCGCTTTTTTGATGTCCATTTCGATAATGTTAGTCATGCTTTACATTTTCGCCACCATGGTTTTTGTCACTAAAGCGGATACCGGCACTTTCAGCGTCGGAATCGAGCGTGCTTGACTTACTCGAGCTTGGTTGTTGAAGTGCTGCAGCGTTGTCGGGGATCACGATTTGAGCTTTCGGTGGTCGCCCGGTGACGGCTTCAGGAGCCCCAACAACCCGTCGCCAATCGACTTTGGCTTCGTGATGTGTCGAAAGACGGGCGGCTGTGTCACGCGAAGGCGTTGGAGAAACGGCGTCAGGCCTGGCGAGTGCAGGCAAGATCGAGTCGAGGGACAACAACACCCCAGCAAACGTCACCGTCACTGTGACGGTCACGTTTGCCAGCGAGTGCCAGAGCGTAAACCCAACAGCAGCGGTGACTATTGCTGGCATCCAACCGACGAGCCACCACAGGTCCCGGCTGGTGCTGCCGCCTCGGTAGGAACCTACTGCTGCTCCGATCAGTAAGGTTGGGTTCAGGCCAGCGGCTACCGAACGCCGAAGCGCGGCTGACGGTTGATACCTCAGGTGCCGTTCAGTCCATGCCGCCGGAAGCGCTACGGCTGCGATCACGGCTAACGCAGAGCCTGAAATTGCCAGGACCCCGGCAATAAGAACCCATGGGACTGAACGTCGTTCAACAATGGCCGAAGCCATCAGTGCGCCGGCCGCAATGATACCCATGGGCGTGGTGCCAACAGCAGCGACTAGGCCAAAGACCACAACGGATAGTACGGCACCTCCGTACCGGTCGCCTGGCCGCATTACTCGCGACCCTTTGTCACAAGACCGTGAGTTGTTTTTTGCCAATGCCAAGGGCGTCGGATGAGTTCCCACGTCGCCATATAGGAGGCAGCGGAATGGAGCAACCAATAGACGGGATTTAGCAGCGCCCACCCCGCCAAATTTTCCCTATTTCGGCGGGTGCATGCGAACAAGTTCAGCCAGATCACTAAGGCATTGATCAGCACCAAATTTACGAACGCAAGGTCACCCCAGAATCCGGCAAAGATGGGCTGCATCCAATCCGGGTCGAAGCCGACTCAACGCCGTCAAGTGTTTCACAACCTCTGGTTCTCGAAATACCGGAGCAAGCACCGTGTAGTGAGGAATATCATCGCCTGAGGGACGTTCCGTAATAGTCTCGGTGGGGGCTTGTCGAACCCCTGCAAGAACGGCGACGACCTTAAACACCACCGAACACAGTAAGAAAAGATTGG
>CAZKEM010000078.1:0-21039 GCA_964551835.1 uncultured Acidimicrobiaceae bacterium | reverse complement strand
CGCATCGTAGTATTGGTCGGCGAGTTCCTGGGTAGTCAGTGTCATCTTTTGCTCCTGTTGTAATGTACTCGGCCAAACTACTTAGCCGCCAGCGTAATTATATACTTGCGTCTTAGCGAAAGTAAATTGGTGCCTGGCGTGGCTCATCTGTTCGTCAAGGGATCAAGCCTGACCGTGCCAGCGGGAAGTCCCTGGGCAGCACAAACTAGACCACAATCTTTCGGGTAGGCAACGCCTGGCTATTTCCAGAACTCGGTTTAGTCGTTGAGGTATGTGTCGACTAGGTCGCTCAGGGACTCTGCAACATAGGCTGGCTCAGGGCTTACGGGCAGGTCATGTGCTTTGGTAACTCCTGTCAACACTAAACCAAACTTGTAGCCCAGCCGTTGGGCGAAGAGCCCGTCGGTCTCGGGGCGGTCGCCGACCATAATTCCAGGACTACCAAACATCTTCTTAACCAGATCGGCCTGCGGTTGGTGTGGCTTGCCTGCGATTAATGGTTCGATCGTCGTCGCGGCAGCAACGGCGGCCACCGTTGGTCCCGCTCCAGGTAAGACTCCGGACTCGGTTGGGTATGTGGCGTCAGTATTGCTGGCTATAAAGCGAGCGCCGCCGAGAATGGCCGTTACCGCGGTTGCGAGGCGGGCATAGCTCAGCTCCATGTCGAGTCCGACGATGACGGCATCGGCTGGTCCATCGGTAACCGGCACGGCGCCTTGCTGTTTGATCGCTTCTAGAATGCCGGGTCCACCCAAAACCGCTACTCGCTCGCCTTCTGAGACTAAGGTGGCGGCCGCCATAGCGGAAGACACAATTCGATCTTCTGCATCGATCCCAAATCGCTTCAGCTTGCCAGCTTGAGCCTCGAGCGTGTGGTAAGAGTTATTGGTTACGAAGACTATGTCTTGGTCAGCATCAAGCAATTTGTTGACTGCTTCGGATGAGCCGCTGATTGGGTCGGCCCCACGCCACATCACACCGTCGAGATCCAATGCCCAAGTCATAAAGGGACTGTAGCGTCAATCTGGCCGGAAGGCGTCACGATATGTAAGCCGTCACAAGGCCACCTTGCTCGAGTGAAACGCCGAATTAGTCGCTCAAAAGAAATGCCTGTTTCAAACGGATGCCGCTCGATGGAGTAGAATTGGTCTCGTGTCGTGGCAAGGAAATCTCAGCCCAACCAAGCCACAGAAGGACCACATGTTGAAAGACTACAAGACGATCTGGATCGATACGACTGACCTAATGGCGTGGTCTGGATACTTCACCGGGATTCAGCGTGTGGAGTACAATTTGATCACGCGTTTTCGTCAGTTCGACAACGTAAAGTTCTTTGCGCTCGATCACGACGTTCTGCTAGAGATCGACTTTGACGTACTCGAACAAGAAATAGAGGCTGAAACGACACGCTCCGACTCCGAAGACGAGGCATCGATCGAGCCTCCGTTACGGTCGGGTCCGCGCCGCTTTGCCAAGCGGAGTTTAGGAAAGGTCGCGCGGGCGACGCCATTTGTGTCCATAGAAACCGCAGTGAAAACGTATGACACCATCGCACATCAAACGAAGAACGTCGTTGGTTCTGCCCGAAGTAAGGTCGAACCCAGTCGGGACAGTCGTTCAGACGCCATCGCTGCCGGTTCAAAAGGTGCTATCGAATTCGACACTGGCGATCTAGTTCTTGTCCTGGGTGGAAATTGGCACATTGACAACTACATGCAGCGACTTGGTCGAAAGCTGCGTCGGACCAATGGCATCACCTTCGGTCACGTCATCTACGACCTAATCCCGGCAATCCGGTCGAACTTCTTCCCTGAGCTGATAGTGGAGGAGTTTCGTCGGTACATCGAACTTGTTCTTGAAGACGCCCATGTATGTTTCTCGATTTCGGAGAACACAAAATCTGATGCGATCGACTATGCATCACGGATGGGAATAACGCCTCCGCCAATTCATACCTTCCGGCTCGGCGACCAAATCAATGCCAGCGAATCTAGGGCACCGAGTGAACTGACGAGGTCAAGATCGAAAGGGAGGGAAAAGCCTGACGAGTTCATTTTCTGCCCGGGAACACTGGAGGTTCGAAAGAACCACCAGAGTCTCTACCACGCGTACAGGCTTGCCGCCGAGCGGGGTCTGAAACTGCCCCACCTCGTTATCGCCGGCAAACTCGGATGGTTATCGGGGGACGTCGTGTATCAGATTAGGAACGACACTCTGGTGCGAGACTCGATTACTATTCTGACGTCGTGCGAGGATTCGGAATTTGCCTGGCTGTATTCGAATTCGTTGTTTACTGTCTACCCGTCGCTCTATGAAGGCTGGGGTCTGCCGGTCGCCGAATCGCTGCAGTACGGCAAACTATGTGTGGCTTCGAACGCCTCTTCGATACCCGAAATCGGAGGCGACCTTGTCGAATACTTCTCACCAGACGACACGGGTGAAATAATGGAGAAGATCTTTCGCTTCTCATCAGATCGCGAATTGCTGAAGAAACGGCAAGCTCAGATCGAGGCGAACTACGTGCCTGCCAACTGGGACGATGCGTTTAACCAGGTCGTCGGCGCGATCAACACCCTCACCTAGAATCGGTTAGTCGCTATTCGACCAATGCCCTGAGCGTCAGGTCTGCCGTTTCTAGCCACGTAAAGTCTTGAATTCTCTCAAGGCCTTTTGCCTTGAGAGTTGATGAGAGATCAGCATCGCTTGTTAACCGGTCGATCAACTTGGTGATGTGTTCAACGTCGGAAGCATAGAGAGCGGCATCTCCACCGACTTCGGTGGTGGAACTATTGGCGTATGTGATGACCGGGCAACCATATGACATTGCTTCCAAGATTGGCAAACCAAACCCTTCGTACAGGGTTGGATAAACAAACGCAAGCGCTTCTTGGTAGAGGAGGGTACGTTCTGCGTCACTCACGTAACCGAAAAATAGAACATCATCCGCGAAGTCGGAATCGACGATGGCATTCTTGAAGCGTTTGTCGCCTACATCGTCAATCGAGGTAAAGTCAGCGCCGGCCAGAACCATTTTCATCTCTCGACCGGATTGGCGGATAGATTCGTACGATTCGAACAGGTCGGGAACTCGGCGTCGGAAATCTGATCCGCCGATATAAAACACGAACGTCTCCGAATGAGGTGTAAATGTGACCTCGTCGCCAAAAGCCGTTGTGCCTTCGAGTGCTTGAACCGTGCTCATTGACGCAGACGGAGGTTCTACCCCCAACGGGATCGCTTGGATCTTTGTCGACGGGATTCCCAGCTCCTTTATGAGGTCGGACTTGGTGTGGTGGGAGATCGAAAGTATCTTGTCCGCATGAGCTGTCGCTCGTTCTAACGACCTGGTGTACTGCCAATTTCGGTAGGCGTCAGTCCCCGCAGACCGAACCCCAGCCCCTTGACTTCGAGCGTTCTGGTACGTGGGGTGGTACTCGTCAGGGAAAAGATGAGGGATGACATCGTACATGACCAGCGTCTTTTTATATGCGGCGTTGGCTGGCACTCCGAGTTGGAAATCGATGAACAACATCGCGTCGACGTCTGCCGCGGCGAGACGTTCTTCGCCACTGTGGTCGTAGTCGTACTTCATACGCGATGCATAGTTGGTGATAGTGCTAGCAAGAGGGCGGGGAGCGGGGCCCACCGTCGTTACCTCATAGGCTGGGTATTGCCGAAGAGCCTTCTTGATGAATTGAGTCGGGTCGTTCGCGTCGGAATACGAAAAGAACACAAATTCAGTATCTTCAAACGCGTTAGACATCGGGAAGTTTGAGATCAACTTCTTTGTGTGTTCCCCAATCCCTCGGAACTGATGACCTATTTGTAGAACCCGAAGGTCGATACCTAGACGACGATGCATGACCACATCGTAGTAACTAATGTGGCCAGAAGTAGTCTTGTTCGGCAATCGATTTTGGTAGCGTCAAACTCTGGCATACCCGACCTAGACAAATGTTAGGTTCTAGCCGTATGTTTCAGCTAGTTCGGCGGTGATTCTGCGTAGCTCGTCGAAAACCGATTCGGGTGCCTCAATAAGCTGGATACCTTTGCCGAAACCGGCGATTTGCGCGGCGAGCGACCGGGGGCTCTGGCTGCTAATTTCGACTCTTTCCAGACCATCTACCGGGTTGCCATCGAGCACGACGTGTGTTCCGAACATCCACTTCAATGGGGCCACCAGGTCCGACCGCACGGCTGCGGTGGCCTGTACCGTCATTCGTCGCTTCTCCATGGTTGAAACTATTCGATTCCATTCGGCTTCGAGATCGAAGTCGACGGGCCGATCAACCGATTGTTCTAACTGTTCGCACCCAGAAATCCGGTTGAGCCTAAACGTTCGAATGCCTTTGGTCGTGTTGGAGACGAGGTACCAAACTCCTCGCTTGGTGACTAATCCGAGCGGGTTAACGACTCGGCGACTGGGTTGCCCTCGTCGGTCTGTGTAGGAGAGTTCGACCTGCTTGCCGCTGACAACCGCCTGGGTGAGGCGATCAAGAAATTCTGGCTTTTGGCCGGGACCCAGCTTGCCCCAGCCGGAAGAATCGATCTTAATCGCGTCCGTCGCAGCTTGGGCTTCGATCCGAAATGGCTCTGGTAGCGCCGACAACAACTTAAGTAGGGCAGATCGTAAAGATGGGTCGTCCCCAAGAAGAGGGCCAACGGCTAAGAACATTGCTGTTGCTTCGGTCGAAGATAACCCGGTCAGGTCGGTGGTCGCACCGCCCACCAGTTGCCAGCCGCCGCCACGTCCTGGCTGGGAGTAGATTGGGACGCCACTCATCATTAAGGCTTCAAGGTCGCGCCTAGCTGTCCGTTCTGAAATTTCAAGCTCGGCGGCAACTTGGCGGGCAGTTATCTTGCCTTTGGTTTGAAGCAGCATGAGCAGAGATAGGAGGCGATCGGCTCTCATAGCGGTTCGATTCGTTGCATGTAGACAAGAATATCTCTCAAAGTGGTCAGAAGATGGCCACTTTGACCAAGTATGGTTGGCGTTCCGACGAATGGAAAGAAGATCGAATGACTGTCACTACACCAGACCCGCGTCCAAGCTTTACCAGTCTCCTGGAAGTTGTAGGTGAACTGCTCGCCTCGACCGATTCAAAAGACTTCGACAACCCGACCCCGTGCTCGGAGTTTGATGTCGCTGCTCTCCAAGATCACATGGTATTTGTTCTCAAGCGTGTCGTGGCGATCGGCAACGGTCTGCACTTCTCAACCGAGGAGCAAGAAAAGTTGCCGCAAGACTGGCCGGAACAATGGGCCACAACCGCGACACAAGTGCAGTCGGCGTGGGCCGACGATGCGAAGTTGTCCGAAATGTTTGACGTTCCCTGGGGCTCGATTCAGGGGTTCGCCGCGCTCTTTACGTATACGGCGGAACTGGCCGTCCACGCCTGGGATTTGACGAAGGCCACGGGTCGCGAACTCAAGGCCGATCACATTGACTTTGACGGCGCTTTGATGGCCGCCCAGATGGTTCCTGCTGAAGGTCGCGAGAGTGATGAAATGCCATTCGACCCACCCCAAGAAACCAAACCAGATGCCCCAATGCCTGAGAAAATTGCCGCCTGGTTTGGCCGGGACCCAGAATGGGCTGGGAGTACCGACAGCTGAAAGGGAGCTTCAGATTGAGAGAAAATAACTACTATTCAAGCTTCATCGCAGTCGCCGATGACTGCAAAGCCACGGAAGCGAAGATCCCAAAACCTCGAGGAACGTCGAAAACCGGGGTCGAAGTTCAGTTTGAGATGATGCACCAACACCCAAAGAAGTACACCCAAGAGGATGTCTTATTTGCAATATGGCGCAATAGGCAAGATGGTGAATCGACCAGCGAAGAATTGAAAATACAACGGTCCGAATTCTTCGAAAAGCCACAACCCTGCCTTAGAACATCCGCCTTGGCCAAGACCCATGGCTGGGGGATATTGTTTGATAAAGCCGGCAAAACGTCACTCTGTGCAGTCGAATCCGAAGAGTATCGCCAACATTTGAACGATTCGAGTCTCTGTCAGCTTAAGGCGTTGAGCAGCAAGCGGGTTAGATAAGTCATGGGGGTGTCACCGTTGTGACCGGGCGCAACGGTGACACAGCTTCGTCACGAAATGTCTTTAGAGACAGACCCAAGACATTTCTATTACCTCTCACATTATGGGCTTCCGTAGAGCCGAGAAATCGGCGACCATTGAGGTTACGCACAGAGCCAGAGCTGAATCTGTCTTATGAGCGTTCGAATACCCGCCGGTATTGGAACAGATTTTCTTGAAAGTAGCAGGCATGACTACTAGCAGTCCCTTTCTTCACCACCCAGGTAGACATACTTCGACGATCCGTCTGATAATCACGCTGATGGTAGACGGAATTGCCGTGCTCCTTCTGTTGTTAGGTCTGGCGCAAACGTTCTCACCTGAAGTGCGAATCTCGATGACCGAGATCTACTTAGGTGTTCCGAGTTGGCTGTTCATCCCCGCGGGTCTCTATCAAATGAGTGCGGCTCTCATGATCTTGATTCCCAAACACCGCGTCTCGGGCGCAATGCATTTGGGTGTGATATCTTTAGTCTCGGTCGGGTTTAGCTTCTTCGGCGATGGAACCTTGGGCCTTATCCCGCTAGGCATGGCCATGGCGTTTCTAGCATTCACGGTCGCATGGTACTTCCGCATCGACCGAGACGATGCCGGCCAAGCTGGCGCATAGTCGTAGGTGAACATTACGGCTGAAGGAAAAGTTGATATGCGGGATTGTCGGTTTCATCCCAGAACGGATAGCCAAGGTCATCGAAGTGTTTGGTGAGCAAGGCGCCCTGGCCCTCCGATACGCCGATACCAACTAGAACTCGGCCGTAGTCAGAGCCGTAGTTTCGGTAGTGAAACAACGAGATGTTCCACTCGTGACCAATGGCTTCAAGAAACTGCAGCAACGCACCGCGTCGTTCCGGAAACTCGAACCGGAATAGTCTTTCGGTTTGGCTGTTTTCAACGCCTCCGACCAAATGACGGATGTGGGTCTTTGCTACTTCGTTATCCGTTAGGTCCGTGACGCTGTAGTCGAGCTTTTTAAGGTCTTCTATGAGGTGGGGCAATTCAGCGTGGCCGCCCGTGAGCTCAAGGCCGACAAAGATACGAGCTGCAGCGCTCGACTGGTAGCGATAGTTGAATTCGGTGACGTGACGCTCTCCAATAGCGGTACAGAAAGTGAGAAAACTGCCCTTCTGCTCCGGAATTTCGACAGCTAGCAAGGCTTCGGTTCGCTCGCCGATAGCAGCTCGTTCACTTATGTAACGCAGCCGCTCGAAGTTCATATTCGCTCCGCAGTTTATGGCGACAAGCGTCTTGTCAGTCCAGTGGTGGTCAGAAACATACTGTTTGAGCCCTGCCAGTGCGAGGGCGCCAGCTGGCTCTACTAGGCCTCGTGTTGCCTCAAACACATCTTTGATGGACGCACAGATTTGGTCTGTCGAAACGGTAATCACATCGTCGAGTAACTCGTTGCACAGCCTGAAGGTTTCGGTTCCAACACGTCGGGTAGCGACGCTCTCGGCAAATATTCCAACCCGGTCGAGTTCGACGGGGGATCCGGCATCGAAGGCCGCCTTCATGGATGCGCTGTCTGCTGGCTCGACACCGATGATGTGTATGTCTGGCCGTTTTGCCTTGATGTATGCGGCGACGCCAGCCGCCAGCCCTCCACCCCCAACGGCTACAAAGACTGCGTCGAGACTATCGTCTTGGTCAAGAAGTTCTTTTCCAATGGTTCCCTGCCCGGCAATCACGTCTGGATCATCGAACGGGTGGATGATGTGAAGTCCCTCTTGCTTGGCCAACTCGTACGCCCAAACCTGGGCTGCGTCGTAGTCCTCACCGTGCAACGTCACGTTGCCGCCTAACGCTCGGACGGCTTCGACCTTGATAGCTGGCGTCGCCGCTGGCATGACGATTTCTGCCCGAATACCCTTGCGAGAGGCCGCTAACGCAACCCCTTGTGCGTGGTTGCCCGCCGAGCTGCAGACAACACCGGCAGCCAGCTCGGATTCGGAAAGAGAAGCGATCTTGTTAGCGGCGCCCCGAACTTTGAAAGTATGGGTCGGTTGGAGGTCTTCCCGCTTTAACAACACCGTGTTGCGGAGCTGGTCTGAGAGTTTCTGAGCCTCTACGAGGGGAGTGATTTTTGCGTTGTCGTACACGTCGGCGTTTTCAATCTTGTTGACGTAGTCCATTTCGGTGGTTCCTCTTTGATTTGTCTGGGACTAACCTAGGTCCCAATGGGTACTTCACAGGACATAACTCAGCAACTGGTCAATCGTTGGGATCAGCTAACCGCCAGACTAGCGGTTGAAAACATCGACGGTTTGGTTATCACGGGTGGCGCTGACATGAAGTTCCTAACGGGATACCACGCGATGTCGTCCGAGCGAATCACCGCGCTAATTGTGGTCGCGTCGAGCGACAATAGTGCCAATGCCCCGAAGCCTCTTCTGCTCGTACCCGAGCTTGAACGGCCACGAGTAGTGCACCGGCGCTCGATCTTCGACCTTGAAGGCTGGGACGACAGTATCAACCCGGTTGAGTTGGTAGCTAAAGCGCTGAAACAGACTAGCCGAATAGCGGTGAGTAACGACATGTGGGCGACCCACCTTGTTGGTCTCCAAACGCTCATGCAACAGCAGAATTCTGCCTTCGAAATTACAACCATTGGCGACGCGCTTGGAGGGCTGAGGTCTCTCAAATCGATTCAAGAACGAGAACTAATGGTCAAGGTCGGTTCGCTAGCCGATGTGGTTTCGGTACAGCTCCAACAAGGCAAGATCCCTTTGGTCGGTCGTACCGAGGCCGAGGTGGCTTCAGACATCGGGTCTCGGCTGCTCGAGGCTGGCCATGAACGAGTCGAGTTTGTGATCGTTGCCTCAGGTCCAAACTCCGCCAGCCCACACCACCATCCAGGCGATCGAATCATCGAGGCTAACGAAATGGTCCTATGTGATTTCGGAGGCAAGTACCAAGACTATTGCAGCGACACCACTAGATGTGTGTTTACCGGCCCGATTCCGGACGAGGTCGCTGCCGCTTATGATGCCCTCCTTCGGGCCCAGGCCGCTGGGGTGTTAGCTGCCCAACCAGGTAACGCTCTGGCTGGTGTCGATCACGCCAGCCGGTCGCTGCTCAGCGACGAAGGGTACGGCGACTTTTTTATTCACCGGACTGGTCACGGGATTGGTACCCAGGTTCATGAAGAGCCGTATGTGACCGGGCAAACACCGGTGACGATCGAACCGGGTCATGTTTTTAGTGTCGAGCCGGGAATCTATATTGACGGCAAGTGGGGTATGCGGCTAGAAGATATTGTCGTCGTGAATTCCGACGGCCCACAGCGGTGCAATAGCAGTCCTCACGACCTCATGTCAGTCGATTCTTAGGCGGACGTCACGTTCGCCAGCGGCGGGCCAGCCCGCCAAACCATCGTTTTGACTCAAGCTTGATGTTAGTCAGCGTTTCCGACATGTACATGTCGACAATCTTGCCAAAGGCCCCGCTGTACGTCGGATAGGCCCAGACGGTCGGATACCACTTATGAAGTGGGAGGCCAGCGGTCATCGCAAGCGAAGCGACGCCAATAAGCTCTCCAGCCCTTGGCCCGACAATAGTTACGGCCAGGACCGTTCCAGACAAGCGGCGCACGTCAACGATCATGACCCCGTGGGAAACTTCGTCGGTATATGCCCGGTCGATCGTGGAAAGGTCGAGTTCCAGCCGGTTGATGTCGTCGGTGACCTTTTCTGGATGGTCGCCTATTGACGCAACTTCTGGGCGGGTAAAAATGGCTGTTGGAATGATCGGGTCGGAGCTAGTAGGCATGTACGGGAACGCGATTGCCTTGATGACTCTGCGGCCCCAGGCGTTTGCACCGTGAGTGGTTCGGGAGCGGGTCGTCACATCACCGACCGCCCAAATGCTTTTGATGTTTGTTCGGCCCTTGCGGTCGGTGGAAACGAAACCGCGTTCGGTCTTTACTCCTACCGACTCGAGTCCGAGGCCATCGGAGTTTGGGACACGGCCTACCGCGACGAGAACTGCATCGACGTCGTCGATCGAATCGGTCGCTGCGCCATCGATGGGTCCGATGGTCAGCGACCGCGTGTTAGGGTCAAAGGTTTTGGCCGTCGTATCGGTTTTGACGACGATTCCTTGTTCTTGGAGCGAGTCGGTGACCGCTTTCCCGATCTTGGGCGGCAGCGTTCCCAAAAGGTCTCGGGCGCCTTCTAACACGGTGACGTTCGAACCGAGATCTAGCGATGCCACTGCCATCTCCAGGCCGATCGGGCCTCCACCCAAGATGACAAGGTTCTTAGGCAATTCTGGCTGTTCGAAAAACGTTTCATTGGTGAGGTAGCGTTCGGGAGGTAAACCGTCGATTGGAACCGGTCGAGGTCGGGCGCCGGTGGAAATAATAATGTTGTCTGCCGTTATCGTCTTTGAGAATTCAGAAGACTGGTTCTTTTGTGTGATCGATACCGTCGTGGCCGAACTGAGTTTTCCTCTCCCGAAGATGAGGTCTATTCGGTCCATCTCCCCAAATTCATGTCGCTCGGTTTCTCGGAGGTTGTCTCGCCTTGCTCGGACGGTTGAAAGAACCTCTCGGCTGCTGGAGGTTTGGTTTAGATGTTCTCTCGAATGGTGCAACAGAGACTTTGACGGAATGCAGCCGACGTTCGTGCAGTCCCCACCGATTTGGTCTGCCTCAACCAGCGCTACTGACTTGCCAAGCGTTGAAAGCCCGACGGCGACCGTTAACCCACCAGATCCGGCGCCAATAACGACAGCGTCGTACCGCTCTTTCACTGCCGATTGAGCTTCAGTCATCAATATTGTTTGTTCTCTGTTCACAATGAACTCAACGCTGTTTCCGTGCGAGGTATTCCAATTACCGATGTTCTGTTTCGGTCATACCCAGACACTATTCGAATACCACCGTACGAAAATTGCCAACCTGGCCGAGGAGAAAAATCCGATCTTCGCAATGGGCGAGAACCGCCGACGCGAGGACCCGTCGTTCGATATCTCTCCCTTTCACCATCATCGTCTGAGAAGTGTCGCGGTGTGACACCGGCTCGGTCGCCTGGGCAATAATTGGGCCTTCGTCTAGGTCAGCGGTTGCGTAGTGGGCAGTAGCCCCAATTAGTTTGACTCCTCGTTCCCAAGCCCTGCCATACGGGTTGGCCCCTTTGAAGCCTGGCAGGAACGAATGGTGGATGTTGATGACCTTACCTTCAAAGTCTCGACAGAATTCCGGACTGAGAATTTGCATGTATCGTGCCATAATTATGAGGTCAATATCGTGCTGGGCAATGAGTTGGCGTAGACGTTTTTCCGACGCTGACTTGTCGTCCGCTGGTATATGTTCGAACTCGGTAGATGCCGCCTCGGCGATGCCCCGTAGTTCATCGTGGTTAGAGGCCACGACTGGAATCTCGATCGGGATTTCGCCGGTTTGTTGCCGGTAGAAGAGGTCGACCAAGCAGTGGTCGTATTTGGAGACCAATACTAACGCACGGTGGTGGTTTTCTTCAGCCCGAATGCTCAGCGAGGCGTCAAGTTGTTCTGCCACTGGTTCGAGCTGCTCCCGGAGTTCTTCAGGGGAGTAGCGGGTGCCCTGAAGTTCTAGCAGTGATCTCATGCAGAACATCCCGGTCCCAGTGTCGCCGAACTGGGAGTTGCGTGCGATATTGACATCGAGATCGGCGAGCGTCTGAGAAACTAGGGCGACAATCCCACGTCGGTCAGGGCAGGAGAGAGATAAAACAACAAAGGACATTAAACCTTTGTAGCAGCTTCAGCGCGTCAGCGGACTGACGGCGAAGGTTGGAAGCACATCTAAACCGGATTGATGAAGAAGATGATGAGACCGATGATTATGAGAACTGCCAGGGCTGCGGCTATCAGTTTTAAATTGTAGGTCGAACCCTTCTGGGTTTTACCCGCGAACGGTTCAGACGGGAACTCGTCTTCATGGCGCTCGATTTTTGGTCGCTGGGCTTCGATTTTTGACGGACGTTTCGAACGTTTTTGTTTTTGTTGGGGTCGTCGAACTCGTTTGCGTTTTGGTGGACTGATGGTAGCCGGCAGGGACGGTTCGGTGATCGTTGCGGCGTCAGTAGCCGCTCCAGTGCGGGGCAGAAAAGCTGGCGTGACGGTTGAACTATCGGGTGTCGGCTCAGACTCTTCCTCGTTTGGTTCAAATCCGGCCCGCTGTTCGCCAGGTTCGAGCGGGGTCGGTGCAGTTTGGGTCGTCGCAGCTGGTAACGATCCCGGTGCCTCCTCGGGAGAAGTGACATGCTGGGGAGCGAGCGGTCTGAAGTCAGTATCCGTCGTGGGTTTATTCGTCGGGGTCGCATCCGGTGAGGGTTCGGGTTTTGGGGTCGGATGGGGTATTGGTATTGCTGTTCTTTCAGCCGTTGAGATGGGCTGAGTCGACGTTGCTTGTTGTTGCGTTTTAGTTGCCGTGGTTTTGGTCCTGTGTGTGCGGGGCTTGCCGATCGTCCCTTCGAGAAGGTTGCCCGCCGTGCGGTCAACGAGACCTCGGGCAGCTCCAGCGGCGACCGAAATGTCGCTCATCGAAACCCGCAAACTGGCTAGTAGTTCGTGTCCTAGGTCGAGACCGTCGATGGACGTTACTTTTCCTGCGTCTGGCCCTTTGGAAATAGCGACGCCATTGTGCTCAGAAGGGTCTTCGGCCACCATTGCCTCAAGAATAAGCCCTGAATGAACGCGAGCTTGCCAGCTAACACCCGACTCGACGGTGAAAGAGCACGTAGACTTCGGTTCGAAACACCGAGCGGCTGAAATTGGAGCTAGTTCAACACGATCGGGTTTTACCCCAAGAGGCTCAAAACTTTCCTTTATGCTGTCTAGAAGCTCTTCCGGTACGTAAGACACGCCCTCGAAACGTTCACCGACACGAACCAAGTTGACGCCGAGATCGGTGCCGAGGTTATCAATCCAAGATTCGATAGATGGGCCACTTCCCACGCCAGCATGAATATGGCTGACAGCGACTGCGGCTTGAACATGAGTCGAAAGGTCGAGACCTAACTCCCGCCAAAGACTCTGGATCGAATCTGACAGGTTAGCCAACGCCGTTGACTCACCCTGCGCAGTAGAAATGGATGTCTCAGCAAAACGAACCACAGAACTTGCGTCGCTGCCTAGGACAATGGCTCTGACAGATTTTCGATCAATTTCAATGCCGACTAGGTCAGCGGTCATCGGATTTCCCTCGGTTCCAAAGCTCAAGCTCTAAGAGAGCCGTCTTCGCTATTGTTCGAATAGATAGGTTCAAGCGTATCAATGCTCATGGGTATCTATCATTGTACGCTCAAGTTGGCGATGACCTCCCTTCTGAGAAAGGCATCACATAAAGATGGTCAATGCGAACCAAAAAACTCAGTAATCGAAGTGGCGGCCTGTGAAGGGCTTTCTAACGGGCCGAGGTGGCCCAATTCGGCCATGGAAATAATCGTTGCCGACGGAATATTCGCCGATAGGTTCTGACCCGCTTGGATTGCAAATGGGTCAATCGACCCAGTCACCACGCACACATCGATCTCGATGTGTTGGGTTTGGTCGAATATGTCCAGGTAAACAGCATTCCGGTACGTGGCAGCTTCGGTGTCTGGCAGGCAGCGAAGCCGAACTTCGTCTTGGCTCGGTGCCGTCCCATGGTCGACATAGTCGGTCAGAACCCGTGGCTCGATGGTATCGAATGGTGGTCGGCCGGAGAAGTTGTCGACTGCTTCTTGACTCGAAATAAAGCTCGTTTTTCGCTTCTCGGCGCCTCGGGCCAAATCCTCACAAATGTCGCCAAAAGCCGGGTTCGGTTCGACAATTATGGGTTCATATACCCAAAGGGCATCGAACAGCGTCGGATCTTGGAGTTGTGAGAAGATAAGGCCAGTGCCACCCAAGGAGTGACCTGCGCCAAATATTGGACCACCGGGGTTCAGCTGATCGATAACCTCAGGAATGTCCGCAAAGAGAGATTCCCATGTTTGATCAAGCGGCGAGGGGTTGTTAATCGTGCCGCTGCTGTTGCCATGTCCCCGGAAATCGAACGTAACGCATCGGTACTCGCTGAGCAGATCAGAGATAGTTTGGTCCCAAATGCGGCCATGGAAACTAGCTGCATGAGCAAAGAGTATGGTCGGTCCAATTCCGCCGTAGTCGTAGAAATATACTTCGAGATTCGATGATGTCCGGCAAACGTTGGTCGTCGGGTTGAGACTGGCGTTGTTGACCGGTCGATTCATGATGTGGCTCCGTTTTGCTCGGTTGGGTCATATCTAGGACAATCCTAATTGACATGATCTTGTCGCCCCGCTTACTTGGATTATTTTGTTAGACTTCATTTCTCGAGAGGGGCGAAATTGTTTCCTGTTCTGGCGTCGGGTGAGGCAGATCCTGACAAAAACTTTGTAGACATTTCCGTTGGACCGGCGGCTTGGATTGGCCTGGGGGTCATCCTCTTGCTCCTGCTCGGAATCGATCTTTACCGGCATCGAGAAGCTCACGTTCCGACGTTCGCAGAATCGGCGAAAGAGTCGCTGTTTTGGGTCGCCTGCGGTTTTACCTTTTCAGGCTTTATCTGGTACGCATACGGCACGGATGCATTTAGCGAGTACATTGTCGGCTACCTGGTCGAGAAATCACTCAGTGTCGACAACGTCTTTGTCTGGTCGATGCTCTTTTCTAGTATGGCGATCCCCGTCAAATACCAGCATCGAGTTCTTTTCTGGGGCATTTTCGGGGCGTTGACCTTACGAGCGATCTTTATACTCGGAGCGACTGAACTGTTGCAGCAGTTCGACTGGCTCTTTCTTCTGTTTGGCGGCTTTCTGGTCTTCACCGGTATCCGCATGATGCGGCACACCGAGGATGAGGGCGACCATTCGTCCTCTTCGGCACTCAAGCTGCTCGGCCGTGTCATGCCGGTCAGTGAGGAACTGGATGGACAGAAGTTTCTGACCGTTCAAAACGGAGTGCGAGTAGCGACGCCTTTGCTAGCTGCACTAGTTGTCGTCGAAGCCACCGATGTCGTGTTTGCCCTCGACTCGGTTCCCGCAATCCTGGGAGTTACTCAAGATCCGTATCTTGTGTTGTCCTCAAACGCGTTTGCCATCCTCGGTCTACGAGCGATGTACTTTCTTCTCGCAGATGCCCGGGACCGGTTCCACTACTTAAACCACGCACTCGGCATCATTTTGATATTCGTCGGGCTAAAGATGGCTGCGCTTTGGCAGGACTGGCACCTCCCAGGTGGGGCTTGGTCATCGCTAGCCGTTATTGCCGTACTTCTGCTGGGTGCCATCTACTTTTCCGAACGACGGGTCAGACAAGAAGCTAAGTCAGCGGCTGAAGAAAACCTGGTCGACGCTCCGACCGAATAGATCTAAACCCACATCATCATCCAGTATTACCAGGTGGGGGCTTAGGTCTCGACATCTCAGAAACGTTGATGTACCCAACTGAATGGGTCGTCCGGCTTATGCAGAATTGTTGGCCTATCGTCGATGTTCGTGTTAGCAGCCCGCACGGGATGGAATAACAACACACGGAGATGACACACAATGGTTCAGTACGAATTTATCAAAGCATGGCTCACCGCAAAGACCGACACTGAGAGAGGCGCCAGCCTTGTGGAGTACGCCCTGCTGGTCGCACTCATCGCGGTCGTATGTATCATCGCTATCCAGTTCCTCGGAACATCAGCTGAAGAAAAGTTCGACGAAGTTGGCTCGGCAATAGCCTAACCCTTCGCCAAACGTACAGAATGGGCGTCCTACGGGGCGTCCATTCTGCGTTTTGGACCGACTCTGGGTTAGGCTTCGGCCTTGTTGATGGCCGCGGTCAAAATTTGCTGGCTCTTTTCGTTGATTGGGATGATTGCGATCGATTCGATTGCCTGAGGAGACATCTTCTTAAGGGTCTTGGCTACGACTTCAACCATCTTGGTAGTGTCTAACTTGTTGGCAACGTCATCAAGCTGGGTTTCAACAAACACCAGGCACGCCACATCTTCTAATAATTGCGTTTGGGGATCTTGACCGAGATTGCGTCGTAGGAGTAGCTGGGTCACTTCGACGCAAGCGGTTTCGTCGTATCCAGCTTCGGTCATAATTTTTGTGGCTGAGGCAGCTTGGTGTTTTTTGTTGGTCCGCCTCCAGTTCAGATATCCAGCCCGGCCTTCCGGGAAGGCTGAGCGTTCCAGTTCCCACCGCTTGAGGTGGTGTGCCCTCGCCGCAATCTGCAGTTCTTCGCTCGGCTCTGACGTCAGCTTGGCGAGCCAAGCTGACGCTCTTCTGCCCTGTGTCAACGCAAGAGGAGTCCCACGGTAATTGTTGGGATCATCCTCATTAGCTTGATCAATTAGGGCAAGAGCGGCATCGAGCCGATCTGTCATGTAGCGCACTCCGATTCGCCGACTTCAACCTCATATGGGCCGGTCTCATCATAGTCGACATAGAACTCAGGACCATCTTCAGGGGTTGGAATTTCGTCCAAGTCCTTCAATTCGTCCCCGATCGCTGAGGCACCGCCAACGCGGTCCATCCAAGCCCGGAACGATTCTCCAGCCTCCCGTTCGTCGACAAATCGTCGAAGAACTCGAACGGTAGCTTCGGGGGCATTCTTAGCTGGTACTCGTAGCGACTTTTCGCCAAAGTGGATTTTCTCCTGTCCGACATAGCCACCGAGAAGCATTTGGTACCCGGGCAGAGCCTTCTTATTTGCTCTGCGTTGTGCCCCAAAGAACCCGATATCGGACGTGTGGTGCTGCCCACAAGAGTTTGTACAACCAGAGATATTGATTCGAACGCCGCCGATTTCGGCGAGGCCTTCTTCTTCGAGGCGTTCGCCGATCGCGTCGGCTAGACCTCTTGATTGGGTCACGGCTAAGTTGCAGGTGTCGGCGCCTGGACAGGAAACGACATCTCTGACGAGTTCGGCACCCGGTTGAGCCATCTCAAGCTCGACGAGTCGCTCGTACAGCCCGGGTAGTTGCTCTTCGCTCAGGCCTCGCAAAATAAAGTTCTGCCGGTTTGTCGCCCGGGCATCGATTCCGAATTCGTCGATGATCGTTGCGATTCCTCGAAATTGGTTTGAGGTTACGTCACCGAGTTTGCACCACGCGTAGGCCGAGACTGAGCCGTTCCCTGCCCCACGAACCACATTTGCGTTGGCCCAACGAGCGTATCCGGCGGTTTCCCCGAGACTAACCGGGATGCCCTGACCAATAGCGGTCGGGGTTACGCCGTCAGCTAGACCAGCGGGAACATCGCCGTTTTCGTCAACGATGGCAGGTATGCCACCTGGCCAGGAGGAAGATGCCGGGAGGAACTTGCGAATATTGAGAATACGTTCTTGGGTTTCTTCCCAACCCAACTCGTCAATAACCCACTTCATGCGGGCTCTCAGTTTGTTCTGCCGGTTGCCGGTCTGTTCAAAGACTCGCAGGATCGCCTCGAGGGTCGGCATGAGATCTTTGCGGGCCGTGAATTCTTCGATCGCCAAGGCCGGGTGTGGGTTTGCGCCTAGTCCGCCGGCGACAAATACTCGGAAACCGGATTCGACGGTGCCGTCTTCAAGCGTTCGGTTGACCGCTATGACGCCTGCGTCATTGAACATGGCTTGTCCGCAGTCGGTGTCGCAGCCAGAAAAGTTGATCTTGAATTTTCGAGGGAGTCGCTGGCCGAGTGGGTTTCGTAGAAAGTGTTTGTCGGCGGCATCAGCCCACGGGGTAATGTCGAGCACCTCGAATGGGCAGGCTCCGGCGAGGTGGCAGCCTTGAACGTTTCGGACCGTGTCTCCGCAGGCCTCTCGACTGGTGAGTCCGACTGCACTGAGCCGCTCTAAAACCTCGGGTATCTTCTGCAACTGGATGAAGTGCATCTGAATGTTCTGGCGGGTTGTGATATGGCCCCACCCGCGGGAGTACTCGTCAGCGACGTCGGCCATGGCGTTCAGCTGGGCTGGTGAAATCGTTCCATACGGCATGCGGACACGGATCATCTGGTTTTCACCACCCTGTCGTTGGCCGTAGATGCCGTTGGTTAGACGGAACACTCTGAAGACGTCTTCGTCGATTGTGCCCGCGAGGTAACCGTCGAGCATCGATCGGAATTTGGAGATGTCTGCCGCTATCTCAGGGTCGGTGACTTCGGGTTTGTCGACTATGGCCATGTTTGCTTTCCTTCGAGGTCTAGTTTCGATCGGGTAAGTTCGGATAGTTTGGCATCGTCGGCGACGGCGCCGATGACGATTACTGACGGATTGGCGACTGGCTCGTCTCCGAGCTCGGCGAGCCGAAGTCGGTTGACTGTTTGCGAACTGGTCGTAGCCGAAGTTGCGATCGCAACGGCTGTTTCAGGTGACATGCCTGCCGATAGTAGACGATCGCGGATGAGGCCAGCTCGACTTGCACCCATTAGAACTACCAAGGTGGTTCCGAGCGTTGCAAGAGCATCCCAGTTGAGGCTGTTTGGACCGGTGGGGTCTTGATGTGCGGTCACGACGGTGAAGGCGCTTGAGATACCACGATGAGTGACCGGAATTCCAGCTGCCGCCGGTCCAGCGATGGCTGAGGTGATTCCAGGAACGATCTCGACGTTGATCCCAGCCCGGCCGACGGCTTCAGCTTCTTCTCCGCCCCGTCCGAAAACGAAGGGGTCGCCGCCTTTGAGACGCACTACAACTCTGTGAATGCTGCCTTTTTCGATCAGGATTTGGTTGATCTTTTTTTGACTGGAACGTTTACCGTTCGGGTCTTTGCCAACGTCGATCAGTTCTGCCCATGGCGCGATTTGGTCGAGTATTTGTTGGCTAATTAGCCGATCATGAACTACGACTTCGGCCTCGGCAAGAAGCCGGGCAGCCTTGACCGTGAGTAGGTCAGGGTTTCCTGGACCAGCTCCGACAAGGTAGACGGTCATGAGCCTGCCTCGGTTAGCCCTAGATGCTTGCGGAGCCTAGCGTGGGCGGCTTCGTTGTCGCCCGCGGCGACCAGGTCGAACAGTCCGTCGTCGAGTGCTGATTGCCACCCCTTTACTTCGCTGGTGCCCAACTCTTGTTTCGCTTCGGAACGCACCGTGGCCAACAGGTCGAGTAAGGCGTCATAATTCTCATCGAATTCGTCGGTGAAGCGCCGCCGTAGCCATTGCGCCATGGCGGGGCTCCTGCCACCTGTTGAAACCGCCAGCGTCAATCCACCGGCTCTTGTCACAGAAGGAAGAATCCAGGCGCAGTTTTCAACGTCATCGGCCGAATTGGCCCATATGCCCGATGCTTCCGCGTCGTCGAAAACTTGTTTGTTCACTTCAGGGTCGTCCGTGCAAGTTATGGCCAGGCGGTAGGAAGCGACCTCGCCTCGTTGATAGGGCCGTTCGAACACTTTGACTGGCATTGCCCGGATCTCGTCGCGAACTTGAGGTGCAACAACGGTTACTTGGGCATTCGCGGTGACTAAGCCAGAGACTTTTTGGATGGCGACATTGCCGCCGCCGACTACGAGGCATGATCGTCCGGAAACGATGAGGTTTACCGGATAGGTGGTCTCTATCACCGGTGGAGGCCACATTCTGTGTGTGATGCACCAACCCATCGACCAGAGCGCGGGTTGTCCTCTGCCAACGGAGGCATTGTGCATGGCCAGCAGCCGATTGACGCATAGCCCTGTTCGAGTAGAGGGTTACTGACCAAGTCGTGCTCTTTGATGTAGGTGTCGACCTTGTCATCGGACCAGCTGATGATTGGGTTAATTTTCACCATGTCTCGTGAGTCGAGGCCAACAACGGGCGAGGTGGCCCGTTCAGGTGAGTCAGCCCAACGGACGCCGCTGAACCAAGCCTTGAACCCGGCTTCTCGAAGGCCCCGTTCGAGGGGAAGTACTTTCCGTGCCTCGCAGCAAGACTCGACACCCGATGTCCAGAGGTCAGCAACGTTGGGTTCCGGATGGATTACTTTGAGGTTCAGTGAATAGGCGGCCTGAGCCTTCTTCATGGTTTCTAACGTCTCTGGGAAATGGAGGCCGGTGTGCAAAAAGGCGACCGGAATGTCTGGCATGATTTGTGTCACAGTGTGGACCAAAACGGTGTCGGTGAACGATGTGGCGACACAAAGCTGGTCCCCGTAACGTTCGGCCGCCCAGTTGATAATCGAGGCCGTTGAAGCTGTGCGGAGCTCCTGGTCGGCCTTTTTTAGCTCACTTGGTTGAATTAACAGCTCTGTTTCTGGCATTTATCTACAAATCCGATCAAATTAGTCGGGAATTACCCGCGGAGGCCACAATAGACGTTTTTTTGTCTGTTGCCAACCGAAGCTAGTCGCCGGTTTGACCTCGAAAACGAAACCGACGAAGCCACCTGGTCTATTCCAATCGGTGGCGCTTCGATCTAGGTGATGGAGAAGTCGATTACATAGGATGCGTCGCTGGCAGAGGTGCCTACCACCACGGAGTAATCCCCGTCCATTGGGAGCTGTAACTCCTCTGCTGTAGACGCTGTCGCCAGGATGCTGCCATCGGGAGCCATGACAGTGAATGTCGCATTGTTCATAACCGACTCAAGTGAGACGACGATTACTTGGCCGGCCTCTGCCTCCAAGATGTATCCATCGAGTTCGGTTCCCGCAACCGAGCCTTCGGCCGAACCCGAACTTGTTCCCGGCACAAAGTTTATTCGCTCGAGACTGAGGGCGGCGTCGTCTGCCGCGCTCGTAGATGAGGGGTCCTGGTCGACTTCACGGGGTTCTGGTGGATTGGCCTTAGTCGTTGTCGGCGCATTCGGTTGCCGGGTGCTGGTCTGGGTCGCCGCGATGGTGACGGCCGTCGATGGTGTTGCGGCCGGCGTGGGATCGTTGTCGCTGCCGAGGATCATAAACATCCCAGTGCCGGCCACCGCTAAGACAGCGGCCGCCAAACCGGCAAAGAGCACCTTTTTCGAAGAAGGCGTTTCTCGAAGTGGGGTTGCGTCAGACTCTTTGGGCTTATGTGCCG
>CAZKEM010000077.1:0-11458 GCA_964551835.1 uncultured Acidimicrobiaceae bacterium | reverse complement strand
GTCCCAATACGGTGAACCTAGGGTTTGTCTGGTTTTCTGGCTCGGCTCGGCGCGACGCGAGGAGGTTCGTTGGGTTGCTTGGGGTATACGGGTGGCCATGGTGCATCCATTAGGCCGTTTGCCATGTCCTGTTCCGACATTTCGAGCAAGGGTTCGATCGAGTTCGGTTCTTTGTACATGTCGGCCCATGGGTCGCCGTCGGTTTGGAGACGTCCAGGCACAACGTCCATTGTCAGCTCGTCTGGGCTGATCGAGTCGATGTCGTCCCACGAGAACGGCGTACTGACTTGGGCGCCGACACGAGCTCGGACACTCCACGCCCCAAACACCGTCTTGTGTGGGGCGTTTTGGTTGAAGTCGACAAAGACCCGGTCGCCTCGTTCTTCTTTCCACCATTTGGCGGTGATTGTGTCGGGGTATCTGCGTTCGAGTTCCCGGGCTAACGCAACCGACGCTGCCCGGACTTGGTAGGAGTCCCACTGCGGAAGAAGTCGCACAAAGATGTGAAGCCCACGGCTACCCGTCGTCTTGACATACGAATCGATCGCGAGCTCGTCGAACAATGCTCGAACTAGTTTGGCGGCCGCCACGATGTCGGCAAAGTCGATCCCCGGCGATGGGTCCAGGTCGATTCGCAGTTCGTCGGTGCGTTCGGCGTCGGCGGCCAGGTACGGCCATGGGTGGAAACCGAGGCAGCCCATCTGTGCCGCCCACGCAACATGTCCAATGTCGGCCAGGACCATTGCGTTTGATGTCGTGCCGTTTGGCGTCGATACGATCGTTGTCTCCAACCATTCCGGAGCACCTTTGGGGACTCGTTTCTGAAAAAATGATTTACCGGATGCCCCGTCGGGGAATCGTTGCATCAGGGTTGGTCGCCCACCGGTTACGGCAAGTAGTGGCTCCGCTACTTCGACGTAATAGTCGATCAGATCAAGCTTGGTTTGGCCTTGCTTTTTGAAGAAGACTTTGTCTGGGTTGGAGACGTTGAGTTGGTGCCCAGCTAATTCGAGTTGTAACGATTCAGCCATGGCCGGTCATCCGTTCGCCTGTAGGACGTCGGCGACGGCATACGCTGGCGGCTCCTCGAGCTGGTCGTGGTCACAGTCTTTGGGGTCCTTGTCCGGTCGCCATCGAAGCATCTTAGTGACGTCTCTGAACCGGCCCCCGAGGGTGGTCGAGTATTTAACTTCGGCTACCCGCTCGATGCGGATTGGTGTCCATGACTGGTCGCGGGCCGCGCTCCAACGATTCGGTGTCCCAGGTACTTGTTGCGCCGTGGACTCCTCGGAGGAGGAACCAGCCGAAGATGATCCGTCTTCGTTGCCCACGATCCATGACCGCCATGGGTGCTCCTTGACGGCGTCTTGGGTTAGCGGCTCTAGCTCGGCGACCAACTCGGCTCGTCGTTTCTTCGTGAAACTGGCTGCAACACCGACGTGGCGAAGTTTCCCGTCTTCCCATAGACCGAGGATCAGTGAACCGATACCTGCCCCATCTTTATGCCATCGGTAGCCGGCAACAACTGCGTCTGCTGTGCGGGTGTGTTTGACCTTAATCTGGCTGCGTTTGTTTTCGGCGTAGGGTTCGTCGACGGGTTTCGCAATAAGTCCATCCAAGCCGGCACCTTCGAAGTCGACGAACCAGCGTTGCGCCTCAGCGCGGTCGGTCGTGGTTGCCGTGAGATAGACCGGCGCGTTCACATGCTGCAGCGCTCTGACAAGTCGAGCCCGCCGTTCCGAAAACGGTTGTTCGCGCAGATCCTCGTCTCCTTCGGCCAGGATATCGAAGGCGACAAACGACGCTGGCGTTTCTTCAGCCAACATGTTGATCCGAGATTCGGCAGGGTGAATGCGCTGCTGAAGCGCCTCGAATTCAAGCCGGTCTCCACCGGCAATGATAAGTTCGCCATCGATGACACAACGCTTAGGGAAACTTTCGAGTACGGGTTGGATTAGCTCAGGGAAGTAGCGCGTCAATGGTTTAGAATTGCGAGATCCAAATTCGACTTCGTCGCCGTCTCTGAAGATAATACAGCGAAAACCATCCCACTTGGGTTCGAAGATGATGTCGTCTCGGTCAGGCAGTTCAGTCGTTGCCTTAGCGAGCATCGGGCGGATGGGTGGCACGACCGGCAAATCCATCCCTCCAACCTAGTGTTAGAAGCCGATCAGTACTACCGGCATTCCCCATCCGAATATTCCGACTAGTGCGAGCCCTACGAGCGATGCCGAATAGCCTGCGATCTTAACCGTCTCGTTGCGTTTCATCCAAACCGGCGGATGAATAATGACCGATAGTAGTAACAGCACGGTCGAATATAAAATCCAGTTGAACATCATGTTGGCCGGTGCAAGTGTTTGTCCTGCTGGGCAGTCTTTTCCGTCCAGTGAGATTGCTTGTTCAGTAACTTTTAAAGGGAATCCTCGAGCGGTGTATTGGCATGGTTCGATAATTGTGACTGTTGGGTCAGCGTTCAATGGTTGACGTTCGACCGTCCCAGTAACTCGCAGACTACCGATAGCCAATATCAATCCAATAAGCGGCATTACATAGCGGAGTAGTGAAGATTTTTTCATTCGGTGGCCTCAGGCAACGTTGAACGATTCAGGCTTTGGTTGTTCAGAAACCTTACCATGTCCCGTGAAGATTCTAGGTGCATGTCTTTGGGGAGTCTCCGGTGTTAAACCACCGTTCGGTGCTTGGAGTCGGACTGACTTATTTCAACCTTCTCCAGATAGGGGCGATAGAATTAAGGCCGTGTCTGATGCAGAATCGTTGAGCGTTGAATCAACCGGCTCCTTAGCTAGCAAACTAGAAGACTTGGCTTCCCGAAAAGAAGAGGCCCTCAATGCTGGGTCCCAAAAGGCGGTTGAACGTCAACGAGCCAAGGGCAAAATGTTAGCTCGTGAGCGTATTGACTACTTCCTAGATGAAGGGTCATTCCATGAACTCGACATGCTGGCCCGTACCCGGTTTCCCGAGGCGAAAAGCCGACCTTATACCGATGGCGTCATCACCGGTTGGGGTACCGTAGATGGTCGTAAGGTTTTCTTGTTCAGCCAGGACTTCACCATCAATGGCGGCTCCTTGGGAGAAGTCTTCGCTGAAAAGATCCATAAGCTCATGGACCTTGCCTTGTCGGTAGGGGCTCCGTGTATTGGGTTAAACGACGGCGCTGGTGCCCGCATACCCGAAGGCGTTGTTAGCCTCGACGGCTACGGCGGGATCTTTTACCGTAACGTTGCCGCCTCCGGCATCATTCCTCAGATCAGCGTGATCATGGGTCCGTGCGCTGGCGGCGCTGTTTATAGCCCAGCCATGACTGACTTCATCTTCATGGTCGAAAAGACTTCTCACATGTTTATCACTGGGCCAGATGTGGTCAAAACTGTGACTGGTGAGGAAGTAACGTTGGAGGAACTTGGTGGCGCCACCAGTCACTCGTCTCGCTCTGGTGTCACCGCCTTCGTGGCAGATTCTGAAAAGGCCGTCCTCGACGATGTTAAGAGGCTGTTGTCGTTCTTGCCGTCAAACAACATTGAGCCAGCTCCGGTTCAAGAGGCTTCCGACCCAGCAGACCGGACAAACGAAGCATTGCTCGAGCTGGTCCCGCTTGACAACAACCAACCCTACGACGTCACCAACCTTTTGACCGAGCTCGTCGACGATGGCGACTTCTTCGAATACCACCAAAACTGGGCTGGTTCAATCGTCTGTGGGTTCGCTCGGTTTAATGGTCAACCGGTCGGGATAGTAGCTAACCAACCGTTGGTGTTGGCCGGTGTCTTAGATATCGAAAGCTCCTCGAAGGCGGCTCGATTTGTCCGGACATGCGACTCATTCGGTCTGCCCATCCTAACCGTGGTAGATGCACCCGGTTTCATGCCTGGAGTTGGGCAAGAAAGCGGCGGGCTTATCCGGCATGGTTCGAAACTGCTCTATGCGTATTGCGAAGCAACGGTTCCTCGAATCCAACTTATTACTCGTCGCGCTTATGGCGGAGCGTACGTTGTGATGGACTCGAAAGGCATCGGGAGTGATCTTTCGTTTGCTTGGCCGTCGGCTGAAGTGGCGGTGATGGACCCTGCAGGTGCCGCCGATATTCTGTATCGCCAGGAAATCCAAAACTCGGGTCAGCCCGACGCCGAACGTAGAAAACGGGTTGAGGAATATAAGGAATCGCACGCAAACCCATGGCTGGCTGCCGAACGTGGCTACATCGATGACGTCATCGACCCGGTTGAAACTCGCAGGAAACTCATCGCTGGCTTTGAAACGCTTAGAGATAAACATCGTGAATTGCCGAACCGTAAACACGGGAACGTTCCGCTGTGATTGGTGAGGTTTCGGGTTCTCCGGTCGTCCAAATCGAGAGCATTTCACCCGAGCCAACAGAGGTCGAAGCGGCGGCTATCGCTCAGGCGCTCATCGAGGTTTGGCCTCAGCCGCAACGTCCAGCAGCGGTCTCTGAGGCATGGCGTTTCAGTGGGCGTCCATGGTCCCGCCTTGGCAACAGGTTCCGTTCGTAGTCACAATTCTGGTCGGTAGATTCGGGTAACGATGTAGGCTTGGCTCGTGTCCGACCACCAAGTTGAACATAGCTTTCGAAGCACCTACGTTCAGCGGGTCAATGCGGTCATGGACCGGATCGAAGCCAATTTGGGTGACGACTGGACGTTGGAACGGCTCGCCGAAGTGGCCCAGTTCTCGCCGTTTCATTTCCACCGGATTTTTCTGGCGACGACGGGTGAAACGCTCAACGCCTTTATTAACCGAGTCAGGCTAGAGCGGGCGGCTGCTCTTTTGTTGCAACACCCAGGCAGGCAGATAACCGATGTCGCTTATGCCTGCGGTTTCGGTTCGCCGTCATCGTTTACCCGTTCGTTCAAGGAGCACTATGATGTGACGCCATCGCTATGGCGGTCACAAAAAGATGGGCTAGTGGACCGGCGGCCGCCTGTTGAGCCGCCGTTGGAATATCGGGTGGCTCGAACCTACCAGGGTTGGGACCTGGGTTGGCGGGAACGCGAACCCAATAAGGTGTGCCTACGGCAAGAGGAAGTTAAGGAGGTGGCGTACCTGCGCTACGTCGGCCCGTTTCAAGGGTCGGCGGAGGTGTTCTCCGACCTGTTTGGCCAGCTTTATTCCTGGGCTCGACCTCAGGGCTTCCTTCACGACGATGCACAGGTATTGGCGGCATATCATGACAACCCAAGCTTGACTGAAGACGACAAACTGCGCGTCAGCGCATGCGTGACGGTTCCGAAAGAAACTCACGTTTGTGGCACGGTCGGTCGCATGCGGTTTCCGGGCGGACTGTACGGTGTCGGTTCGTTTGTGCTGGGACCGGATGAGTATCAACAAGCGTGGAACGCGATGTGGGCTGGATGGTTGCCCGAAAGTGGATATGAGCCTGCCGACGGTTTAGCATTTGAACGTTTCGTCAATCCACTCCAACCAAGCGAACAAGCCGAGGTCGAAATTTGTATCCCAGTCCGTCCGCTACGAACTAGATGAAGGTGGACGATTCAAAGCAAAACGGTCGACCCCAGGACCTTGTGTAGGTACTGGGGTCGACGTGTTTACTTGCGGTGTCGGGTTTTTGGAACGACCTAGACCGTCAGCTCGACTTTGGAAGCTGGCGAGCGTTTACCGTCGTTGTCAATTGCGTACACCTCGTAGGAGTACGTACCCTCGGAAAGGTCTGACTGGTAGAAGCTCTTCGCATCTTTGGTTTGGACGACTTCGCCATTTCGAACGACTTCGTAAGAGACGACCTGTCCATCGCGATCTGATGAGGCCTTCCATTGAATCTCGCCAGCACTACTCGAATACCGAGAAGCCGTTAACTCTGGCGGAGCAGTAGGCACCCCAATGTCGATCGGTTCGCCGACCCCATCGGTTACCTTACCTGGAGGGACTTCGAGACTAATCGACGCTGCTTTCGACTTATTTCCGTCAACGTCAACCGCAACAATCGAATATTTATACGTACGGCCTTTGGTCAGCTCCGAATCGAGCAAGGTCGTATCCTTGATCGTTCCGAGTTTGGTTCCCTTGATCTCGCCAGCCACTCTCCGTGTGACTTCGTATCCCACGATGTTGGGTGAAGCCGATGGGTCCCAACTTATCTCACCGCTTGTCGGGGATGCTACGCTCGCTTTGACGTTGGTGGGGGGTTTGAGAAGTCTGGCTTGAGTATCTACGGTTACCCAACCCCCGGGTTCGAACTGGCGACCAGCTTCATCTCGATGCAAACGAACCCGGACCTGCTCTTGATCTACACCGTCAGGAGCAGTTATGAAGCCAGGAAAGGAACTCTGGAGTGGCCTACCGCTGCCCCAGTCGATCTGATACTCAGGTCTGGAAGTGAATGGATAGCAACTTCGGTTAGAAATTGTGATGCCAGGTTTGGCAGGACCGCTACTAAAAGTAACTACGGGATCAAAGGCACTGGAGTACCCACCTTCGGTCGCTTCGTCTCGGAACAGTTCAGCGAAGTAGATATTCTTCTGGTAAAGGTCTTTCTTGAACTCAAAAGGGTATACAGGTTTGTCGTTCGCGACAAACGGGATATTGAAAGGCATAAAGTCGCCGTAGCCGTCGTCGAAGATTGAGCCTTCAAGGTAGAAGAATATCTCTAGGTTGAGATCCACAAACTGAGTTTTGACGGTTTCTGTGTTGCCGTCGCCATCGGCGTCGGAACAGTTATTTCCGCTAGTGATGTGGTATCGGGCTGGTAATTGAACAACTATCCCAGTATTGCCTTTTGCTAAGTCGTAGTCTTTGACCTTCCCAACATTTACATCTAGGTCATAGGCCAGATCAAACTTGAGATACGGAACGAGTTGTATATCCACGCTAGTTTGAGAGAGCAGAGGGCTATTGGTCGCGTTGTCGACGTCAAATTCTGCTTCCTTGTGCACCTGTTTACAGTCACTGACGCCGCTACAGTTCCAGGAAACGAGGTAGAAACCATTCATCTCCCATGTCTGCTCGAACCCTTTTGATGCGTTGACGGAGACTTGTGTTTGGTACTTAATCCCGAATTCTATACTTGGAGTAAGGTCAAGTGATAGTTCCACCGGCCCCCAGAGTGTGGTTGAGGGGGTATGTGTCCGAAACGAACCTAACATTTGGCGGTACAGAAATGCTGTTTCGGTTACGGTGCCTGTACCGCCGAGCGTTGCCTTTCCATCGATGGAGACGCGGGTCGAGCCGCTGGACTCAACGACCTGCCATTTGTAGGGAACCTGGGACCCAGCCAAACCTGCGATGATACCTACCGGGTTTCCAGTTAGGGCTCCGGCAGCGATAGCGCAGAGTTCGTTAAAGCGTTTGTATCGTACCGTCCCTTTAGCCTCAATATCTAAGGTCAGGCCGATGTCGGCGTCGACTTTGAGATCAAGTTCGTCGGGAACGAAGTCGGCCTCAACATCATGCTTCAGCAATTTGTCGAGCTCGTAGTTGTTTTTCTTCACAGATGGAGTGGAGGTTTCCCAATCATCGGTACAGCCTTGCTCTACGACCTCTTTTGCTGCGGCGCCGATAAGTACGACAACAAGCAGAGTTCCTATGAACCTTGGCTGGGCGTTCCCCTCTGCCTTTTTAGATGGATCCGGGACTTCTGTACTTTCAGATGGTCCCTGGCTTGTTATCTTCTCGTCGATCAGCTCGACATAGTCGAGATTGATTTGAACCGGCGCGATTTGTTCGTCCAGTTTCGAATCAGGGACTTCATCCCACGCAAAGTACCCAAGATGCATGAGCTCTTCACGTTGAGCCCAGTCCGGTAGTCCGGATTCTTTGAGTCCTCTAAGAGTCGTAACGGTACCGACCCTAACGTCGTCCCCGAAAGGGCTTGAAGTTCCGAACTTGCTCTTCCTTTGGTTCTCAGGGACGAACCCGTTTAGAACCTTCTCTGCGTCTACGGTGTGAACGGCGAAGGGTTCCGGCGGAGCATCTTCTTCCTCTTCTCTAGTTGTTTGGTCGGGTTCGTCGTTATCTGGACCTGCAAAGGCTAGCTGAGGGGTGGCACCGAACGCCACAATGCCCGCCAAGAGAGACATCACCACCAATGCAATTTTCATCTTTGACAGTTGTTTTGTGAACATCGTTTCCTTTAGGTTGCTGAATGCGCACCGTCTTTGGCAGTAAAACGATTGAGCATGTTACGTTGGGGGACCTGTCAGGAATCTTTTTGAGATAGAAATGTGGAGTCCTCGGAATGTGCCTTCACTCCAAGGTCGTCTGAGACTGCGTGACCGTGCCGAAGGAAACTCATGTCTTCCGGTACGGTCGGCGCTAAGTGGTTTCGGGCGTACTGTGCAAGCCCAGGGTGGAAGTCCGCCAGTTGCGAACTAGTTGAAGACGGATTCCCAGTCGAAGGTGGCTGACGCCTCCAAGTTCTGCGGCCAATGTGAGCACCATTGTGGGGTAGCAGCGTCGGCTACCCGGTCGCTCGAAGGGAAATAGGGTTTAAGGTCGACAACTGGCGTGTTGTCGACGGCGTCGATCCACCCGAACTCGACGACACCAGTAGCAGGGTCTACCCTCGTGAGGGGTGCGACACTAACTCCAAGTCGATTGGGTCGAGAAGCTGATCGAGTTGCAAATACTCCAATATTTTCTGGGCCTCTTACATAAGGTGCGTCTAGAACGAGTGAACCTTCTTCGGTCTCGTGTGCAACCCAAAGCACCACGGCGTGGCTAAATTCGTCGAGGCCAGCGAGACCTTGTCGGAATGGTTCGGCGACGGTTAGTGAGAAGCCGCTTGTGGTAGAGACAGTTCCGATTTGGTGTATCGAGAAACCGATGGTTGAAGATGACATACTTGCGCCTTGTTGGTAGTGGGCTTACCTCCAAATCGTAGATTTCAACTCGGAGTTCCACTATCCAAATCTTGCGGTCGTAGACGCGTCAAACCTCGCCTATAGTTCGGGTCGAGCTCTTGGCCGCCGCCGATGGTGATCTAAACGGCCAGCAGGTCTCGGGCGCCCGTGTCCGAAGAAGGGTGACGAAGTTTTGACATAGCCCGAGCCTCAATTTGGCGAATACGTTCACGGGTGAGACTAAAGTGTTCGCCCACTTCTTCGAGGGTTCTGGGCTCGCCGCGATCGAGGCCGAACCGGAGCTTCAGTATTTCACGTTCACGTTCGTCTAACGGTGCCAGCAGTCGAGAAATCTCGTCTGGAAGGAGAGCGGTCGCTGCAACTTCGAATGGTGAGTCGGCCGAACGGTCTTCGACAACGTCTCCCAGTTCAGCTTCGCCTTCTTCGCGTAACGGTTCAGAAAGCGAGAGTGGTTCCGCTGCGAACCGTAAGGCTTCGGTGACTTTTTCTTCGGTCATTTCGACTTCGGCTGACAGCTCCGTCAGCGTTGCTGGTCGGCCGTTTTTCAACTCAAGGCGGGCTCGGGCCTTTTGTAGCCGGGCCAAGGTGTCGCCAGCGTGAACGGGTAGACGGATTGTTCGACCCGTATTAGCGATTCCGCGTGTGATCGCTTGGCGGATCCACCAGGTGGCATAGGTGGAGAATTTGAAACCTTTTCGCCAGTCAAATTTCTCGACGGCGTGCATCAGACCCAGGTTGCCCTCTTGGATAAGGTCGAGTAGTGGCAGACCGGATGCTTGGTACTTTTTGGCGATCGACACTACGAGTCGAAGGTTTGACTGAACGAATGTACGTTCAGCCTTCGACCCTTTGCGAGTCTTGCGGCGAAGTTCTCGTTTGTTGGCGGCATCGGGCGAGGCTTCGAGGGTTAGCGCGGCTTTTTTGCCGTCTTCGATCGACTTGGCAAGGCGAACTTCATCCTCTTTGGTTAGAAGTGGGTACTGCCCAATGTCGGTCAGGTACAGCCTGACAAGATCCTCTTCGTCCCGCTCGACTCGATCTTTAGCCACAGCTCTTACCTCTCTACTAGCGATGAAACGAAAACAACTCTTGCTGAGTAGAATTTATAAGACGCCCCAAATGACGTTGCTAGTCCGTAATGTGGTGGCGGTCTCACATCTATTCAGCAACAAATTTCCCGCTGCTTACCTTAAGCTTAGGATGATAAATCGCCATTCTTCTGTCATAAAGAAAATTTATTGCTGCGAAATTGCTGAGACGAAGGCTGAACTGCCCGGCATAGGGCCTCTGACCAGGCAAAAATCCCACCGTGAGGCGTCAAATAAGTCCAGGGCTTGAAGAAAAGGTCTTCTCTACCTGCTGCTGGGCGACATAGATGTCCTCGATGTCATCGGTTTGGGCTAGGGCAGATTGCACCACCCGTTCGCCTTCAGCCCAGTCAGAACGATAATCGTTCAGGCACAAGTTGAGTACCCGCGCCGTTGGTCCATCTACCATTGGGTCGATACAACTAAGATGACGTTGGTAGGTCGACATGATTCGTGGGACCAGTACACGGTAGAGGCCAGCGAGTTTTCCTGCAGCCGAGTACGCGTCCCATCGTTCGATCGAGAGTGCTGCGTCGATTTGACTACTCGGGGCTATCGGTGCCGGGTCGAACCCAAGCGTCGACAGGCGCTTAGCCCACAATTCCGCCAGGAACTCGTGATGGTAGCTTTGTGTACCGACCCAATACTCGGCTTCTTCGTTGTCGAGTTGGGCGCCCGAAGCCCATGATCCCATAAGTTCGAACAGGCGTTGCTCAACCCATCGGTAGTGGCCGGCACGAGCGGCCGTTTCGGTGACTGTATAAAATACTGGCGACTCCATAGACAGCTAGCCTAGAAGAAATCAGTCCCCGTTTGTTGACCAGTGCCAAGACTCTCGAGGGAAGTTCTGTAACCCGTATGTGGCTGCGTTTTCTGAAAGCCAGATGTATTCGGGGCTTCCGACTCGAATAGTTGCGCCGTTGGCGTTGGCGAAGTCGATCGCTTTGCCCTGTTCATGCATCGAAGTTCCCGGACGGGCAGTCGGTGGGTTGCAAGACGTCGACGGCTTTTCGTAGATATCGTATTGTGATGTGCCGCAGTTGTTTTTGCGGACATTGATTTGGCCTTGTGCTGTACGGTAGCCGCTACCTTTTAGGACGATGCCGTCGTTCTCAGCGGCCTGTATCATAGCCCTGACTTGGTTGGCTATTTCCTGATGGACTTTGATGCCGTTGCCTACATCGACAATGTCGGCGTCGGTTACCGGGGTGGAGGACCTACCTCCTGGCTCGGCCCGTCGTTCGGCGATTTCGTCGCCGAACGCTAAACGGATCTGTTCGTTGAGGGCCTCGATGCTTTGCCGGAGCTCGTCGGCTCGTGTTTTGTCGATGTCTTCGAGTCCTTGAGCTTCTGAAAGCGTACGCTCGGCTAACACTTCTGCTTCTCGGGCGACGGCTAACAATGCGACTCGAGCGCTTTCATACTTTTGTAGGTTGGCGGCGTTTTCTTCGGCGTCGCTGTTTAGCTGTTCGCTCAGATCGCCTTTAGCGTTTTCTTTCGCGGCTAAATCGGCTT
>CAZKEM010000076.1:0-12891 GCA_964551835.1 uncultured Acidimicrobiaceae bacterium | reverse complement strand
GACAGCTCCGAGACCGGTTGAGTAACGGAATCCTTGACGGCGTCGACGGCGGAATCGAAACCGCGGTTACAAATCGTGACCGTGACCATCTGCTGAGCAACATTAGCCATTTCTGTTTTGAGGGAATCGAAAGCGAAGCGTTGCTTTTTTTGCTCGAAAAACATGACATTATGGCGTCAGCTGCGTCATCTTGCGCCAGCGGAGCAGCCGAGCCGAGCCATGTTTTATCCGCCATGGGATACGATCGATCGTTGGCCTTTGGGTCGCTTCGACTTTCGCTGGGGTACACGTCCACGGATCAAGATGTCGACGCGGTTCTGGCCTGCCTGCCAGCTGCGGTTGGACGATTACGGGAGCGAGGGTAAACCAATGGCTGAAATCTTAGTAGCGATGTCTGGCGGTGTCGATTCGTCTGTTGCCGCAGCCCTTTTGGTCGACCAAGGCCACGACGTCGTTGGAGTAACCCTAAAACTATGGGGTGGCGAATCCGATTCTGGCTGCTGTTCAGTGTCCGATGTTGAAGATGCCCGACGGGTCGCCCAACAACTCGACATCGACCATCATGTCTTCAACTTTGGCGACGAGTTCGACGAGTTTGTCGTCGACCCGTATGTGGCCGCTCACGAGGATGGGTTGACGCCCAACCCGTGTGTGGAATGTAATCGTCATATCAAATTCGACAAGTTGTTTCGCCGGGCCGATGCGCTTGGCTTTGACCTTGTTGCAACCGGACATCATGCCCAGGTCGCTGAAACAGGCGACCGTGATGAGGCAGTGTTTAGAATTCGGCGCGGCGCTGACGCCCAAAAGGACCAATCTTATGTCTTGCATATGCTTGGTCAAGGTCAGCTTCGTCGCCTCATTTTGCCGGTCGGGGCAATCACCAAAGAGCAGGTTCGCGAATTGGCGGTCGAGCTAGACCTGCGCACGGCTGATAAGCCCGACTCCCAAGATGTGTGTTTTATTCACTCCAAGGGCGGTAGGCAGCAGTTCCTCGGTGACCGAATTTCTCTTAAACCGGCCAAGCTCGTTGACACCGACGGTGTCGAGGTGGGCTCGGTCTCCTCAGTTGAGCTGGTGACCATTGGTCAACGAAGGGGTCTGAATCTTGGTGGTGACGCCGGGCGGCGATATGTCGTGGATATCGATCGTCGGAATAGTCATGTCGTTGTGGGCGAACGCAGCGAGCTGCTGACTAAGGATCTGTTGGTCAACAATGTCGAGTGGTCAAATCACCCTGAGGTCGGAGCGGTCGCTGTCCAATGTTCGGCTCATGGGGCAACTCGTAAAGCCGTTCTATCAGTGGGCCAAACAACTAGCGAGGGCGATGAGTCGAACGACAAAAGTGTTCTCGTGACGTGGGCCCAACCACAGCCAAAGGTCGCTGTTGGGCAGTCTGTCGTGTTTTACGACGGCGACGATGTGTTAGGCGGCGGAATCGCTGGCCAGAAGAACCCTTCGACTTGAGCAACACAACCGAGCGGCTTCAGCCCGACGCGTCAGGAATTCGACGGGCAGTCGAACTCCTAAACCAAGGACAGCTAGTAGCGTTTCCAACCGAAACGGTTTATGGGCTCGGAGCCGATGCCACCAACCCCGAGGCGGTGAAGAAGGTCTTCGATGCCAAAGGCCGACCGCCCGGGCACCCGCTGATCGTTCACATCGCTGAAGCAAGTGAGCTCTACCGGTGGGCGTCCGAAGTGCCTAAGGCCGCTGAACTATTGGCAGCTGCCTTCTGGCCGGGGCCTCTAACCATGGTGCTGCCTCGTACTTCGCTTGTGGCCGCGGAGGCGGTTGGAGGTCATGACACAATCGGAATTCGAGTGCCAGCTCATCCGACAAGCGCCGCTCTGTGTCAAGCGTTCTCCGGGGGGATAGCGGCCCCTTCCGCCAACCGGTTTGGTGGAGTCAGCCCTACATCAGCCCGGCATGTCCTCGATGATCTAGAGGGCGAGATAGCGGCCGTGATCGATGGCGGACCGTGCGACCTAGGCATCGAATCGACGATCGTTGAAATTGTCGACAACGAAGTCACGGTTCTTCGTCCGGGTTCGATTACTCGATCTATGTTGTCTGGAGAAATCGGTGGATTGGGTGCCGAGGTTGCGTTGCCGCCAACGTCTGGTCAGGTTGTGCGAGCCCCGGGAATGCTCGAGTCGCACTACGCTCCATCAACACCGTTGCAAATGGTTTCGCACCCCGAACTTAGCGGCGTCATGGCCTCGACCGTGGGCGCCTATGCCGTCATCGCTCCTTTCGAGGTAAGTGCTGAACCCTCATGGGAACTGCCAAACGACATCGATGGATATGCCCGGGAGCTTTATGCCGCGCTGCGGTCGGCCGACAATAGTGGAGTTCAACGGATTCTGATCGTTCCTCCCAAACAGGATGAAGATTCAGAAGCCATTTTTGATCGGATCAGAAAAGCTGCCTTTGAGTAGCAGCGTCAACCTTGGCTAGCTGAGGAGGAAGCATCGGTTGATGGGTCGCCGACTCGGATCCCTCGGATGCGTGCTTCGGTGAGGACCTTGCCAGGAAGCGTTGGCGTGAACCTGATAGTTCGGGTGACCGCTTCTCGCAGGCTTTCTCGCCCCTTCATCGTGATTGGGATGTCAGCCGAAGTATTGACTTCGAGCACGAGTCCAGCTGCGCCACCCGTAGCGTCGATGGCCTCCAGCTCCCGTGGTCGACGTTTCCATGCTTCGTCGCCATGGTCATACCCGACCAACCCCAAGTTCTCGACAACCTTGCGAGGGATCAAGATCGGTTCAGCCAGAATGACATGGTCGTGAAGAACGAACCCGGCCGGGACAAATACCATCCATCGTCGTGAGAGTTGATGAAGCGCTCGAAAGCCGAAGTAGGACATGACCGCCCCTAAGAAAACAAGCGGTGTACCGAGAACCGTGTTGCCCGAAGCGGCCAGCGTTAACCCCGAGGCGATCAAGGCAAACATAACTAACCACACCAGCGGGGCCGCAACGAGAACGGCGTATCCAGGTGGGCGAAGAGCGAGCCGACGTTCTGGGCCGTAGGCCGATCCGTTGATCATCGGATCACCAAACGATGGCAAAAAGATTGCGCCCGTGACGATTAAGCAATAGCCAAGTACGACCAAGGTTGAAGCCTGTGTTTCCCCCGTGAGCATGGCTGCTAGTAACAACGCGGCGGCCGGGACCGGAGCAAGAATACGAATCGTCGTCAACGCAATTGGATGAAGGACCGCGACGGCAAGTAACCCGATAAACCAAACGGTCCAGCCAATAACTTCTAGTCCTATTTCTCCGGTTTCATCCAAACGAGAGGTGGCAGGTATGAACCCGGTTCGGTAGATGGCGGGTAACGCGAACCAGGCAATCCGAACAGGCCAGGTGCCAACTTGAGAGGCGTCGAGGTATTTGAAGAGGCGACTTTCAATAGTGTTCATAGAAAGGATGTAACGAGCATACGACCGGATTCTGCGGTTGTGGAGGACCAGTATCAATTGTTGAGCGATATCTAGTGTGCCCGATGACGAGCCTATAGTGTCGAACTATGTCCGAGCGAAATCAGAAACCACTGGCTCCGAAGGCGGCGGTTAAACGTGCAGAGCTTCTTCGGTCCGAAATAGAACGCCACAACGACTTATACTATTCTGCCAAACCAGAGCTGCCAGATGCAGATTTCGATCTCTTGCTTCGTGAACTGATCGACCTCGAAGCTAACCATCCAGACCTCGTCGTGCCAGAATCTCCAACGCAACATGTCGGCGCTCCTAAGAATACCCCATTCGCTCCGGTAGAGCATCGAATGCCGATGATGAGCCTCGACAACGCCTTTGACCAATCCGAGTTGCAGGCCTGGGCGGCGAGGGTCGTGAAGGGTCTCGAACTAGACGATTCATCAGCCGCTGTGGGGTACGTCTGTGAGTTAAAGATCGATGGGTTAGCCTGCTCGTTGCGATACGAGGACGGCCATTTGGTGCAAGCGGCCACCCGAGGTAACGGCAAAGTTGGTGAAGATATCACCGACAACGTTCGAGGCATTTCAGTGGTTCCTGAAACGTTACCCAAGGGTTCCCCACCCGTGGTCGAGGTGAGAGGTGAAATCTATCTTCCTATCGCCAAGTTTGACGAGTTAAACAACGCTCAAGAAGAAGCTGGCCTGCCGCGTTATGCGAACCCGCGTAACACCGCAGCTGGCAGTTTACGCCAGAAGGACGCCGCGGTCACGGCGAGTCGAGGTTTGGCATTTTGGTCGTACCAACTGGGAATCGTCGAGGGTGGTCCGACGCTTTCCGGTCATGGCGAGGCGTTGGAATGGCTCGCCAAACTTGGGTTTCCCGTAAACCCGGAGTGGCAGCGAGCATCGTCGACTTCCGATGTCGTAGCCTTCGCCGACCAGTGGCTAGAGCATCGACACGATCTCGAATATGAAATCGACGGCGCTGTCGTCAAAGTCGATCGACTCGATCGGCAGAATCAGCTTGGCTCGACTTCCAAAGCGCCTCGCTGGGCGATCGCATACAAATACCCGCCTGAAGAAAAGACCACCAAGCTAATCGACATTATGGTCTCTATCGGACGAACTGGGAAAGCGACTCCTTTTGCCGTTCTCGAACCGGTGCTGGTGGGAGGCTCAACGGTTCAGATGGCGACGCTCCACAACAAAGACCAGGTAGAGCTCAAAGACGTTCGCCCTGGTGATAGTGTCATTGTTCGCAAGGCTGGCGATGTTATCCCAGAAGTTGTCGGTCCTGTTCTGGGCGAACGGCCCGACGGTTTAACGCCGTGGAAGTTCCCGATTGAATGCCCGGTTTGTGAAACAAAACTGGTTCGCCCCGACGGCGAAGCTCATACGTTTTGTATTAATCCGGCCTGTCCAGGCCAGCAACAGGGTCGGCTTGAATACTTCTGTTCTCGTAGCGCTATGGATATCGAAGGCATGGGGGAGAGCCGGGTGGCGCTGTTCATAGAACATGGGTTTATCGTAGATGTCGCAGATCTGTACACGATTGATTGGGGTGAGGTAGCGAAGTTGGAAGGCTTCGGCCAAACCTCAATCAACAACCTCACTGTGGCGATCGAAGAGTCGAAACAGCGTCCGTTGGCGAACCTTCTAATCGGTCTTGGTATCCGCCACCTCGGGCCATCAGGAGCCGAAGTTCTAGCTCAAACGTTTGGACACCTGGACACTATCATGGAGGCTTCCGATGAAGAAATTGCTGCCATCGAAGGCATCGGTCCGACGATCGCGACAAGTGTTGCTTCATACTTCGACGAACCCGGGGCGCGCCAGCTTGTCGAAAAATTTAGGGCTGCTGGCCTTAATTTGGAAGGGCCGAAGGCCTCTGAGGAGCCCCAGACGCTCGAGGGGAAAACCATTGTGGTGACCGGTGGTCTCGAAGCGTTTACTAGAGATGCTGTCAAAGAGGCCATCGTGTCGCGCGGTGGTAAAAACCCGGGATCGGTATCGAAGAAGACGACGGCAGTTGTCGTCGGTGACAGCCCGGGGGCGTCGAAACTCAACAAGGCGACCGACCTGAACATTCCGACACTGAATGAACAAGAGTTTGTCGAACTGCTCGAAACGGGCGAACTGCCGTCTTGATGAGGGCGGCCTATAGTGCGTTAAACGTGAATTCGCTGACGGTACATGTTTCAGGACCTTCTTCGATCTTGTAGACACAGGCCTGTAAGGTGTTGTCCCGTGGGCGTAGTAGCTCGCCGTTGGGACAGTTTTCTTCGGGCCCAAACGTGTAGCGACCTTGGGTTCGTCCTGCTGGGATGGCGCCGGTTTCGGGGTCAGCTCCGTTCATATCTTCGGTCGGGATCCGTTGGCCGTTGATGACGAGAGACGCTGCGTAGCCATCGATCAAGTCTACACCGATAGCTTCTCGGCAATTAGAACCGCTAGAAGACGCTGGAAGAAAAGACTCGATCGGGTTGATTGTCGAACCGTCGCCGACTGGCACGGACAGATCGCCGTCCGGCCCAACCACACGGCCGCCTGGTGTTCGAGTCGACTCTTGGTTGGTATCTTCGGTTTCGCCTCCGACGACGTTCCCAGCCGTGTTCGGAGTGTCATCTTGATATATCGCTCCGAGGACAATCGCTCCTATAGCTATCGCAACCATGCATCCGATTATTGCTGATTGTTTGGAAATGGGAACCACACCTTTGTTGTTCGTTAGGCCTTCTCAGGATTACAGTGTAGGTGACCGATTGAAATCAGGGGAAACCTCTCGTGACCGAACCCCAATATCAGCCACCAACCGATGCGCCGATTGAATTTGGTGCCGAGCCTCCGGTGCGCAAAAAGAAGCGATGGCCGTGGGTCTTAGGCGGCATCTTGCTGGTCGGACTAATGTTGCTGGGCGGCTGCATGTACTTCGCCTACAAAAGCCCGGCAGGCGCAGGAACTACGTTTGCGACCCACATCGAACGAGGAGATACAGCTGAGGCGTACAACTTGTTGTGTGAAAAGTCGAAAGCCGAACTTGATCCCGACGAGTTCGAAGAGAACCATGTCCCGTCTCAAGATGTCACGTCGATCGAACTCGTGACCGCTTCGGTAAACCCGAGCGGTGACACCGATGTGTTCACTGTTCGCTACAAATTGGCTGACGGCACCGAAGAAGTCGTTGAATATGACATGGTCAAGGAGAATGGCTCTTGGCGGGTTTGCGATCCGCCAACAATCGAGTAATTGGCGTAGTCGGCGTTGACCAAGAGTGCTCCGGAAACTGGGTGCCGCAGTTGCGATGGGGGGCGCCGTGCTGGTTAAGGTCGTCAATTTCCGAGCTTCTGGCCCCAAGCCGGAACGGGCTACCCCCCCCCGAACCGTTGCTCTGTGAAGACCTCGATGGAATGACCTAAGCGTCGGTTCTGAACTAGCCCACCACGTTTTTGATAACCATGTGGCCAAACTTCTGGTGCCGGGGTTCGTTCAAGGCTGCTGCGTGAGCCAGCGCAAGCGACAGCGCCCAGGCGCGGCTACGCTGCCACATCGCCTCGTCGACCGGGTGTCCAGCCTGTTCGAGTGAGCGCTTGAACGCTGTCCGCCCGCCTTCATCGAACAGCATCCAGGCGACAGCCAAATCTGTTGCCGGGTCCCCCGAACACGCATCGCCCCAGTCGATGATCCCCGATAGCTGACCGTTGACCGCCAACATGTTCCCGGGGTGCAGGTCTCCATGGAGCCACACACCCGGCCCGTTCCACGACTCAGTAGCTCTCAAACCATGCCACGTCGCTTCGATTTGGGACTTGCCAACCTCTAAATGCTCAACGCTGTCCTCTAGAGACCGAAGATGCTCTGCCATAGCGGCCGTTCGTGTCGCTAACGGACCTCCTCGGTGTGGGTTTGCCGGCGCGTCCTCTGGTGCAGGCCGGTGAAGCTCAGTCAGAAAAGACGTCAATTGCTCGAGGAGAGTGGATGTTTCGTTGACCTGCGATTCGAACAGTGACTCTCCCGGCAGCCAGGCCAGTAACGACCATGGGCGCCCGAAGTACGAGGTTGGTCGGCCCTGATGAAGTAATGTTGGGGTTCCAAGCCGATGCGGGTGCCGAGACAGCAGTTCCGGTAGCAGGGGGAGGATTACATGTTCGGCGTTGGTAGTCCTGACGCCTTCGCCGCGGCGAGGGAGGCGAAGTACTAACGTTTCGCCAACCCGGAACATCGTATTGTCCCACCCGAAAGCGGCAAATCGAACGTTACTAGTCGAAACGGCTGGGCATTGGTCCTGAAGAAGTCTCAGAGCAACTTCAACGCTGGGTTGTTCAACGCTGGGTTGGTCAAGATCCGGTTTCGGCACGACCCGACCGAACGCTAAAGCGTCGTGAAGTCCCGAAGCTTAGCGTAGATCTCACCAGCAAGCTTTGCGGCTTCGGGGTCAGATGGAGGCGCCTGGAGAGCCAACAGTTTAGACGCATCTCCGTCAACAAGAATCTTGCCTCCTAGGAATGCATTCATCAACTCTTGCTGGTCTTGGGTGACGAAGGCCGCCATCGCAGTTTCGTAGTCGGTAGTGATGGTAATTTCTGGGTCGTCCAGATGTCCCTGCTCCATCAGAAGCTGACCCTGACCGGAGTCGACATGGCCCTTGACCACTGGCTTGCCGTCAAGCTCGGATACATCCGGGTGGTCGACCTCTTCTGGGAGGTCGGTTACGACGACGTTGAGCTTCATCGCAACTGGTGGTTCTGGAAGTCGACCGGAGTATTCGTCGCGCAGGTCTTCTGCAGCTGCGATCCAGTCCTTGGATAGAAAAAGGTAAGTTGACACAACGTCTAAGTTAGCCGAATCTTCTCAGTCTTAGGTATCGGGAAGTCACTTCAGGAACATTCCATGGCCGAACTGGCCTCAGGAGGCAGATCTGGGTTGCTAGGCGACACCGTTTGGTCCCAACACTGCGAGGGTAGCCGCGACCGACGCAGCGATTAGAACAGCTATCGAAACTGCCACGAGTGCCTGTCGTTGGAGCGGAGTGAAGTCGGTGAACATTTGCTAGTACCTTTCTGCTTGACTTCCTAGAGTATTGACGTCGCATGAAACGAATTAGTTTCTCGTTTATTGCCTGTCGCAATCAATCGGTAACACATATGATCGGACTTCGAGATGTGTTGTGTAGTCGTTTACAGTGAATGGCATGTGTCGCAACATTAGAACCCTCCACAATTTCGAGCCTCCGGCTACTTCTGAAGAGATAGAGGCCGCCGCCTTGCAGTACGTGCGGAAGGTCAGCGGCTCACGGGCGCCGTCTCGGGCCAACCAACAAGCGTTTGACGTAGCTGTCGCTGAAGTTGCGAAGACAACGTCGGCGTTACTCTCGGAGCTAGTGAGCACGGCCGCCCCCAAGAACCGGGAAACCGAACGGCAAAAAGCCAAGGCCCGGTCAGCGAAACGATTCAAGGGTCAGTGAGCAACAAGCCACGTTCCAAAAAGACGCAGCGTCTCTGTTCTTTAGCTAGCTTGCCCTACGCGGGAATGTATGCTCTTGCGAGCGGAATAAGAACAAACTGGATTCCGAAATAGACGAGGATGATCGACAAGTCGAACATTCCGGTCCGGGGAAGAATGCGTCGGATCGGTTCGAGGACCGGTTCGGTTACCCGGTGGAGCCCATCTACAAACGGGAACAGCGGCGAATCCGGCCTAATTTGGAACCAACTCAATAACGCGCGTGCGATGAAAACATAGCTGGTGAACTCTAGGAGTTTTACTACCCAATGGAGCATAGACATATAAGTATGCCCGCTGCGCCACGTTTCAGTCGTACCAAGGTTGTCAGTTCTGACAACGAGGCGTTCTCCGGGTGCGAGCGCGTTAGTCTTAACCTGTGTCAACAAGTAACGAACGAGAACCCCTCGACGACCAAACGGTCAGCAAGGTCGCCGAGCTATCAATGTTGGAACTATCTGCCGAAGAAATGTCGATGTTCCCCAACCAGTTAAACGCGATTTTGGATCGTGTCGCCGAGCTCGGCCAGCTCGACATCGACGGCGTCGACCCAACTGCACATCCATTCGAACTTTCGAACGTCTTCCGGCCTGACAACGTGGCTCAACCAACCGAGGTTCGCGAGGCGGCGTTAGCTGCGGCCCCTCAGGTCGAAGACAATCAGTACCGTGTTCCGCCAGCACTGGGACAGGAGCTATGAATCAAGCAGCCGACACGAAGACCGGTAGCAACAAAGCGACACTTCTTGCTCAACGGGTGGCCAGCGGGGACTCGACGGCCACGACTGAACTCGAACCTTATTTGTCGAACATCGAACAATCTGAAGGCGATATCGGTGCGTTCAACACCGTACTAGCCGACGAGGCTCGGACCCGAGCTGGTGACATTGACCAGCGGATCGCAGCCGGAGAAAGCCCAGGGCCACTAGCCGGGGTGCCGGTTGCGTTAAAAGACAACCTCTGCACGGCCGGCATCGACACGACCTGTTCGTCAAAAATGTTAGAAGGCTGGAAGCCGCCATATGACGCGGCGGTAGTCGAAGCCCTCGAAGCAGCGGGAGCGATCGTCGTCGGCAAAACCAACCTCGACGAATTCGCTATGGGGTCATCGACCGAAAACTCTGCGTTTGGGCCAACCCGAAACCCATTGGACACCAGTCGGGTTCCCGGCGGTTCGTCCGGCGGGTCAGCGGCAGCTGTGGCCGCAAACTTTGCGCCCCTGTCGCTGGGTTCCGACACTGGCGGCTCTATCCGTCAGCCAGCAGCGTTGTGTGGAGTCGTTGGCGTGAAGCCGACCTACGGTGCCGTCAGCCGGTATGGGCTCATCGCATTTGCGAGCTCTCTCGACCAGGTGGGGCCATTCGCCCAGTCGGTTGCCGACGCCGCACTGCTCTACGACGTCATTGCCGGTCACGACGAACGAGATTCCACGTCGATCCCGACCGGAATCCCAAAGGTCTCAGGTGGACTCGATGTTGGAGTCGAAGGCCTACGAGTCGGCATCGTTAAAGAGCTTTCTGGCGATACCGAAGGGTTCGAACCAGAGGTCGTAAGCCAAACCCAGGCAGCCGCCGACGCGTTGGAAGACGCAGGAGCCAAGATCGATGAGGTATCGATCCCGACGGTGATGGCTGGCTTATCCGCCTACTATATTTTGGCCCCAGCTGAAGCGTCATCGAACCTGGCTCGGTACGACGGCGTACGGTACGGTCTTCGCGAACCTGGGGCGAACACCGCCGCCATGATGCGGGCATCTCGCACCGCCGGTTTCGGCAGTGAGGTCAAACGACGAATCATGCTCGGCACCTATGCCCTCTCCGCCGGTTACTACGATGCCTTCTATGGTCGAGCCCAGAAAGTGCGAACCCTGATCATCGAAGATTTCGAACGGGCCTACCAGAACTTTGACGTGTTACTAACACCTACATCGCCGTGCGTGGCGTTTCCCTTTGACGCTAAGACCGACCCGTTGACAATGTACCTCAACGATGTTTGCACTATCCCAAGTAACCTGGCCGGTCATCCTGCGATGTCCGTTCCGTTTGGTACCGGCGCCGATGGGCTGCCGGTGGGCGTTCAGGTGATGGCGCCAATGCTCGGTGAAGAAATAATGTTCAGAGTCGGGGCGGTTCTCGAAGCAGCAGCGACATCGAATGTAGCGACATCGAATGCAGCGACGGAAAACCCGGTGATCAACAACGGCGATGGGGGAGCCCAATGAGTCGTGCTACCAAAACCGAGAACGAGGAGAAGTCGAACTCAGTCCTTCCGGAAGGTTGGGAGATGGTGATCGGCCTCGAGGTCCACGCCGAACTAGCGACAGAATCGAAGATGTTTTCACCGGCCGCCAACCGATTCGGTGGGGAACCAAACAACAACGTGCACCCGGTCTGCTTAGGTCTACCTGGCACGCTGCCTGTTGTAAACGAAAAAGCGGTTGAACTCTCAGCAAAAATTGGTTTGGCCCTCAACTGCACCGTCCAACGTTGTATCTGGGCCCGTAAAAACTATTTTTACCCCGACATGCCGAAAGACTATCAAATCTCCCAGCACGACAAGCCGTTGAATATTGATGGTTCGGTCGAGCTTCCATCGGGTCTGGTGGTCAACATCGAACGAGCCCACATGGAGGAAGACACTGGCAAGTCGACCCATGTCGGCGAATCGGGGCGCATTCACGACGCCGGGTATTCACTGATCGACTACAATCGTGCTGGTGTTCCGCTAATCGAAATCGTCACCGCCCCCGACTTGCGGTCGCCCGATCAAGCCAAAGAATACGTCCAGGAACTCCACGACATTTTGGTGACCATCGAAGCTTCCGACGGAAGGATGGAAGAAGGTTCAATGCGCGTCGACGCTAACGTATCGGTCCGCCCCGTGGGCTCTGATGAACTCCGGACTCGATGTGAGATCAAGAACGTGAATTCGTTGCGATCGATGGTTCGCGCCATCGAATACGAAGCGAAACGCCATGTTGCCCTCTACGACTCGGGCGAAGCCCCACGCCAAGAAACCAGGCACTGGGACGAAGCCGATGGGCGAACTAGAGCCGGACGCTCGAAGGAAAACGAGGACGGCTACCGGTACTTTCCGGATCCTGATCTTGTGCCCATCGACCCGTCCACCGAGTGGCTCGCCGAACTCCGAGATTCGCTACCCGAGCTCCCGCATCAACGTCGTAGTGCGCTAGTTCAACGAGGCGCATCCATGAGTTCGGCCGTGCTCGCGGTGTCCCGCAATACCGACAAACTTGCAATCGCTGCTATCGATGGCGGGAGCGACCCGGCGAAGGTCATGAAACACGTCGAACAGAATTTGGCTGCCGAAGGCGCTGAGAACGTAAAGGCTTCCGACTTCGCAGAACTGATACGTATGGAAACGGACGGCGAGCTTAGCTCTACCCAAACCAAACAGGTTTTGGCTGAGATGGTCGAAACCGGCAAACCTCCAGCAGTTATCGCCGAGGCCCACGGCTTCGAAGCCATGGATACCAGCGAATTGGAAACGATGCTCGACAACATCATCGCTGAGAATCCCGACGAATGGCAGCGGTTCTGTGAAGGTGACGACAAAACTCGTGGGAAACTCCAAGGCTTCTTTACCGGTCAAATAATGCGTTTGACGAAAGGTAAAGCTGACGGCAAAGTGGTCAATCAATTACTGCAGCAGAAATCGGGGAAGAAATAATGAACGAACTTTCGCTGGAACAAGCCTGGGCCATGCTCGCCGACGATGCCGACGCCGTCCTCATAGACGTCCGGACGACCGCCGAATGGGCTGAGATTGGCATCCCAGACGTTTCATCGCTTGGAAAAACGCCTCGACTTGTCGAGTGGAACACGTACCCTGCCGGGCTTCCAAACGAGAATTTTGTCGCCGAAGCGACCGAAGAACTCCAACCCGATCAGCCGATCTTGTTGCTCTGTCGATCCGGTGCTCGATCTGCGGC
>CAZKEM010000075.1:0-42570 GCA_964551835.1 uncultured Acidimicrobiaceae bacterium | reverse complement strand
TTCTGGTTCGGCCGACAACGCCCAGATTAACGACCGTGGCGGCTGCGCTCAAAGCTGAAAGGCTGGGACTACACAACAAACCCGTTGTGTACGCGCGGACGGTACATACTGGAGGTTGGCTAGTACTTCACTACTCGTATTTCTACGTGATGAATGATTGGCGGAGCGGGTACCGCGGTCTAAACGACCATGAGGGAGACTGGGAACAGGCTTGGGTGTTTTGTGACCGTGTTGACCAGAAGCCCGTTTGGGTTGTCGCTTCCAGTCATGAGTATGTTGGCGGGGATCTGAGGCGACATTGGAGTGACCCGATGTGCGAACGTGTCGATGGTCGTCCAGTTCTCTATAGCGGCGCCGGTTCACATGCGCTTTACCATCGCCCCGGCGACTACGTAACGAGGGTTGAGATCCCAGGGTTTCGGTGGTTGCTTCGCTTTCAACGCTGGGTCCGTCGGATGCTTCGGATCAGCGACCAAGCAGCCGAGCGAGGTCTTGGTCCTGCTTTGGGTATGCCGTTCGTCGACGCAGCCACGGGAGACGGAATCGCTGTCGCTGACTGGGATCTACGCCCGTTGGACGCCGGTCAGCCGTGTTTCGGTTCGTATCGAGGGCTGTGGGGTTTGGACACCGGCGACCCGGCCGATGGCGAACGGGGCCCCAGTGGCCCGAAATTTACTCGTAACGGTGAGATCCGTTCATCGTGGGCGGACCCGGTCGGATTTGCTGAGATGCACGGGACCAGCCCACCCTCGGCTCAAGATAGCACTCGTCGACTCGAGGGTATAGACGTTTCTTTGTCAGAGTTGAACGAGGAGATAACACGTCTGACGCGTGTCGCCCAGCTTCGCGGTCAGGCGGCCACCGACAAGGCGGCTAAGAGCGAGTCGAAACGATTGACTAATTTGCTTCGCCAGCGATCAGAGTTAGCCGATGCACGGGCCAGGGTGGCGGTGGGCGACCAGGCGATAGCGGGTTACCGAGACCACTTGAGCCATCCTGCTGTGCCGCTAGCTCCACCTAAGGAGAGCGGCTGGATTTTGGCTGTTTGGGCTGCTTCAAGTGTTCCCTTGTTCTTGGTGGCCTCTTCGATGCTGGCCTTGTTCGGGAGTCTGCGGGTCTCGAACTTACTAGGAGACCTTCCTTTCGGAGAAAGATTCGGTGGAGTTCAGGTCGGCGGGATCATCATCGCGATGGTAGTGGTGGCCTCACTAATGGAACAGCTGGCCCGTCGCCATTTCCAAGCAGCGTTTCGCCTGTTCGTGATTTATTCTGCTGTGGCGGCGTTTGTTGCCTTTGTCGGTGTCATGAGTGTCAGTCGGTATGCATTTGGGATTTTGTTGGCCGTGGCTGGCGTCGTTCTGTTCTTTTCGAACCTAGGCGAATTGACGGCGGTTCATCGGCGAGCGGAAACATCGCCTCGAAGGGACTCAAACCAGTAGCCCGGACGAAGCGCAATGTTGAACAATTGATGAGCTTTACGGGCCTCTGGTACCGATTCGGTTCTGCTCGAGTTAGCCTCTAGGCATGATTCGCTCGTTCATTTTGTTGGTTGTCGTGGCTCTGGTAGTCGCCTCGTGTGGCTACACGCGGTCAGAGGCGGTCCAACTCCCCGGCGAACCGTCAAACGATGGTCAGAATCTCCCGATCGACCCTGCGACCGGCTTAGCGGTAACTCCTCAAAGTGGGCCTCCTCCTACGGCTCTTGCGCCACCCATTGAGGTCCCAATGAGAGGTGGACGCGATGATGTCGCTACGACTATCAACTTCGACGATGGTGGGTCGGTTCAGATTACGTTCGGTGAAATAGACGACGTTGTGCGGCCTAGTTTGGAAAACGCTCAGTACAGAACTGTTTTCGGAGCGTCCCCCGAGCTCGATGTAGAGACGCTAAATACGCTGATTCTCAACGAGTTCATGGAAGCCGAGATCGCTAGCTTGGGTATTGAGATAAGTGAAGCCGATCAGATCGAAACGAAAGAAACGCTGACGGCCGATGTAAGCGGATTTCTCAGCCAGGAAGTTGGAGATCCTGATGGTAACCGCGACGAACTCGCAGAACAGTTATTTGAAGAAATTCCGTTCCTCGCCCTGTTTCTCGAACTCCAGACTAAACGGCATGCACTCGTCAGCTATTTGGAGGCGAACGCGACGATCGGTGAGGTGCCCTGCGTTAGCCACATTCTGCTTCCGAACGAAGAACTGGCTGCCATTGCGGTGGCTGAACTGAACGACGGCGACGATTTCGCCGAGTTGGCTCTGCGACGATCGTGCGACGAGTCGACCAGTGAAACTGGCGGGTTTCTCGGTTGCGTACCTCCCGAGAACTTTGTCGACCCAGCTATCGTCCAAGCCGTCGAGGTCGCTGAAGTGGGTCAGATATCGGACCCAGTCGAATCAGAGGCTGGTTGGCATGTTCTGCTTGTCACCGAACTCAAGGTTGAAGATATCGAACCATCGGCGTGGGCCGAGCGCGAATTTAACCAGCTGATAGGCAGCAGGACAAAAGCCGCCGAACTCGAAGTCAACCCAGCGATCGGGAGTTGGGATCCGGCGGGCACTCAGGTGGTTCCCCCTCCTTCATGACCCCAAGGATCGTAGTTTGCGGGCTTGGTCCCGGCGGAGCCAACCAGCTCACCGAAGCTACGACCGACTCGTTCGACCGCATTGAGAATCGGTTCCTTCGTACGGCCGCTCACCCGACAGCGGAGCGCGTCGGTACCGACCAGTCGTTCGATCACCTCTACGAGGCAGCCGACTCCTTCGCTGAAATCTATGCACAAATAGCTACTTCGCTCTTAGAGCAAGCTGGGAGCCATGGTGAGATTCTGTACGCTGTCCCTGGCTCGCCGTTGGTGTTGGAACAGTCGGTCCGAAACCTACGTAACGCCGCGCCTGCCCATGGAGTCGACTTGGAACTGTTACCGGCGATCTCGTTCCTGGACGAAGTTTGGGCTCGACTTCAGATCGACCCGGTCGAGGAGCAGGTCACCCTTATCGACGGCTACCAGTTCGCGACAGCTGCTGCGGGCCAGCCAGGGCCGCTGCTAGTCGCACATACGCACGCAAATTGGGTCTTGTCGGACATAAAGCTGGCCGGTGATCTCGACGATTCACACACCGCAATTATCTTGCAACGTTTAGGGACAGATCAAGAGAACATTCAGGAAGTAGCTTGGTCTGACCTGGACAGAGTGGTCGAAGCCGACCATCTGACATCGCTTTACATCCCGAAGCTCAATGATCCTGTTGGTCGAGAACTGCTCAATAGCGTTCACCTGATGGAACGCCTTCGAAACGACTGCCCGTGGGACGCGAAACAAACTCACGGCTCGCTCCGCAAATATCTCGTCGAAGAAACCTATGAGGTGGTTGATGTATTGGACAGGATCGCCGCCGACGAAGTCGACGGTAGGCGGGAAGGTCCAATTGAGCTTGACGAACATGAGCTCTACCGGGAGTTAGAAGAGGAGTTGGGGGATTTATGGTTCCAAGTCCTGTTTCATTCTGTCCTTGCTCAGGAACAGGGGTATTTCAATGTCGCCGATGTGGCTCGGACCTTGCATGACAAGATGGTGGAACGACACCCGCATGTGTTTGGAGCCGAGGAACCCACTAGTAGTCAACCGTCGATGCCCACCGTTGAGAGCTGGGAGAAGATAAAGCAGCGAGAAAAACAGCGCACGTCAGCCTTCGACGATATTCCGGGTTCATTGCCAGCGCTGGCCAAGGCTGACAAAATCATCAAGCGAGGTACCCGGGCCGGGCTTCCATTCGGCGAAGATGTGGTAGAGGCTCTTCTCGGCGGAGTTTCAGAACTCGGTGAGTCTGCTACGACTCAACAAGTAGGCCAAGCTCTCCTCGCCGTCACAGCTGTTGCATTCAGAGCAAACGTTGACCCCGAGATAGCCCTGCGCGAAACCCTAGCTGCGGTGATAGATCGAGGTCGAGAGATCGAGTTGGATGGCGGGTCATTGTCCAAGAGGTGGATCTACGACTCCGGTTAGCGGGCTTAAGTAGTGCCTTCGCCAAACGACTCGCTAGCTTGTTCAGCGATAGTTGCTAGTTCGTCAAACGATCCTCGGTCCTGAGCCCTGACAGCGATGACCGCCACACTAGGTCCTGACTGGACTACGTAGGTCTTACCCAATGCTTCGGAGCCGTCTGCAGCGCTTGCAGCGACGTCGAAGTCCGTAGAGCGGTCGCCAAACGTTATTGGAGAGCCGGCTACCTCTGCGGAATGAGCGTAGGTAGTTCCATTGAGGGTCTGGTTCCAGTTGTCGCACTCTAACGAATCTTCAATTTCTGAAAAATAGTTGCCGGCGGACGTTGCGTCGTCGAACCCGACCACGAGTTGCTCGATCGATCCAGCGTCGTCTGGGGTGAAGAACTGGGACCCCTTCCAAGTAGTCATGCCTGTAGCGTCGAGGGCATTGTCGCAGAATAGTGGACTCGCTGGCCCGAGCGATGGGGTGGAGGCTTCGACGGTGCCTTCGGCGAGGCCCTCGGCATCGATCGAGATAGGAAGTACGAGTTGGGTAGTTTCACCGGATGGCTGAGGGCTACTTGGGTTATCATCGCCGCTGTCGGTCAGCAGGGCGTTTAAAATGAGAGCCGCGAGGAGACTGAGTAGGGCAAGGATGCCAAGGCCGATGAATAGTCTCTTGAACGGTCTGACATCGTCGCCTTTAGTAGCCGGTTCGGATTCCGTCGCTAATGGCTTTGGCGAGGCTAAAGATTCAGGCGTCTCGGAATCAGCGACCTTGGGTAGTTCGGATACTTTCACGTTGGCGTCGCCGAAATGACTCTCTGCACCAGGTGCCTGGTCGACGACCGCTGACCCTATTCTCGACGTATCGCCTTCGAACTTATCAGGACTGGTCCACTGGGACTGTGGAGAGGACGTATTTGGAGAAGGGTTCTTTGGCTGGGTGGTTGGCCAGGAAGGCGGCGAAGCGAGCGGTGGCTGACCAATAGTGATCGCGGGCATCTGGATAGTCTGATCAGGCTTGTCGCCATGGTCAGCGTAATCATCCTCGCCACTCTGATTCCTTGAGTCATCATCGGTCTTTGGGCCTTGGTTAGGGGCTGGCGTATCCTTTTCGGACTTGTGGTTGTTCGTAGTTTCTGTCGCATCGGGGTCTTGATCGAATAGCGCGGTTTCAGACTTTTCTTTGGCGGATGTCGTGGGAGCGTCGGATGCCTTCGTTAGTTGTTCGCTGGCGGCGGCCGGTTCGCTATCGGCTCCTGACGCCGGTTCTAGCCGGTCGGTTGTACCCTCATCCGACACAGGCTTGATGGTTTCTTCCGGGGATTGCCCACGTTGGTCTGAAGTTGTCAGCTCGTTAATGAGCTGGTCGATCTCATCTAGCGCGTCGTCATCGGTTGGGCCACCGGCCAGAGGGGAAAGAGTGCCGGTATCCGAAGGGGTGTCGATGTTTGCGTCGCTGCCGGCTGGGACGTTCTCGTGTCCACTGGTACTCTCCGGATCAGACCCGACCTCGGAGCTGGGCGTCGGCGCCCACCAAAAGTCTTTCGTTTCGGCCGGTGGTTCGTCAACTTCGATAGCATCCATCTGAACCGTGATGGGTTCCGCCGTCTTGGGCTCGGATTCTGGGGCTTGGAGAAAATCTGACCATGAGAAAGCCTGGTCGCCTCGCAGCTGGGGAAGTTCTTCTAGCCGTTTGAGGGCATCGTCGGCAGTAGCAGGCCGGTTTTGGGCTTCCTTGCTCATTAGGTCGGAGACCAGCGTATTAAACAGGCTGGAATATCCGAGTTCTACGATATTTGGGGGTGGCTGAGAGAGAACTCGTTGAATTACGGTTTGTATTGATTTGTCGTGAAGCTGAACAAAAGGTACCGACCGGATGGCTGCGGTCAAGAGGCAAACACCAAGCCCGTAGATATCTGTTGAGGTGCTTGCCCCTTCTCCACTTAGAATTTCGGGCGCTGCATAGGCAACACTGGCGACGACAGCGTTTTGTGATGTCGTTGCCCCATCGGTCAGGTGGGCGAGGCCGAAATCGCTTAGGACTGCCTCGCCGTTGTCACGCAACATAACGTTTTCTGGCTTGACGTCTCGATGTAGCACACCGGCGGAGTGGGCGGATTTCAGAGCTTTGGCGAGTCCGATGCCGATGCTGATCAAGTTGTCTTCTTCAATGTCTCGACGTTCAGAACGGTCCCAAAGAGTGCCGCCGTCGATGTACTCAAGAACCAAAAAAGCGCGGCCGTCCCGCAGTGTTCCGGCTGTGACGATGTCAACGATATTGGGGTGACCTGACAGTCTGCCCAGCGCTTTGTATTCCCGTTCGAACCGGATCTGAAGAGTTTCGTCCGAAATGGGTGCGTGCGCGACTTTAACAGCGACGTTACGCCCGGTTGAATTTTGAGCGGCGAGCCACACCTCGCCGAAGCCGCCACCACCAATGAGGTCCAGCGTTTCGTATCCCGATAGTTCGAACACAGTATTTATACAGTACCGACCGGATCACGACTACGAACAGGGATAGTCTGAAAATAAACAATGTTTTGCTCTAGGCGATAGATAAGGATTCGCTGCTAAGCTCAGATTTAGTAATCGGACTCCACGAAAGATGAATACGTGCCTAGCATCGCAAATATTTTCGGACGAGAAGTCCTTGACTCGCGGGGAAATCCGACCGTCGAAGTTGAGGTTGTCTTGGAGTCGGGTGCGATGGGGCGAGCGCTGGTACCGTCGGGTGCTTCGACCGGACAGTTCGAGGCCGTTGAGCTGCGCGATGGGGGAGATCGCTATTTAGGTAAAGGCGTCCTAACTGCGGTCGGCCATATCAACACTTCGGTCAAAGACGTTCTTATCGGGGTCGACGGTTCAGATCAGAGAATTGTCGACGAAATACTTCTTGAACTCGACGGAACACCGAACAAGGCCAAGATTGGTGCCAACTCGATCCTCGGTGTCAGCCTCGCTACCGCAGCCGCGGCGGCCGACGACGCCAACCTCTCCCTCTATCGCTACGTGGGTGGCGCAAACGCTCACCAGCTGCCAGTTCCGATGATGAACGTGCTCAATGGCGGTGAGCATGCGGACAACAATATTGATTTCCAAGAGTTCATGATTATGCCCGTAGGAGCCTCGTCGTTCTCCGAGGGGTTGCGATGGGGAGTCGAAACGTACCACAGTCTCAAAGCCGTTCTTTCTGCCCGAGGGTTGTCGACATCGATCGGAGATGAGGGCGGTTTCGCCCCTAACCTCGGTTCAAACGAGGAAGCGCTTCAACTACTTCTTGAGGCTATTGAGCGAGCAGGGCGTACGCCTGGAGATGAGATCGCGTTGACCATGGATGTCGCATCTTCGGAGTTCTATAGCGACGGTGTCTACAATCTCGCCGGCGAGGGTCGGGAGCTTTCCTCCCAGGGCATGGCTGAATTGTTGGCGGAAATGACCGACAAGTATCCGATTGTCTCGATTGAAGATGGTATGGATGAGCAGGACTGGGATGGTTGGGCAATCCACACCAAACTGTCGGGTTCCAACGTCCAGCTGGTTGGTGACGACCTCTTCGTGACGAATACCGAACGCCTTTGGCGAGGAATCAACGAGGGCATCGCTAACTCGATTCTGATTAAGGTGAACCAGATTGGTTCGCTGACCGAAACGCTCGAAGCCGTTGGCATGGCTACTTCAAATAGCTACACATCGGTGATGTCTCACCGGTCGGGTGAAACTGAAGATACAACCATCAGCGACTTGGCAGTGGCCACAAACTGTGGTCAAATTAAGACAGGGGCGCCTGCCAGGAGTGACCGAGTGGCCAAATACAACCAATTACTTCGTATCGAAGGCGAACTGGGTTCAGCAGCTCGGTATCCGGGTTTGAGCGCTCTCAACGTAGGACGGGGCGAGCAAATTGTCCAAGTCTGAGCCTCGTAGTTTCTCAATACTGGGTTTCCAGGTTCCGTCTGCGGTTGTTGGCGGTGCTGTCTTGTTCGTCGTTTTAGCAGCCTTGGCTGTCCTGCCGTTTCGTACATGGATGAGTCAGCGCCAAGAAGCTGAGCGCCTCGAAAATGAGCTTGAGTTGGTCGAATCCGAGAACGAACTACTCGAAGAGGAGATCGAACAGTTGGAGACCCCGGCCGAGGTAGAACGGCGAGCCAGGGAAGACTACGGGTACGTCTATCCCGGCGAGGAGCAGTACATCGTGGAGCCAGCCGAGGAACAACCGGCGCGGGAGTAAATCTCGTGCTGCCCGTCGTTTGGGTTTTTGGTGTAGTCGTTACCCAGTGCAGTCGTGACCGAAAAATGAATCGAGAATCGTGACAGAACCTAACGGAAACCCATCAGGCCCCTGGTCTCCGAGAGATCAGCCGGGTCCAGGTCAACCGGGTCCAGGTCAACCGGGGCCGCAGAACCCCTATGGATACCAGGTTCCGTTTGGTCAAACCCAATATACAGGTGCCGCCGGAGGGCCCCCGGTCAGTAACACCAATGCGCTGGCTGCAGCGATCTGCGGCGGCGTCGGGTTGCTGTTGCTCTTCATCGGACTTGGTTGCTGGCCGATTGGTCTTATTGGGCTAGTTTCGAATATCGCCGCTTTAGCTGTCGGCATCGTCGAGCTGCGATCGATAAACTCCGGCGCTTCAGATGAGTCGAATCGCGGGCTGGCGATGGCTGGAGTGGTTATGGGAGCGATTGGCCTCACGTTGTTCGTCGTAGTTGTCCTCATCATCTTCTTGATAATCGGCGCCATCTTCGCTGGTCGTTAGCCGAATGGTCGACCTACTCCAAGTGAGCAGACGTCGTGATCTGCCGCTAGCTTTCTTGATAGCGGCCGGTACATTGGCCTTTTTTTGGGCGCCTAGGTCTAACGGGGATGTGACGTGTCTGTTGAGGCTTCATGCTGGTCAGGCATGTCCGGGTTGTGGAATGACCCGCGCTGCCGGGAGTCTATCTCATGGCGATATAGCGGCGTCGTTCGCCTACAACCCTTATGTGATGGTGTTCGTTGGGCAGGCGCTCGCTTTTGGCCTTTGGCGGTTCAAGAGTCACCGTCGGCCCATGACTGCCAAACAACAGCACCTGCTGGTTTGGGCCTTGCTCGCGAATTGCGTCCTTGTGTTGGCCGTTTGGATCGTCCGGCACGCTACCGGCCATATCGCAGGTGTCTACTAGACCGGCACTTTGGCGGTCAAAGCATCTCCGCTATGACGTTTCGTTGAACGTCTGACGTTCCGCCATAGATTACGCCACCGGCGACGTTACGAAAATATTGTTCGACGCCGTATTGAGTGATGAAACCCTTCGCTCCGTGGTTCAGCATCGCCGCAGACGCCATGGCTAATGCGGCTTCGGACGTTTGGACTTTGGCCAGAGCGGCTGTGAGCATGGATGGTTTGCCCTGAGCGTGCAGTATGGCGGATCGGTACAGCTGGAGGCGAGAGTTGTCGTGGGCCAGTTTCATATCGGCTAGCCGGTGCGAAACTGCCTGAAAGGTGCCTATGGGCTGGCCGAACTGTTGGCGTCGGGAGCAGTAGGCGACAGTCTCGTCCAGCATGCGTTCCATCATCCCGAGCTGAGCGACCAACATGAAGGCTCGTTCGATTTCCATAGCCGCAGAGAAGATGGCGGCTCCCGACCCGACGGGCCCTAACCGGCACGAGTTCTCGACGTAACAGTCATTGAGTTCAAGCGATGCGATCGGGGTCGTTCGCAAGCCCATCTTGGGTTGGTTCGGGCCGACGGTCAGACCAGGGTTTGAGGCGTCGACCACAAAAGCTGAGACACCCCACGAACCGAGAGCAGGGTCCGAAGTTGCGAACACAAGTACCAGGTCCGCCACTGGCGACATTGTGCAATAGGCCTTGGTGCCGTTTAAGGTGTATCCCGAACCGTCGTCGGTCTCCGTCGCCGTTGTGGTCAGCGAAAAAATGTCTGACCCTGCGTCTGGTTCGGTAATGCTAAATGCGCCTATCTTCGAGCCGTCACACAGAGCGGGGAGATAACGACTCTGCTGGGCATCCGAACCAAACCTTTCCAATACCGGTTGGAGAGTCCAAACCTGGGTCGTCAGGCCGTAGACGAGACCAGCATCATTGCACCCGTACGACAGACCCTCGAAAGCTAAAAGAGCATCGATGATGGAATCGCCGGTTCCCCCCAGTTCTGGGTCGACCATCAACCCCGTCAGTCCATAGTCGGCCGCTTTGTCCCAGCCGTCGCTCCAGAACCTACAGTTCGCATCGTCGTCTTCAACCGTCGGGTTTTGTAGCTCTGTGCTAGCCCACTCAGCAACTCTGGCCTTGGTCGGGTGGTTAAGGTCAGTGAGAGCTGAAACCGCCGCTGTCGCATCGAAGGCACCGGCTTCCGGTTTGGACTCTCGAGGGTCGTTGTCGTTGTTATGCTTGGTCATTGCGTGCCTCCAACAACGTCCACCCTACGGCGCCTCGCCGATGTTTCACTCGGAGAAGTAGTTTGTTCGATTCGGTGCATCTGTGCCCATAGTTGCGGCGGAAAGGTAACTGTGACCCGCAGTCTTGTTTGCTTTTCGTTATCGTCCACATGAACACAGAACCGAGCGGCTTGCGAGCACTGTCGAACCTTGGCGACATTGTCCCATACGTGTGCAAACAGCGAGAAGTAGGAGGCGACCCTGCCGCGGTTTGCGGGGATGCTGAACTGTCGTGGACCGAATTTGAAGCAAAGACGTCGCGGCTAGCGAGTGTTTTGCAGACCCACGGCATCGAACACGAAGAACGGGTTGGAATCTATCTCCACAAGTCGATCGAGTCGCTGGTCGCCGTGTACGGAGTGTTGCGTTCGGGGGCGTGCTATGTCCCGCTTGACCCGCTGGCTCCGGTAACTACTACGGCATCGATAATCCAAGACTGTGAAGTTTCGGTATTGGTGACGGCAAACCCCGCATCTCGTCGTTTGACCGACGTGTTTGAATGCGTGGGTTCTTTCGGTCGAGCCGTAGCCGAACTGCTGGTGATTGGTGCCGATTCGGGAGTATCCGATGTGCGGTCAATCCCGTGGTCTGAAGTCGACGAATATGCTCCGATTGAACCACAAGAGATCGACCCCGATGGTATTGCCTACATCATGTATACGTCTGGTTCGACCGGTGTCCCTAAAGGGATTGTGCATACCCATCGGAGTGGCCTGGCCTACGCCCTAAATGCAGCGACGTTGTATGAGTTGTGTTCAGACGACCGAATGGCAAGTCTTTCCCCTCTCCATTTTGACATGTCGCTGCTCGAGTTCTTTGCGGGCGTTATGGTCGGGGCGACGATTGTCATCGTCGCCGAACCGTACCTGAAGGTGCCTGCCAGCCTTGGTCAGCTCCTGTCGGAGGCACGATGTACGACGCTTTATGCGGTGCCGTCGCTATATCAGCAGCTCCTTCATCGTGGCGGGTTGGCCGACCGGGACTATTCGGCGTTGCGGTTGGTTCTTACAGCGGGAGAAGTGTTCCCGGTCGAACCGCTGCGAAGTCTATTTCAATTGTGGTCTCACGCGACCTTCTCGAACGTGTATGGTCCGGCGGAGGTCAACCAATGTAGCTACTTTACGTTCGATTCGGCCGATGCTATTCCCGTCGCAAGCCCGCTGCCCATCGGGCAGCCATGGAAGAACACCGAGTTCAAAGTTCTCGACGACGATGACAACCCGGTTCGACCCGGTGAACGTGGTCTGTTGGTTGTGGCGACTTCAACTATGATGAGGGGCTATTGGAAGCGCCCCGATCTAAATAGCCGCGCCTTTGTCGAGCTTGAGAACCAATCGGGCCATCTGGCTCGTTGGTATCGGACCGGAGACGTTGTGGCTCGCCGAGACGACGGCGAACTTGTGTTTTTTGGTCGCCGAGATAACCAGGTTAAGGTTCGGGGTTACCGCGTGGAGCTGGAAATGGTAGAAGATGCAGTCTGTGGTATGCCAGGAATAGCGCAGGCCGTCGTCGGGCCACAGCTGTTGGAGTCTGGGGATACCTGCTTGGCAGCCTTTTACGAGCTCGTCGACGAGCGTGACGTTGAAACTGAACCAGCCGATACCACGCCACTTCACGACGATTGGCTTCAGCGCCTGGCCCTGGTTCTTCCGTCTTATGCTATTCCCAGAGTTTTCTCGGAGGTGCCGGCGTTTCCGTTGACCGCTAGCGGCAAAATCGACCGTCGAACCGTACGAGAGTCAATTCAACAAGCCGTCGACTGATACCGGTGTTAGAATAGAAGATTTATGAGGGCGGAAAAGGTGCACGACGTCAATATCGAGCAGCAAGTGCTTACCTATGTCAATAGCGAGGTGGCGGCCGAGGTCGTCGAATTGGATACAGACCTACTGTTGACGGGTGCCGTCGATTCGCTTGGCGTTATGAGGGTTACCCAATGGATGGAAGACGAACACGGGGTCGACGTCGACCCCTTAGACGTCACGTTAACCAATTTCCAAACCGTTCAACGGATGTCTAACTTCTTAGAATCTAAACTGCAAACCTAGGCACGGGGTAACCGCCTTGTTGTTGTCGACGTGCTACGAGTTGGCAACTAACGGCTTGTCTGAGACTTGGTCCGCAACCGGAAGAAGCTGGTCATCGTGGTTCCCTTTCCACCAAGTAATTGCGGCGATGATGGTTAGCGCGACAACCAAAGTCAGGACCCTTGGCCACTCAAACACAGGGTCGATCACCTTACTTAGGCCAAGATCCGTGTCGAAGAGTCGTTCGATCATCCAACCGAGGCTGATAAATGTCAACAGCAACGACCCAACAACGAAGAACTTGCTGTAAAGGGTTGTCCGGCGAAGCAGGAAAAGGGCTGGGAAGAGCAACAAGATGACGATCGCTTGGCCGATTTCGATGCCAAGGTTACGACCGAATAGTGAGATCAGCTCAGTGGAGAGCTTAACATCAAGTCCTGAAATTAGAGACGCAAAGCCCATGCCATGAAATAGTCCGAATACAAAGGAGATAAGCCATTCACGGTTCGCGAAGATGGGTCTGAGGTTGTGGAGAGCAGCCGCCGCTATCGACAACGCAATGATCGACTCGACTACCCGACTCGATAGCGATGGAAGAACACCAATACCGGTCAAGGTAAAGGTAACTGAGTGGGCCAGAGTAAACATGGTCACGATCTTCAGAACCCGCCAAAGGGCGGACCCGAAACTCGCCGACGGTTTCCACGACCCTTTAAAGACCAAAACCGAAGGCAGGAGAAGTACGAGGACAAACAAGATGTGGTCAGGACCGGTCCGCATGTGGTCGACGCCAAGCTTCACGCTTGAAACAAGGTTCTTGAACCGATCTGGTTCCCCCAGCTTGACCGACTCGGTCGCGTCAGGCTCGGTAAACCGACTGATTTCTTCGTAGCCGTTTTCGATGACACCAGCCTCGTAGTCGTTACTAATGATTAGCCAGTTTTCTCGATTGTCGACTTCTTCGATAAAGAAGTCTGCTCGAAGGTCGAATTCTCGAGGGACAACGTCGGCTACTTCAACCTCAAACGGAAAGACCATGTAGTTGTCGTCCTCCTCTTCGGCTTCGCTAAAGAACAGTGACGCTTCGTCAAACCTGATCGGCAACGTCTCCCCGTCGACTTCGAGCACAAAGTGTTCTGCGAGGTAGGCGGTGACCGCGGGTAACGCATCGTTTACTTCGTTTGTGATCTCTTCATCAGAGCCTTTAAGGTTAAGACCAAGCACGTCTCGAAGGTCTGGGATCGGTGCCTCGATTCGACCCGTCATCGATGATTCGTCGACGTCCAAATAGATGTAAGACTGGACGCCGGTATGCGCCGATGCTGGCGTAGTCGTTGTTGCAAACACCGCACCTAAGATTAGGAAGAGTGACAGGACTTTGACCAGGCGAGAAGTCGGAGGCAATTGCTGTTTGATGGACAGAACTCGGTTTTGTAGAGGTGCCCGGTTTTGTTGCTTCACACTGGTTCTTTCTAGATAGTTCTAGCTGTTGGTAGTACTTCGTATACTAAACAGATCGAGATGCAGTTCCGATAAGATTTCTACTTGGCGGCAAACTGCGGTTTGGGTGCATCTAAAAGAGGTCAATGCCCGTACTAAGCATAAAGAGTCCCGAGAGAAAGTGGCAAGGCAAAGCGGCGGATGACCAGCACCCAGGTAACCATAGGCTCCGGGAGCCGCCGCCAATTATCGGCCATGCAGCGGCCTTTACTTGTGTCTCAGCAGCTTCACCCGCTCGCTCCGTTACAAAACATGGCTTTGGTTTCTCAATTCGGCGATTCCATCGACCACGAACGGTTAGCCGACGCGTATGCCTTGGTAGTCAAGGCCTCCGACGTCTTGCGTACCCAAATTGTTGAAGCCGCGTCGGGGTTCGAGGTTGCTGTCCGCCGGGACAGCCCACGATCCGAATTGGTCGAAGTATCTAAGGACGAGCTCTTTGACTGGGCGGGCCGCCGAATCAGGAAAGCACTCGATGTAAACAGTTGCTGTTATGACAGTGTGATCCTCACCCATGAGGACGGCTCGGTCTCCTGGTACCTCAATTTGCACCACATAATCACCGACGCTACCTCTTCGGCGGCTGTTGTCGCGACAACGGCGGCCGCGTACTACGGGTCTGATGTCGACCTCTCGTCCTACTATCAATGGTCGGACAACCTTGATCTGTCTGACCCAAGATCCGTTCGGGCGCTACGCCACTGGCAAGACAGAAAGCCGGCTTCTCGAATCGGGGGGCTTTACAGCGCTCGCCCCGCGGTCGGTTCATTTATCGTCGACTCGACCATAGACGACGGGTCTCGGTCGAGCCGGTCAACGCTGACAGACTTCGACCTTGTCACCAAAGTCGAATCGCGCCTTAACGATTCATTCAAGTCGTTGAATAAGGAGTTGGGTTGGACAACGGTGCTGATGAGCGCCCTGTCGATTTACCTTCACCGGATAACACGAGCCGAAGAGTTCTCGATCGGTTTGCCAGTTCACAACCGAAGCGACCACGAGACCAAAACGCTCGTTGGCCCAGCGATGGAAGTCTTTCCCGTCGACATTCGAATCGAGGCTGACGACACTTTTGCGTCGGTTCATCGGCGGGTCGGCAAGTCGATCATGAAGACGATGGCCAATGCTGTTCCTGGTACGGCACCGAAGGCCGACTACGAGGCGGTCGTAAATGTTATTCTTCGATCGGGCATCGAAACGTTTGGGTCGGTCCCGCTCACAACCAGCTGGATTGATTCGGGGGCGATTGATTCCGACCACATGATACGTTTGCAGCTCACGAGTTACGGGGACACCGAAACCGGACCAACAATACAGGCAGACTTGAACCATAGAACGGCGGGTCGCGAACATCGCGCCCGGTTCTGGGACCACTTTTCGTCTGTGTTGCGTGCCATGGTTACTGACGTCAGCGGGCCGATCACCGAGCCCAGCTTGGTTCAGGTGGACGAAGAATCTGTCATCGCCCACTGGGAAACCGAACCGGATGAACCAGTGGTTGATATCGTCGAACGACTTCGGAGCAGCCTGGCGGGTTCGTCTTCGGTGGTCCTCGAAGACGATACGCAAACTTGGACCGGAGATGAACTTTGGCAAATAGTGGAAGCCGGCGCCGTTAGCCTTCGGCAACAAAACATAGGAGCGGGCGACCGCGTCGCTGTCGAAATGCCCCGCACCGCCCAGACCGTCCAAACGATTTTGTCAGTCTTGGTAAGCGGGGCCGCATATGTTCCCATCGACCCGAAGCAGCCAACGACGCGTCGGGAAGATCTAGTACGTCGAGCCGGTTGCTCACTGGTGCTCACTGACGGGATTCGGAGTTCAGCATCCGCCAAGCCGGTCGAACCCGTTCAATCGGCCAGCCCTCAGGATGAGGCGTATGTTCTGTTTACATCGGGATCGACGGGCGAACCGAAGGGCGTGCCGGTAACACGAAACGGGTTGAGCCGGTACATATCATTCGCTGAGTCTCGTTACCGGGTCGGTGACGGCGTGGCTCCGGTTGTCCCGTTCTTTAGTTCGCTGACGTTCGACCTGACCGTCACCAGCCTCTTCCTGCCGCTGGTGGCTGGCGGACGGCTACTAGTCATCGAAGCTGATGGGTCACCGGCATTGCAAGTAATCGCATCTCGGGCCGAGATCAACTGGTGCAAGGCAACGCCATCGCACCTAGAGGTTTTAGTTCGAATGTTGCCGACCGACCACCAACTACAAACATACGTTGTTGGGGGAGAAGCCTTCGGGTCTTCGTTGGCGCGACGGCTTTTCGAACACAACTCGACGGCCGCTATATACAACGAGTACGGGCCGACGGAAGCGGTAGTTGGTTGCATGTTTCACCGCGCAACACCGCAAGAGATTGAAACCATTGCCGAAGTCCCCATCGGGATACCCGCCCCTGGTGTAACGCTGCGCATCGTCGACGATGGGCTTCAGCGGGTACCCGTTGGTTCCCCAGGTGAACTTCTCATTAGTCACCCTGGCGTGACCCCGGGCTATCTAAATGAAACGGGGACGGGTGCCGCCAACGATCCATTTGTGGAACTGGACGGCAAACGCTTTTATCGTTCGGGTGATTTGGTTCGGCTAGTCGACGAGACCACGGCTGTGTATTTGGGGCGGATCGATGAGCAAATAAAGGTCGGGGGTATTCGGCTCGAGCCTACCGAAGTCGAAGCGGTGCTAGAAACGCATCCAGCGATTGGTCGGGCGGCCGTTCGGCTGTGGAAGCCGAAGCCTAAGTCGCTCGACATGCACTGTCAACGCTGTGGCCTCCCTTCAAACGTGCCCGGAGTGAGTTTTGACTCCGAAGGAATCTGTTCGACATGTCGCGAGTTCGATCGAGTCGCCCCGATAGCGCAGTCGTGGTTTAAATCCCCGACCGACTTGGTCGAACGGCAAGTAATGGCTCGGCAACGCCAAACAGGTAAACATGATGCCCTTTTGCTTCTCAGCGGAGGCAAGGATTCGACGTTTGCGTTGTACAAACTGGTCGAACTTGGGTTTACTCCCTATGCCTTGACGTTAGACAACGGCTTTATATCTGAAGGCGCGAAAGAGAACGTACGTCGGTCGGTCAAAGATCTCGGTATCGATCACGAGTTTGCGACGAGTGAAACGATGAACGCGGTCTTTCGAGAAAGTCTGGCACAGTTCTCAAATGTCTGTCATGGTTGCTACAAAACGATCTATTCGCTAGCGACACATAGAGCCGTCGAGCTTGGCATCCCGATGATTGTGACGGGGCTGTCGAGAGGTCAGCTGTTTGAAACGCGACTGATTCCGCAGCAGTTTGATGAGCGACGATTTGATCCGGACGCTATCGACCGGGCCGTCGTCGAAGCCCGCAAAAGTTACCACCGTTCCGAAGACAAGATAAATCGACTTCTCGACACGTCGGTATTTGAATCCGATGACGTTTTTGAACAGGTCGAATACGTTGATTTCTACCGGTACCTTGACGTCGAGCTGGAAGACATGTTGGCCTACTTGGACTCGCAGGCTCCTTGGGTTCGTCCAGCCGACACCGGGCGCTCGACGAACTGTCTTATCAACGCGGCCGGGATTTTCACCCACCAACAAGAGCAGGGGTACCACAACTATGCAGAACCATATGCATGGGATGTGCGGCTAGGTCACAAGACTCGAGCTGAGGCGATGGCTGAGCTAGATGACGAGCTCAACATCGATGAGGTCTCGTCGATGTTGGCCACCGTCGGGTACGAACCTCGGGACCGGTCTATTCTGACCGCTTGGTTGGAAGTCGATTCAGGAAAGACCTTGGTTCCGTCCGAACTTACTAGCTACTTGGCCCATCGGCTGCCCACGCACGCCATACCATCTGCGTTTGTTACCTGTGACAGCCTTCCGTCAACGTCGAACGGGAAATTGGATGTAGGCGCGTTGCCGGCCCCTGAACGAATGCATCGTGGTGGCCCAGCAATATATGTCTCACCCGAAAGCGAAATCGAACAGACGGTTGTCGCGGTCTGGGAGCGTGTTCTCCGGTTGCAGCCAATCGGTCTCGATGATGACTTCTTCGTTCTCGGTGGTGACTCGCTTGGAGCCCTCGAGGTGGCGTCAGTGCTCGAAGAAGAACTGGGCCACAGGGTAGATGATGCTGCCGTGTTTATAAACTCAACCCCGCGGCAGCTAGCTGAGGTCATCGAGGTTGGAGGTTCAGAAACCGTTAGTGACGGATCGGCTGACGAAGGTTTGACCCCGCCCCGACAGAGCCTCGATTCGGTTCCCATCCTAAGCGAAGCCGAACAGGGAATTCTCTATGATGTAGCCCTGGACCCAGACAGTGTTACGTACAACCTTGGACGCAGGTACGACTTCGAAGGCGATCTCAGTGTCGAACAGCTCGAACAGTCTCTCCACCGGTTTGTTCTGCGACACCAGCCATTCCATTGGACCTATGAGCGGTCCCGTCGGCAGCTAACGGCTGCCGAAGCGCTCGAATTTGTGGTGGGGGCGTCGAATGAATCCCCTGAGGAGACCAGGGCACAAATTGAGGCGTTTCATCGCCGACCTTTCGACCTGGTAAGCGGTCCGCTTCTAAGGTGCTGGGTCCAACAATCCGGGTCGTCAACTGTGGTAGCGCTGGCCGCTCACCACATTTCCGCTGACTCTGAAACGTTCGATATCTTGTGGCGCGAGGTCGAGACCACCCTTAAGGGCGGCGAATTGCCGGTGCTGGCCAACAGCTATGCCTATGAAATGGACCGAACGAGCAGCGAGCACGACGCAAATCAGGTCAGCAAAACGTTTTGGCTGGAATCTGCGACCAAACGAGCCGCACCGTTGACTCTTGTTCGACCTGTGAAACCGGGACCCGATGGCTTCATCCGTCGATCGGCTTCGGTTTCGTTGAGCGAGCTTACGAAGAATGCTCGTGGGTCCGGATCTGTCTTGACGGCAACCGCGGCCGCTATCACGCTCGCGAGGTACGTTGATGACGAACATCACCCGGTAGGTATCGGTTTTCTGGCTTCGGCCAGGACGCGTCGTTCAGCGCGCCACCTTGCCGGGTATTTCCTCAATACATTACCGTTGCAGTTCAGTCTTGGTCCGGATGCGATACTTGGCGAAACGGTTCAGCAGGTTCGTTCCACGTTGGGTGAAGCCCTGTCCCATCGCAGCTACCCGTTTGCCCGAATGATCCAAGACCGTCGAACTGGTCCAGGGTCGTCGAAGCCGTTCGAAGTTCTGGTCGCATACGACCAACTGGACACCGTTTCAGCTGGACCGGGGGTTAGCGGCACACAACAAGTGTTACACAACGGAACCGCCGTCGGGCCAGCTTCGCTGTTTGTCGAAGTAGCTGACGGCCGTGTGAATATCGCCTTAGAGTTCTCTGGTGTGGCAATGTCGAGTGAGGCGGCGACGATGTTTCTCGCCGACTTCGACGCTATGTTGTCTGCTGTAGCCATTGGCGATGCGGCTCAGTTGGTGGTTGAGTTGCCTGTCGAGTCGCCGAGCGTACTGATTGGCCCAAGTCAACGGCCGCAGACGAGCCTTTGGTCAGCTATCTCAGATCATATGATCAGCTCGGCGAGAAAAACCGCTATCGAGTGTGGCGGTCAATCGCTTACGTGGGGTGAAGTAGAGCGGCTCTCATCGGCAATAGCGGCCCGGCTTCGTAGCGTCGGAGTTGTCGCCGGTGACCGGGTTGTCGTAGCGTTAGCCCGATCAACCATGGTTCTTCCGGCCATAGTTGCTGTCGGTCGGCTCGGAGCGACCTATGTGCCGATCGACCCGACCTACCCGGCGAGTCGGAAGACGTCGCTAGCCGACAGAGCAGACGCGGTAGCGGCATTGGTCGATGCGCCGACGACCATCGATCCGTTGACCCCGAACGATCTAGATGTTCACTTGATAGAACCGGAGAGCCTGGATTCACCAATTGGATGGGATGACAAGGCACTCGACCCAGACCATGTGGCGTACATCATTTTCACGTCTGGGTCGACGGGTGAACCTAAAGGCGTTCCGGTAACGAATAGCTGTCTTGCAGCGAGTACGTCCGCCCGGTTCGGGTTCTACCAACGACTGACGACGTCGACTCAGCCAGCCTGCCACCCGACCCGGTTCCTGCTGCTTTCAAGCATTTCATTCGATAGCAGTATCGCTGGATTGTTTTGGACGGCGGCATCTGGTGGCACCTTGGTGGTTCCGACCGATCACGAGGTTCATAACGTCGACACGCTGACCGATTTCTTCACCTCCAGATCGTTATCACATACGTTGTTGGTGCCGACGCTGTATGAGAGTCTGCTCAACCGGGTCGCGGCTATAGATGCGTGGCCTGAACATGTGATCGTGGCTGGCGAAGCCTGTTCGACCGGTTTGGTGACGCTTCATCAGAACAAGGTTGGGTCTAGTTCGCTAACAAATGAATACGGTCCAACCGAGGCAACAGTATGGGCTTCGGCCGCTGTTGTTCACCACCCAGCGGAAAATTCGAAGCTCGTAGGCTCCGACGGTAACGCTGTCTCGATCGGCTTACCCATTGCTGGAGTATCGGTGGCGGTCGTCGATCATCGCTTACAGCCGACACCGCTAGGGGTCGAAGGCCAGTTGGTTGTGGGTGGTGCAGGGGTCGTAGGTGGCTACTTACCTTCCGCGTCTGCTACCTCTCAGAACGATTCGTTTGTCTCGCTAGCTTGGGCCGAGAATGCGTTTTTGACGGGGGACTCGGCTGTCGTTAGTAATGGTGCATTGCGGTTCTTGGGTCGAACCGATGACCAACTCAGCCTCAACGGTGTACGTATTGAACCAGGTGAGATTGAATCGTTGGTGGTCGGCCTAGAAGAAATTGATGCGGCCGCAGTCTGCGTTGTTGATTCACGCACGACAGATGATCTGTTGCAGTCATCGTCTGATGATGACGTGCGGTTAGCCTTGGCGGAATCGTCCACTGCAGACAACCCGAGAGAATCGCTTCGTCGTGCTTTGTTGACAACAGCGGGGCCCAGCCGGTCGGCTCTCGTTGCCCACATTGAAGTCTCCGACGGCTCGACTCTAGATCTTGCCGCTGTCCGGCGCCGGTTGTCGGCAAACTTGGCTGGCGTTATGGTGCCGCAGCGGGTTGTTGTGCAGTCTGAGATCCCCAGGTTGCCGAACGGCAAGATCGACCGAGCCGCAATTCCTGAACTTCCGATCGCCGCTACGTCCGAACTAGCTGAGAGTGATTCAACGAAACCATCAGTTGGTCCGCAGGACAATCAGCTCCTTGCTAGCAAACTAGTCGACGAAGTAGTCGGCGAATTCGCGGCCGTGGTGGGCCATAACGACTTCGGGCGAAATGAGTCTTTTTTCGACATTGGTGGGCACTCGCTTTTGGCGGTTGAGCTCGTTACTCGGATCGAAAGTCGCTACCAGGTCGAGCTTCCAATAGCTGTCCTCTATCGGAACCCATCAGCCCTGGATGTCGCTAGCTTCTTGTCGTCGTCGGTAACCGTCGACCCGGAGAGTGTTCTGACCGCTGAATCTCCCGCACCTGCTGGAAGGTCTTCTACGACATATTTGGTTCCCATTCAGCCGGTCGGATCAAGGACACCGATTATTGGGGTCCATGTTCTTGGCATCAATTCGGAATTTTATAGGCCTCTATCGGACCGCCTTGGCCCTGACCAGCCGATGTTTGGGGTCGGGCAGCCAGTTGCCGATCTCGATACTTCCCGTCCTTCTGATGTAGCTGAAATAGCGGCTGAATACCGGCGGGAACTGGATCCAATTACGTCGGCTGGTCCCGTAATCCTGGCTGCGGTCTCGTTGGGGAGCGTGGTAGCTTTTGAATTAGCAACCCAGCTCCGTCGTGCGGGTCGAGAGGTTGAGAAACTCGTTCTGTTTGACGCGGCCGGACCTATGCAGTTGCCGGGTTCGGATTCCCAAGTTTCGGGTCGTGTGAGGCGGCTGGTGAATAAGGTGACCGCTCACGGTAAGGAATTGGGGAAGAACCCGCCAAAGTATGTTCTGGACCGTTCGAAGATGACAGCGAAGAGGCTGCACCGCCGTCAAGAAATGGTATCGATTGAGGCTCGCCGGAGGCTAGGGGTTGGGCTGTCGAACCGACAAGAAATCAGAAGGTTTGTCGAGGAAAATATTCGCTCTCAAGTGAACTATGATTTCGAACCGCTTTCTGTGCCGATTCTGGTTTACAAGGCCGACGACTCCTTCACGGCAGCGCAAAAGGTCGGTTCCTTTGGTTGGGCCAGTGTTGCCGCCGCTGGCGTGAAGCTGGTGGACGTGCCGGGTGGTCATCTTTCTATGCTCGCCGAACCGCATGTCGAATCGTTGGCCCAACATTGCGAAGTTGAGTTGGCCGCTGGCTCGGTTTCTTCCCAGCTCGTCGATGCCTTGCATCGAGGTGACTTTATTCGGGTCCTTCGTCGGCTCGCCCGGGCTGAAATATCGAACCCAGCAGATGCTGAGTTGGTGAGGCGAGCTTCGCTTGAGGCCAAAAAGGTTGCTGACTCGGCACGCGGTTCGCAGGCTCTGGTACTGTCGGCTCTGGTCAGTGCTGGCATCGATGGTGTTGCGCAACCAGTCGCCGAACAACAAGTCCATCATTCGTTCACAGTTTCTATGGTCGATTCTGTATCTGTTGACACGCTGCGCAAGCTCGTGGTTGCGCTGGGCAGCGTTGGGTTTCACCCGCAGGTGACGCTTGGAGATAGTGAGCGGCTGACGGAAGTGGCACGGTCTGGTGCGGCGGTATTTGTGGCTGAAGACGTTCACGCTTCACGTGCGGTTCTTCGTTGGGAGAGTGGTAGTTCCTCGGATGGTATCGATGGTCGATCGGCGGTGGTAACCGACCAAGCAGATTTAGGGGTGTTCGTTGGGACTCCAATTTCTCTCGTTGCTGACATTCTTGCGTTGGTAGGTGTCGATTCAGGGGACGTAGTCATAGATATTGGAAGCGGCGATGGTCGGGTGTTGATCGAGGCCGCCAAGAAGTTCCGATGTCGTGGCGTTGGTGTCGAACAAGACCCTGACTTGGTCGCAGTAGGTCGCCGTCTTGTCCAGGAGGCTGGGGTCGGTCAGTTGGTTGAGTTGCTCTGCGGCGACGCTAGAGAGGTTGATCTCGATGCTGCCTCGGTTATCTTTATGTTTTTACCGCCCGAAGTGTCGTCGGATTTGTTGCCTGAACTTTTGGCTCGCCGTTCTGAGGGAACAGTGGTCGTTGCTCACGAGCAGCTGGCGGTAGCGTGGCCGGTCGAACCTACCGAACGACATTTGGTGATCGACGACGGAGTTACCGTCGTTTATATCTGGCGTTAGTTTGTCTCGGGTCCGAAGATTCGCCACGCCATTTGTCTGATCAACCATTGGCTGATTTCGCCGTCGGCTAATTCTTGGCCGAAGTGGTTGAAGAAGTGCGAGTAGACAATGCCCATGAGCTCTGACCAGTGCGCCATACCGGCGATGATTACGTGAGCGGGTGCAGCTATGCCGACCGTTTTTGCGGCTTCCCGCAATTGATGGTCGAGTTTGGCTGGAATCGTCGGCGCCGGTTCGGAGTTATCGGGTTCCTGATCGGCGCCCCATTGTCCTAGGAGCCGGTAGAGCGTCATTTGGGTCCGGGTGCCAGGGTCTATCGTGTCGGTTGGGGCTGAGTAGCCGGGGATCGGCGGGCCGTAGACCAAGAAGAAACGGTGCGGGCTGTCTTCGCCCCACTCGAGGATGGTTTGGCCGATCGATATGAACCGCTGATGGTATTCTTTGGCGGGGATCTGGGCGTCGTTTTCTTCGACTAGCTCGCCAATGTTGTTGTAGGCGTCGATGATCAGCTCTGTTAGTAGAGCATCCCTGTTCTTGAAGTAGCGGTAAAGCGCCGACGATGTCATGTTCATCTCGCGCGAAATCGCCCGGAGCGAAAGGTTGGATGCCCCGCTCTTTTGGAGTTGTTCCCAAGCGATCCGTTTGATCTCTTGGTTCATCTGGGCTCTCGCTTTAGCCCGGATTCCCGTAGAGAGGTTTGATTTTCTCGAGGTCGATTTACTAGCCATTACGTACAAGGATGCCTGTATCTTGATCGAATTTCAAGATCAACGATCCAAAAAAGGATCACCGCTCTTGCTTTTCTCAATAGTTGTGGTCATAATACTAAGAGGAGATCACTGATCACAAATGTATGCGGTGATCTCAAAATTCGAAACAAAGGAAACATTATGGGGAACGCTCACGTTATTGTCGGATCCGGGCCAGCGGGAACAACCACCGCCAAGTTGCTTAGTAGCCTCGGCGAACAAGTCATACTGTTAAACCGCTCCGGGCAGGGCCCATCTGTCGAAGGAGTTCAACGAAAGGCGATCGACGCCACCGACCAAGAGGCGCTGCAATCTGTGGCGGCTGACGCCAGCGTCATCTACAACTGTGCAAACCCTGCCTATACGCGCTGGGTCTCGGATTGGCCGCCGCTAGCCGACTCGATGCTCAACGCGGCCAAAACCTCTGGTGCCGTGTTGGTCACGCTCAGTAACCTGTACGGATACGCACCACCAACTCGACCAATGCTTGAAACCGACGAGCTGGATTCGACAACCGTTAAAGGCCAGGTGCGGGCAAAAATGTGGCTTGACGCTCTAGACGCTCATCGAAGAGGCGACATCAGGGCGACCGAAGCTCGTGGGTCCGATTTTGTAGGAGCACCGCTGGGAGCGTCCTACCAAATGGGCGAACGCGTGACCTCGCCACTCAAGAAAGGAAAGACGGTCAACATTTTGGGGGACCCCGATATGGCTCATAGCTGGACCGCCATCGACGACGTAGCCGCGACGCTTGTCGAACTCGGTTCAAACCCGAAAGCATGGGGAAATCCGTGGCATATTCCGACAGCAGAACCTTTAAGTCAGCGCAAAATCATTTCACAGATGGGGGAAATGGCTGGAGTGTCCACGGTTAACGTCCGTTCCGCTCCGGCCGCGTTGCTAACCGTCATGGGCTGGTTCCAACCCATAGTGCGCGAGCTTAAAGAGGTGATGTACCAGTTCGACAGTCCATTCGTTGTCGATTCGTCCGCCGCGACAACGGCGTTCGGGCTTAAACCGGCGTCACTCGAAGAATCGCTTCGACTGACGCTCGGTTAGCCAGGGTCTTATTCAACCGGTTCAAACTGTACTCGCCTGTTGTCATCGAGGTCAGGGCCAAATTCGGTAGTCGGTCCATAGCCTTTCGATACCAGGAGCGTCTCAGGAACCTCTTGTTCGATGAGGTAGTCCATAACAGCCTTGGAACGTTCCTCGCTTAATGCCTGGTTTCTTGCGGCGTCACCGGTGGTATCGGTATACCCCTGAACCTCGATGGTTCCTTCGTAGTTCTCGTCAATCTCGCTAAGTAAGACTGCTGCCTCGTCGAGATCGGCGAAGCTTGCGGCACTGATGGTAGCTGAGTTGTAGTCGAACTGTACCTGGGGAAGTTGGTTGAGCTGGTCGGTAATATCGGCTACTTGATCGTCGACTTCCTCGGGGCTGGTGTCAGGTTCGGTTTGGGCAGCAACGGTCAGTTGATCGACAATGTCGGTGACTCCTGGAACCTCGCTGGCCGACTTCAATACAGGGGCTCGCTTATCTTCAGACTCGATTGTCCCGGTAACTGTTAGGACTGTGCCTGTGCCGCTAGCCGTTGGAGATTCCACGTCATTGGCTTTAAGGCTTTCGACGACTGCTGGTTCGAGCAGTTTGAGCTTGTTATCGACCGAATCGATTCCTGAGACTCCGAGAGCCGCGGTCTCCGCGTCGGTACGTTCGCCTTCATTGGCTACGAAGCCCTCTAAGAGGGCGACACCGCCAGTTTCGGTGCCAGAAATGTCGCCAGCCAAACCATCGACCGCCGACTGGACGTCCGCAGGTTGGTTCGCAGAGTTGCCAGAATTGACAGTTGTGTCGGCGCTGTCGTTCCCGTCATCGGTGGTTGTGATCGCTGCGGCCACGTCATCGGCTGCATCATCACCTCCAAAAAAGGTATTCCATCCGAGTATTCCGAAGAAAAGAACCGCTACCACAATGCCAGCAAGCAAAACTTGGTCGTCTGCGTTCCGTCCCCATTCTGGAATTAGTTTGTCGGATCGGTCGGCACCTGCATTTTCCTCATTACTGTCCATGTGTATAGAGACGAATGTCGAGGCTAGATAGTCGCGAGAAATTTGTGTCTCGAAGTGTTCCCGTCTATTAGCGGGAGAGCAATCGTTCAGCCGCTAGTCTCAAACAGTGGCTAGTCAGCAGGAAGTCTCCGAAGTCGAAGCTCTTTTGGGTAGAAAACCACAGGGGCAGTTTGAGGTCGTGTTGCGTTCTGAAGCGGGCGTTCCGATGGTGTTGGCCAATGATCCCTTGCTCGATGATGGACGCCCAATGCCAACCAGGTACTGGCTTGTTGACAAAAACCTGGTCAGAGCTATAGGACGTATCGAATCTACCGGTGGTGTCAATCAGGCAGAGGCTGCGGTCGATCCCAAGGAGCTTCAGGCTTGTCACGATCAGCACAACAAATTGCGAGACGCCCTTTTGCCTGAAGGCTATGTTGGGCCAACCCCGACAGGGGGAGTAGGCGGCACGCGGGTTGGCGTAAAGTGCCTACATGCTCACTATGCCAATTATTTGGTCGGAGCGGACGACCCCGTTGGTCGCTGGGTGCATGAGCGTCTCAAAGGCACAGGTGACGATTACGAACCGGCCGGAGCGACCAACAGAAAGCCGGCGTTTGATTTCTACAACAACCTTCATCGAGAACTGCGCTTCACCGGCCCAACCTTGGTCGTAGATTTGGGACCGACTTGTACGTTGTTCGTTCTCGGCGACGGTAGTGAACCAACAGGTTCATGGACAGCTGATCTGACTGGGTCAGCGCTTGAGAGCGCCTACTTAGCGTCCGACCCGCCCACGGCGGCTGAGCTGTCTGCGGCGCTTTCGATCGTCGAGCTTCACGTTACCGATGTGCTGCGCGAAGTTGAGGGCATTGGATCACTCCTGGAGAGAATCAACGTGGTTGCTTCCGGTGATGCGCAGCTCATCGCTGCGGTCGAAGCGGGTCAAGAGCTTCATCAAGTTGACTCGGGGTCCATCGTCGAGTCCGCCGATATTGAAGATCTTTTTAGAACGATCGCTGTTGAGTCGATGGCGGACTTGGCCCACAACCCGGGTCTCCCAAAGGAACGTATCACCGACTTTGTTGGAACGATGTGTGTTCTCGTCGAGACGCTTCGTCAACTAGATATCGACAACATTAGAATTGCAAGCGGACTCACAACCCAGGTAGAGCGATGAGTGACCCGTCGTTACTGGGGCGAAGGGTGCTCCTCCGACCGCTTAGGCGTGACGACTTTGATCAGTGGCGTTCGGTTCGAGAGAACAATCTTGATTGGCTCGTCAAGTGGGAGCCGTCTCGGGCACCGAACGCACCGGACGTGTTTGGCGACGTCACAGCATTCTCGTTACGTTGTCAGGCTCGTAGCCGGGAATGGCAGGCCGGCATCGGATATGGCTTTGGGCTATTTGTCGAAGGGGCGTTCATAGGCGAGATCAACTTGTCGAGTATCCAGCGTGGTCCGTTCCAAAGCTGCTACGTCGGGTACTGGATTGACCAGCGTTTCGCTGGTAACGGCTATGTGCCGGAGGCGCTCGTCCTAGTCGCTAAGTACGCCTTCGAAGTCCTGGTGCTTCACCGAATCCAGATCTCAATAGTTCCGCGAAATATTGCGTCAAAGCGCGTTGTCGAAAAGCTTGGAATTCGAGAAGAGGGAACGGCCGAACGTTACCTCGAAATCAATGGGGTTTGGGAAGATCACGTCCGGTACGCGATCACCTCTGAGGAGTGGTATGAACGCCGCGAAGGGCTGCTCGAAACCTGGGTTGGCTCGTCTTCTTAAGTGAATCCGTCCTGGTCGGATAAAGATTCATAGGATCATACCGCTAACCGATAGCAAATTCATCAGCTTTTAATCTACCCTAATAGGCGTATGCGTACCGCGAACTCACCTTCTCGTCGCCTGGTCCTGGCGTCTGCTTCGCCCAATAGGCTGGCGATTTTGGAGAGCTGCGGGATCAACCCCGAAGTAATGTCTGCTGACATAGATGAACAGCCTTTTTCAGGTGAGGGGTCGGTTGAGTTAACGACGCGCCTCGCCAACGCTAAATGCGAGAAGATAGTCTCTTGTTTAACCGGCCCGAATAATGAGGGTACCGATGTTGTCGTCGCCGCTGATACCGTCGTCGAGAGCAGAAACCTCGTTCTCGGTAAGCCTCAATCGCGCGACGATGCCTATGAAATGCTTACCGGGTTGTCAGACAAGACTCATAAAGTGATCTCGGGAGTCGCAGTTGGGTCGGGTGGATCGATTTCGGTTGGCCACGCAATCACCAGTGTCACGTTTCGTAAATTGGGCAAAATTGAGATTGACGATTATCTTGACTCAGGCGACTACAAGGGCAAAGCGGGAGCCTATGGCATTCAAGGAATCGCATCGGTCTTTGTCGACCACATCGTAGGTTCGCACCAGAACGTTGTTGGCTTGCCTACACATGTAGTAGAGCAACTCTTGTCTGCTTCTGGCCTGTCGTTGTTCGATTGGCGGCTTGAGTGATGGAGCCAGAGTCCCGAGTGGTGCGCCTGTCGAACCGGAGTCGGAACATAATCGACGAAATCAAAGACTCACCGGTCGGAGCCGATTACATCAAGTCGGTGCTCCGTCGGGGGTTCTTTGTTGTGCTTGGAGTTGTGGCGATCTACGCGATGCAGGAACAGCTTCGCGAGGTTCTTTCAGCCGCCGAACGACTTCGGACCATCAAGCCAGGTTGGTTCGCGATTATGGCGATAGCTCAAACTGTGAGTTTTGCCTGTATGTGGATCCTCACGAAAATTGTCTTGCCGAAAGTGTCGTGGTTTGTTGCGATCACCAGCCAGCTGGCGTCCAACGCGGTTAGTAGGGTGGTCCCCGGAGGCGCTGCTATAGGCGGAGCGACTCTTTTCCGTATGTTGGCTGTTAGCGGTGTCGACCGAGCCCAAGCCGGAGGCGCGTTGGCTTCAACTTCGATTCTCACCACTGCCGGGCTATTCGCTATCCCTGCTTCGGCTGGTCTGCTAGCTCTCGCTGGTGCGCAGATTCCCGATTCGCTCCTACAGGCAGCCTTTGCTGGAGGAGCCTTATTCGTAATTTTCGTCGTCGTGGGAAGCATCAGCATTAGGTTTACCCGGCCACTCAGGGTGTTTGGCGAAGGCCTCAACTGGGTTTGGGGTCGTATCGGCCGGCTACGGAAGCGTGATTATTCGGTCAACCCTGACAGGCTGATCGAAGAACGAGATCGCCTGGTTTCGGTTGTTGGACCCCGGTGGCTGAAAGTTCTGTTGGCTGTCGCTGGTAAGTGGGCCTTTGACTACTTTACGCTCATCGCAAGTCTGTACGGGGTGGGAGCCCAGCCCCGGTTCAGCCTAGTACTCTTGGCGTACGCTGGTGCGGCAGTGCTGTCGATGGTGCCGATCACTCCAGGTGGTTTCGGTTTTGTCGAAGTCGGACTCACAAGTATTTTGGTTCTTTCTGGCATCAGCCTGCAAGACGCTACGTTGGCGACCATGGCATACCGAGTTGCATCGCTTTGGTTCCCGATCATCGCAGGCATGGGAGCGTGGGGACTATTTACGTGGCAGCGGCCGAGCTTGGTTGCCGACGCCAGTTGAGAGATAGCTGGCTGCGTCGGCTCAATTAGTCGGGGTCGGCCTTGTGGTTTGACCTAACTGCCCCACGCCGATGACTACGATTGCTAGTGCGGCGAAGGTAGCCGCTCCGAATACGACTACGTCGTGTCCAAACTGTTTCGCCGCGATGCCAGCGAACGCCCAAACGAGCACGGCGGCAAATGCTAAGTCGCTCCGTTGGGTCAAGGCCGCAAGACCGATAAGTGCTGCCACCGCGATCGTGCCTGCGGCCCACAACGACTCTAGTTCGCCGCCATCGAACCCGTTGTAAATAAGGGCTGCCGACACGTTGGCGACTGTCGCTACGGTTATCCAGCCCAGATAGACGCTGAAGGCCAGGTGGACGGCCCGTCGCTCCGTCGTCGTTGCGTCGCTGCGCCCAATGTTGAGCAAACGATAGATGACGATCAGGGTACCGAGAATGACCAGCATGATGCCGAGACTAACTTCGACCAGTTCGTAGTGCCAGGCAAAGATCCACGCCGCGTTGGCAAAAGCATTGACGATGAAGATACCTCGGACGGGGCGTAGCCGCTCATTGTTTCTTTGTGATGGAAGCGCCTGGTACACAACAAACGCACCGAGTAGAAGGTAGATCACGCCCCAAATGCTGGACACATACCCGGCTGGCGTGAACAGGGTTGGGTACTTATCGGAAAGCTCGCCGGTCTGTTGCCCATTGATCGGCAAAATGTTGGCCAGTGTGTTCACGGTAACCATAGCGACGAATGTGAGAACAGTCAGAAGTTGGCGCATGACCAACATCCTAGGCCACTAACCCTATGCTCGGAAAATTTGTCAGACTATCTGAACGCCCAATTCACGATGGTTTATGAGTAGGAAGGGGACCTAGCCGGAACAATGCCGAAGTTAAGGCGGCCGCCTCTGTAGCTGTTTGGCTTTCTCCAAGCTGGAAGTGAAACAATGCTTCGACTGTGTCAATTCGGTATTGTGTACCGCACTCGTAGGGCAGCAACACAGATGGCGGCCGCCGATGTACACGCAAGTAAGAAGGTAGCGACCTTTCGATCTGGCCTGAGGTGACTGTTCAGGATCAGAGCCATTGTTGCCCTTGACCGTCGAGGCGCTGCTGGTACCGATTGTTGGATCTCCTAGCGCGAGAACTCTTCGGTCTAGCTCAGTGCTGGGTTGGATGGTCGCGGACGCGGCCAAGAACTCCTTTTTCAGGTCATCGTCTATTTCGTTGGGGTTTTGTCGTCGTTCATAGTGAGATCATTTCCCGCAGCTCGTCTATACCGCGATAGAGATTGGATCGGACAGTTCCCTCAGGTAACTGAAGTAGTTCTGAAATTTCGCTGAGTCTGTAATCGCCATAGAACCTGAGCACGATAATCATGCGACGTTTCGGACCAAGCCTTTGCAAAACATCCACCAGGTAGTGGCGTTCTGCTTGGGGCGAAGAGGAAGAAACGAGGCGGAGGTACCGTTCAGCGGGAACCCGGCGACGGAGCAGGTCTTGCACCGATTGGCGACAGTCGTGCGTAGGAAGCCGCCGTGGTTATTCACGTTAAACCATTCGGAGTGAAGCTTCAGAAAAGCATCATGAACGGCTTCCTCGGCGAGAGCGCTGGAGCCGACAAGGAACGTTGCAAGTCGAACCATCCCCGCGGATTCCCGCTGGTAGACCTAGCTAAAGCTGGCTTTTTCTTGTTTCGTCGAGTTAACCACAAGTGTGCCCACACTGTATACGACGCCCCGGCAGCCAGAAGTTATCCCACACCTATCAGAAATTTTGGGAGGCGTCTTTGGGCGACAAGAAGTTCAAGACGCCTCGGGTGCGTTTTTGTAGACGTACATGCATGCGACCAAGCTCGATTACACCACGACTATTAGTATCCAACCCTGACGAGTCGATCGACTTGTACCGTCGAGCATTTGATGCGCTACCGGGCCTATTTTGAATTTCGCGGTCACACCTTCGTCTCTTGGTGTCTCTAACTACATATACAACCACGTTTGAGGGCTCAGCTGAGGTGCAACCGCTGCTTCGTCCCGAACACTTCCCGTAGGAGACAAATTGTGAGCACAACCATTGAAATCGCTGTCTACACCGTCGATGATATCGACACAGCTACTAACCAGCAGACCGACGTACACGCCGTACTTTCCACCTTTGACGGCTACCAACAATCTGTACCGCTACGTGCGGTCGAACAAATGGTCCTGGTAGACGTCGTGGTGTGGGCCAACGACGAGGCAGCCCAGAACGCAGCGTCGCAGGTCCAACATGATCCACGAACGAAAGGCTTCCTGGCTTCGATCAAAGAAATGATCGCCTTTGAGCACTTCGAAGGACCGGAGCAACAGAAAGCCAAAGAGGCGCTTGCCGAAATTTCGTCGGCCCCATTCATCGAGCTCGTGTTGCTATCGCCTATCGAGATCGACGACTTCCGCCCCGCTCATGCCTCACTCGCTTCCCGTCACCTACCTGCCAACGACGACGTCATCTCACATCTCCCGTTGAAGAGCAATTCCAACGCCGTGGCCGGCGACTTCATTGGCTGGACCAGCGCCGAAGCTCACCAAAAAGCCCCTGAGGCACTTGCTAGCTTGGACGATGTCGCTGCCGTGTTCAATCCGGAGAATACAATCGTCACTATGCAATCGCTGACCCTCTCGGAGGCTAACTAGTTGTGAGCGCCACCGACCGAAACCTAGACGACTTGACCGAGACGGCGCTCCAAGCCCAAGCGGGCGACAGCACTGCGTTGGAACACCTCTGTTCCGAATTGGCAAACCCGATGTACCGGCTCGCTCTTCGGTATTGCGGGAACCCTAACGATGCCGAAGATGCTGCGCAGGAGGTAATGGTTCGGATCGTGACCGGGCTTGGCTCGTTCCGGGGGGAATCTCGATTCACAACCTGGGCGTATAAGGTTGCGGTTCGCCAGCTGCTTCGAAGCCAAAAACGTAGAACTGAGCGGTCCATAGCTGGGCCTGAATCTTTTACAACCTACCTAGACCGGTTTGCCGGCGACCCAGTCCCGGAGGGTGAGGCGACGGTGGCGTTTCAAGAGTTGGCGGCCGAGGTACGGCTTTCCTGCACATACGGGATGTTGCTGTGCCTCGGGCGCCCCCAGCGGGTGGCGTATCTTATGGGCGACCTTCTCGGGTTCACCGATGTCGAAGCGGCCGAGATAGCCGGCATATCTCGAGCCGCTCATCGAAAGCGAGTATCACGAGCCCGAACCGTCATGCGAGAGTTGATGGCGACTCGGTGTGGGCTCGTCCGCTCAGAGAATCCGTGCCGATGCGCGAAGCTGGTCGAGCCGAGCGTTGAAGACGGATGGACCAACCCCGACCAGCTCATCTTTGCTCGACACGACGGCGTCACACTGCCGTTAGCTACCGATACGTTGTCCCAAGCGGCAGCCGAGCTAGACATAGCGTCGGCGATGGCCGAGGTATACCACGACACGCCGGCGTTTCGGTCGCCTCGCTCTCTTTGGGCCGAGCTTGAGGGTTCGATGCCCACGCTGTTAGATCACACAAAGGACCCATAACGAATGCAGCCGTCCTCGTAGGTGTTGCTGACCAAGAGATCGCTCCGACCAGGCGGTTGGTCATTTCCGAAGTAAACTGGCTTCTAATGACGGCAAACTGGCCGAGGCCATCTCACACATTCAACCTGAGTGCCGACAATGTGACTCAGTCGTTAACGTATTTCGAATCTTCGTTGTCGCAGATCCGAAGTTCTTTGACCGAACTCGAGCTTTCACCGTCGTATCTTATGTTGACCGAAGCCAAGGCGGAAGGCGAGACCGCTCGGCGATATAGCGATGCGGTTGAAGAAGCGAGCGACATGTGGCCGTTAACCACGGCTGCCGCGACTCAAATGGAGGCTGCTCGCTCACACCTCGATGAACACGGCGCCAAAGGCAAGCATGCCAGCGCTGTCATCGAGCTGCTCCAACAAAAGTTTCAGGTCGTTCTGCGGGCGTCGACACAACCTCAGCTCCTGACGATTCAGGAGTCTTTGGATCGCATCTTCCAGTTGTTGGAGGCTGTTCGGGCTGGCGTTGACGAAGTCGACTCTCTTTGGGCTGCGCTTTTACCTCGAGTCAAAGCGGCCCAGGAGACAATGGAACAACTCCAGTTGGATGCCGACCGGTTGGGTATTGTCGAACCGCTTGTAGGGCGGACCCGAGCTTTGGCTTTCGACTTGGCTGGTCGTCTGACTAGCGACCCGCTGAGTGTTACCGTCGCGGATGGCCCCGCCCTCGATGCCAAAGTCGCCGAAGCCGTCGGGCAGATAGCGGCGACTCGAGCTGGTCGAGATAACCTGGCGACAGATTTGGCTGAAGCGGCCCAGCTGCTGGCGTCGTTACGGATCCTGAGATCACGGGCCGAGTCCGCCCGCGAAGTTACTCTGCAGAAAATTGTTGAACCAGTCGGTTTGATTCGGGTTCCTAGCAAACAAATCATCGACGGACCCGATGGCCTCGCCGCTCGCCTCGAACAAGCCAACTCTGAGGGACCTGAGCAAGAATGGTCGCAACGGCGCAGCGTATTAGACATGTGGATGCGGTCGGCGACGAAGCTCGACGAGCAATTGACTCGAGCCGAGGCAGCTAACAAGAATCCGGTTGAGAAGCGAGATGAGCTCCGTGGCAGGCTCAATGCTTATCAGGCTAAAGCGGCCGGATTGGGGCGCGCTGAAGACCTCGAGCTAGCAGCCCGCTTCGAAGAAGCCCGATCGGTGATGTACACTTCTCCCACGGACCTTAGTTCTGCTGAGGTGCTCTTAAAGGAACTGGCGGCGAGGTTGCGTTAATGAACTGTTCAATACCGGGTTGCGATGGTACTTTCTTGTCTGACGGCTACTGCGACACGTGCGGCACGAAGAGTGCCTCGCTAGCTGCCGGGTCTGGTTCCGCGCCACCTCCAAATAGTGCCGCGTCAAGCGGGCAGTCTTGTAACCAGCCAGGCTGCGATGGAGCATTCTCGGGTGACGGCTACTGCAACATGTGTGGATTGGCTTCTTCGACAACCCCAGCCTCGAGGCCTGTATCTGCCTCGATGCCTTCGCAAGTCGTCTCGACCTTCGGCATGGCCGTTGCGCCGACGACTTCGCGGACCGTCCCGGGTGCCGGTACCGCCACCGCAGTCAGCCGGTTGGTCACCAATTCGTCGCGAACGTCCTCAGCTTCTCAAGGCATCGGGGCTGGCCTCGTAGCTGTCAAGTCAACCCCTGTTGGTGATCCGTCGGCGGCGATAATGAGCCCCGCCAAAATTCAAGCCGCGCTTGGAGAGGTGCCCGTCGAAGAACGCCATTGTTCGTCATGTGGTGCCTTGGTCGGCCAGCCGAGGGGTGATAAGCCAGGGCGAGTAAAAGGGTTCTGTGGTGAATGCCGGACGGCCTTTGACTTTATTACCAACGCTCCAAACCTGGCTGAGGGTGAGCTCGTCGCTGGCCAGTACGAAATACTTGGGCCGATGGCTCATGGCGGTTTGGGCTGGATCTACCTGGGTCGAGACCGGGCGGTATCCAACCGTTGGGTTGTTCTCAAAGGGTTATTGAATGAAGACGACGCTGATGCGGTGGCCGCAGCCGTCGCCGAACGTCAGTTTTTGGCGCAGCTGAACCACGCCAACATCGTGAATATTTACAACTTTGTGACCCACAAAAATGCGGGTTACATCGTGATGGAAATGATCGGGGGAGAGTCTCTCACAACTAAGCTAAAGGACCGTCGCTCCCAGAATGAAGGCGTCGAAGACCCGCTGCCGCCAGCGGAAGCCATTTCCTACATTCTTGGCATCCTGCCCGCCTTGGCGTACTTGCACGGCGAAAACTTGGTTTACAATGACCTCAAACCGGCGAACGTTATGGCAGTCGGTGACGAAGTCAAGTTGATTGACCTCGGCGCCGTTATGCAGATGGATGACCCAGATGCTGCCATCTTTGGCTCACAAGGTTTCCAAGCACCGGAGATGGCGTCTCTCGGTCCGTCGGTTTCATCAGATTTATATACCGTCGGTCGGACGTTAGCGGTTTTGATCATTCGGTTTGTGTACCACACGGGTCAATACCTACACGAACTCCCAACACCCCACGAAGAGCCGCTCTTTGCTCGTCACGAGTCGCTATACCGGTTCTTGCTGCGAGCAACGGCTTCTCATCCCGACGACCGATTCCAGTCTGCCGATGAGATGGCCGAGCAGCTGATGGGTGTCCTCCGAGAGATCGCATCGCTTAGCGATGGCGTCCCTCGTCAATACACATCGTCAAATTTCGAAGTTGACCAGCTGGCGGACCTGTTGGTTTCAGGCGTTGATGACATGGATCCGCTGGAAGCCGACTGGCGGGTTTTGCCGAGCAGTCACATAAGTCCGGATGACCCAGCCGCGCCGTTTCTCTTCAACCTTCCGGAGGCCGATTCCTTGAGAGCAGTGAGAGGGATACAGGGAGCGTTGGAAAGCGGGCAGATCCCTGCCAACCAAGAAGTTCTGCTGCACCTAACCCGAGAAGCAATTCATGTCCAGGGCAAGATCCGTGCAGCAGGCTATGAGGCAGACGATTTACTAGAACTCAATACCCCTACTGAGACCCTGGTAACCAACCGGCCGATCGACCAGTACCCAGAACTGTTACTAGCTAGGCTGGAGAAGAACGACCCGTGGGATTGGCGCGTCGACTGGTACCGGGCTGTGATAGCGCTTCGCGATGGTGAACCGCAGGCCGCCGCTAAAGGCTTTAGCGAAGTGTGGACTGAACTACCTGGCGAAACCGCCCCTAAAGTAGCTCTGGCTGCTGCCGCCGAACAAGCAAAAGACTACGAACGAGCGGCCGAACTCTACGACCTCGTGACCAGAACCGATTCTTCATTTGTTTCGGCCGCCTTTGGGCTAGCTAGATGTTATTGGCAGCTAGGAAAACCAGAGGAAATCGTAGAGGCGCTGGAACGAGTGCCGAGTAGTTCCGCAGCGTATCATGACGCCCAGATCGCAGCCGCTCAGGCCCAAATCTATGGCGGACCTAAGGGCGACCCTACGTTAGAAGAACTCGAATCGGCGTCGGCGATAATGGGTCGACTAAAACTAGATGCGGCCCAGAAGGCCAGCCTGGCAGCCGATATTTACGAGCGAGCATTGAGCGGACTAGAGGCCGGACGGCTTCAAGTTGGGGACCAAAGCTTGCTGAACGCTCAGCTTGAGCCGGCTTCTCTCAGAAAGAGCCTGGCAGAAACCTACCGCGAGCAAGCCCGACTAACCAACGACCCGGACAAACGCATCGCACTCATCGATGCAGCTAACGCAGTTCGACCATGGACGCTTTTCTAACCTGATTGCCAGCAATGGAACAACCCAAAACCGAGAGTGAAGAAGCCGCAGGCACGGTCTGTCCGAGCTGCGGCGAAGTCGCCGAGATCGACGCCAAATTTTGCGAAGCATGCGGCCAGGACTTAAACGTCGAGCCGTTGCCAGCTTGTGTTGCCTGTGGCGAGTTAGCTGTTGGCAAGGAAGGTTACTGCGAGTTTTGCGGCCATAAACAACCAGCCGAGCGTGACCACAAAAAATTTGAGAAGGGTTCCGTCTTCGCAGGTACTGACCGTGGAAAACGCCACCGGAATAACGAAGACGCAGTGGCTATCGGCGAGATCGACGGCGCAGCTATCCTCGTGGTGTGTGATGGGGTTTCTTCGACTGCGGGCTCGGCGGAAGCGTCATTGGCCGCGGTCAGACAAGCTAGGGACGTGTTAGTTCAACGCGTTGACGGGTCTTCATCCGAGGATGCAGTTGCAGCCGCTCTCGGGAACGCTGCCGAAGCCGCTCAACGTGAAGCCGCAGGGGCTGAAGTCCCAACTGGGGAACCCGCCTCTCCACATGCCGACGACGGACCGCCATCTTCGACGTTTGTGGCCGTCGTAGCTCAGATCCTTGAGGATGGAGTCCGTCTTTCAACGGCGTGGTTGGGTGACAGTCGAGCCTACTGGCTTGGTGCTGAACCGACCCAGCTTTCAATCGATCACGAAGTCCAAGGTAGCCTGACCCGTTGGATAGGCGCAGACAGTGAAGACTCCGTTCCTGAAATCTCTCAGACCCTTGTAGGCAACGACGGAATGCTCGTTGTTTGTAGCGATGGTCTTTGGCGATACGCGGACGATGCCAGCGCAATGAAGGCCACAGTCGATAGTTTGGTTTCGGAAGGAAACGGGGGCCTAGCTTTGGTATCTGCCCTCATAGACTTTGCAAATGATGGAGGTGGCCACGACAACATTTCGGTGGCGCTTTGGTCGCCTCCTTCCAACATAACGGAGGAAGAATGACAACGTTTACCGCAGAAGTATTCCAGAATGAGTACCTTCCGTCCGGAGCTGACACGGTTGATGCCGTTGTTACTGTTCGTTCGGCAGAAGGTGGAGCTGTCACCGAGAGTAACGCGATTCAGATTATCGTTATTGATACCTCCGGCTCCATGCAGGAAGCAAACGGCCGGATATTGCATTCGGCCAAAGCAGCGACGCAGGCCGCCATCTCGACGATTCGCGATGGCGTCAAGTTTGCGGTTATTGGAGGTAACCATCAGGCTTACTCGATCTACCCTCCCCAGGGGCTGGCTCATGCTGACGACATGTCTCGCCAGCAGGCGGCTGCGGCCGTAAACGGGGTGAGGGCTGACGGCGGGACCGCTATGGGAACATGGCTGAAGGCGGCTGCTGAGCTGGCTCAGGCCGACCGGTCCGCAATCTGTCATACGTTGTTGTTGACCGACGGTCGTAACGAGCACGAATCCCCTCTCGAGTTCGACAATGCGATTAGGTCATGTGTGGGTTTGATGCAGTGCGATGCCCGAGGGTTAGGTGCAGCGTGGAATGTAGACGAGCTGCGTAAGGTATCGTCTGCGTTGCTCGGCACGGCCGACATCATTCCAAGCCCTGATGACATGGTGGCCGAATTTACGAAGTTGATGGAGAAGTCGATGGGCAAACAGGTCGGAGACGTCGCCCTCCGGCTGTGGGCGCCTAAGGGTTCGATCGTTGACTTCATAAAACAAGTATCGCCTGAACTTCAAGACCTAACCGGGTCGGCTCGATCGGTCAACCCTCTTACAAACGACTACCCGCTGGGAGCATGGGCCGATGCCGAAGACCGCGACTATCACGTGCGGGTGCGAGTCCCGGTCGGGAACGTGGGCGACGAACGGCTTGCGTCTCGAATTATGCTCGTCATCGACGGCGTTGAACAGCCAGCTGCGTTAGTTCGAGCAGTCTGGACCGATGACACCCAACTCTCGACCCGGATCAACCGAGAGGTTGCACATTACACGGGCCAGGCTGAACTCGCTGACATGATCGCAGAGGGCCTGGCGGCTCGCGGCGCTGGCGATCAGAAACAAGCTACTGTCAAGTTGGGGCGTGCCGTACAAATCGCACACGAGGCTGGCAACTCCGACACGGTCCGGCTCCTCCAGAAAGTAGTCGATGTAGACGATGCTAAGAGCGGCACTGTTCGACTGAAGGCTCAGGTTGAGAAGTCGGACGAGATGGCGCTAGATGTCCGTTCTACCAAAACCGTTCGAGTGAAAAAGGGTTAACTGAACATGTCAGATCTCACCTGCAGTAACTGTGGCGCGGCAAGAGGAGTCGACGACGTCTTTTGCGAGAGTTGCGGAATGGATTTCCTCAGTGGTTCGTTACCTGACGCTAACGAGAACTTGGCTCAACCCGACGTACCATCCGAACCTAGTTCAACCGAGGTCACCGAAGAAAAATCCGTACCGGAGCCGCAGACCGCAGAAAAGTCTACACCTGAGACAGCTGGCGAACCGGAAGCCCCAGATCAAAACACATTACGTGTATTGATTGAAATCGATCGTGCACAGTTCGACAAAGTAGTTCAAGAAGGAGAAGTTGAATTTCCGGACCCGGTGATGGACCCTCAAACGTTGGAGTTCACGGGCAACCAGTTCTTTATTGGTCGTACCAGTGAAAGTCGGGCGATCCATCCTGACCTCGACATTCTGATGCTCACCGATGACGAGGCGGTTTCGAGCCGCCATGCGATGGTCGAAATCGATAAGAACGGCGCATATTTGGTAACAGATCTGGGTTCAACCAACGGGACGACGGCCGGGTCTATCGACGAGGAACTTCTTGTCCAGGGAAAGAAAACGCCAATAGAGATCGGCTCTAGCATCTATCTTGGGGCGTGGACCAAGCTAACTATCCTTGACCCTGGGGACGCCGCAAGCTAGGTCAGCTGAAACAGAATTCGGGTCGGAATTGTTCGACTCATCGTGCTGCCAGCAAGGAGCCGTAGTTGCCCCGTCGACGCCGAACCCGTTGCCTCGCCGGACCCGGAGCATCGGTCGATGATTCCGGCCTGAGCAATTTGGCGGCGATTTATCAGCAAGACCGTTGGAGGTGGTTCTCCGACGGAGGTAACATGTCGCTACTCAAACATACTTGGAGAATCATGTCGACTAATTGGCCGGTAAAGACGCGTGAGATGCACAACCATCACATCAATTCCGAGATTTGGAACGATGTCACGTTCCGAGATGACGATATCATCGTCTCAACGTGGGCCAAGGCTGGTACTACGTGGGTCCAACAAATAGTTAGCCAACTTTTAACTCATGGAAAGCCAGGAATTCCCATCAGCGAAACCTCGCCATGGGTCGACATGCGAGTCCCGCCCGCCGAGGTAAAACTTCCGATGGTTGAAGCCTTGGAATCTCCAAGGGTTCTCAAGACCCACCTACCGGTCGATGCGTTAAGGTTTTCACCTGACGCCAAATATATCTATGTCGGCCGAGACGGTCGAGACGTTGTCTGGAGCCTCCATAACCATCACATGGAAGCGGGAGATGTTTGGTACGACAAACTCAATAACTCGCCAGGTTTGGTTGGCGATCCAGTCAGCCGCCCAAACCCCGATGTGTCTGCATACTTCGATGAATGGCTGGAAAAAGACGGCTACCCAATGTGGAGCTTTTGGGAGAACGTGCGAACATGGTGGGAAATACGAGACCTTCCTAACGTTGAATTTGTCCACTTCTCCGACCTGAAAAAAGATCGTCCTGGTGAAATACGTCGGTTGGCAGAGTTCCTAGAGATCACCATCGACGAAGATAGCTGGGACGATATTCTTCTTCACACATCGTTTGAGCATATGAAAGAAAACGCCGCCTTGGCCGCACCTATGGGTGGCAAGTTGTGGGATCGTGGCGCCCAGGTCTTTATCAACAAAGGGGCTAACGGTCGTTGGAACGATGTTCTTACGTCGGAGCAGGTGTCGTTGTACGAAGAGACTGCGGTGCGAGAATTGGGCGAAGAAACCGCACATTGGCTAGCGAACGGCTCGCTCGACTAGCTAGCCTTGGCCCGTTTGTTGGAAGGCTCGCCCCTAGGGGGGGTGAGCCTTTCCTACTCTAGATGGTAGGTCAGGGTTCGGGCGGTTAGGTCATTCGGGTGGCCGGATCAGGGTTTGTCAAAGTTGCCATCTTACTTAACTACCTAGTAAGTTAAGCCGAATGGATGCTACGTCGACGCCCGCCCGTGATCGCTTGCTCGCTGGGGCCGCACAGTTGTTTTACGAACATGGTGTTACCGCCACGAGTGTGCAAGACGTGATCGAGGTCGCCGAGGTGTCGCGCCCCACGTTGTACGCCTACTTCGAATCAAAGGACGAATTATTGGCGACCGTGCTGGCCAGGCGTCACCGGCATCTGGTGAGCGATCTCGAACGTTTCGAATCAGCGGCCGGTAACGATGCCCGTGAACGGCTACTAGCGTTGTTCGACTGGCTCGAAGTGCACTACCACGACGAGGCTCCCCGGGGCTGTGGCTTCTTGATGATAGCCGCCGAGCATGCCGCCAACGAGCCGTTACAACAACTCGTGGCCCATCACAAACACTGGATGTGGGACCATCTCCGAGCCGTCGCCGAGGAGGCTGAACTTACCAATCCAAGTTTGGTGGCTCGGCAGCTGATGCTGCTGGTCGACGGCGTGAGCGGGCACATGCTCGCTTGCACAGCTAAGTCGGTTCAAGACGTTACCGACGTGGTTATGGCGGCCCGGGAAACCGCCCGGGTCGTGATCGCAGCTGCTGAGAGTGGGTCGTGAGCCCCGCCCGATCGAACCCTAATGTACTGGCCGTGGTCCTTATGCTGGTGCCGTTCGTGGCGCTCGGGCTCGCCCGTTTCGCGTATGGCTTACTTCTCCCCTCGATGCATAGTGACCTCGGTTGGAGTTACAGCGCCGCGGGCGGAGCCACGACTGCGAACGCAATCGGCTACCTCGTCGGCGCTCTCGGTGTACGGCCGCTGCTTCGTCGGTTCCCGCCAAGCGGAGTGGTGGTGGGGGCGCTTTGGGCGACGTCGGTATCACTCGTAGTCAACGGGCTATCCGGAGATTACGCGTTGATCCTGGTTGGCCGCTTCGGCGCAGGTGTCGGCGGCGGCGTTTCGTTTGTAGCTGGTGCTGTGATAGCGGCTCAACTGACCAGCCGTGGAGTAGTCCGCTCGATGATGCTTTACCCAGCGGGAGCCGGAGCTGGAATCGTGGTCTCTGCGTTGAGCGTTCCGCCTATTGTCAACGATGCGTCGAAGTGGCCGCTTGGCTGGTTTGTGTTGGGCCTTACTACGGCGATGATAGCGCTTCTGCTTTCGCGATTCTCCTGGGGCGATAGCCGACAGAATAGTCCCGACGTCGAGCGGGTAGTTTCTAACTCGGACACACCATCGCTGGCATGGGCTGAGGCCGCGTACGGCCTATTCGGCCTCGGCTATATCGCCTATATGACGTTCATTGTTGCGTACCTTCGCAGCGCCGGAGCAGACGACGTCGACGTGGTCCTTTTCTGGGCGCTGCTCGGTGTCGCCGGAATCGTGGCTACCGCCGTTTGGCCGCGGCTAGTAACACGCAGCGACACGACCTTGACGGCAACACTACT
>CAZKEM010000074.1:0-55052 GCA_964551835.1 uncultured Acidimicrobiaceae bacterium | reverse complement strand
ATAACCGTAACGTCGGGGGCGATCGAGCGAACCACCGACTTTACGACCCCAACAAACTCATCGTCAGTGCCATAGTCGGACAAAAACGAAATCGTCGAAAATGCAGTCATTGGGCACCCAGTTCAATCGAACGTTCTGCGGATGCAGCGACCGTGTCGGCCAGCAAATCAGGAAGGGTTTCGCCCAGAACTCCAAGACCGGCCGCCGTAGTTCCACCCGGCGTTGTGACCTGTTCCCGCAACGCTGCCGGCCCCAGCTCAGACTCGTCGAGCAGACAGGCCGAACCGTACAGCGTCTGAACGCCAGTGTTTCTGCAACATCGGCAGAAAGACCCGCCTCAACTCCTGCCGCGGCGAACGCTTCAGCAAACGCAAAGATATAGGCGGGCCCGTCACCCAACTCTCGGGAACCTTCAGCCAACTTGGCGAGTCACTCGGAGCGCTGGCTCGAATCCAAAGCGTTTTAGATCTTCCGCCAGAAACTGCCCTAGATGCCTTACCTAAACCTCGATCGAAAAGTCAAGGCCTTGGAAACCAACTTGCAATAGAGTTCGACAAAGTAGTGATCTCATACGGGGGAATACCATTTGGCGAAGATTTAAACGACCATACCAACTCCCTAATACTTCACGGACTCACATTGCAGGCACAGCAGGGACAACACACTGCGCTGGTCGGGCCTTCCGGAGCTGGCAAAAGCACTGTTCTTCAACTCATCGAACGTTTCTATGCCATCTCAGCTGGACAAATCAAGGTGTTGGGTAAAGACATCACCGAATACGACCGGGAAGAACTTCGAGATCTTCTAGCGTACGTAGAACAAGACTCCCCCGTGCTAAGCGGAACCCTCCGCGAGAACTTGACGCTTGGCGCTAACACTGCGACCGATGAAGAATGCTTCCAAGCTCTTGAACAAGTAGACCTTACATATGTTGTTGAGCGATCAGAGAACGGCCTTGACCAGACTGTAGGTGCGGCTGGTGTAGCTTTGTCCGGAGGCGAGCGACAACGGCTAGGCATCGCTCGTGTGATACTCTCCAAAGCACCGATCTTACTTCTTGACGAAGCAACAGCAAATCTCGACAGTAAGAGCGAACGTCGAATAGCAGAGCTGCTGCAAACTGTACTCGCCAACCGAACCGTAATTTCAGTGACGCATCGATTGTCGACCGTTCTAAGCGCAGATACTATCTACGTACTTGAGCACGGTCGAGCGGTGGACGCAGGAAACCACAATGTACTACTACGCACAGTTCCGCTCTACCGGGAGCTGGCCAAAGAACAACACTTGAACATCGATCTAGACCAAGTCGAACGAGAAAGCCGCCACGCCGATGCCACACCCAACTAGCCTAAACACTCTCGAAATCGACCCCAGTGAACCCTCGAATGATCAGGGAAGAATCACTATCTCGGACGTGTCCAAAACTCATGGTTCTGCACAGATCCTCGACGATGTTACGTTCAGCGCTGAGCCCGGTCGTGTCTCGGCATTTCTTGGACCCAACGGGGCAGGAAAGAGTTCAACTCTGCGGATCCTCCTAGGACTCGACCGCCCAACGGCCGGGTCAGCTTTATTCGATGGCAAGCGGTACGGCGAGATTCGTCAGCCTCTACATAAAGTCGGGGCGGTATTTGATGGAATTGGCGGAGCCAGAACACGCAAAGTACACACACATCTCGCAATACTTGCAGCTAGTAACAACATTGCTCGATCCAGGGTTGCCGAAGTACTCGAAATCGTTGATATGTCCCACAAAGCCAAATCTCGGCTGGGTAAACTTTCTCTCGGCGAAGGGCAACGTACCGGCATCGCTGCTGCGCTGCTAGGCGACCCACAATTCCTCGTATTGGATGAACCAACAAACGGACTCGACCCAAACGGCATCCGCTGGTTTCGGAAGTTCGTTCGGCAGCAAGCCGGCATAGGAAAAACAGTGCTGCTGTCAAGCCATATGCTTCCCGAAGTAGAAGCAGTGGCCGACGACATCATCTTTATGAGCAAGGGGAAAATAGCGTTGACTGGGCCGCTACCTGAGGTCAAACAAGAATTGGTGTCGCTGGAAGACTTGTTCTTCTCGGTGACGAGCGAATGAACTCGATCTTGCGAGCTATCCGGTTCGAATCGATCAAGATTCTCACGAGCCGAACATGGTGGGTCATCACTCCTATAGTCGTGGTTTTTCAAGGCTTCATAGCATTTATGACAGGTATCGGATATGCCCAGATTGGGATAGGCGCTACCCCCGAAACCGAGCCATCGTTACTCGAACCGTTACCCCCTATCGAATACTTCGGGTTCGAGTTCCTGCCCTTTGGTGAAGCCGTAATCGTCGTGGCAGCAGCCATCCTCTCATCAGCTGAGTACCGGAGCTATGAGTTACGTACAACCACCCTCGCTATCAATAAACGAATCACTTCGTTAGCGTCGAAATTGTTGTCGCTCACTGCTCTAGTGGCCCTTGTGGCTCTTGTCTCAATCATCGTGACAATCGTGAGCGTTCATGTAGGGATCGGTAGCGAAGGTTTGACGTTGACCACGTTGCCAGGCGTAACCTGGAAACATATAACAATGTCAGCCGTGTACTGGTCACTGCTGGCGCTTCTGACCTATCTCGTCGGAATCGCGACGCGTAGTTGGATTCCCCCTATGGCGTTGTTCTTACCTCAAGTGTTGGGACTAGGCGATTGGTTGGCAGGAAGGTGGGATGCCGCATCGTACTTACCTACTAACGCAGGCCACTGTTGGTCGGCTACTCCGGAGTTCTCCTGCTCCTCAAGCTCGGGTCCCTTTCTTGCAGCCCTGATATTTTGGGTTCTCGTCGCCACGCTGCTCACAGGAGTTGTCTACCAACGCCGCGATATCGGAGCATGATGACTAGCCTTACCAAAGCAGAATTCCTTAAACTCAGAACTCACCCCCTGACAGCTCTTGGCCTCCTCGGAATTCTGCTCGGCGTTCCAGCTCTAACTCTAGCAATTCAGCTCGCAGCGCAAGGACCTCCCACCGAGCCCCTTAGCCACCTTTCACGGTCGCTCCAGGTCAACCAACTATTTGTGGTCATCACCGCAGCTTCAATCTTCGGAACCGAGTACGAAGGGTCATGTTTACGGACAACATTTCTTTCCCACCCACAACGCCTAGAAGTTGCGGCAAGTAAACTCTTCGTCACTCTGACAAGTCTGTTCGTCTGTGGTTTGTTTGCCTTCTTATCCGGACTCGCCATTGTGGCCTTTGGGTCTCCGCAACCAGGTTTACTTAACGAAGTTTTTGACACCGTCTGGCAAGCGCTCTTGAGCTGGTTCGGGTTTGGGCTGCTAGCATCAGCAATATCAGTCATCACTCGGTCACCCATCGTTCCGATCGCCATTTTCGCGCCGCTCATAATTGGCTTAAGCCAATTATTAATGACGTTCATTTCCTACGCCGCCTACCTCCCAGATCTTGCAACATTCCAAGCTTTTGTCCAAACCGACAGCCCAGACCTACTTACGCAGTGGCCTGGCTTCGGAGTCCAATTCTTATGGTCTGTAACGTTCATCGGGCCAGCCATCGCAATCATTCAACGTAGCGACGTTCGATAAATCCGTGATCTGGACAACGGCAACAACTGCCCGCCGGATGCGACTGGCCCCCCCGGTAACACCGATCCGAAAACACAAAGACCTACTCAAATGAGAAGACCCAGTTAACCTGTAGGCCGTTTTCTGTTTGGTCAAGATTGCTGCCCCGGTTACGCCAACGCTGCTAGACGGCAACCAAGGCCGCCTAGATTTTGGGTCGATGAGCAGAGCACACCTTGGATGCCTGGTCGGTCTCACAGATCTGAGGCCGAACGGGTTTTCCATGGCCAGACCAGGGAGTACTACATGCACGACGAGAATCCAGTCAACCCGACCGACAACACGCCGTTTCAAGAAGTAGTTCAACGCCGTCTTCAACGGCGAACCGTACTAGCAGGCGGTGTAGCCATGGCGGCAACAGACAGAAGAAGAGGTAAAGATCTCCCAAGCCGCTCACGGTGCAAGCGTAATTGAAATCGCTGAGGTTGAGCCCGGAAAGTGGGACGTAATTCCTGGTCGTCGTTCTCGACGAATCACGGTTAACACGCCGGTTCGTTTCAGCGGACCAGTCGCTAAGAGCGACCTCCTCAAGACCGAAGCTGGCAACCGGCCCCTCGGTACGGTCAATAACTGCGCCAATGGCTACACCCCATGGGGCACCTACCTGACCTGTGAAGAAGACTTCAACGGCTATTTCGGCGCCTCGGCTGAGGGCGGGGAGCCAACCCCGAACAAGATCGATACGGGTTCTCGGCGACCGGGTTAGACTACGACTGGTTCAAGTTTGACGAACGGTTCGACCTCAGCAAAGAAGAATACAAGAGTTTGGGCTAGCCGCGTTCTTTCCGGCAGTCCTTTCCCGCACACATCGCCACTGTCGGTCGTTTCGTCGACCAACCGAAGTTTAGCGAATGGTGTGATCCCGGAGCAGCTTGGTCATCTCGATGACGTGGAGTTCCTCTTCACCGATTTGGGTTCGAGCGTACTCTTCTAGATAGACCGAGTTACTTCTCGACCGGCTGGCAAATCAAGAACCGAATCCGAATATTCCTCGACGCAGAACCCCCAATCGAACTGTGGGTAACTTCCACTGAAGATCAGATACTCCGTAGACTCTCCTGGTACCAACAAGGAAGAGAAGCATCCGACCGACAATGGCGCGATGTCCTAGCAATCCCACGGATCCAAGAAACCCGAGTCGACAACATCCAACTCACACAAATCGCTGCCGAAATTGGACTAGATCGACCCTTAGAAAAAGCACAACGAGAAGCCAGTGCTGGCCCATGATTGAAGAGTGCGAAGCTGGACCTTGCTCCGTTTACCACGAACTAGATCGCCGCATCTCGAAGCTGCTGACCCAGAAACACGAAACCCTCAGTCCAAGGCTGAGGGTTCGAATAGTGTCGCTTACAGTTGTACCCCGTACGGGATTTGAACCCGTGCTACCGGCATGAGAAGCCGGCGTCCTAGGCCGCTAGACGAACGGGGCTTGGACAACACATCAACCCGATACCGGCAAGCGGGAACAGACTGATGCTTCGTGGGTACAATCGACCGGAAATTCGGCCAACCACACGCCACTAGCTCGGGGAGGAGGACTTGAACCCCCAATGACTGGACCAGAACCAGGCGTGTTACCAATTACACCATCCCCGATGGATAGCTGCATCATATTAGCGCTGTTTTTGAGGTGATCAACCGCCAGGATCGTCAACTCGACAGCAAATAACAGGTATGTAACGTCGAAGTTTCTACGTTCGGCTCAGAGAAGCTGTTGAAGACGACGAAATCCAATGATCCGACCGATGCTGACCGCTGCGGTCTCTTCAACAAGTCGTCCGAACGTCGCTGGATTCGAAGTCAGAGCAACCTCGACTGTCAGACCGACTTCCTCGGCAACAAGAGCTGCTCTTCTTGCGTGGAATGGGTCAGTTACGACCACAACATTAGTCACGTCTTCTGTTTCTAAGAATCGGGCTGTGGCGGCCAACGACTCATACGTCGACTCGCCTTGGACCTCTAGGCGAATATCCTCGTCGGCCAATCCTGCCTCACGCCGAAGGTAGACATACCCGGCGTTGGCTTCGGTTCCTACGTCACCTTCTTGAGCGCCACCGGTGACAACGATCAAGGCCACAGAACCAGAATCGAACAATTCGGCAGCGCGGTCGAGGCGGCCCGACAACACTGGGGACGGTTCACCGTTGTACTGAGCGGCGCCTAACACGATTGCGGCGTCGCCAGACACGTCATTTGTCTGAGTCGAGGCCAACCAAACGTCAAAAAAGGTCACGACCGGGTAAGCAACGACAAGCCCAAGCAAGAGAAGAACAAAGTTCTTACGACCAAACAGTTTCACGTCGTCCTGTTGCTCCTCGCCAGGAACACCCTTCACAGACGCTTGGTCCTGGTCCTGGTCCTGGTCATGGTCATGGTCAGACTCTAGGCGACCATCGGCCTCATTGCGAGGTTCATCGGTAGTCGATAGTGTTTCAGGTTCACCGTCGACGGAGTTATTCTCCAAGTCGGTCCCGCGCTGCGTTTAAACGGTCGAGAATCACCTGTCGATCAACCGCAGCCATTGGTTCAAACAGCGGCAGTCCAGAGCGAGAACCTGTTATTGCGAGGCGAACTGGGACCTGGGTTCGCGTTTCGAGTTCTTGACCAACCCCAAAAACGATCCGTTCCAGTTCAGCTGGTTCCCACGTGGCGTCGGCAAGCCGTTCGATTATCAGGTCGAGGGCTTCAGGTACCTTGTCCTTTTTCATCGCTTTGCGCCAGTCTTTTCCGGAAGGTTCAGGGGCGTTGCCAACCACCCATTCAAGAAAGGAAGGAACTTGGTTGAATTGTTTGACCCGCAGTTGCAATTCTGGGGCAAGGCGTTCGTACAGTTCTCGCTCGATTGTTCCGTCGACTAGCGGCCAAGTCTCGGCAACAAAGTCCTCGATTGGAAGGGCCCGAATATATTCGCCGTTGAAATTGTCAAGTTTTTTGACGTCAAAGAACGCTGGAGCTTTCCCGATGTCTGATAGTTCAAATTGGTCGATGATTTCTTGGATTGGCCGGATCTCAATCTCATCGCGTGGACCCCAACCCAAGGTCGCTAAGTAGTTACGCATCGCTTCGGCTAGGTAACCTTTGTCGGCGTAGTCAGAAACCGATACGTCGTCTCGTCGTTTCGACAGCTTCTTTCGCTGTTCGTTTACGATCAACGGAAGGTGAGCGTAGACCGGCTGAGTCGGAGCCCCCATTGCCTCTCGAAGCAGCAGGACTCGGGGCGTCGTGTTGACGAGGTCTTCGCCGCGGACTACATGCGTTATACCCATATCGAGGTCGTCAAATGCATTGGCGACGTGGAACATCGGCACACCTGAAGAACGAACAATGATAAAGTCCTCCAGAACCGAATTTTCGAACTGCACTCTGCCACGAATAAGGTCATCCCAGCCGGTGACACCTTCTTTTGGGGTCGCGAAACGAACCGCTACCCCCTCTCCTGGACCGACATTGCGATCTCTGCAGTAACGGTCGTAGCCCCCGGATGCGCTTTCGCCTCGGGCTTCGGCCCTGGCCTTTACCTGCTCGGGGGTACAGTCGCACCGATATGCCTTGCCGCTTTTGAGTAACTCATCAGCGGCGTTGCAGTACAGCTCAAACCGCTCGGATTGACGGTACTCTTCGTCCCAATCGAGACCGAGCCAGTTCAGACTGTCTCGAATAGCGTCAATCAACTCCGGTTTTGAACTATCGGCGTTGGTGTCTTCGATACGTAAAATGAACGTGCCACCCGTATGGCGGGCATACAGCCAGTTAAAGAGCGCCGACCTGGCCGAACCTACATGGAGATACCCCGATGGGGCTGGGGAGAAACGAACTCGAACAGTCACGTATCAGAGACTAGTAGAAGTCAATCGATACGCCACAAAAACCGATCGAAGCACCGCAAGTGACCTATTACTACCGAGCTCAGGACCGACCGATTCGCCCATCCCGCCGAATATGCAACCTAAGCTCTGACATTTTGACTACCGTGCCGATATCCACGCTAGAATAAGCTAACGCAATGCGATGGTTGCGTCGAGCGATCTGAGCGAATCGACGAGTGACACGGCAAGCGCAAATTTTTTATTATGGTCCCAAATTCACAAGCAATAGTAGGTTTAGAGATCGGCGACATGGTCGTTCGAGCCGTCCGGACCGACCGGGCCGCGACGAGAGTCGAGAACTACGTCGAAGTAGTGATCGATGCGGTCAATTTCAATCGTAAAAAACCTAAAGAGTCTTACCAACAAGCGATCGACTCAGCGCTCTATCAGCTTGATCTGGGCGACCCGGAAACCTACCGTCTAGGTGTGGCATTTAGCGATGTCAACGCTGGAGTTGGTAATGGGCCGGATATGGCGAGTTGGCTGACTCAACAAGTAGAAAAGCTCGACCTGTCATTCGTTTATGTCGGAGAACCCGAGGTCTCGTTTGCCCCAGACAGCGTAGTCAACGATGTGCTGGCGCTCTTTCGACTCTCGGGTGTCTCGGTCAGCAGAATGGAACTCAGTCCGGTCGCTGCGGCCAGAGTTCTTCCAGATAAGAAAACTGCAACCCTACTTCTCGGTTCCGGAATCGGTTGGCAGGTCGACCTTCGTGACGGCAGCGTCTTTAGCGCCTACGCAAGCGACTCTATTAGCCGGAGCCAGCTGCTAAAAATGGTGGTAGACGGCACCACCGAACCTCCCCTAACTACGCTACGTGACATAGATGTGCCGGCGAGTCTGCTCGCGGAACACCGAATTCCTATCGCCTTGTTGTGTCCTGCCGCCGGTGTAGCAAAAGGTATCGCTAACCGGGAAGCCGAAAACCTGCTCTATGGGCTCAAAATAGAGGGGGCTTCAGAGATTCAACGGCGAGAAACCCGAAAATCCGCAACAGGTCAAGTGCAGGCCGTGCCAGAATCAGTGGCCCTCGCCAGCCAGACGGTGCCAACCAAAACCACGATGTTCCAGCCGATGACTACGGCGGAACATCAAACAATTCTCGATGAGCAAGCGGCTGCCCCGGCTAAGAAAGCCTCGACGGGAGCTAAAGTAACGTCCGCTATCGAACCGGCCAGTTCCGGCGCTGAATATCTCGAGCCAGCCTCGTTGAAGGAGTCTTCGAGACGACTTCAACTGAAAGGCATTCAACTCATTGGGCTTGGGGCTGCCGGTGTTCTCTTGGTTGTACTTGTGTTCCTGTTAGTTCGGTAAGTCCCAACCGCGCAGATCAGGGCGTAATATTGGAACGCCAGCCCGACGCGTACTGAGTCTCGACCTTTGAGTGAGCCAACCTGAGCGACTCTTCCGGCACGAGGTCAACGAGTTGGCGACGCTCGGAATAGTGATGGCTGCTTTTCACCTCCGCAAACAAGCTTTCCCGAAGTAACACAAGGTCGGGGTCCGGGTCAGGATCAAGAAACCCAAAAACAGTGAACGCAACCGTCAGGTCGTGAACGACCGGCGCCCGCCCAAACAAGGCCGAACGTTTCATCGCCACGGCGACACAACCAGCCACTGCGTCATCATGGTCTACATCGCCAAGAAAAAGTCGATTCTCGAACAGCTCAACAAGAGTGAACGCATACCCCTGATCAGGACCGGCTGTACCCAAGCGGGGGCCCACTGGTTGGGAACCAACTACGTCGCCAGGACGGTTAGCGACCCACGGGTTATTCCGACGAGGCGGTGAAGCGTACGTCCTCACACGGTCGCTGGGGTTGACTGGAACAAAATCTGGTGATGCCACACTCTAAGATTATCGGGGAAACCATGCTCAACAGACGACGGACCCAAACTGACAAGCTATACGAATCCGTTGTCAGCTAATCGCCACGGACCGAGGGCTGACCACCGACCCGAACAGCGGAGTCCACAGGCAACTCAGAAGCTGGGCCTTTGACGGCGAATCGCTTTTTAAACCGCAGTGATGGCATTTCGATGAGACGGTATGACGCATAGGCACAGCCGAATGTCAGGACCTGCTCAACCACAATGATCTGCCAAAGGGCCCACGTCGGGAACCTGTCTTGACTGAAATACACCTGAACGGGAACATGCCACAGGTAGATCGAGTACGAGAGTTTACCGAGCCACACGACCGCCGGAAGCTCGAATAGTCTCGTAAATACACCATCGGTGTTGTCGTACAAATACGTCATGATCGAAGCTGACGCAATGCCGCAGTACGTGTAGTACAAGTAATGGTGGAGGAAATCGACATTCTCTTTACGAATTACCAGATCGGCTACAAACACAACGCCGGAAAACACCATCAACGCCGGGCTCCCTAGCCATCGCCGGAAACGCCCCCAAATGCCACCGTGAATAACAAACGCCAAGGCCGCCCCCATAGCGAACCCGTCGAAAATAAACAACGAAAACGATACAACGTCGGGGTTCGAAAACTCATGGATCGTGAACCTAGCTGCGGTAAGGGCCGCCGCGCCAACTAAAAGCCACGTCGCAACAGACGACGGCAACCGTTCTGGTAGCCGAAGCCAACGCACCAGCCATGGCCAAATAAGATAGAAATGCTCCTCGATCGACAGCGTCCAAGTATGGGCCGTCATCATGTTCCCATCGATTAGCTCACCACCGAACAGCCCTTTGTTCCCAAAGACAAGTGGCCGAAGGTTGGTGAGATAGAACACCACCATAAACAGCTCGAACCACAGATATCGCCGTTCCAACACATCGGGGTAGATCCACCAGCTGAACAAGAACAGGACAGCGGCCATAACCAACGGTGCTGGCATGATTCGAAGCGTACGACGACCATAGAAGGCCTTGATGTTCAAGGTTCCCGTTTTACCCCACTCTTCAAGCATCAACTTGGTGATCAGAAACCCGCTGAGCACAAAGAACAGAATGACGCCACTATTACCGCCGTCAAAAATCGACAAACCGGTATGTTCTAGAAGAACGAGACCAATCGCAGCTGCCCGCAAGCCATCTAGGGCAGAGCGATATCCCATTTTTTGCCCTGGGGCCCAAGTTGTATCCATGTCGTTCCAAATGGTACCGTTGTCGATCGATTGTCGGCACTACCCCAAACCAGGCAAAGAAGCCCACATCGAAGGTCTTTTGGGTCAGTTACGTACAGGACGAAGAACCGCTTATACCACGCGAGTAGAAACCGCATCACCAATCTCACTGGTTGATTTACCTTCGACATGGTCTCGAACTTCATAGGCCGCTTTGGTTACCCTGTCCGCCATCTCTTGCTCGCCTAGAAATTCGAGCATCATTGCGGCAGACAAGATGGCGGCCAAAGGATTAGCGACCCCAGTTCCCGCGATGTCGGGGGCAGATCCGTGGACGGGTTCGAACATTGAAGGTCCGGTCCGGGCTGGGTTAAGGTTGGCGGAGGAAGCCAGCCCAATACCGCCTGACACTGCCCCACCGAGGTCGGTCAATATGTCGCCAAACAAGTTGTCAGTGACTAGTACGTCATAGCGCCCGGGATCTTGAACAAAGTAGATACAGGCGGCGTCAACGTGGTTGTATGTGGTTTCAACCGTTGGGTATTCGGCTGCGACCTCGGCGAATGTACGAGCCCAAAGATCTCCGGCAAAATTCAAGACATTGGTCTTGTGAACCATGGTCAGATGGTTTCTTCTGGTTGTTGCAAGATCGAAGGCGTACCGCAGGCACCGCTCAACGCCTTTGCGGGTATTTACCGAGCCCTGTGTCGCTACTTCGAACGGCGTTCCTTTGCGAAGGACACCACCTTCGCCCACGTATGGGCCTTCTGTATTCTCACGCACCACCGCAAAATCGTGGCCGGGGGCGATAAACGGCCGGTGGTTAATATAGAGGTCGAGGTCAAACCGCATTTTGAGCAACAGACCTCGCTCGATTACACCCGGCGTGATGTCTGGATGACCAACAGCGCCCAAATATATTGCATCAAACGACCGCCACTCTTCGACAATTTCGTCTGGCAAAATTGTGCCGTCTTGAAGATACCGGGAGCCTCCCAAGTCGAACGTGGTGATGTTGAGATTGGCCCCAACCGCTTTCAGCACTTTGATGCCTTCAGCAACGACTTCCGGGCCGATCCCATCGCCGCCCACTACACCTATTCGATAACCGTCAGACGCTGACATACAACCCTTTCCAAAACATCCAATCCTCTCCAGAACATCCCTGAAACTCTAGACGCTCAAGAACATGACGAAACAATCCGAAACCACCTGTAGGAGGCATGTAAACTATGGTCACCAATAATGACTCAAATTTCTCGGTTACGACCGTCCCAGACGAGTGGAATGAGGCAGTCCGAGACGCCCCGGGCGGTGGTGAGGCACCACAACACCCTGTTGGTCGCAGCGGACCCAAGGTTATGCCGTCAAGAAACAAAACCGATCTCTTCAGCGCCGGGTTTTTTGGTGTCGCGGTCGCCCTCGCGTCAGGAATAGGTTGGTACTACTTGGAAACCAACGATCTCGACTATCTTTGGTGGGCGCCAGCCGCCGTCGGACTTCTCATCGGTCTCGGTGTTCGACTAGCGGGCGGAAGCGCGTCCGGTGGGCTTAACCTAGGCGTCTCGGCCGTGCTTTTTTGCATGACGGTCCTCGTCGCCGGACTCGCCATTTCCCGGTCCAACCTCATCGCCCAACTTACTCCCGTCTCAGCGGACTCCCTGGAATCTCAATTCATCCTCGACCAATTCACTCGATTAAACTCCTGGCTGGGGCTGGCTGGGGGCCTACTCGCTATGACCCTGACGAGTTTCAGCGGCACAAAGCTGAGCTAGCCCGGCAATCTGTAGCTATATTTGACGGGTGAACAATTCTCAGAAGCTATCGAGGGAAGCCTACGATCGACTGGTGGCCGAGCACGGCGACCTGACAACACGCGGTCGCATTGAAATCGCTAAGAAGATCGAAACCGCCCGTGAGCTCGGCGACCTTTCCGAGAACGGCGACTATCACGCCGCCAAGGAAGAACAAGGCAAGATGGAAGGGCGGATAATCCACCTTTCCAAGCTGATCGAAGACGCCGAAATTGTCGAACTTGACGCAGACTCAGTGGGGACCGTCCAAGCAGGCTGCGTTGTGTCTATCCGGTATGAAGGCGACGACGACATCGAGAAGTACCTAATTGGCTCGATTGAGGAACGCCGCGAAGGGGTCGACATCATGTCACCCGGGTCGCCTCTAGGCAAGGCGTTGGTCGGAGCTAGCCAAGGCGACACAGTCGTCTTCGAATCTCCTGGCGGTGCAATGAACGTCGACGTTGTCGACATCGAGATCTAAATGAACTCAATAACCACACCACGCACCCTTTCAGAGAAAGTCTGGGACCACCATGTCGTGTCACAGGGCGACGGCGACGACCCGGACCTCCTGTATATTGATCTCCACCTCGTACATGAGGTGACCTCGCCTCAGGCTTTCGATGGCCTGCGGTTGGCTGGTCGAAAGGTTCGCCGCCCTGATCTAACCGTGGCGACCGAGGACCACAATGTTCCCACCGAAAACGTTGACCAGCCTATTGCTGATGAGGTCAGCCGAGCGCAAATCGAAACGCTTCGAGCCAATACCGCTGAGTTCGGGGTCACCAACCACGAAATGGGTTCAGACACGCAAGGAATAGTTCACGTCATAGGGCCGGAACAGGGTTTGACTCAGCCCGGGATGACTATCGTCTGCGGCGACTCTCACACATCTACCCACGGGGCTTTTGGAGCTATTGCTTTTGGGATTGGCACCAGTGAGGTCGAGCATGTACTCGCAACTCAAACCCTCCCACAGGTCAAGCCAAAGACAATGGCTGTAACCGTCACGGGCCAACTCCCTGAGGGGTCGACGGCCAAAGACGTCGTCCTCGCAATCGTTGGACGCCTCGACACCGGGGGCGGAATTGGTCACATAATTGAATACCGCGGCCCTGTCATCGAAGCTCTTTCGATGGAAGGTCGAATGACGGTTTGCAACATGTCGATCGAAGCTGGCGCCAAGGCTGGACTAATCGCCCCCGACCAAACGACCTTTGACTACATCAAGGGTCGAACCCATGCTCCTTCAGACGACGTTTGGGACGCCGCAATTGAAGAGTGGAAATCGTTAGCAACCGACGAAGGCGCATCGTTCGATGCCGAGATCATAATTGACGGATCGCAGATTAAACCCCAGGTGACATGGGGAACAAACCCCGGGCAGGTCACCACGATCGAAGGCACAATCCCCGACCCCGCATCGTTCGACGAACCGGCAGCGACCCAAGCGGCCGAACTCGCTCTCGAATACATGGGTCTAAAGGGCGGTATGCCTATGCGTGAAGTCCCAGTAGATACTGTCTTTATTGGCTCTTGCACCAACAGCCGAATAGAGGACCTACGAGCAGCTGCGTCGGTAGCTGAAGGGCATCGGGTGGCCGACGGCATGCGAACCCTTGTTGTACCTGGCTCGGCCCAGGTCAAGAAACAAGCAATCGCAGAAGGTCTCGACAAAATCTTCGTCGAGGCGGGATTTGACTGGCGAGAACCAGGATGTTCAATGTGTCTCGCCATGAACCCTGACAAGCTACAACCAGGCGAACGTTCAGCATCAACCTCCAACCGCAATTTCGAAGGGCGACAAGGTCGAGGCGGGCGTACTCATTTGGTTTCACCGGAGGTCGCAGCCGCCACCGCAATCGTCGGCCGATTTGCTCTGCCATCAGATTTGGATTCACAACGATGAAGTCAGTACACATAATTTCAGGGACAGCTGTTCCGCTCGACCGTTCCGACGTCGACACAGACCAAATCATTCCCTCCGATTGGCTAAAGCGAGTTGAACGAACGGGATTCGATAAAGGCCTGTTTTCTGAATGGCGGGACGCTCAAGACTTCGTACTCAACGACGAACGTTTTGTCGGAGCAACGATTTTGATCGCTGGCAGGAACTTTGGCGTCGGGTCTTCCCGGGAGCACGCTGTCTGGGCGATCCAGCAATACGGGTTCGATGCCGTCATTGCCCCTCGCTTCGGCGACATTTTCCGAAACAACGCTGGCAAGAACGGTCTTTTACCTGTTGTCGTTGAGCCCGAGTTGGGCGCCCAACTACTAACGATGGTCGACGCAGAACCCGAACTTCAACTAACACTCGATGTCGAAAAAAAGTTACTCGAAGTACCGGCCAAGGGAATTTCGGTAGGGTTTCCACTAGCTGATGCAGTACAGCATCGCCTCCTAAACGGGTTGGACGATATCGGCATCACACTCGACCAGGTCGAAAAGATCGACACCCACGAGGAATCTCGACCAACCTGGCTACCAGCACTTTAGGAGACCACAGGTCGAAGCCCCTGACTTACACCAGTTCGTGTAGCGAAGTGTCGTCTCTACCAATTGGAGGGATCTCTAGCGACATAGTTCTGCTTGCGTCGCTGGGCCGCCGTCACCGTTAGACCCAAATTGTCCGTTTCCGGCCACGGTGGTGATGATGCCGTTGACGTCTACCTTACGAACTCTCTTGTCGCCGTCGCTGAAGAAGAAAAATCCGCCCGTTCCGATGTAGAGGTTGCCAGCTGCATCCACGGCCACGTCGCTTGGGTTGTCGAGTTGTGCTTGAGTAGCTGGGCCGTCGTCGCCGCCGGTTACGGCTCCGGCCACCGTATCGATGATCTCGGACCCGATAATCGCGGCCTGTGATGTTGCCGGTAACGACAACGCTACCGCTACTGCACTCACACCGGCGACTACTATTCTCCGCAACCTATGTAACACCAGACCACCGATCTACATTCTCCTAATTTACTTAGACGAGTCAAGCAAAACCGGGGCAGCCCCGATCGAAACGCAGGCGGAATCTCGACCAGCCTGACTACCAGCCCTCCAACATGACAAACGAGTTACAGCGGGAACTAGGGCAGGCGGAACGATCGTCACAGAGGACACAAGCAACGTTCCTGACAGTTCGAGGTCGCTCACAATGAAGATTACCTGGCTAAAAAACAGGCCGTCACTAGCCGCCCTTTCAGGGGTGGCCTTGTCGGCAACCCTAATGGCATCGGCATGCAGTAGCGGCGACAACGCTTCGCCGTCCGACACATTCCGCGAGCTCAGCACAAATACACAGACTATCTTGGCGTCAACGTCGCTTGACACCGTCGACTCTTGCAGCGTTCTTCTCGAACAGATTCAGGAAGATGCGCTCTCACGAGTCGGCCCCTATGGCCTCGACCAGCCAGGTATCCGACCGTTAGGAGACGGCTCCGATGGACGCTCAGTCCGGGCAGGAGAGGACGGCGCCGCATCACCCTCGACTGCCGATATGGGTGATGACGGGGCCGCGTCCGAACCAGCTGAACCGAAAGAAACATCGGGGACCAATAATCAAGAAGAGGGCGTCGACGAAGCGGACCTCATCAAAAGCGACGGCTCCACGTTGGCGGTAATTTCAGATGGTCAGCTACGTGTCTTGGACGTCACCGGTGATACACCAATACCGACCCAGACTATTTCACTACATGATTTGGGGCATCCAACCGGTATGTTCCTAAACGAGGACCGCCTGGTCCTCCTCTCGGTTAGCTATGACCAGAACGGCCAACCGACGAGCCTAATGACCGATATCGACGTCGAGAACGGTTCCATCGGCGGCTCGGCAGAATTCGACGGTCAATACATCTCCAGTCGGGAAGTCGGCGGGTCGCTCCGCCTCGTATTGTCTTCTGACCCAGTCGGAATCGACTTCGTCTACCCCGACGGGCGAACCGATGAAACTCAGGCCGAGAAGGAAAACCGACAACTAATCGAAGAATCAGAACTCAAAGACTGGTTGCCCGAATACCGGGTGACGGGAAACAGTAGTCCGCAAGCATCGAAGCCGCTGGTCGATTGTCCAAACGTGCACCTTCCAGCCACGTTTTCGGGAGGCGGCCAAGTGGTCGTGATAACGGTAGACATCGATCAGCCTCTCGAGATCAGCGACTCCCTTTCGGTTCATACCGATGTTCAAACCGTCTATGCGTCGACCGAGCGACTGGTCGTTGCAGCGCCGCAATGGCCAGACCTTTCCGACCCTTCCGATAGTGGGAGCTTTTCGTCACCAGTTCAGACAGCGCTTCACAGCTTCGAAATTGGTGACGAAGGAACCACTAACTACGTAGCATCAGGACCGGTCCGCGGCTTACTTCTCAACCAATTCTCATTGTCGGAATACGAAGGCAACCTTCGGGTTGCGACCACCGACCAAGGTCAACCAGTCGGATGGTCACGGCCACTCCCCGAACAGGCAGAACCTCAACCAGAACCCGGTTCGGAATCGGAAAGCTACGTCACGGTCTTGTCTGAAGAAGACGGCGCTCTTGTCCCGTTGGGCCAGGTCGGAGGTCTCGGGCGGGGCGAAGATATCTTCGCAGTTCGATTTATCGGCGACGTTGGCTACGTCGTTACGTTCCGCCAAATCGATCCGCTGTACACCGTCGATCTTTCAGACCCATCGAACCCAGAAATCCTCGGCGAATTAAAGATTCCAGGTTTTTCTAACTACCTACATGGGGTCGACGAGCGAACCCTCCTCGGGGTCGGGTCGGATGGAACCGACGACGGCCAGGTTCTCGGAGCGGCAGTGTCGCTGTTCGATGTCGAAGACCTATCGGACCCAACGAGGCTTGACAAGCATGCCTTTGAACCGGGCTCAGCTACCCGAGTAGCCCATGACGCGAAGGCGTTTACGTTCTGGCCGGAGACCAACACTGCGATAGTCCCCGTCGAGTCTTTCGGTCCCGAAACCGACTTACCGGACGACACGACCGGCGGAGGCGGGTACCTCTCTGTGGCCGCCGTCTTCGATGTAGATACCGAAGTTGGCCGTTTGACGCTCCGAGGGACAATCGACCATAGTAACGGTTGTGACCAGCAGGCCTCGCAACCGTCGGAACGAAGAATACCTCGGGAGGACGATAGCGACCAACCGACCCCCGATCCGGCTCCGCCAGAAGACGAGTACGGCGAGCCGTCGCCGTGTCAAACGCCGTCTATTTCTCGAACCATGGTGATAGGAGAAGATATCTACACCTTCTCGAACGCTGGAATCTCGGTTCATGGACTAGAGCAACTACGCGAAAAAGCCTGGGTCTCTTTTAACTAGAGGCTAACCAAATCTACTTCGATGACGCCCTCGGCGCCGCGCAACGACTCTATGACTTGGTCGCCGACCAGCTCTTTGATAGAAACGACCATCATCGCGGCATCCGAATCAGGCGCTTGACCCACTTCCATATTCGAAATGTTTATCCCGGCATCGCCCATAATCGTGCCAACTCGACCGATTACGCCTGGAGCATCGGTGTTGCGGATTATCAACATGTTTTTGACCGGGGGCATATCTAACTTGTATCCGTCGATACGAACGATTCGTGGCTCGTCGCCAAGCCCCATCAGGGTCGCTGAGATCGAGTGATCACCACCCGCTACAGATAACAAGTTGGTGTAATCAGAACCCTTAGCGGCCTGCTCGGCGATGACTTCGATGCCATGCTTTTCGAGAAGACTATCTGCATTAACAAACGAAACGGCATCGCTGGCTACAGCGGTGAGAAGACCTTTAACCACCGACAGGGTGACCAGACGATTGTCGTAGCCGCCGATTTCGCCATCAAAGGTCACCGTGACCTTAGAGGGCAGGTCGCCACTCAATGACGAGAATATCTTTCCGAGCTCTTCGGCCAGTGGCACATACGGCTTCAACACCCCTGCCACTTCGCCTGCGTCGATGTTGACGGCAAATGGGACGAAGTCGCCAGCCAAGGCAAGACTTACCTGCTCGGCGATGGTCTCGCCCGCTTTGTCCTGAGCTTCACGAGTCGATGCCCCTAGATGAGGGGTTGCAACAACATTCGGATGGGCAAACAACGGTGAATCCGTGCATGGTTCGCTGTCATAGACGTCGAGCCCGGCGCCACCGACCTTGCCTGATTTAAGACCCTGCTCCAAGGCAGCTTCATCAACGATGCCCCCACGGGCGACGTTTATTATTCGGACACCGTCTTTAGCCTTCTTAAGGAAGTCGGTTCCGATTATTCCCAGGGTTTCCGGAGTCCGGGCGACGTGGACAGTAACGATGTCGGACCGGGCCGCCAATTCGTCCAGATCGACCAGTTCGACTCCGATTTCGCTAGCGGCGTCAGCTGATACAAACGGGTCATGCCCGACGAGCTGCATTCCAAATGCCCTGGCCCGCTCGGCCACGAGCTTACCGATTCGGCCTAGGCCGATAACTCCCAAGGTTTTGCCGTGGAGTTCAATGCCGTTCCACTTAGAACGCTCCCAGCGGCCTTCTTTAAGCGCGGCAGCTGCCTGTGGCGTATTCCGAGCTTGGGCGAGTATTAGCGCCATGGTTTGCTCGGCCGCGGAAAGAATGTTCGATTGCGGAGCGTTTACGACCATCACTCCGGCGGAAGTCGCCGCGTCAACATCGACATTATCGAGCCCGACTCCGGCCCGTCCCGCTACGACGAGTTCGTCTGCGGCTTCAAAGACTTCTTTGGTCAGCGTCGTTGCGGACCGGATAATGATGGCGTGTGCCCCGACGACAGACGAGACGAGCTCCTCCGGGGACAGATCTAACTGAACATCAACTTCATGCCCGGCATTTCGGAGCTTTTCCAAGCCTGTTTCAGCGATTTTTTCCGTTACAAGAATTCTGGCCATGCATTAGGATTGCCGATCTCGGGCGCACTCGCACCCATGTGAGACACTTGCAACATAGTGGCCATACTGGACGCAACCCGAAAGTGACTCTGGTGGTGTCGGATCGTTGTGACGACGATTACAATTTGCGAAGTTCGGGCAGGAGTTCTTTGCTAACCATGTCGATCGTGGCCGTTGGTTCCACCGATGCGACCTGAATCGAAACGTGCGTGGCCCCAATATCGACCACAAGCGGAGTATAGGCATCCACTAACTGTTCGATAGTTGACACAACCGTAAATTGGTTGATGATCTCTTCTCGTGCCATCTTGTCCGCCCGTTCTCGTAAGACGGCAGGATCAACCACCTCAAGCCGTCCTGGAGCTCGCAGGCCTCTCATCGATCCAAGTGCTTCCCAGGCCTCGTCACCGTCTTCTGCCCACACAACCCACCTGGTGGCCACGATGGTGGGCGCTAGGTTGCCGACTTCGTTTGCGGCCTGCCGAAACGGCCCAATTACTCGCTCCATCGATTCGATTGGGTCCTTGACCGAGGTAATCAAACCAGCAGCGTTCGCCCCAGCGAAAGCTGCAGATTTCGGGCCACCGGCGGCCATCAAAATGTCGACGTCGCTCAGTGGCGGGCTGTACAGCTTGGCTTTGTCAGCGACATAGTGCTTGCCGTGAGCGTCAACCTTTTCTCCGGCCAAGAGTCGAGTCATAATTTCGAGAGCTTCACCCATGCGTTCGATGCGTTCAGGGTACGACGGGAATTCGTAGCCCATTGGACCTTCGTTGATGTTCTCACCAGTGCCAACCCCAAGGAAGAAACGGCCATTAGAGATGCGGTCTACCGTCGCTGCGGCCTGAGCGACAAGCGCTGGATGATAGTGAAACAATGGACAGGTAACCAACGTCGCTAGCTCGACTTGCGACGTCTGTTGCGCTACTGCTCCGAGCCAAGACCAGACGAATCCAGCCGCTGAGTTCTGATCGACCCACGGATGGAAATGGTCTGATGCGAACACGGTGTCAAAGCCAACATTCTCTGCTTGAACGGCCTGGTTTATGAGGTCCTCTGGTTGGTAAGATTCATGACTCGCTAGCCACCCAAATTTGACCATGACAAGACTTCCTTTCGCTGAATCAGTCGACACCGTCCCATTAGTACAATAGGTATTCGTCGCGTCGATCTTCGAATGCTGCAACCGAGTTTTGCGACGCCTCTTGGAGGGCTGTCACAGCCACCGTTACTTGACCGGGTTCTGTTCCGACGAGAGTTTCTCGCAACGTAAAGGAACCAGCTAGAAGGTCTAGAAGTTGCGGGCTGTCGACTATTGACGGCACACCAGAGGATGCGGCCTGAGCCTCAACCGCGGCCAACAGGTAAAACCCGGTCACCGTTGCGTCAAACAGATCTGGGTCAACAATTCGGATGAAGACGCCCTGCAAATCTTCACCCAGGAGCCGAGGACTCGGGTTGACATCGTTGGAGGCGGGAACAAAGCTCACCGGCTCGAACTCGACGCCGGGTAGGCCGAATTCGCTCAGTTGGCGGGCTAAGGACTCGGCGTCAAGCCAACTCGCTCCGATTTGTTGAAACGGCCTGTCGGTTCCTTGACCAAAACTGATATTCGTAGCTTCGAACAACACCGTCGCCGGATACGTCAGAGCGGCGTCGACGACAGGCAACCCGGGGCTAGGAGCCACCCACGGCCGACTTGTGTCCGTCCACCCAAATGACCGCTCCCATCCTCGCATCTCGACAACTGTGAGGTCGAGCTGATCCAACCCTTCGAGCCACTGCTCCCCAACGATCATTTTTGCCAGCTCACCGGCGGTCAAGCCATATACCGACGGGATCGGGTATTGGCTGACGAACGAGTCGGTCCGTTCAGCCATAAACCCAGCGACCGTGTCACCTCCAAGGGGGTTTGGTCGGTCGAGGACGACAAAGCGGACGCCGGATTCAGCGGCCGCCTGCATTGCCAATCCCATGGTTGAAATATATGTGTAATAGCGGGTGCCGACGTCTTGCAGATCGAACACTAAGGTGTCGATTCCATCGAGCATTTCAGCTGAAGGCTTGCGGGTTTCCCCATACAGGCTAAAGACGGTCAGGCCTGTTGTTGGGTCGACTTCATCGCCGACGGTTTCACCAGCACCCGCGGTGCCCCGAACTCCATGTTCGGGAGCAAACAGGGCAACGACTTCGACTTCTTTGGATGCTGTCATCGTGTCGAGAATGTGTTGGTCGCCCACTGTTGATGCCTGGTTCACGATGAGGCCGACGCGTTGACCTTGCAGCTCAGCGAAGTTGGCTTCGCTGAGCACCTCGGCTCCGCTTTTAACCTGCACGCCTTTAACCGGAGGTTCTGTCGACGCTGTGGCGCGTCCGCGGTCAGTGCCGTCGTTGAGTTGAACCGAGCTGGTTGCAGCGTCTGTGGCCTCCGAGGCACAGCCGGCTACTGCCATAAAGGCAGCCATCAAACACACATTGAATCTTGAGGTCATCGAGCGTTAACGGTAGCTCGTCCCGGGCGATTCAACCATAAATGTTGATAAATACCGACTAGTTGGTATGTTGATGAGGTGACCACAGAACTCCCCAAGATTCTCAAGGCCCCTCAGTCTCGAACTGTCGGCCTTCTACTCGAGTCTCGCATTCCCGCCCGTTTGGCCTGGGTCGCTCATGATGGGACACCCCGCGTGGTACCGATCTGGTTTATATGGTCGGGCAGTCAGCTGTTGGTCATCACATTTAGGGGTGCCAAGAAGCTCCAAGATCTAACCGACGGCACCGTGGCTGCAATCACGATCGACACCGATCAATTTCCATACCGAAGTCTCAAGCTCCGAGGCACGATAACCACCCGGGCGACCGAAGGTCTGGCGGATGAATACGTCGCAGCAGCCGTCCGGTACCTGGGTCCGGAGATGGCGAAGAACTGGACCGACTTTCTTGGAAGCCCAGACCAGGTAGTGCTCGCGATTTCTCCCACCTGGGCCGTCGTTTCCGATATGGCGACAGATTCACCGTTTATGACCCAACACAGCGGAGACCGCTAAATGGCTCCACCCGGTGAGAATAGAACCAAACTGATCGAAGCTATGAAAGCGCTGTCGTTGAGCAACGGGTACTCGGCTACGACCGTCGACAATGTCTGCGCCAGGGCGAAGGTCAGCAAAGGCAGCTTTTACCATTACTTCGCGACCAAAGAAGAGATCGGGTCCGCCGCCCTCGGCTCATACTTCGACGAGCTGACCGATTCGTTGACGAACGGAACATTCGAACACCACACTGACCCGGTCGATCGACTCCTGGGCTTCATCGAGCACACCCGAAACGTAATCTCCCAACCTCAGATGGTCAACGGGTGCCTGATCGGAAGCTATTCGCTCGACCTAGCTGACACGTTTCCGGCAATTCAAAGCCAACTAACTAAACGATTCGGCGAGCTCGAACAATTCGTCGGCCAACTCGTAGATGACGCATCAAACGCAAGCGGAATCGCCCTTCCAAGCCACCGGCTTAGCTACCAGTTCATCGTCGCAGTCGAAGGGTCGATCGTGTTAGCAAAAGCTCACGCCGACAAGAGCCTGCTGTCATCCGGCATTGAGCTGTTCGGTGACCACATCAAACTCCTTCTCCAAACCGACTCCTCCACGAATCGAAACTAACTATGTCGAAATCCGAGGCCAAACCTCCCCTAGACCTGCTTCTCAATCTCTATGATGACGCCCAAGCCCATACCATGGCGCTCGTCCGAGACCTAAGCGCCAATCAGCTATCATGGCGGCCCAACGAGCATAGCAGCGCCATTGGTTGGCATCTCGGGCATCAGGCCGCCGTCAACCACTACCTGGTCCGCAACCTGACAGCAGCCGAACCAAGCTTTGACGTCCGGTTCGACGCACTCTTCGATTCGGCAACCCCCGAACCAGACCGCGGCGCCCTGCCACCACTATCCGAAATCAACGAATACCGTTCTCTAATAGCGACCAGCACTCACAACACAATCTCGAAAATCTCGGCCGGAGCCGTCGGAGCCCCAAACCAGCTCACCCACATTGCTGACGGGCTACTCCGAGCAGTTATCAACCATGAATACCAACACGCTGCCTGGGTTAGGGAGGTACGCGAAACCATGACCGGAAACCTGGTGCCCCAACCCTCAGACCCGAACCTGGTCAACGTCGACGGCTACTGGATGGTCAACCTCGCAGTCGTCGACCTGTGAGCGCGCCAGTCATCGACGTCGCCATAATCGGCGGCGGAATAAGCGGACTGGCGGTAGCAAACGGTGTGCAAAATGCCGGCTTCACGGTCCAGCTATTCGAAGCTCGATCTCGCCTAGGTGGGCGAATCCACTCGGTGCCCGTCGCCGGCGGAATCGCCGAAATGGGTGCGACCTGGTTTTGGGACAATGAACCTCGAGTCCAAGCCTTGATCGAAGCGTTCGATATAGCCACCCATGATCAATGGGAAGCCGGCGATGCCCTTGTCGCAGCGAACGGACAAGTCGTTCGTTACAGCCGCCCCTGGAGCACAAATTCTCGGAGATTCACAGGCGGCGCATCTCAGCTTGTCGACGGCTTAGCGAAGAACCTTCCCAAAGGGGTCGTTCACATCAACAGTCCAGCCAAACGGGTCGAACGTACAGATGAACTTCTCGAAATTCATCTTATCGAAACCTCGGTGCGCGCCCGCCAAGTCGTGATCGCTCTACCTCCTTCGTTGGCGGTCGCAAACCGTATTATCGACGAAGCCGACCTAGAACCAAGGCTCCGAGAAGCCGCCGGTCAGGTAGCGGTCTGGATGGGGACCTCCGTCAAGGCGCTTGCCATTTATGACAAGCCGTTTTGGAGAGCCGATGGGTTATCGGGCTCGGCGAGTAGCCAGGTGGATCCATTGCACGAAATCCACGACATAAGCGGCCCTGAGGGTAGTCCTGGTATCTTGTTCGGATTCGGCCAAACAATGCCTGAAACGGTGAACTTCGACGAAGAACCCGTTATCGAACAGCTCTGCAAATTGTTCGGACCTGCGGCAAACGACCCCGTCGAAGTCCTCGTCAAAGACTGGCGACAGGACCCATACACGACACCAGCTATTTGGCCGCCGAACGACCGATACGACCTCTTCGGATCTCCGGTCCTCCAACGCCCCGCCTGGGACGGAAAGCTCTTCTGGAGTTCAACCGAAACAGCTTCTTTCGCTCCCGGACATATTGAAGGAGCGCTCGAGGCCGCAGAACGAACGACGGCTGCGATTGTCAATTATCTGACACCTACCTAGTCAAGACCACGCCCTGAGGTCCAAGCCGCCACGTCATTTCGGGCATTCTGGGTTACCGTCTACAGCCATGAGCAATAGCGCACGGCGGGCGACGATTCTTCTACCGAAAAAACGGTCAGGACAGCGGATAAAACCATCGACATCAGTTGCTGTCTTCGTCCTTATTCTCACGTTCCTGTCGTTACTGGGTCCAACGCCGAGCGCCGAGGCCGAAGCCACCGGCGAAGAAGTAGCCGAAATTGACCTTTCGCGATTGTCAATCGGTTCAAAGGGCATGTTCGTGGTCGATATCGAGGTCGAATCAAAGCGTGCCATCGAAGGAACACTGGTAGTCAGGAACTTTACCGCTGATGGAGCCGAATATCAGTATCCGATTAACCTGCCGGCTCAGTCAAACAGCGTCCAAACAGTCGCCGTCGCCAGCCCGTTTGGCGATGTTAACCTCTCAGTCGAGCTGGTAGAGGACGACAATGTCGTAGCCAGCAACCAACTTCAACCAAACTTCGCTAGCCAGGCCAGCGTGGCTGTGGCGGTCTTTGGGTTCGACGACCCAGCTTCTGAGGGTGAGTTTGTAGTCGATGAAATGCCCGCCGCGTTCTTCGCTATCGAAGACCTAGCGACAATCAGCACCTACGACACCATTGTTGGTCAACCTTCGGCACTACGAGAGCTCAACGAAGACGAACAGGACGTTTTGACCTCTTGGATCTCAATCGGGGGTCAACTGATCGTTTCCGGTGACCCGGGCTCAATCGATGAACAACTGCCCGATTCATGGCAATCAACAACCGAAGTCTTCCTAGCCGATAGTGGAATGATCCGCTACGTCGGGGCCGACTGGGAACAACAGATCACACCTGGGCTGAACTCGACGGCCATTGAACCGTCCTTCCCAGACGTAAGTGGCGAGTACGGCAACGAATTATTCCAGGATGCCCAAATCCAGTTACCATCGCTCGGCTGGCTGATAACAGGACTACTTTTCTATGTGTTACTTATCGGGCCGGTGCTTTACATCATCCTACGTGTCTCGAAGAAGTCTATTCTGGTCTGGTTGATCACGCCGGTGGCTGCGATCGTTACGACCGGTGGAGTCCTTGCGATCGGCTCCACAGTCCTGTCAGCTCGAACGTCGGTTCATACTTCGATCATTGAAGTCACGCCAACCGGGGCTCACGCCACTTCCACTATCTTGTTGACCGAATCGGGGAAACAGCAAATCGACGCATCGGCGGGTTGGACTATCGAAACCCAAAACGACGGCCGCTACGAAGACACGAGCGACACTGGGTCTCGAACGGTACTTCAGCCACGCCGAGACGAAACCGTCGCAACAGTACAAGTCGGTAGGGGCGATGTCGGAATACTCAGGATGCAAGGCCCGGTGGACGATTACGCTGGGGCCTTGACCATTGACGTTGACCTGGTTACTGACGAAGAAATTGTTGGATCTGTGACGAATAGCAGTGGAACAAAGCTGAATAATGCCGTTATCGGAACGAGCCAACATGCCGTCGAAGTCGGGACGCTAAGAGACGGCGAGACTACCAAATTCACTCTCGAAACCGACCGGGAAACACGAGCCGGCCCGGCAATATCGCGCGAACTCGAGCTATGGTCGGACTGGGACAACTCGATCAACAAGTCACGCTGGGCAAATCTGCGAATCAACCGGGAAGACACCCTAACTGGCCAGGGAACCATTATGGTCGCTGCCTGGACTACCGAACTATCGTCGCCGCTTGGACCAGACAAGGGCCGAACAGCTTTGGTTGCGCGAACGGCTCTATCCGACTCAGGAGAACCCCAGCATGGCATGCGCAGCTCGAGAGTCACGTCGCCACAAGACCAAGCCCAAGACACCCAAATTCGACAGTTCGTTCGAACTCCAGACACCCCGCCGATGGCCGTGCGTTCCCTTCCCGAAAACAATGTTGAGGTCTGGGTTGGAGGAGCCTGGCAGCCGCTAGTCACCGAGGATGCTGTGGTTAGCCTGAGCGAAGATCTCTGGATCAACGACACCCTGTATATTCGCGAACAATTCGACCCTGATCCGCTATTTGTGACGGAGCTTGTGCCTGACGACGGAAGCGCAACAGCGCCTGTACAAGACGGAGCCGCCAACGCAGTCAACAACGAGCTGGACGAGCGAGGCTACTATTTCTGGACCCAACCCCCTCTTACTTCTGACGCCTCGGACCGGTTTATCATCCAACGCCCAGACGACCAAACTCTCGCTGTCGATCTGAACTTCCAGAACGCGACATTCGAAGTTGTCGTATACCTCGTTGATGGCGACGAAGAAGTACCTATGCCCGAACTCGGCGGCGAATATTCGGATCAATTCCAATTCGAATTTGAGGCCGCCGCCGATGAGATGTACATAATCGAAGTCATCAATAGGTCGCCCGACGAACACGACTATGAGATCGAGGTGGTTTCAGATGGAGCATAATCCCACAACCCCGCCTTCCGGACCGCCCACAGCTGCCGATCAGGACTCATCGGAACCAACCAGGCCCACCGCGGATGGAGTCAAAGTTCCCGATTCTCAGCTCGGGGACTCCTCACAACCAGGGCCGATCCCCCAGCAACCCTCTGGTGCACCAACCGAAAACGACATTCTTGTTTCGACTCATGGGGTGACGAAACAGTACGGCAGCCTACTTGCGGTCAACCACGTCAACCTGAAGGTTCCTCGAAATTCTATCTACGCTCTGATTGGGCCGAACGGCGCTGGTAAAACCACGTTAATGACGATGGTGGCATCATTGCTTCGACCCACCCTGGGAACGGTGTCAATCGACGGCCATAACCCGGCCCTGTCAAGTGAGTCGGTGCGGCGCGCGATGGGCTATATGCCTGACACCCTCGGCGTTTACAAAAACCAAACCGCCAACGATTACCTAACGTTCTTCGCTGATTCCTACAGGATCCCTAGGAAAGAACAGCCCGCCCTAATCTCGTCGCTGCTCGACCTCGTCGAACTGTCGGTCAAAGAAGACGCTCAAGTCAACTCTCTAAGCCGGGGTATGAAACAGCGGCTTAGCCTGGCTCGGGCTCTGATACACGACCCCAAGTTGCTGATCTTGGACGAACCAGCCTCTGGTCTAGACCCTCGTGCTCGGGTCGAGTTACGCGAGTTGCTTCTACGCCTCCGCGAAATGGGCAAGACGATAATCGTGAGTTCACACATACTCAGTGAGCTCCAAGAGGTCTGCACCCACCTAGGGATTGTCGAAGCCGGGGAACTTCTCGTTCAAGGCACTCCAGAGACTGCACTAGACGGGGTTCGTTCTGGCCGGAAAGTCAAAGTCACATTTACCGATGGTTCCACCGAAGAGCACACGGTCACAGATTTACAGGGACAGGCAGACCTTCTACGGAAACTCGTGACCGAGACCGACCGTCAGGTGGTCGAGTTTACTGAAATTAGCGGAGACCTTGAAGATGTGTTTATGGCGGTCACGAAAGGAATCGTCCAGTGATGCTTTTACAACTCCATAAGAACCCGGTGCTACGTCGAGAACTCCAGAAGCGTGCAGCTAGTATATTTGCAGCACTATCGACCGTCATATGGCTGCTCGTTATGGTCTTAGTTCTGACGGCGGTCTATTTCTCGGCCAAAGCCGATGACCGACGTTTCAGCGCTTCAGAGTTGGAGAACTTGGGCCAGACCGGCAGAAGCCTGTTCGAATGGATCCTTTTCTTCATGCTTTTGTTCGTGCTCTTTATAGTCCCGGGCGTGACTTCGAGTACCATCACTGGGGAACGAGAGCGCCAAACACTGGTCCCGCTTCAGTTGACGCTATTGTCGCCAAGTGAAATTGTCGTCGGTAAACTGAGCGCCGCTCTAGCCTTTTTGGCGCTGTTGATGGTAGCGACGGCACCGCTCATGTCAGTTAGCTTCCTGCTCGGCGGCGTAGGTCTCCTCGACGTCCTAATCGGACTCTCAGTAGTTTTATTCACGGGCCTTGTTCTTGGTTCCTTCGGCATGTTGTGTTCGTCGTTTTTCAACAGCACAGTCGCGGCGACGGTAGCTACCTACGCAATTAGCTTGGTGTTCTTCGTCGGCGCGTGGTTGTTTCTTGCACTCTTGGCAATCTTCTTTCAAGACGGCGACCCACCTGTCCAATTTTTAGGTCTAAACCCCGTGACAGGCGTAGCCGATGCGTTACCTTCCAACGTCGACCAATATGGATCCGGATCGAGCGGCCCGTTTTCAGCCATGCAGGAAGCAATTTTCGATATTCAGAATAGCTATGAATCGCCCTCTGAAGACCGATCTTGGGTATGGCAAATCTACGTAGTTGCAGGCTCCGCTCTACTTTGGCTAAATACTCGTCTCGCGACCATGGCCGTCTCTGTCCCCGCTGAACGGGACCGGTAGGTTCTAATGACTACCGAAGCCGGAAACACCAACGATGAGTTTCGCCACCTACTACGACGAGGTCGCCGTCGTATTCGCTTCGTTTGGGTTACCGCAACAAGCACTCAGTTCGGCCCCTACGTAGCTGGCCTTGCGGTATTGCTCGCGGCGGCCGGTTGGCTTCGCCCCTGGTTTTGGCCTGAACCTGCCGCTATCGCAGCTCTTGGCGTCGGCGCCGCAATCCTCTTTGTTACCGCTCTTGTGATGCGGCTACCTGACCCGGTCGTGGCACGTTCGCTCGACAAGGGGTTAAAGACTTCAGATGCTCTTATAGGTGCGCTCGAGGTACCCGCTGGCGGCCCGTTCGCCGAGTCGGTGCGGCTACGGGCCAACGGCTTCGCAGGACAAAACCTAAAAGCGGCCATGCCAGTCCAGCTTCGGTGGAAACCTTGGCTCACAAGTGCCGCTCTTTTGGTTCTGCTCGCCGGACTCATCGTCGTAGGAAACCCCCAAGACAGTCGACGGGACGAACTGTTGGCAGAACAGGTAGCGATCGATGATGCAGCCGATGAAATCGAGAAGCTAGCAGACGAACTCAACGAACTACCAAAAGACCAGGTCGACCAGGCAACCATTGACAAACTCAACGCTCTAGCTGAAGAAATTCGAAAGACCGACGATGTTGACGATGCAGCAGAAGCTCTCGAAGAGGCTCAAGAAGAGCTATTGCGCGAACTAGGCAGCGATGAGCTGAGCGAACGGGCCGCCAGTGACGGACTCGAGCAAACCTTGGAACAGAACCCAGTCGCAGAAGGCCAGACCGCGGCCGAACAGCTCGAGGCGGCAGCTAAGTCCGTCGACGAGCTGTCCGAACAAGAGAAACAGGATCTAGCAGATCGCCTAGACGACCTGGCTGATACTCAACAAGACGGTGACCCACAGACGTCTGAAGCCTTGGCCGAAGCGGCCGAGGCGCTACGTTCCGGCGACGATGCAGCTGCCGCCGAAGCTCTCGAAGAGGCTGGTGAGGCCGCAGCCGAGACAGCCACATCAGTGTCCAAAGGCAAAACGAGCGAACAGGCAGCGGGCGCAGTTGGAGACCAGGCCCGCCAGCTGCGGCCCGAGGACAGCCCGGCCAGCGAAGCCCCAAACGACGCCGATCAGCTAGCGAGCCAAGCCCCCGGTCAAACCCCCGGCGAAGGCCAATCTCCCGGTGAAGGCGGAGCACAAGTACCCGGCGGGAACCAACCAGGATCCGGCCCGGGAAGCGACGAAGACGGGCCAACTGTCCTGATTCCAGACGGTGGCGACAGCACCGTCCTAGGTGCCGATGGCGAACAGACCGGCTCTGGAGCGGTTGACAAGAACCAGAAGGTCAACGGACCAACCGGGTCAGGAACAGTAGAAGTTCCCCTATCCGAAGTTGCAAACGACTTTGCCGAACAGGCAGGTGAGGCCGTCGACCGAAGCTCGCTGTCCCCATCTGAGGCCGAGACTATAGAACGATACTTTCAGGCGCTACAAGAACAAGGAAACTAAACGAGGCTTGCGACCATGACGACCATTCCCGAAATGAACCCCGACCGTTACGCTCAGCTGGCCGACGATATCGAAGGCCAAATTCGACAGGTGATCGTTGGCCAAGAACAGACCGTCAGGACAGTGCTGACTGCATTACTCTGCGAAGGTCACGTCCTGTTGGAAGGCGTCCCCGGCTTGGGGAAGACGCGCCTTCTAACGACGCTAGCTGAGGTCCTTCAACTCAGTTTCGGCCGGGTGCAGTTCACACCCGACTTGATGCCCGCCGACGTCGTCGGTACGCAAGTACTCGAATCCGACAGTGAAGGCGGCCGAGCTTTTCGGTTCCGTCCAGGCCCAATTTTCAACGGGCTGGTTCTGGCTGACGAAATTAACCGGGCGACGCCCAAGACACAATCTGCACTGCTCGAAGCCATGGCCGAACGATCGGTAACCGTAGCGGGAACCACCCGCGCTGTCCCCCGGCCTTTCCTCGTGATGGCCACCCAAATCCCGATAGAACAAGAGGGAACCTACCCCCTTCCCGAAGCACAGCTCGACCGTTTCATGTTCAAAGCCAACGTCGCATTTCCAACCGCTGATGAACTCGTAAAGATCATCACTCAAACCACGGGTCTCGTTGAACAACAACCAGCTGCCGTGGTCGACGACGCTACCTTGGCCGCGATGATCGACCTGACCAAGCAAGTGCCTGTCCCCCAGGATGTCGTTCGCCACGCGGTAGATCTCGTCATCAACACACAGCCTGATAACAGTGAGAGCCCAAAAGCTATTCAGCAATATGTACGGGCTGGGGCTTCACCACGAGGCGCCCAGGCATTAATTCTCGGAGCGAAAGCGGCCGCGCTATTAGATGGTCGCCCATCGGTCTCATCGGACGATGTGCGGGCATTGGCGCCAGCGGCGCTGAGTCACCGACTGGTTCTTGGCTACGAAGCCGCCGCCGACGGAACGACAGCGTCCGATCTAATCGACGACCTGCTGGCGGCAGTTTCTAGCAAGGGAAGCGGAGTTCGCGGTGCTCCATGAGCTACGCGACCCGCTGCTCCTCGGGGCATTAGAACGCCTACAGCTGACATCGCGCCATCGCCTGGCCGGACAGCTTCTCGGCTCGCACCGGTCAAAGCGTTACGGAGCCAGCTTAGATTTTGCTGACTTTCGTGACTACCAACCCGGCGACGACTTCCGGCGGATCGACTACCTTACGTTGGCTCGGCTCGACCAGTTGGTCGTTCGGCTCTACGAAGCCGAAGATGACGTAACGGTCCGCCTCTTGGTCGACTGTTCTGCCTCGATGCGTCTAGACAAAAAATTGGCCCGAGCAGCAGAGTTAGCTGGCGCTATCGGATTTATGGCACTCACTCGCCGAGACCGGGTTGAGGTACATGTCGCTGGACGACCTCCAGCCCGCTTCAGAGGACGAACCGGCGTCGGCCCACTATTCGACTATCTCGAATCGTTGAAAGCTAGCGGCGAAGGTTCCCTACCATCTACCGCCACCACCTTGTTGAGCCAAAATAGGTCGGCCGGGATGGTCATTTTGTGTTCTGACCTGCTGGAAACCCAATGGGACCAGGCGTTACACAAACTGCCAGCCCGCGGCGATGACGTAACGATCGTTCATACATTGGGAATCGGAGAGTTTGAGCCTCCACGGCTCGGCGACATCGACCTAGTCGACGCTGAAACCGGCAGCCGCGTCGCTGTTACCTTGACCCCACAATCAATTGACGCGTACCAAAGCCGACTATCAACCTGGCTTGAACGGGTTGAATCCAGCTGTAACAAATTAGGTGCCCGCTACCTCTTAGCCGACACACGGCAGTCCTTGCGTTCTACAATTTTGGGTGACGTCACCGGAGTGATGGCTTCGTGAATCCCGTGACCTTTCTCAACCCGGCAGGATTGTTTCTTCTCCTTGGCTACATCCCAATTCTGATTCTCCATATCTTAAAACCGCGACGGGTCGAGTCGATAGTCAGTTCTGCAATGTTGTGGAAAGCCGATGTAGTTGCGGCAACCGCAGCACGTCCCTGGAGTAGGCTACGACGATCCTGGCTCCTGCTGGCACAACTGCTGGTTGTGACACTGTTAGCTCTCGCCTGGGCCAATCCGGTCATGAAAAAGCCGTCACCGCTGGCCGATCACACTGTCGTAGTGCTCGACACCTCAGCATCGATGGGCGCAATCGAAGGCGAAACTAGCCGGCTCGACGTCGCTAAGGAAGAAGCCGCAAACGTTTGGCAAGAACTACCGAGCGGAGCAAAGATCTCGCTAGTTCTGGCGGGACCCCAGCCTCGCGTTTTGGTGACCGCAACAACCAACCAGTCGACATTCGAAAACGCAGTTGACGAAGTGGAAGTAGCTCCAGGACCGGCCGACCTCGCGCAGGCCATGACACTCGCTGAGGGTCTCGAAACGCCCGAAGCCCGACTAGGAATCGTGCTGGTATCCGATGGAGGCCACACCGAACAGGAACTGGCCGGCCTGCCCCTTGGGGTGACACACCGCCCAGTCGGATCAGAATCTCAGAACCAGGCGATTACATCGTTGACCGTCGACCCTTCGGCAGAAGGGTTAGGGGTAACAGTAGTGGCTGAACAGTCCCGAGGTGGGCCAACCACGGTGTTGCTTACCGTCAGCGTCGACGGTGACCCCAAACGGGTCCTCGACATCGAACTACAAGAAGGCCAGCCCACGATCACCGAGCTGGACGTCCCTAACGGTGAGCAGGTCGTAGCGTCGATCAGTGCTGTGTCATCCGACGATACAGACTCAGAAGACTCCGACACTCCAGAACTAGCGTCGGCGTCTGACCTGTTAGCGATAGACAACCAGGCGTTCGCTACGGCTCGCGATCAACGCTCAACCACCGTTGCCCTCGTCGGAGACCCAACACCGTTTCTCGAAGCGATGGTGGCAGCCCAACAGGGAGTCGAAGTCGTCGACAACTCCAAGACCGTTGCAGACCTTGTGATCTATTCAGGCGTTGACGTACCAGAAGACATTAACCAACCGTTTGTGGCAATCCGACCACCATCGGGTCTTCCTGGAATAACGGTCGACGGTGACATTGAAGGCCCGATACCAACATTGGTCGCCAATAACGATTCGCTTCTGGCAGGGCTCGATCTTTCCAGCGTGAGAATCGGCCCCTCACAGCAGGTTGCGAGCAACGGGGCCGAAACCTTGGTTGGGGCCGAAGGCGCGCCCCTTCTTCTTCGAGGCACCCGCAATGGTGTCCCGTTCATCTACTGGGCCTTCGAACCCGCCGATTCTACACTGCCCGTCGACTTGGCGTTTCCGGTCCTTGGCCAACGCATGTTTCAAGAACTCACGCGTTCAACAACCGTTCCGCCGTCGGTTACCGTTGGCACGGCCTTACCAGTGCCAGCCGGCCGCAGCTCAATAGTTCGTGGCCCCGACGGCGAAGAAACCGAAATTTCGCCTCAGGTCGGCGGTACCACCGTTGATACACCTGGCCTTTGGACAATCAGCCAGGTAGATGGCCCAAGCCGGACGGTCGCCGCCAACGTAGGACGTCAAGAATTTCTCATCGACCCGTTACCGGTTGCAGAAACGAGCCCACGCCCACTTCGCCCTGGGGAAGAGCTTCCAACCACATCAACGTCTCTCCGCTGGTTACTGATTTTGGGAGCAACAGCACTCGCCATATGGGAGTGGCTGCTAACACGTCGGCGGCTCGGTGTGCCAGGCTGGCAGTGGAAATCGGCCAACGGCCTTCGCGTCGTGGCAGCGATTCTTTTGGCCGGCACCCTGATCGGCGTCGCAGTTCCCCTACGAACCAATGAAGTCGCAACGGTGTTTGTCCTCGATCGCAGTGATTCGGTCGGACGAAGCGGTCAAACCGCCGGCCTTGACGCTGTCCTGGCCGCAGCCGAAGCCTCCCCCGGTGACGGCAAACTGGGCGTCGTTGTCAGCGCTGACGGTTCAAGAGTAGAGCAGCTTCTCCTTGGGGCTGACCAATCTTCTGGTCAAGCAACGGCAGAAGTAGTCGGCAGTCGCAGCGACCTTTCTTCCGGGCTTCGCCTAGCTGGAGCGCTACTACCTGAAGACGCGCGCCGACGGGTCGTCGTCGTATCCGACGGTCGCGCGACGTCTGGCGACACCGTCGCCGAGGCCGAAGCCCTCGGGCAGCGAGGCATTCCGGTCGAGTTCATACCCTTAGATCGAGTCATTCAAGCCGATGCGGCTGTCACCTCGGTCCAGACCCCTCGAGCGGTCGGAGAAGGTGAAACGATCACCATCGACACTACGGTCGAATCGTCGTTGGCTCAGGACGCAACCGCCGTACTGATCCGCAACGACGAGCCGGTGACGTCCAAACCGGTTTCGCTCGAAGCCGGGTCGAATCGAATCAGCTTTACTGACACGCCAGACACAACCGGTTTGTTGTACTACGAGGTTCGTATCGAAACAAACCTGGATGACCTCCCACAGAATGATGTTGGATCTTCGTCGGTTGAAATCGAAGGGCCTTCACAAGTACTAATCGTCGAAGGCTCCGAAGGCGCCGGATTCGAACTGAGTCAAGCATTGGCTGCCGAAGGGTTACAGGTAGATGTGGTCAAACCCGAAGACCTTCCACCGTTGGAGCGGCTCGGCGGCTACAAATCGACGGTACTCGTCGACGTCTCCCTAGATAGTTTCAGCCCATCCCAACAACAGTCGTTGAGGGTCGCAACAGAACAGTTAGGACGCGGATTGGTGACGATCGGCGGGACCCAGTCTTTCGGTTTGGGCCAGTACAGAGATTCTGAGCTCGAAGAAGTTCTACCCGTTGTCAGCGACGTCCTAGACCCCACCAAACAGCCCACGCTAGCGCAGGTAATGGCTGTCGATACCTCGGGCTCAATGGCCGAACGGCAGGCCGGAGGCCCGGCAAAGATCGACATCGTTCGAGTCGCCGCGACGCGTGCATTTACTAGCCTTGGGCCACAAGACGAAGCTGGCCTGATAGGAACCGACACACAGAGTCGTTGGATCCTCGAACTTCAGCCGCGTCCCGAGGATGGAGTGATCAATGACGAGCTTAGCGAGCTACAGCCCAACGGGGGAACCGACCTCAGCGACGTCATCCCAACAGCTCAAGAGTCGCTGACTCGGAGCGACGCCGGGATCAAACACCTCATCGTATTCTCAGACGGATTTACTGGAGGTGACGTCTTGCGGGAGATGCGAAGACAAGCCGAGGCGGCAAGGGCTGCAGGCATTACGGTTTCAGTCGTCGCCACCGGTGTAGCCGCCGCTCAAGACATGGCCCCAATAGCGGCCGCCGGTGGAGGTCGTTTCTATGCCGTACAAGACCTAAATTTATTGCCCGAAATCCTTCTCCAAGAAACGATAATTGCGTCGCGTAGTTTCGTCACTGAAGGCGAATTTATTCCAACCGTGACCGGCCGTTCCCCGGCGACGGATGGCCTGACCGAAACCCCTCCCCTCTTCGGCTACGTTGCGGCGACCAGTAAAGGGACCGCCCGGACGATCATGCGAATCGGTGATGCCGACGACCCTCTACTGGTGACCTGGCAGGCCGGTTTAGGGCGGTCGACAGCATGGACGAGCGATTCAACTAACCGCTGGTCGGGGGCGTGGGTGAACTGGGACGGGTATGTCACGTTCTGGAACCAAGTGGTTCGCGATACGTTCCCCGCCGAAACATCCGCCGCTGTCCGGGCGACTGTAGACGATGATGAGTTGCGCATTCGGGCCGAAACCGACGGTGAAGTAACAGGAAACAAGGTCGAGGCGACGGTGACTGGACCTACCGGAGATAGCCAAATTGTCGAACTAAGCGAAGTCGCTCCTGGGGTTTACGAGGGGAACACCTTGGTTGAGCAAGCGGGTTCTTATGCGGTTGGGGTCATCTCTGGAGTCGCTGGTGAAGCAGAGACGGTGGGAACCGATGTTGCAAACTTTTCTTACGCTTCGGAATATCGACCTGGTTCGACCAACACCGAGCTTCTAGAACAACTGAGCCTAGCGTCGAACGGTCGCGGCGTCATCAGCCCAGAGGCCGCATTCGACACCGATGGACTGAGCGCCGGGAAGCGCAGCACGCCGCTAGCCTCATTGCTGCTTATCGTGGCTGCAATTCTCTGGTTGGTTGCGGCATTTCTCAGCCGTTTTTGGTTCTCAGCGAAGCCCCCAATACGGCGGCGGTCAACGTCTCGAGCGTCCACTCAGGGCCAGCGCGGACGCTCGACGTCCATGCTGAGACGCCGGCGACGGCCTTTACGTGAGCAAGCCGACCATCAGGACGGAACCCCCGACCCCCCTGAGTTGAATGAGCCAGCCGAGTCCTTCACCGAGTCTGCCGTAACGCCGGCACCCGAACCGGAAGCGGTAGGACCAACCGCAGCCACTACGTTTGAGGCGTTACTCAAAGCAAAGAGGGACAACGCTTCTGACGACGGAGAGTAAGTCCGGGCTATTGGGCGCGCACCAAACACGGACGAGTTCTCGCCAACCACCGTTGACGATAGGCCAACTACCTCGTTTGGAGAAGCATCGGCCTTCCCCAGGTTTCTAGGGTCTTGACTAGGTCCTCTTCGGCGGCATCGCTGAATTGGGTGAGCGGAATTTTATGGTACTTCGCGTTCGGCGTTGTGGTCTGAATTTGCTTGAGAACCGATGTCTGGTGGGCCGAGTACCCGAGTCGAGGCTTTCGTTTTACCCCGTCTGCGACCCCTCGGCTTGGCACCAATAGCCAACGATCTCCGCCGTGCCGTATCCGGCTAGTAAAAGAGAGCACCGCTATCTGACCCGGCTTGAGGCGGATATACCCTTCGAGAACGGCAACTACCGTCGCCGGGTCGAGCGTAAACGAGTTTCGAGGACTCCGGAACCGGATTTCGCGATCACTAATCTCCAGTTTGGGCTTCGGTCCAAAAAGGAGAAATAGCAGTATTCCAACCATAACCGCAACCATGGTAAAAATCAGTGCTGCGAAGGCCGGTCCTTCTTCGCGCCATTTCGGTGTTGTGAACCAAAGGGCCGATAGGCCGACCGACATTGGGATCAAAATAGCAGCTGTAAAAACAAGCAACCTGACCGTTTTGATCTTTTTGTACGTGCGCACCGCGACCTCTGTCTTGACACCAACCCGACCATGACGACGATAAGGCTACCAGCGGACCTCGAGTCTCTACGCTAGGGCCCTGGGCCTTCACAATGCCTACACGTTGGCTCCCAACGCCTAGATCCAGGGGCTGTGATCGGTGGCCAGGGTGAGCAACACTCGGTCGCGAATTTCTTGGGCCTCAGCCGAACCAATCATCGGGACAACGACTCGATTCTCGGCCGAGGCGAACACGAGCGTGGCCAAGCCGCGACGTCGCTCAAGCCAACTTTGTAGCACCGTAACCTGTTGGAACGTGACCAACCGTTGTTCGACGGTTCGCCTCGCCAACAACGATGTCGATAGGATCACTTTTCCTTCATCGAAGCCCCAGCGAAGAAACCGCCAACGTATCGCGGCCCGAACGCTTAGCCAAAGCACCGCCGTCATTCCCACAAGGACAAACGGTGAACGCGTCACAAACCAAGCGACGACCAAGCCGACGATAAGCAATGGAACCGACCGAAGTTCCTTATAGATAAACCACCTCGAAACAGACCGGTCGGCCGTGATCGCAGACCGAGAACCCAAAACTAGCAGGCGGAGCCGTTCGAGTTCGGCGGCCTTGCCTCCAATGATGTGCAGGTCCCCTGACCCGATAGTTCGGAGGGTTACCCGTCGAATTCCAAGGTGCCGCTCAACGACATTTTCGGTGGTCGTCATCGACTGGATTCGTTCGACCGTCGTGGATTTCGTCGTCCGACTGAACATTCCGGCGGAACGCTGCAGGCCTACCCGAGATCTAGAAATAGTCAGGCCCCAATTACGTACGATTTCCTGAGCCACATCTAGGAACCACAGCACCAGCGCGACAATCGTGGCCGCGCCTCCGAGCAGAAAGGGAGAAGAAGTCAGGTCCAATGATTCAACACGTCTGACTATCTGACCGGCAAACGGTGCCAACGATCCGAGGCCAACCAGCCCAGCAAGCGGCAGACGGCTGAGCGACGCCGTCACGAGTTCGTTAGAAGTCCGGCTCACCAGAACCTCATTTTCGGGCGGAGGATCCGATGACGAGCTGACCGGCCCAACATGTCGCGCCCCGTGTTCCTGAGCTACTTGTTGAAGTGAACGAGCGACCGAAGCCGAAACGGCGTCGATCTCGAACTCGACCGACGAAGCCCCAGCTGTCTCAACAGCCACTTTGACCAATCCGACGACCCTATGCAAGGCGGTCTGCTCGATCGAGACGCTCTGGATTCGGTCGAGGGGAATGACCAAGCGCTCCTCGGCCAAGACACCCCGCCGCACGACGAGCTGATCGCCGTTGACACTAAATACAAACTTCCACCACGCTAACGCCGACCAACCAACAGCTGCGACCAAACCAACTACCAACGCAACCATGAGGACGGTGCTGAACTGGCGAGCGAAAATGAAGGTAGCTAGAACGGCTACATTGACGCCTGAAAAATTTCTGACCAAGCCGACCGCGCCAAATAACAAACCTAACAGTGACTGTCGCTGTGGTTCAGCCAAGTTACTGAACGAAGCTCCCCGCCTACCCTCAGCGGCGCGGTCAGAACTCACTCGGGCGCCGGAATCAACGGCCGACTTGCTCTTGATCCGCGGCGATCCGGGATCGGTCGACGATGAACGACTTGAGCCCTTCGGCAGTTTCGTATGTTACGCCCAAGACGTGAAGTGTGCCCCCGGCAGAATACAGTCGCAGGTTCGCCAAGCCGAGCACGCGAACGACAAATCCGCGGTCTATGGCAACGTTTTGCACCCGACTGAACGGCATAGTTGTTACAGACGTGCGGATTACGCCGCTTCGAAACGAGAAGTCGTGCTCGCGTAACAGGTACCCCATGTGAGACACTTCTAAACGCTGGCACACGACGGCCACCACAAAACCTAACGCTACGACCAACAACAGCCCGGCGACCTGAAGCCCCGTCAATGAGACCACGGTTTGGGAAAAAACTGCTAACGTCGCCAGCAGCACAGCGGTAACCCCGGCAACTACCAGCAAACGAAGCCACAAGTACGTAGGTTCAACCTCTTCGAAATCGTTTTGCGCCAGTTGCGGCAGGTCGCTGACGTCGATCGCCTGGTTAGTGAACGAAACAGTCATGCAGCCTTCCTAGATGTCTACTTCCGCCTTGTAAATTCTACCCCTAACTAACATCGGGCCACGACCCACCCGTTCGCCAGCCCTGTTCTCGGGTTCGTATTCAGAAACCGGTTGCTTCGGCTGGGGCAGCGAGGTCGTCGGCGGGGGTAAACCCAAACACTTTCCCATAGAACCAAAGTTCCGCCTCGAACGACCGAACGATCGTTTCGGCTTGACGGAAACCATGCTGCTCCCCTTCGAACGCGATGTAGGCGTGCGGCAGCCCCTTAGAAGCGACGGCGGCAACGATAGCTTCCGACTGGCTCGGCGGGACGACCTTATCTTCGGTCCCTTGAAGAACCAGAAGCGGGCAATTCAACCCGTCTGTATGGTTTATCGGTGAACGTTGCTGGTAGATGTCTTGGCATTGCGGGTAAGGACCGATCATGCCGTCGAGGTACCGGCTTTCAAATTTGTGCGTGTCGGTAGCGAGCGCTTCGAGGTCGGCGACCCCGTAGAGGGAGGTTCCAGCACCAAAAACGGTCGAGGTTTGCAAAGCCCGCAGGACGGTAAAGCCACCCGCAGAGCCTCCCCGGATCGCCATCCGGGTCCCGTCGACCAGACCTTGACCTGCCAAGTATTCGGCAACCGCAATACAATCTTCGACGTCGACAATCCCCCACTGACCGTTTAGCAGTCGACGATAGTCACGCCCGAACCCGGTCGAACCTCGATAGTTCACATCGGCGACGGCAAACCCCCGAGAGGTCCAATATTGCACCTTCAAGCTGTATGCAGGCGCGCTGTGCGCAGTTGGACCGCCATGTCCCATTACGATCAGCGGTGGCAGTTCACCTGGGTTTGGCTCGATCGGTCGACCGTCTACCGCCCCGGTCGGTGGATAGAAAAATGCATGAGATACCCCGTCGCCTGAGGAGAACTCAACCGGTTGAGCGGTGCTCACCCAACCCAAGTCTTTTGGCGCTGTGCCCGGACAATAGACCGTCTGACGCTCCTGCCCGACGACAACATGAGCGATCTCAGCTGGACCTTCAGCGGTCAGCCCCGAAACATACATGTCGCCGCCCGGTCCGGCGACGAGTTCATCAACCCGAGTGAAGTCGGATTCTACAAACGTCAACCTATCCAACGTCAAAGCCCCGGACTTCGACGACAGTGCAGTTGAGGGAACGACAGCCAAAGAATCACAAGCGGCCTGCGTAACCACGACTCCAAGATCACCGTTCGAAAGTTCAACCCATTGTTGGGTCCCAAATATCCACGCCGGCGCACCGATTTCTGCCCCCGCAAGTGCTGTTACCGCCGTCACTTCTCCGCTGTCTGGCAGGTAACGTTCGAGATTCCAAAAGCCGGTTTGATCATTCGAGAAAACGAGCTGGCCATCGCCGGTCCAGTCAGCTCCCATTATCGAAATATCGTCGCCACCAGCGACAATCGTTGGCTCGTTGACAACAAGCCCGTCTCGATCTTCAATGTTGACTTTGGCGACCATCAGCCTTGTACCATCCCACGGCATTTGCGGATGGTCCCACTCGATCCAGCTTATGAAGCCACCGTCAGGAGAAAACCGAGGAGCCGAATAGAAGTCGGCCCCGGCCGCTACGACCGTGGGAGTTCCGGGGCCACTTGATGCAGACGCTCCGCCGGAATCAGCGCTGACGGCAACGATTTCGTTCACTGGCTCGGCCGCGGCATCGCCGATCATATGAGTTTCGCGAACAGCGACCACCCACCCGCTGTCGCGGTGTTGATCACCATCGGCGTGACGCCAACTACATTTTCCATCGGGTTCGGGGGTCACAGGTGTCGGTTCGGGCGAAACGCTATTTGTGGAAGCCTGATAGATGCGTTGGTCATCCCAGTTCACAAAAAACACTGACCTTGAACCGAGCCACCACGAACGTCCACCGTATTCGTGAACCGAAGAACGAACCGACCATTGGCCTCCCACCACGTCTGTCGGGTCGGCTTCGACCGACGAGCGTAAGAGGGTCACCCGGCCCTTGTTTGCTGGGCGGGACTCGGCCCACCAAAGTCGACCCTCGCCGAACGCCAGCCCAGACATGCGCTTGGATCCGCTTGCCATTTCTTTGGCCGACAGCGGCGACGGCCATGAGCCGTATGGGTAGTTAGCCATTCAGAGTTCCAGCTTTCTGAGTCGGAGCGACAGCGTTAGACCGACCTGCGTTGTCGGGTTATGAGTCGGCGAACAGATCGGCTAAACGACCCAGGCCTTCGGCCAAATCGTCGTCGCCGAGAGCAAACGAGAAACGAGCGTAACCGGGGCTGCCGAACGCCTCACCAGGAACAAACGCGACGTTGGCTTTCTCTAGTGCAAGGTCGGCAAGTTGCAACGTCGACTCGACCTTCACACCTGCAACAGTCTTTCCTAGCAGCTCTTCGAACGATGGAAAAGCATAGAAGGCACCTTGGGGTTCGAGAACGTTGACTCCCGGCGTTGCCGAAAGCAACTCGTACATTTTTAATCTTCTACGATCGAACGCTTCACGCATTTTGTGGACGGCCGTTAGGTCACCTTCGACCGCTGCTAGAGCTGCCAGTTGAGAAACGTTCGCGACGTTCGAAGTCTGGTGTGATTGAAGGCTGGTCATCGCCTTGGCTGTATCGGCAGGTGAAATGCTCCAACCGACACGCCAGCCTGTCATGGCATAGGTTTTTGCGACGCCGTTGACGATGATGCAGCGATCGGCCAGTTCTGGGACGATGACTGGCATCGAATGGAACTCATTGTCGCCGTAGACCAAGTGTTCATAGATCTCGTCGGTGATAACCCAGACTTCATTGTCAACTGCCCACTGCCCGATCGCGGCTATTTCGTCCTTGGTGTAGACGGCGCCAGACGGGTTCGATGGACTTACAAAAATGAGCGCTTTGGTTTTGTTGGTTCGGGCTGCCTCGAGCTGGTCGACCGTTACCCTAAAACCATCCTCAATAGTCGTGGAAACCGCAACTGGGACTCCGCCGGCGAGCCTGACAGGTTCAGGGTACGTCGTCCAGAATGGCGCCGGAATAATTACCTCGTCTGCAGGGTCTACCAGCACGGCAATCGAATTATGGACCGCATGTTTGCCGCCGTTGGTAACGATAACTTGGGATGGGTCGACAACGAGTCCCGAGTCCCGCTTGGTTTTGTCGGCAATCGCTTGGCGCAGCTCAGGAAGGCCCGGCGCTGGGCTATAACTGTGCGAGTTCCGGGTGGTGCAGGCGGCGACCGCAGCTTCGACAATGTAGTCCGGTGTCGCAAAGTCTGGTTCACCCGCACCGAACCCGATAACCGGCTTGCCCGCCGCTCGAAGTGCCTTAGCTTTGCTGCTGACCGCCAAAGTGGCTGACGGTTTGATAGCGCCAATACGATTCGAAACGCGGTTTCTGGCCATGGTGGGTGTAGGGCTCCAAAGTTCTCGTTGTAGGCAAAGCTGGCTTAGCGATGCCGATACGGAGTCTACTCAATCGACCCGGTCACCGCGTGCAATATTCGAACGTTGCCCTCTGCTTTATCGAGCGGTTTCAGGTCGATCTACTCAGAGACATCTGACCGGTCTAGTCGCAACGAGGCAGAGTTCATGCAATAGCGGTCTCCGGTGGGTGCCGGACCGTCGGGAAATACGTGACCCAAGTGAGCGCCACAGGACCCGCAGAGCACTTCGACTCGTCTCATTCCAAACTTACGGTCGCTCACGGTCGAAACAGCATCCTCGGTCACCGGCTTCCAGAAACTAGGCCAACCGGAACCCGAATCGTACTTGGTGTCGCTTGCGAACAACGCGTCGTCGCAGACTATACAACGGTACGTGCCCGCATCTTTGCAGTCGTTATAGATTCCACTAAAGGCAGGTTCGGTGCCAGCTTTTTGGGTGACTTGATACTGTTCTGGCGTCAGGCGTTCTTTGAGTTCCTCATCGGAAAATTCACGTTTGTCGTTCATGGGGACTACTTTCAATACACCTTCGACACCCTGCAAGCGCAGGCTAAAATGGAAGTCTAACAGGAAGCGGGCAACCCATAAACTGCGAGTCACTTTCATTTTCAAAGTCGACCGGGTACTGTAGAAGGATGGGCCTTCGAGAACGAAACAAAAGAGCAGCAAAACGTCTCGTTCAAGAAACAGCTTTGCGGCTTTTCAATAAGAACGGCTTCGAGTCGGTCACTGTGCAAGATATTGCGATCGCCGCCGACGTCTCCGAGTCGACCGTCTACCGACATTTCGGAACCAAAGAAGGCGTCGTACTTTGGGATGAACACGAGGCCGACCTCGATCGAGACCTCGGAGCTCGATTCAAAGATCAGCCTCCCCTCGAAGCGATTCGAGACGCCTTCATTGAAAACTTAGGCCGCCGGTACGACAAGGACGGCGGCTACCAACTCCGCAGAATCCAGTTCATCTACAAAACTGAAGCCATACACGCCGCAGCCATCGAAGCCGACTTCGCCAACCGAGCGGAGCTCACAAAAGCACTCGGCCGAATTCTCAAGAAACCCCACCGGCGAGCGGCAGCGCTACTTGCAGCCGCATCTCTGGTCGCCTTAGACGTCGCCATCGAACGTTGGCAAGACGAGGGGGGAAAACACCAACTCGCCGCCACGATCGAAGACACCTTCGAGGACCTTCGGACTATTGACCAACTACGGTCATAGCCAGTTGTACTAGCTCACCGGTCGGGCTAACCGGTGACTGGCCAGTAGCACCGAGTCAGACAGGATCTTACCGGTTGCCCCGTCGGCGACAATTCGTCCATCTTCCATTACAACTGAACGTCCACAGACATCGGCTGCAAACGCCAGGTCGTGGGTGACGACTAGTTGGGTGACTGGAAGCGAACATAAAAGCTCCGCCAACTCGTACCGAGTGGCCGGGTCAAGGTCGGCTGTCGGCTCGTCCAGGACGAGTATCGTCGGGTCCATCGCTAGTGTCGTAGCGATAGCTACCCGCCGCCGTTCTCCCCCACTGAGATGATGTGGCGACCGTTCGGACAAATGACCTGCCCCAACCCGTTCAAGCGCGTCGGTTGCCGTAGAGCGAGCTTCCGCTTCACTAGACCCAAGGTTGCGGGGCCCAAACATGACGTCCTCAAGTACCGACGACATAAACAACTGATCGTCCGAATCCTGAAAAACGAGCCCGACCTTTTGTCGGATGGTTGGCAACGATTCTGCTTCGACAAGCAAACCGTCGACAGTGATCGACCCTGAAGATGGGGTGAGCGTGCCATTTAGATGCAACATCAACGTGGTCTTGCCTGCCCCGTTCGGTCCGAGGATTGAGAGGCGCTCCCCGGTTGAAACCTCAAGCGTCACATCATGGAGCGCGGAGCGACCATCCGGGTAGACATAGGACAAGTCCGATACAAACAACGCATTATTCATCGGATCACCGCCACGATCAAGACGAAGGTCATCAGTGCCGGGGCGCAGCAAACCCACAGCCATTGGTTAGGAGATGCTGAAATATTTTGGGCCGGCATCGTCCCCGTGAACCCCCTAGCGAGCATGGCTGCATGTACCCGTTCCGACCGTTCATATGATCGGATGAACAGTGCCCCCACCGAGGCGGCCAAGGGCTTCATCTGCCACAACCAAGATGGGCTATAACCTCGTGAAACCATGGCCACTCGAGTTCGAGAGATCTCTCGCGTAACCAGATCAAGGTAGCGAACCATCGACGACGCTATCGCCACCAGAATCTTCGGCGCCCCCAACTTACCGAGCCCCGCTAAGATGTCCGGCACCGTGGTTGTCGCTGTGAGCATCACGCTAACCGATACACCAACGGCGGCCTTGGCCACAAAGTTCCACGCCCCCCAAATACCTTCGACCGACAGGCTAAGACCAATCACCTCGACCTGGGATCCCCCTGCCAGAAAAGGAATAGCGACAACAACGGGAACAAACGAGACCAGAACAGACAATCGACGTATGACCTGCGCGCCGGAAAGCCCAGCCACGACAAAGCCGGCCACTAGGCAGAGTCCCGCAACACCGAAGGCCCAAACGGAGCGCCGCGGAAAACATGCCACGACAAACACAAACCAAACGGAAGCCAATACCTTCACATGCGGGGCGACGTTATGTAGCCGCGACTGATGATGAAGGTATAACCCGCGCAGATGGTCGGCAGCCAACCTAGCTACCAGCGATCATGAAACGACAGGTGGCTTCCCGGCGACGAGTCGAACTGTGACCAACATGCCGAATCCTGTTACCGCCACAACTAAGACTCCAGCGATTCCGGCGACCGCCAGGCTGACCGACGGGTTCGTTATCCCCTCGGTGGCGTAGTCAGCAAAGAGCGAACCCCCAAGAGTCGTTTCTTGTGTTGGCTCAATACCGGTATCCGCTACGACTCGTTCAAGGCCATCTGGCGTCGAAGCCGCCAACTGGCTGAAGACAGCCGCCATCACGACCGAAAGACCAGCGGCGCACACTATAAACGTTCGCCACTTCACCGAGGTTGCCAGCTTGGGTTCAGTTCCCCCACCGGTACCCGTCAACGACGGCAGGTCTTGGGCACCGAAGACAATATCTTGCCGACTTCGCAAAATCGCCGCTATCACGAGACCGCTAACGACACCCTCACCAACTCCGATGAGTAAGTGAACGCTAACCATCGCTCCAAAAACGGTGTCGAAGGGTACCGGGACGGTAGCGCCAAACAGCCATTCGATTGAGAACGCCGTGGCCGCCAATATGACCGACCCAGCAGCGGCGAAACCGGTACTTAGCGCTACCCCAACCTGGTTCGCAGGAAAGAACCTTCGAAACAAAACATAGAGCGCATACCCACCGAATGCGGGGACCACCGCCAGGTTCAACACGTTGTACCCAAGAGCCGTGATACCGCCGTCGGCGAAAACCAACGCTTGCACCACAACAACGACCGTCGAAGACAGACTGCCAAGGTATGGGCCCAACAATATGGCGGCTAGGGCTGCGCCGAGAATATGACCGCTGACGCCAACGCCAACCGGGAAGTTGAGCATTTGGGCGGCGAACAGAAAGGCCGAAGTTACACCTGTGAGGGGAATCAGCCGGCTCTGCAGTTCAGCCCCGCAACGACGGGTTGCTAACGCAACGCAGCCAACCGAAATCCCGCCGGTAGCCAGAGCAGTGCCAACATTTAGGAGTCCATCAGGAGCATGCATACGCATCCGAGTCTATGACCTAGATTTACTATTGCACATCATTCGCAATAAGGGTCCGGCGTCACACCGGCTAGAATCGCTGGAAGTGAAGCTCGAAGACGTACTCACCGACAACAACCTACGGGTAACCCAGCCGCGCCGACTTGTATGGGAGGTCCTGACATCGAGCAATGAACACTTGACAGCCCAAGCCATCGCCGAAGCTGTACACGCCCAGGACTCATCTATCAACGTCTCATCGGTGTACCGAACATTGGCACTGTTCGCCGAACTCGACATTGCCCGAGAAACAAAATTCGGAGAGGACGGATCCCGTTGGGAACCCGCCCACTCAGACGAAATGATTCACTTGGTTTGTGAGCGATGCGGAACAGTCGACCACCACGGCGGGCAAGTCGTGGCCGACCTCCGAGACCACCTCGGTTCAGACCACGGATTTATCAGCACCAGCATCAACGTCGTCGTCAACGGAACCTGCTCGAGCTGCACCTAAGGTGGCGCTGTTAAGACTAACTAGAACTGAATTAGCTAGTCTTTCTCAGTGATCGTAACCGATTCGATTTTCATCTCTTCGACCGGTTTGTCCCCCTGGCCAGTGGCAACACCTTGCATGACTTCAACATGTTCGAGGCCCTTCACCACTTTACCGAAGAGCGAATACTGTGGCGGAAGAGCAGCACCAGCGGAACCGCTAATCACAAAGAACTGACTTCCGTTTGTGTCAGGGCCAGCGTTGGCCATTGCCAACGAGCCCACCTCGTAGCGACCAGCGGCAGGCAACTCGTCTTCGAACCGGAAACCCGGTCCACCTCGACCGGAACCTTCTGGGCAGCCACCTTGGAGAACGAAGTCCTTAATAACGCGATGAAAGGTCAGACCGTCGTAGTAGTGGTAGCGAGCCAAACACACAAAATTGTTGACTGTCTTTGGCGCTGCGGCTGAGTCGAGACTAATTACCAAGGTTCCATAGTTGGTTACCATCTCGGCTTCGTATCGCTTCGACGGATCTATCGACATTTCAAACGGACCATCGAAACTGGTCGTTCGCGGGCTAGATCCGTCAACTGCTGGACTTTCGGTCACAGGTAACTCCTTAGAGGATTGCGAGCATTGCTTCAACAGTCAGCAATTACATTCGCAATTGCTGACTAGACAACTGTGCCACCGTAATCGATTAAAGCGGCATGTGCTGTGACTGTCTTCACCAAACGTGTTTGGCTCAGCCAGGAGTTCTCGATTTCTCAATGAAAGGCTTGAGTGCCAGGCTAGGTTATTTCCCATGGTTTCTCGTCGCATCGCAGTCGCACCAGATAGCCGGGGGGCGCCCGCGTTACGCGAAGCGGTAATCGAGGCTGGAGGAACGGTCTGCGAGCCGTCTAACGCCGAGGGAATAATCTGGACTAAGTACTCTGAGCCTGAAGGCCTGGCTCGCATTCTGACCGAGGTCCCTACCTTGTCCTGGGTATCGCTTCCGCATTCGGGTATCGAACCGTACGTGCCTTACCTCGACGCCCGGCGAGTCTGGACATGCGCCCGCGGAATCTATAGCCGCCCGGTTGCCGAGATGGCCATCGCCATGGGACTAGCCGGTTTGCGGGGCTTGGTCGGGTACGCCCGAGAAACTTCATGGTCACAAAAAGTTGGACTTAACCTGGTCGATGGTCGCGTCACAATCCTTGGCGCCGGGGGAATAGCGACCGAAATTGTCGAACAACTCAGCGGGCTCGGCTGCCATATTACCGTAGTCCGCAACCGAGCCGTCGACTTCGCTGGAGCAGACGTGACGTTGGGGTTTGAAGACCGACATCAATCCTTGCCCGATGCTGATCTGGTCATCATCGCCCTTGCACTGACCCCCGTCACCCGCGGAATCATGGGTGCCGCCGAGTTTGAGGCCATGAAAACAACGGGCTGGGTCATCAATGTCGGACGTGGATCTCATATTGTTACTAACGAACTTATCTCCGCTCTCGACAGCGGCCAAATCGGAGGCGCCTGCCTCGATGTCACAGACCCAGAGCCGCTGCCTGACGGTCACCCACTGTGGACCAAACCAAATGTGCTGATCACACCACACACTGGCAACACCCCTGAGATGGCATTCCCGCTCTTCCTCGAACACCTCAAACGAAATGTCAAGTTGTTCTGCGCTGGAGAAACACTCGAAGGTGTAGTCGATGTAGAAGCAGGCTACTAGTCACCAGCCGTGAACGATGTGCAGGCGATGACATGACCCAAGAGATCAGGCTAAGAACTCAGCGATATAGGGAAGGTTTCGATACCGCTGGTCGTGGTCGAGCCCATAGCCAACAACAAACGCCTCAGACTCTATTTCGAACCCGACATAGTCAACCTCGGGGACAGCCTGACCGGGGGTTTTGCGGACCAGCAACGCACAGGTCCGGATCGTAGCAGGGTTGAGCTGCCCGAGATAGCCCTGGAGGTGTTTTAACGTTGCACCGGTGTCGACAATATCTTCGACGATCAACACGTCCCGTCCGCTGATCTCACGGTCCATGTCTTGGCCGATACGCACAACACCGGTGGATTTTGTGCCTGACCCATAGGATGACACCGCCAAGAACTCGACTTCGATCGGGGCGTCGACCGCCCGCAGGAGGTCACTCACAAAAATGACGCTTCCCTTCAGAATCGCTATGATCAGCGGAACCGATCCGGCGTAGTCGCCCGCCACCCGGGCACCGATTTGTTGGACCCGGGCTGCGATCTGGCTAGCAGAAAACAGCACCGGGCCGACATCAGCATCGGCTGCTGCGGAATGGTTCAGGGTTTAACCCTGACCACCAGATGTCTCACGGACCCCCGCCTTACCGGCACCGATCCACGGCATCATGGAGCGAAGCTCTTTGCCAACGGTTTCGATCTGATGGTCATGGCCGTCCTGTTCGAGCTTGTGAAAGTTCGCTCGACCGGACTCGCTTTCCTCGACCCATTCTTTGGCGAACTGGCCGCTTTGGATCTCATCAAGAATCTTCTTCATCTCGGCTTTGACGTCGGCGTTTACAACGCGTGGACCTCGGGTAAGGTCACCATATTCGGCCGTGTCAGAAATCGAATATCGCATACCTGCGATACCTTCCTCGTACATGAGGTCAACAATTAGTTTCAGTTCGTGGAGGCATTCGAAGTAGGCGATCTCTGGCTGATATCCAGCTTCGACCAACGTTTCAAACCCGGCCTGAACCAAACGAGTCGTTCCACCACAAAGAACAGCTTGTTCGCCAAACAAGTCGGTTTCGGTTTCCTCGGTGAAGGTGGTTTCCAACACACCTGAGCGCGAGCCGCCAATGGCGTCAGCGTAGGCCAAGGCAAGATCTCGGGCCTTACCAGACGCGTCTTGTTCGACGGCGATCAACGCCGGAACGCCTCCGCCTTCGGTGTAGGTTCGACGAACCAAGTGGCCTGGCCCTTTAGGCGCGACCATACAGACGTCAACGCCCGCCGGTGGCGAAATAAGGTCAAACCGAATATTGAAGCCGTGAGCGAACAACAATGCGTCGCCGTCGGCCATGTTCGCTTCGATATCAGATTTATAGATGGCAGCCATTTCAGTGTCCGGCATGAGCATCATGATTACGTCGGCTTCAGCTGAAGCTTCGGCAATACCCTTGGCTACTAGGCCGGCGGCCTCGACTTTGGCGAAAGACGAAGACCCTTCTCGTAGACCGACTCGGACGTCGATGCCTGACTCTTTAAGGTTCAGTGCGTGGGCATGGCCTTGAGATCCGTAACCCAAGACCGCAACTTTGCGACCGCTTATTGCCGACTTGTCTACGTCGGCCTCATAGTAGATGTTGACCATAGTTTCTCTCTTCTCGTCTGTACATTTGTAAATCTAACGCCTAGAGCCGACGATGCGATCTCGCCGTTCTAAAGCTGTATCAAATTGCGCGCAACCGGCGAACTGCCGAACCTGGCTTTGGTAAGGCAACCAAACCGGACCGCTGTAAATCAACGATGTTGTGGTCGGCAAGATCCGACTCCAAGTCGTCGACGGTTTGACGGTCAGCCTCCATCGACACGGTGATATAACCCGATCCGTCATCGACGACTTTCCCCTCATACCGTTGAACGAGTTCGACGATCTGCGGTCGTGATGCAGGATCGGACTCAACGGTAACGATTATAAGCTCGCGTTGGATAGCGTTGTCTTGCTCGACCTGTGCGATCTCGACAACATTGATCAGTTTGAACAGCTGCGAGGTGATCTGGTCGATTGGGCTCTTGTCTCCGCCTACTACGATGGTGATGCGACTCAGCGTCTCGTTGGTCGGAGCGACCGCCAAGGACTCGATATTGAAGCCACGTCTGGCAAACAGGTCAGCTACCCGGGCGAGAACCCCTGACTTGTTTTCGACTAGAACGACAAGCGTCGTTGATATAGCTGGCGCAGCTACGACTTCGGTTGGTGCGTTCATTATGGCTTACTCCGATCAGGTTCGGGTTGGGAGGGGTCGACGAGAACATCATCGTTGGAACCACCGGCGGTGACCATCGGGAACACTTTCTCGTCGCTGTCGCAGCGGAACTCGACGACGACCGGGCGGTCATCTATTGCGTTGGCTTTCAGGATCGCTGGTTCAACTTCGGCGGCGGTTTCTACTCTGATGCCTACGCAACCCATAGATTCTGCCCAGCCGACATAGTCAGGGACGTCATAGCCCAAATGCACAGACGAGTAGCGTTCGTCATAGAACATCTCTTGCCATTGGCGAACCATGCCTAGATAGGCGTTGTTAAGCAACGCGATTTTGACCGGAATTTTGTCTACCGCTGCGGTTATCAATTCTTGAGCAGTCATTTGAAAGCAGCCATCTCCGTCGACGGCCCAAACCATCCGGTCGGACATTCCCACTTTGGCGCCAATGGCAGCCGGAATTGAGAAACCCATAGTCCCTAACCCACCGGAGTTTACCCAGGTGTATGGGTGTTCGAAATTCCAGTACTGGCTAGCCCACATCTGGTGCTGACCCACGCCAGAAGTAACGATCGTGTCGTCGGGAGTTAAATCACGGAGCTGTTCGAGCACGAACTGGGGCTTGACGTATTCCCCCTCCTTGGAAGACTTATAGACCAAGGGGTAGTCGTCCTGCCACTTTCGTATCTGCTTGATCCACGGCGTGTGGTCGGCAAATGGGGCAGGCTCGCCAGACGACGAAGATTCGATAGCTTCGACCATCCGTTCCATCGCGATTCGGCAGTCACCGACGATTGAAACCTCGGGGGTGCGGATCTTGCCATGCTCGGCCGGGTCGATATCTACGTGAATCACTTGGGCATCGGGCGCGAACTCGGAAACTTTGCCCGTGACCCGGTCATCGAACCGGCTTCCCATCGCAATTAACAGGTCGGATCGCTGAATGGCAGTCACCGCAGTGTAATTTCCATGCATACCGGGCATGCCAAGCGTTAATTCGTGACTATCGGGCACAGCACCCCGAGCCATCAACGTTGTCACGACTGGGATATTACCGAGCTCGGCCAACTTCTGCAGAATCGATGCACCGCGCGCTTTGAGCACGCCGCCACCGACATAGAGAACTGGCCGTTCCGCCGACAGCATTAACTCGACCGCGTCGGCGACAGCTTCCGGCTTAGGTTCTAAAACAGGTTTATAACCTGGGAGTTCGACATCTTCCGGATAATACCAATCGAAATATGCGTCAGGGTTGTTCGCATTGACCACGTTCTTAGGAATGTCAATCAGTACGGGACCCGGCCGCCCGGTCGTCGCTATGTGGAACGCTTCCTTAATGATCTGCGGAATATCTTCGGCTCGAGTGACTAAGAAGTTGTGTTTGGTGATCGACCGGGTGATTCCGGTCGTATCAACTTCCTGAAACGCGTCGGTACCAATATTCGGCAGAGCAACCTGCCCCGTTATGCACACCATTGGAACGGAGTCAAGATACGCATCGGCCAGCGGGGTGACGACATTCGTCGCAGCAGGCCCACTCGTGACCATGCAGACGCCGGGGCGACCCGTTACGTGGGCGTACCCTTCGGCCATATGCCCGGCGCCTTGTTCATGCCGGGCCATGATATGGCGGATAGGCGAGTCGAGAATCGGGTCGTAGACCGGCAGAATCGCTCCGCCGGGATAACCGAATACGACTTCCACACCTTCAGACTCGAGGCCTTTGATAACGGCTTGGGCGCCGTTGAGCCTGAGAGGCGAGGCGTCTTGTTCTTTCGACGGTTGAGGTGATGGTTCCGGTGGTGGTGGTTTAGCCATCGAAGCCTCCTTTTCTTTGGTTCGATTGAAACGTTGGGGGTTATCACAGACGGTCAGAAGCAACAAAATGCTACAGCAGAAACACGAAAGCCTCCCGGATGCGGGAGGCTTAAGCGCACGCAACGAAAGAAGCGTGCGCTACATCACTACTACGATAAGGTCGATTGACGTGGTCATGACCTTTAGAGTATTGAAGGTCACCGGCTTTCCAAACCCGTCGGATCAGAACTGACATGAAGAATCCGACGCAGGCTCGTCCAGGCACAAAACTACAATTGGGAACGACCGAAGCCATTCCCAATTGTCAATTCTATTCAAACGCAGCACATATCGTGCCGCAAAGCGAACTTAACCGGCGACGGTTGTGTCCGTGTCAGCCATAGCTTCAGTTGTCTCCGTGTCGTCTGCAGCTGGTGTAGTTTCGGTTTCACCAGCATCAGCGGTAGTAGCCGTGTCACCAGCAGTTGTGTCTGTGGTGTCTGCGTCGCTACCGCAAGCAGCGAGTGAAAGAGCTGCAACAGCAGCAGCAGCGGCAAATTTGGTTAGGTTTTTCATTTTTCTCTCCCCATGTGGGTTTTAGTCTTTAACAAGATCACCGTAGTACGAAATTTCTTTCGTGTGAGTTCAGGCTTAGGTGCCGTTCGTCTCTAGCGGTGAGACCCGTCTCCATACACAATTAACAAGTTAGATTTCTACCACGGAATCGCCCATTCGGGAACTACTTGACGATCGCACGAACACTGTGACCGGGGGCACTCGAGGGCCTCAGATGACACTTCTAGAGCGGAAATTTGAGGGTTTCGGAGGTAAACACGGGACCAACCCTCAGAAAACCTTTAGCGGTTTCGACACACAACTACCGGAACTGTCATGACAGAACCGACCCTAAATGCGTGAAATGACTGGACCACCCGCCTCATGATGAAGCACCCTCGGACCCCGAGAACCGGCAATTTTTCGAAAGAAAGACCGGCTATCCATCGGTAATACAGCCTGCACTAGCGTCGGTCACGCTCTTTATATATTTCCAAAGAGTGCCCGACGTAGCTTTGAAGGCGGGAGCCTCCCAATTTTGGCGCCGCTGACCAAACTCCTCATCGCTGACATCAACTGAAATCACGTTGCTGTGGTCGTCGATCGTTATCATGTCGCCGTCAGCCACCAGCGCAATTGGACCGCCTTCTTGAGCTTCTGGCACAACGTGACCAACAATGAAGCCGTGACTTCCGCCCGAGAAACGACCATCGGTGATAAGTGCAACATCGTCGAGGAAACCGGCCCCTGCGAGCGCTGACGTTGGTGTCAGCATTTCGGGCATTCCAGGTCCGCCCTTCGGGCCTTCATAGCGAATAACGATCACGTCACCCGAGGTGATAAGACCCTTTTCCAGGCCAGCCAACATGGCTTCTTCAGAGTCAAATACTCGAGCCGGTCCACTGAAGGCGATCCCTTGTTTGCCAGTGATTTTGCCGACGGCGCCACCGGGCGCTAGGTTACCACGCAGAATCGAGATGTGACCGTTCGGCTTGATCGGGTCTTCGAGTGATGAAACAACCTTCTGGGCGTCGCTCAGTTCAGGCAAGCCGTCCAAGTTTTCGGTAATAGTCTTACCGGTAACCGTCATCTGGTCTCCGTCGAGCATTTCGTTGGCGAGTAAGTACTTCATTACTCCAGGGACTCCGCCAACGGCGTGGAGCTCCTCCATAACGTAGGCTCCGGACGGTTTGAGGTCGGCGAGAAGCGGTACATGCTTGGAGGTCTGGAGCCAGTCATCGATGGTCAGCTCGATTCCGAACGAATGGGCAATAGCGATGAGGTGAAGTACCGCGTTGGTTGATCCCCCCAAAGCTAGCGCGAGCACCATCGCATTTTCGAACGACGCCCTGGTCACTATTCGGCGTGGCGTCAGTTCCGCTTCGAGAAGGCCTCGGATAGCTAGACCTGCTTTGAGGCTTTCGTCGGCTTTGGCGACATCTTCAGCAGGAGTGCTCG